>NZ_AKJS01000084.1 GCF_000282215.1 Pseudomonas sp. GM21
GTAAGTGGCGGTCGTAACCGCCGTTTTCCAGATAAGCCGCAATGCCCATTTGCGTGACGCTGCAGGCCGAATGGGTACTGAATGTCTGCAAGCGCTGAATTTCCTGCTGATACTTGCCGGCAATCATCCAGCCGATCCGCACGCCCGGCGACAGGGTTTTGGAGAAACTTGAACAATAGATGACCCGATCCAGCCGGTCATAGGCCTTGAGCGATTTGGTACGCCCCTGCTCGAACATCAGTTCGCCGTAAATATCGTCTTCGACAATCTGGATATCGAAATCCGACGCCAGGCGCAGCAATTGTTTCTGCCGCTCCTCGGGCATGGTCCCACCCAACGGATTGCTCAGACGCGTGGTCAGCACCAGCGCCTTGATCGACCACTGGTTGGCCGCCAGTTGCAAGGCTTCGAGGCTCATGCCGGTGGCGGGGTCGCTCGGAATTTCGATCACTTTGAGGCCGAGCAAGTCTGCCAGTTGCAGCAGGCCATAATACGTCGGCGATTCGGCGGCAATCAGGTCGCCCGGCCGGGTCAATACACGCAGGGACATCTGCAACGCATCAACACAGCCGTGGGTGATGACCACTTCGGTCGGATCAACCACCACACCGGCATCGCGCATGCGGATCGCCACTTGCCGGCGCAACGGCTCAAAACCGGGGCTGAACATGTAGCTGAACGCCCGCGGGCTATGGAAACGGGTAACTTTGGCCAATTGCTGATGCAGCGCCCGCACCGGCAGGTAATCGACGCTGGGCACTGCGGCGCCCAACGGAAAAACACCTTCGCGGCGGGATTCGACCAACACTTGTTGAATGATACTGCTACGAGTGACCAGACCCGGACGCTCGACCCGGGCGATGTCCGGTGTCGGCGCGGTCAGGGCTGGCGTCTGGTGAACGTAATAGCCAGATTGCGGCCGCGCCCGGATCAACCCCTGGTCTTCAAGATTCGCATACGCCTGCAACACCGTCGCATGGCTGACGTTGAGCTGAGAGCTCATCTTGCGCACCGAAGGTACGCGCTCCCCCGGTTGATAGACACCACGGCGGATGTCTTCGGCCAGTTGTTGAGCAATACGTTGGTAGAGCAAGAGATTGGTCATGACGCAGCACTCGATTTCACGGGCATTTTATTCTTGTGCGAAACAATACCGGAACAGTTTAGAAGTGTACGGGGACAGTTGCCACAATAGTCGACCGTACAGTGCAGTGTCAGCAAAATCTGTACTGCTTTTGCCCTGAGTCAGGCAATTGGCAGGCGTAAAAAAACCCGGCGCTGTCTGGCAGGCCGGGTTTTCCAGAGACGCAGCCCTTAGCGGGCAGCGCCAAGCTGGCCTTTTTCGTCGGAGAACACAATTTCCACCCGACGGTTCTGCGCACGGCCACGCTCGGAGGCGTTCACGTCCACCGGGTATTCATCGCCGTAACCTTCGACCTTTATGCGTTTGTCGTCGATCCCCAGATCCATCAGCACATCCGCCACTGATTGCGCACGGTCACGGGACAGTTTGAGGTTGTCGTGCTTGCCGCCGGTGCTGTCGGTGTAGCCTTCGATCCGTACCACGCGTTTCGGATTGAGCTGCAGGAACTGAACAATTTTCAGCACTACACGGTTCGCCGAGTTTTTCAGCTCGGCTTCACCCGTATCGAACAGCACATCGCCCAATGTCATCACCAGCCCCCGGTCAGTCTGGGTGGTTGCCAACGCGACAATCTGTTCTTCAAGCCACTTGCCCTGCTGCTGAACGCTGAGCAATTTGGATTCACGCAGTGCCAATTGCAGACGCTGGCGCTCCAGTTCGAGCTTTGCAGCACGTTCTTCGTTGAGCACCTGATTGGTGTGTTCACGGGCGATTTCGCTGTAGCGCTGGCTCAGGTAGGCGTAATGCACCACGTCCGAACCGCTGCCCCAATAGCTGGACAGGCGATCAGCGCGAGCCAGGGACTCACCGGCGCGGATGACGTCTTTGGGCGCGATACGCAGCACATTGGAATCTTCCTTGACCTTCTGGAAGTCAGCACCCGCTTCTTGCAATGCGGCTTCACTGTGTTGGCCGGCGCAGCCATACAAGCTGGCGCACCCGGCAAGGATCAAGCTGCCGAGGACTTTGGACTTGAGGCTCATTGGGCATCTCCCAGTTGCTTGCGCAGACGGGTGATGCGGGTATTGAGCACGTTCAGTTGCTCCTCGCTTTTGAGGGTCAGCACCTTGGCCTCGGCCAGGCGCGCATCCAGTTCGGCCTGTTCGGCCCGCATGCGCGCACGCTTGTAGGACTGATCGGCCATGTTGCCTTGGACACGAGCAAATTTTTCTTCAGCCAGTTTCATTTCCGGCATGTCATCGGCGGTGGCGCCCACGGCTTTGGCTTGTACGAGTGCCTGTTCGGTCAGGCGAATCTGTTCATTTGGCGCCGGATCGGCTGCACAACCCGCCAGAGCCAGAACGGCCAGGGCAGCGAAAAGAGGTCGGATACTCACTAAAAATCCCTACTGTTTTGGGGTACTGACTGGTTGTTGCTGTTGCGCTTTCCAACGCTCGATATTGCGTTGCAACGCGGCGTCCGTCAGTCCTGAGGCGGGCAATTCTGTCATCTTTTTGGCCAGCTGTCCGCGCAACCACGGATCGTTGCAGGCGGAGTTATGGGAAACCGCGAGGTACAGACCGGGCTTGTCGATCGGTTGCGGGTGGGCGACCAGGTCGTTGGCCATGTTAAGCGTCTGCGCGATCGCCGTGCCTGAATAGCGTCCGGCGAGGACAAATTCCACCTCACCCAGGAGCAATTTCTGAAAGGCCTGGGTCAGGTTGGGCGTACGGTTGAGGGTCAATTGCTGATCGGCAAAAGTGCCGAATGCCGGAGTCATTCGAGACTTTTCCGACACCGCGCCGGGATGACCGTGAAGGTCCTGGACATCGCTGTAGATCAATGGGGAATTCTTGCGGGTCCAGACCAGGTAGTCGTTTTCCAACAGGGGCGGATGAATGTAATCCAGGGTTTCCAGCTCACTGACGGTCAACGGCGCATCGGCCAGCATATCCATGCGCCCGCTGCGCACTTCGTCCAGCGCCTGGGATCGTTTGCCGGCAAAAAGCAGTTCGACCTTGATGCCCAACTCCCCCGCCACGTGCTGCAACAGATCAGCACTGGCACCGATCAGTTTTCCAGGATTTTTCGGGTCTTGCCACAGGTACGGAGGTGCGTCCGGGCTGCCGGTCACGATCAGTCGCTCGCACTTGCCCGCTGCATTGCCCAGCGCCGGCAACATCGTCAAACCCAGCAGCAATGGCCAGCCGCACACGCGACGCAGATCCATGGCAACACTCTCCACTCAAATCCGGAACAAAAAAAAGCCCGACCAAAAGGTCGGGCTCTTTATAAGTCAGGCCGCTGGATTAAACCAGCTTCTCGAACTCGGGAATGGCTTCGAACAGGTCTGCCACCAGGCCGTAATCGGCAACCTGGAAGATCGGCGCTTCTTCGTCCTTGTTGATCGCAACGATCACTTTGGAGTCTTTCATGCCGGCCAGGTGCTGGATCGCGCCGGAGATACCGACCGCGATGTACAGCTGTGGTGCAACGATCTTGCCGGTCTGACCGACCTGCATGTCGTTGGGTACAAAACCTGCGTCGACCGCGGCGCGGGAAGCACCGACGGCAGCGCCCAGCTTGTCGGCCAGGGCGTACAGGTGTTTGAAGTTATCGCCGTTCTGCATGCCACGACCGCCGGAAACGACGATCTTGGCAGCGGTCAGTTCCGGACGATCGGACTTGGCCAGTTCTTCGCCAACGAAGCTCGAAGTGCCCGCGTCGTGAGCAGCGGCAACGGCTTCAACAGCGGCCGAACCACCTTCAGCCGCCACCGGGTCGAAACCGGTAGCACGCACGGTGATCACTTTCACGGCAGCGTTCGATTGCACGGTAGCGATGGCGTTACCGGCGTAAATCGGACGCTTGAAGGTGTCAGCGCTTTCGACCGAGATGATCTCGGAGATCTGGTCAACGTCCAGCTGCGCGGCAACGCGTGGCAGGATGTTTTTGCCGTTGGAAGTGGCGGCAGCCAAGATGTGGCTGAAGCCCTTGCCCAACTCTGCAACCAGAGGAGCGACGTTTTCCGGCAGTTGGTGAGCGTAGGCGGCGTTGTCGGCCACCAGCACTTTCGTCACGCCAGCGATTTTCGCAGCG
Source organism: Pseudomonas sp. GM21 (assembly GCF_000282215.1). GTDB lineage: Bacteria > Pseudomonadota > Gammaproteobacteria > Pseudomonadales > Pseudomonadaceae > Aquipseudomonas. The sequence continues at coordinate 4,184 of NZ_AKJS01000084.1, forward strand.
GCTTCAGCCACGGCGCCAACGCCCTGACCGGCGACCAGAACGTGGATGTCACCACCAATTTTGGCGGCAGCAGCAACGGTGTTCAGGGTGGCAGGAGCCACAACCTTGTTGTCGTGCTCAGCGATTACCAAGATAGTCATGATTAGATTACCTTCGCTTCGTTTTTCAGTTTCTCGACCAGTTCAGCCACCGACTTGACCTTGATACCCGCGCTGCGTGCAGCAGGCGCTTCGACTTTCACGGTCTTGTTGGTGGAGGCGGTGGAAACGCCCAAAGCATCCGGAGTCAGCACTTCGAGAGGCTTCTTCTTGGCTTTCATGATGTTTGGCAGGGACGCGTAGCGCGGCTCGTTCAAACGCAGGTCGGTGGTGACGATGGCCGGCAGTTTCAGGGAAACTGTCTGCGCGCCGCCGTCGACTTCGCGAGTCACGGCAACGCTGTCGCCGCTGATTTCAACTTTGGACGCGAACGTGCCCTGACCATAGCCGCTCAATGCAGCGAGCATCTGGCCAGTCTGGTTGTTGTCGCTGTCGATCGCTTGTTTGCCAAGGATCACCAGCTGAGGCTGTTCCTTGTCGACAACAGCTTTCAACAGTTTGGCAACGGCCAGGGAAGTCAGATCTTCGGCGGATTCGACGAGGATGGCGCGGTCGGCACCCAGAGCCAGCGCGGTGCGCAGTTGCTCTTGAGCGGTGGACGGACCAACGGAGACGACGACGATTTCAGTCGCAACACCTTTCTCTTTCAGGCGTACGGCTTCTTCCACTGCGATTTCGCAGAACGGGTTCATCGACATCTTGACGTTGGCGAGGTCGACGCCGGAATTGTCCGCCTTGACGCGAACCTTGACGTTGTAATCAACAACGCGTTTGACAGCTACAAGAACCTTCATGGATTCCTCGTTACTCTCCGGTGAAAAGAAAGTCGCCTAGGCGAACCTGGCGGTTGATGCTCATCGGGCGCAAGGGCACCTCTAAAAACGCTGGCAAAAGTGTCAAGTGACCACCGCTCACAATGATGATGACCATTCGTCAGGGGTGACCGACGAGTCATTCATTATCGTGGCGTGTAAACTGCGCGCCATACGTGCGCTGCGCATCACCTTGTACTGCCATCGCCCTGTCTTTAGAGGTGCTCTTGAAACCAACTGTGTGCCTACGGCGAGCGCAAAACCGCCCGTATCTTGACCGGAACGCCTATTCCGGTCAATACGCTAAAATGGCCGTTCGTAAGCCGCGTGACTTTGATTTCTCTGGCTTTGAGCCAATTCAAACAAACGTTTGTATTGGACGCTGAGAGTGGTGTAGATATAATGCGCCACCCAGAGAGAAAGGTGGACTATCGATTGTCCTGATCCGCGCTCGCGCAGGGATTCATGGATGCGACACCAAACCTCCAATTAGAAAAAAAACTGTTGAGCCTTGAGTAGGAGATAACCTGTGGAACGCGAATACATGGAATTCGACGTCGTCATCGTCGGTGCCGGCCCCGCTGGTCTTTCCGCTGCCTGCCGCTTGAAGCAGAAGGCTGCTGAAGCCGGTAAGGAAATCAGCGTCTGCGTGGTCGAAAAAGGCTCCGAAGTCGGTGCTCACATCCTGTCTGGTGCCGTGTTCGAACCACGCGCCCTGAACGAATTGTTCCCGGACTGGAAAGAACTCGGCGCCCCGCTGAACACACCGGTCACCCGCGATGACATCTTCGTTCTCAAGAACGCTGAAAGCGCGCAAAAAATCCCTGACCTCTTTGTGCCCAAGACCATGCACAACGAGGGTAACTACATCATCTCCCTGGGCAACCTGTGCCGCTGGCTGGCCCAGCAGGCCGAGAACCTGGGCGTAGAAATCTACCCAGGCTTCGCCGCTCAGGAAGCGTTGATCGACGAGAACGGTGTGGTGCGCGGCATCATCACGGGCGACTTGGGTGTGGATCGCGATGGCAATCCGAAAGAAGGCCTGTACACACCGGGCATGGAACTGCGTGGCAAGTACACGTTGTTCGCCGAAGGTTGCCGTGGCCACATCGGCAAGCAGCTGATCAAGCGCTTCAACCTCGACAGTGAAGCCGACGCCCAGCACTACGGCATCGGCCTGAAGGAAATCTGGGAAATCGACCCGGCCAAGCATCAGCCAGGCCTGGTAGTTCACACCGCCGGCTGGCCGCTGGACATCATGGGCACCGAGAACACCGGCGGCTCCTTCCTCTATCACCTGGAAAACAACCAGGTGGTGGTCGGCCTGATCGTCGATCTCTCCTACAGCAACACTTACCTGTCGCCGTTCGATGAGTTCCAGCGCCTCAAGCACCACCCGGTGCTCAAGCAGTACCTGGAAGGCGGAAAACGCATCAGCTACGGCGCTCGCGCCATCTGCAAAGGCGGCCTGAACTCGTTGCCGAAAATGGTCTTCAAGGGCGGCGCGCTGATCGGTTGCGACCTCGGCACCCTGAACTTCGCCAAGATCAAAGGCAGCCACACCGCGATGAAGTCCGGCATGCTCGCCGCTGAATCCGTGGCCGAGGCGCTGTTCGCCGAGAAAGACGGCACCGAAGAACTGACCACTTATGTCGACGCGTTCAAGAAGAGCTGGCTCTACGACGAACTGTTCGCCAGCCGCAACTTCGGCCCGGCGATTCACAAGTTCGGCGCGATCGTTGGCGGTGGTTTCAACTGGTTGGACCAGAACATCTTCGGCGGCAAACTGCCGTTTACCTTGCACGACACCAAGCCGGATTACGCCTGCCTGAAGCTGGCGGCGGACTGCAAGAAGATCGACTACCCGAAACCGGACGGCAAGATCAGCTTCGACAAACTCAGCTCGGTTTTCATCTCCGGTACCAACCACGAAGAAGAACAGCCGTGCCACTTGAAACTGGCCGACCCAAGCATCCCGATCAGCAAAAACCTGCCGCTGTACGATGAGCCTGCCCAGCGCTACTGCCCGGCCGGCGTGTACGAAGTGATCACCATGGAAGACGGGGAGAAGCGCTTCCAGATCAACGCCCAGAACTGCGTTCACTGCAAGACCTGCGACATCAAGGACCCTGCACAGAACATCACCTGGGTGACGCCGGAAGGTGCTGGCGGCCCGACTTACCCGAACATGTGAGTTGAACGCCTGAACATCAAGGCTCCCGATCGGGGGCCTTTTTGTTGCCCGCTATTCAATCCAAACCACAAAACCAATGTGAATTGTGTTCAAACCTTCAGACCAAGCTCCGCCGACAGCCGAGCCGTGACCCCTTTGATCAGGGGAATCAGCTCGGCCATTTTTTCCCGCGGCATATACGGCACGGTGCTGGCGATGCTAATGCCGGCGACGATGCGCTTGCTGGCATCACGAATCGGCGCCGCCACACAGCGGATCGACGGTTCGTTGTCCTCCAGATCAAAGGCATAACCGCCCGCCACGTACTCGACCATGCGCTGCTGAAACTGCTCCCAGGATTGCTCCGGGTGCTGCGGCCAAAACAGATTTTTCCCACCCGCCGGCAAGCTGATTTCGTACAGCCGTTGCCACTCTTCCTGCGTGTCATCCAGCATCAGCGCCTTGCCGATCCCGGTGCGAGCCAAGGGCATACGATGGCCGACCCGCGAACGCATTTCCGGGCCATTGCGCCCCGGATTTTTGTGCAGGTACAGCACCTCGTCGCCTTCGCGAATCGCCAGGTGAATGGTGTCGCCGGTCAACGCCGACAGCTCATCCAGATACGGCCCGGCCAAAGTCACCAGCGGCAACTCTTCGCGCGCCTGGAAACCCAACTCGATCAGCTTCGGCCCCAACAGGTAGCCGATCTGCGGCACCACGCGCAAGTAACGCTCGTCCACCAGGCAACTGGCCAGACGATGGGTGGTGCTGCGCGTCGTGCCGATCAGCCGGGCGATCTCCTTGAGATCGCGGGCGCCGTTGGCCACGGCCTGAACCACACCCAGACCACGAAGCAGTGTCTGGGTGCCGGTCGGCGCGGCGTCCTTGGCGATTTTTGGGGCGTCTTCCTGCATATCCAGCCTTTACCGTTGAGCGAGTGAACGGGCGGCATTATGGTCGCCCGATGCCCGTGACTACAACTTGATACGCTCGACTTTGCCCACCAGCAAGATGTAGGAAAACGCGCCAATCAATGCCAGAACCGAGATGTAGGTAATCGCCGGGGCGAACGAATCACCGGTCGCCAGGAAACCGATGACAATCGGCGTGGTGATAGCCGACAGATTGCCGATGAAATTGAACACCCCACCGGTCAATCCCAACAAACGTGCCGGTGCCAAGGTTGAAACCAGCGACCAGGTGATCGATGCCAGTCCGTTACCGAAAAACGCCAGCGCCAGAAACGCGATCACCAGCGGCGTCGACTCGACGAAGTTGGCGCCAATGATCGAGGTGGAAATCAGCAGGCCACCAATGATCGGCAGCTTACGGGCGAAACCTACCGTGTAACCGCGACGGATCAGGAAGTCGGAGAAGAATCCCGAACACAGCACACCAACGAAGGCGGCGAGGAATGGCAGCGATGCCAACAGGCCGGACTTGATAAAGTCCATGCCGCGATATTTCACCAGGTAGGTCGGGAACCACGTCAGGAAAAACCACAGCGTCGAGTTGAGGCAGAACTGACCGAGGTAGATGCCCCACAGTTTGCGTTTGGTCAGGACAATCCCGAGGTCAGTCCAGCTAAATTTCGCTTTGACCTTGGCTTGTTCGGCCTGGATATCCACCAGCCCGCCGCCTTCGCGAATCAGATCGATTTCAGCATCGTTGACGCCTTTGAAATCCCGAGGCTCGCGGTACACCGCGTACCAGATCACCGCCCACAGAATGCCCACCGCGCCAGTGCTGACGAACACCATGTGCCAGCCGAATTCGTGCTGAAGCCAGGCTAATACCGGCGTCAGGAATGCGAGGCCGACAAATTGTCCGGAGGTGTAGAAACCGATGGCCGTGGCGCGTTCGCGCTCGGGAAACCAGGTGGTGACCACGCGGCTGTTGATTGGGTAGGCCGGGGCTTCCAGGGCACCGACCGCCATGCGCAAGACGAACAGGGCGATGAAGCTGCCGGCGAAACCGAGCATGACCGTGGCGATCGACCACAGCAGCAAGGCGACACTGTAGAGGATGCGCGGGGGCACACGGTCCACCAGCCAGCCGCCGGGGATCTGCATCGCGGCGTAGGTCCAGCCGAAAGCCGAGAAGATCAGCCCGACGTGGATCGGATCGATGCCCAGTTCGCTGGTCAGCGCCGGGGCCGCGATGGACAGGTTGCTACGGTCCAGGTAGTTGATCACCACGGTGATAAACAGCAGGACCATGATGAAAAATCGCTTGCGACTGGGCGTCACCAACGACGCTTGCCCAATGAGGGTTTGCGGTTGCATGAGGAGTGCCTTTTCTTATGTTTGTTGAGGTCGTGATCGTTCCCACGCTCCGCGTGGGAATGCAGCCAGGGACGCTCCGCGTCCCAATAGCGGACGCAGAGCGTCCGGTGAGGCATTCCCACGCGGAGCGTGGGAACGATCACCTTGAGGTGGATCAGGGAGCACTCACCACTCAGCAAAACTGCCATCGGCATGGCGCCAGATCGGGTTGCGCCAGCGGTGGCCGACGGCGGCGCGTTCGATCACGTATTCCTCGTTGATCTCGATACCCAGGCCCGGGCCATTCGGGATCTTCACGAAGCCTTTGTCGTAGTCGAACACCCGCGGATCTTTCACGTAATCGAGCAGGTCATTGCTCTCGTTGTAGTGAATGCCCAGGCTCTGTTCCTGGATGAACGCGTTGTAGCAAACCGCGTCCAGTTGCAGGCACGCCGCCAGGGCAATCGGGCCCAGCGGGCAATGCAGTGCCAGCGCCACGTCGTAGGCTTCGGCCATGTTGGCGATTTTGCGGGTTTCGGTGATGCCACCGGCGTGCGACGCATCCGGCTGGATGATGTCGACATAGCCTTCGCTCAGCACACGCTTGAAATCCCAGCGCGAAAACAGCCGCTCACCGAGGGCAATCGGGGTGCTGGTCAGCGGCGCCAGTTCTTTCAGCGCTTCATAGTTTTCGCTGAGCACCGGCTCTTCGATGAACATCAGTTTGTACGGATCGAGTTCCTTCATCAGCACCTTGGCCATGGGCTTGTGCACCCGACCATGGAAATCCACGCCGATGCCGACGTTCGGCCCGACCGCATCACGCACGGCTGCGACGTTCGCCAGGGCCAGGTCGACTTTTTCGAAAGAGTCGAGAAATTGCAGTTCTTCGGTTCCGTTCATTTTAACTGCAGTGAAACCACGGGAGACCGCTTCTTTCGCCGCGCGCGCGGTGTCTGCTGGGCGATCACCGCCGATCCACGAATACACGCGGATCTTGTCCCGCACCTGGCCACCGAGCAAATCACTGACTGACACGCCCAGCGCCTTGCCCTTGATGTCCCACAGCGCCTGATCGATACCGGCCAGCGCGCTCATGTGGATCGCACCACCCCGGTAGAAGCCGCCGCGATAGAGCACGGTCCAGATGTCTTCGATGTTGCGTGGGTCTTTGCCGATCAGGTAGTCAGACAATTCTTCAACGGCAGCCGCAACGGTGTGGGCGCGGCCTTCGACCACGGGCTCGCCCCAACCGGTCACGCCCTCGTCGGTTTCGACCTTGAGGAAGCACCAGCGCGGCGGAACGATGAAGGTGGTGAGTTTGGTGATTTTCATTTTCTTGTCTCTCTTATTAGAGGCAGCGCTCACAGCGCCAAAAAGTCTTAGCGAAGGGCTTTCCAGGCAGCCACGTAGGCCTTGGCATTGACCGCTACGTCCTCTGGGGTCATCCCCGGTTTGAACAATCCGGAACCGAGACCGAAGCCTTTGACGCCCGCGTCGATAAATACCTGCATGTTGTCCGGCGTGATGCCGCCGACCGGCGCCAGAACGGTCCCGGCCGGCAATACCGCGAGCCAGGCTTTGACGACCGCTGGCCCCATTTGCTCGGCAGGAAACATCTTCAGCACGTCCGCGCCCTCGGCCAATGCCGCAAAGGCTTCCGTCGGCGTCGCCACCCCCGGCGACAGGAACAACCCCGCCGCTTTCGCTGCACGCAACACGTTGGGATCACTGTGCGGCATGACGATCACTTGGCCGCCGGCGGCTTTCACGTGCTCGACTTGTTCCGGTGTCAGCACGGTGCCGGCGCCGATCAGGCAATCGGCGGGCAAGGTGCTGCGCAGGATGCGGATACTTTCGTACGGCTCAGGGGAATTAAGCGGCACTTCGATGACGCGAAATCCGGCGGCGTACAGGACTTCGCCGATGACCGCCGCTTCTTGCGGGCGCAAGCCACGCAGGATCGCGATCAGACCGTTTTGCGCCAAGGCGTGTTTGAGCATGTCAGACCTCCAGTCAGGTTTAACGGGATGGATTGGGAGTGATCAGTCCGGCAGCGAGCGCCAACTGCCAGAACCCGCGTTCGGTGGCTTGTTCGGCCAGCAGCACCCGGGCAAAACCGCAGGCGTCGAGGGCCCGGCTGTAGCGGGCACAGAGTTGGGCATTACCGATGAGGATGATCGAAGGCAGGTGCACGCTATTGCGCCGACGTCGCTGGGCGGTCGCCAGCGCTGAGAGCTCATGACCGATCAACAGCCCCGACAGATAATCCCCTTGGGCCATGGCGCTCAGATCACCGGTCAGACCGAGGCTGCGGGCACTGAACACTGTCGACAGCGGGCCGATCTCGCCGTCCGCCGACACGGCCACTTGCACGCCACGATCAAAGGCCTGGCCATCGAAAGCCGCGCCCTTTTGCTGGGTGCGTCCCAGAATGCTGTGCTCGCTGAGCACGGCGAAGATTTCGCCGGTCATGAACGTATCGAAATGCACGATGCAGCCGTCGGCCACTTCCACCCATTTCGAATGACTGCCCGGCAAGCCGATCAATAGATCCTCGCCCGCCTCGCCCTGAAGATTCTGCAGAACGCCCAGCACCTGGGTTTCTTCGCCGCGCATGACGTTCGGCAACGGCGAACGCTGAATCACCCCCGGCACGATGTGCACATCGATACCGCGAAGACTGCGAAGCGTTTGTAGGGAAGTTCCGAGACTGGCGACGTTCGCCGGCGTTTCGCGGTAGGCCGCTTCACGCCAGCCCTGGGCGCTACCGACCATGCCACAGGCGATCACCGGCAAATCCGGCTGCGCATCAAGCCAGTCACCACACGCCTCATCGAAGGCCAGTTCGAAACCGTCTGTGCATGCCTGGCCTTTGATGATTCGCGGCGTCTTGGGCAACTGCATGATCCCAGATGACAACGAACGTTGTTCGAGCACCAGGCCATCCGCAGCGAGTTTGTAAGCACGTAATGAGGTTGTCCCCCAATCGAGCGCGATCAATTGCGCGTGCATCGCTTCACCTGTTTTGTTTATTGGCAGTGAGTGAGCGGGACTATAAACCCGGAGGTGGCACAATCTCAATATATAAATATCACTCCCATATATTGGGATTTACAACTGTAACCAGATTTTTTTCAGCGAATCTCTAGAATGCCGGGCTGATTCACTCACACCCGACTCTCAAGGAAGAAAATGAAATTTGTTACGAAGCTGATGTTGTTACTCAGCATGCTCTGCTCTGCCACAGCGATCAGTGCATCGAAAGAATTGAAAGTAGGGGATATCTGGGCTTACAAGAATCCACCGGGAGAGGCGACATCGACGCTGACAATTCTGAAAATCGAAAACTATCCAAGATTCGGCAAGATCGTGCACATCCGAATCGACGGTTTGCGGTTGAATAGTCCGGTGACAGGCGAGGAGTTCGATCAAATACCTCACCTTCCATTTCAGGCTAAAGCCGTCGAACGCAGTATTACTCACCGAGTAGGAACCGCTGCTGATATTCCGGATTTCAGCGAAGGTTATGGGGAGTGGAGAGCGGCCTTTGATGAAAAGAAGGCCGGAGTTTTCACAAGCACCGTCCGGCGAACGATCGATGACTTGATGACTGGGGAATGGATTGTCGACGACTAGCCCTCGGCAAACTCGCGCAACACCGCCCCATCCATCCGATACCGCACCCACTCTTCCTGCGGCTGCGCGCCCAGCGATTTATAAAATTCGATCGCCGGTTTGTTCCAGTCCAGCACGCTCCACTCAAAGCGTCCGCAATCATTGGCGCAGGCGATTTTCGCCAGGTGGCGCAGCAAGGTTTTGCCCGCGCCGCCGCCGCGTTGTTCGGGGGTGATGTAGAGGTCTTCGAGGTACAGGCAGTTGCTGCCGAGCCAGGTGGAGTAGCTGAAGAAGAATACGGCGAAGCCGATCGGCAGGCCGTCGCGCAGGCAGATCAGGCCGTGGGCGGTGGCGCCTTCGCTGAACAGGCTGCGCTCGATGTCGGCGACGCTGGCGATGACTTCGTGGCGGGCACGTTCGTAGTCGGCCAGTTCAGTGATGAACCCGAGGATTTGCGGTGCATCGCTGGGGGTCGCCGGGCGGATCTCGATCGTCATAGGGACGTACCTTCGTCAAAGGTTGAAAACGCCATACTAAGTTGCCACGCTGCGTCCGTCACATGGGAAATTAATCCAGCGTCACGGACCATCACCTGTAGCAGCTGGCGAAGCCTGCGTCCGGCTGCGTAGCAGTCGTGATATCAGACAGCGCGGTGTTTCAGGAAAACCGCGTGTGCAGGTTTTACGACTGCTACGCAGCCGGACGCAGGCTTCGCCAGCTGCTACAAGGTCGTGTTGCGGCTGAAAACTTTTTCACTTAACAGGATGTTTATGACCACTGATGCTTTCGCACCTCTGCAAACCCTCGCCGCTGAATTGTTGCCCTACGCGCTGGAACCCGCAGAGGACGGTGCCCACGACCTGTCGCATTTGCAGCGGGTGTGGCACAACGCACGGACGATTCAAGCGCAAGAAGGCGGCGATCTTGAGGTGTTGCTGGTAGCCGTGCTGTTGCATGATTGCGTGGCGGTGGAGAAGAACTCGCCATTGCGTTCGCACGCATCGCGACTGGCCGCCGAGAAAGCGTCAGCGGTGTTGGCCGACATGAGTTGGCCCCTCGCAAAAATCAGAGCCGTCACCCATGCCATTGAAGCTCACAGCTTCTGCGCCAATCTCCCCGCCACGTCGCTCGAAGCGAAAATCATGCAAGACGCCGACCGCCTCGATTCCCTCGGCCTGCTCGGTGTCGCCCGCACATTTTACGTTGCCGGGCGCATGGGCAGCGCGCTGTACGACCCGCAGGATCCAGAAGCAATGCACCGTGACTATGACGACACACGCTTTTGCCTCGATCATTTCCACACCAAGCTGCTGCACTTGGCGGACGGTTTCCAGACCACAACCGGTCGAGAGTTGGCGCTGGTCAGGCACGAGCGGTTGAAGCGGTTCATGGAGCAGTTCATGGAAGAAATCGGCGTCGGCTGAAGCCGTCCAAAACCTGGACCGTTCGTCGTTCGTCCGGCACCAATCCAAACGGGAAGCGGACCAACATCAGGTAGAGACTCTATTAAATGGAGACGATGCCATGTTCATGTCCAGGCTGACCGCCCTCGCTCTCACCTCACTGCTGTCCTGCGCTGCGTTCGCCGTCACACTCGCTGAAGGGACAGGCCCGACCAACCCGGTCGAGGGCCCGAAAGCGCCCGCTATCCAGAGCGCACCCGGCATGAACACCGACGGCACTGCTGTCGACAGCAGCCTGCCGCCCGCTACAGGCATTGACCCACGGATTCAGGGTAATGACGCCGGCCGTCAAGGCGGACTGAACATGCCAGACACCCAGTCACCTGACAACTCCGGCACCACCGGTGGCTCGGGCCCCGAGGACGGCGCCAATCAATAGCTCGCCCACGCGAATGACCTCTCCACAACCATCAAGAGGTAAGCATGAACGACGATAAAAACCTGGAAAAAGAAGTCCTGATCCGCCTGTTGCACGCCCACCCGAATGGCTTGGGCAAAGAGGTTCTGGACAATTATCGGGGGGAGAAAGTCGTGGCCAGTACCCTCGCCACCCTGCAGGACCGGGGGCTGATTCAACACGGCCATGTGAGTTGCAATGAGGCTGGCGAGCACACGGTGAATCTGCCGATCAAACTCAGCAGTGCCGGGGTTGAGGCGGCTCGCAAGCTGGATTGCTGAATACGCGGGGTAAAGTTCAGGATCATTTTTGAGTTTACTGGCCCCATCGCGAGCAGGCTCGCTCCCACCGTGGTTCTGCGTCACAAACAGATCCCTTGTGGGAGCGAGACCGGCTTGCCGGCAACGGCGTCGGCATATCCAACATAGAGGCGTCAGATAGATAGCCTTCGCGGGCAGTTAACGGTGTATCAACGCTGTTTCAGTCGGTCGATGACAACCGCCAGCAATAGAATCGAACCACGAATCACATACTGATAGAACGTATCGATGTTTTTCAGGTTCATCGCATTTTCAATAATCGCCAAAATCAGCACCCCGGCAATCACATGCCGAATCATGCCGATCCCGCCACTCAGCGACACCCCGCCCAGCACGCAAGCCGAAATCACTGTCAACTCAAACCCCTGGCCAATCATTGGCTGCCCGGAGGTCATGCGCGAGGCCAGAATCACCCCGGCCAACGCACCAATCACGCCATGTACGGCAAAGATGATGATCTTGGTCCGGTCAACGTTGACCCCGGCCAGCAACGCCGCTTCCTGGTTGCCGCCGATGGCCATGGTGTTGCGCCCATAGGTGGTGTAATTCAGCAGCCAGCCGAAAAACAGGAAGCAGACGATGGTGATCAGGATCGGCACCGGCACGCCAAACAACTGGCCGTTCCCAAAGACGAAGAACTGCTCCTGCGAGACGCCGACCGCTTTGCCGTTGGCGAAGATGTAAGCCAGACCGCGAACAATCTGCATGGTCGCCAGCGTGGTGATCAACGCATTGACCCGCAGCTTCGCAATCACGATGCCGTTGATCAACCCGACAATCAGCCCCATCACCAGCGCAGCACCCACGCCGAGGAACACACTGTCGGTGTCGCGCATCACCACGGCCGCGACCACGCCGGCACAGGCGATCACCGAGCCCACCGACAGGTCAAAGTGCCCGGACGCCAGGCAATACAACATGGTGCACGCCGCGATCCCCGTCGTCGAAATCGCCAACCCGAGGCCGCGCATGTTCAGTGGTGAGAGGAAGTTGTCGATCAGCAACGTGCACAGCACGAAGATCCCGACCGCCGCCAACAGCATCACCCAGTCATCGAGAAAGCGCCTTAGGTCCAGAGGTTTGCGCTGGGTCGGCAGTACGTTGTTTTGGGTTGTCATCATAGTCACCTCTCAGTTCGCCACGCCGTCAGCGCGTTGGCGCGGCAAAGCCAGTTGCAGCAAGTTGGATTCATTGGCCTCCGCGCGAGACAACTCGCCGCGCATCGCGCCTTCGCAGAGCACCAGAATGCGGTCGGAAATACCCATCACTTCCATCAGGTCGCTGGACACCACAACCACTGCGATGCCGCTTTCAGCCAGGTTATGAATGATCTGGTAGATCTCGGCCTTTGCCCCGATGTCGATGCCCCGGGTCGGTTCGTCCAGCAGCAAGACCTTCATTGGCATCGACAGCCAGCGGCCGAGAATGGCCTTCTGCTGATTGCCACCGGACAGGTACATGATTTTTTGCTCGGCGCTTGGCGTCTTCACCTTCAGCGACTTGATATGTTTGTCGGCGTTGCCCTTCTCCCACAGGCCGCGCAACAGACATCCGAAGGTGGAGTGGGCACCGCGTGCGCTGATGTTGATGTTCTCGGCGACACTGGCGAGCGGAATGATGCCCTCCTTCTTGCGGTCCTCGGGGCACAGCAGAATCCCGGCCGCAATTGCATCGCGAGGTGAACGCAGTTTCAGCTCATGGCCGCGCAATTCCAGGTGCCCGGCGGTGTTGCGCTCCAGGCCGCTGAGCAGCCGAAACAACTCGGTGCGCCCGGCACCGACGAGTCCGAACAACCCCAGAATCTCGCCTTTGTGCGCCTCGAAACTCACCGGCTCGCGCAAGCCCGGGCCAAGCAGGCCATCGACTTTCAACGCCACCGCGCCACGCTTGCGGGGGCGGTAATCGTAGATGTCCTGAATGTCGCGACCGACCATGCACGTCACCAATTGGTCGTGGGTCAGTTCGCTCATGTCCTCGAACGTGCGCACGTAACGACCATCCTTGAACACCGTCACTGCGTTGCAGATGCGGAACACTTCTTCCATGCGATGGGAGACGTAGAGCACCACTTTGCCTTCGTCGCGCAGGCGTCCGATGATCGCCATCAAGCGGTCGATCTCGCGCGCCGACAGACTGCTGGTCGGTTCGTCGAACGCAATCACATGCGCACCACGGGACAGCGCCTTGGCGATTTCCACCAGTTGCCGCTGACCGAGAGACAGGCGCCCGACTTTCTCTTGCGGGTCGATTTCATCGGCCAGGCCTTTGAGGCAAGCCAATGCCTGTTGGCGCAAGGCGCCGCGATTGATCAGGCCGAAACTGGCCGGCAGATGCCCGAGGAACAGGTTCTCCGCCACGGTCATTTCAGGCACCAGATGCAACTCCTGATGGATCACCGCGACGCGGCTGGCGATGCTGTCGGCGGTGGATTTGAATGCCATCGTCTGCTCGCCGATCTGCAGGCTGCCACTGCTGGGCGTGTAAGCGCCGCCGAGGATTTTCAGCAGGGTGGATTTGCCGGCGCCGTTCTCGCCCATCAAGGCATGAACCTGCCCCGGATGGGCGACGAAGCTGATGTTGTCCAGCGCCTTCACCCCGGGAAAGGTCTTGCCGATCCCGTTGAAGCGCAAGCTGCCGCCTACGCTGTGTTCGTGTGTCTGTACTTGCGCGTGCATAAAACCACCTCTTTACAGGTCAGGCGGCTCCGTCGCCGGGGCCACCGTTGAAATCAACCGCGCCTCAGTTCCACAGGCCGATTTTTTCCAGTTCCTGCTTGAAGTTTTCGCGCGTGATCAGCGTCACTTCATCCATGGCGGTGTATTTCGCCGGTTCCGTGCCAGTGGTGACCCACTCGTACATCATGCTGGCGGTGTTATAGCCCTCAATGTGAGGGCTAGGCAGCATCGAGCCGAAGAAGCCGCTGTTGGCTTTTTTCAGTTCGCCGATGGCGTCGGTGCCATTGATGCCGATCCCGATGACATTGGCGGCCGCGAAACCGGCGCTTTCGGTGGCGCGCACGCCGCCGAGCACGGTGTTGTCGTTCATGCCGCCGATGATCAGGTTTTTCGCCGAGCCCGGCAGTTTCACCAGCGCGGAGTTGGTGGCGTCCATGCTGCCCGGTACGTCGAGGGTTTTCAGTGCCGAGAACAGGATGTGGTCTTTGGGCATGCCGGCGTCTTCCAGCGCCTTGACCGAACCGTCGGTGCGTTTCTTGCCAGTGTCGAGTTCGTTGAAGGTGTTGATCACCGCGTAGGTGTCCTTCCAGTCCCAGCCACGTTTCTTCGCTTCGGTGGCCATGGCGCTGCCTTGTTTCTGGCCGACTTCGAACGCGGCCATGCCGAGGTACGGAACGTCTTCCATGAACTTGCCGTTGGCATCGACAAAGCGGTCATCGACGGCGATCACTTTCAAGCCATTCAACTTGGCTTTGGCCATGATCGCCGGGCCCAGGGACACGTCGGGCGGACAGATCACGAAACCCTTGGCACCGTTGGCGGCCAGGCTGTCGATGGCCGAGAGGGTTTTCTCGCCATCCGGCACGGCGATTTTGATGAGGGTAAAACCTTTCTCTTTCCCGGCCTTTTCGGCAAATGCCCATTCGGTCTGGAACCAGGGCTCTTCCGCTTGCTTGACCAGGAAACCGATTTTCACTTCCTCGGCCGCCAGCAGCGTACTGCTCAGGCTAACCGCGGTGACTGCCAAAGCGGCACAGCACAGGGAACGGATCCCACGACGACGATTCATAAGCTGACTCCTTGTTATTTTTTTTGAGCGTTATTTGCAGCCGGTACAAACGATGAGTCTAATAGTCATATCGTATGATGATTGGATTTCAGACGAAGTTCCGCGCCTGAAACCCGTTTTACTCAGTCGTGATACATGACCGAGCGTCCACCATCGATGGTGATGCACGAGGCATTGATGAACGGCGCTTCATCGCTGGCCAGGAATACGGCGGTCATGGCCACTTCAATCGGTTGACCGATACGGCGCGGTGGATGCAAGTCAAAGGCGCGCTGACGCTCGGCTTGCGGGTCGGCGAAACCGTTCCAGTAATCCACGTTCAATTGGGTTTCGATGTAGCCCGGCGCGATGGCGTTGACGCGAATGCCCTTCGGCGCGTATTCGATGCCGAGTGCACGGGTCAGGCCGAGCAAACCGTGCTTGGCCACCGGGTACGGGAAGCAGCCTGGGATGATGTGAGAGGAATGGGTCGAAGCAATGTTGATAATGCTGCCGATGCCCTGCTCGATCATTTGCGGCAATACCGCCTTGCAACCGTACCAGGCGCCGTCGAGGTCAATGGCGAAGCAGCGATGCCAGTCTTCTTCGGTCATTTCCAGTGGGTCGCGGAACACATTGACCCCGGCGCAATTGACCAATACATCGATCCGGCCATGAAGGTCGACCGCCAGTCTGGCCATGGCGTGCAGGTCTTGCTGGCGCGATACGTCAGCCTTGATCGCCACCACATCGGCGCCTTGCTCGCGCCAATACGCCGCGACTTTCTCGACTCTTTCTGCCTGGATGTCGCTGATGATCAGCTTGGCCTGCTGGGCCGCGAACGTCGCAACAATGGCCTCACCGATGCCTTGAGCGGCACCGGTCAGCAGCACCACTTTGTTTTTCAGGCGCTCGCCCTTGGGCGGTTCGGCCACTGGGGGCAAGGAAAGAGATTCAGCCATGAATCAACACTCCTTTTTGCAGGCACGACAAAAACCGGGCATCTCTCGATTTCCGGTCAAAAGACTGTCTGGAAAATCGCTGCATCACTTCACCTGTTTTGTTTTTTTAAGTGTGAGTGCGTGTAACTGATGGCCGACTATAAACCCGCCCATCGAATAATCTCAATATATAATTTTGCATCCCATATTTCGGGATCTAACCGGCAAAACGAGTACAGGGCATTCCGGCCACATCCACTCGAATCGACAACACCGCGCCGTCCAGTGGATGGTTGAGCGGGCTCGCAGCGCTGGTGATGTACAGGGTTTTCAGGTCTTCGCCGCCAAATACGCAACTGGTGGGACGGCTGACGGGCAGCTCAATGATTCGATCAACATGACCGTCCGGGGTCAGCCGAAGCAAGCAGCTGCCGTCCCAGCGGGCATTCCACACGTAGCCTTCGACGTCCATGGCCGAACCATCGGGAACGCCACGCTTATCCGGACCGAACCAGACATAAGCGGTGTCCAGATTGCCATCGGCGTGGATGAAATACCGGTACAGCGTGGCGTCCAGGCTGTCGGCGAACAACAGCGTCGTCGCATCATTGCTCCACAGTAATGTGTTGGGAATCCCCAGCCCGCGAAGCAGTGGCGTCACCCGGGCATCACGGTCGATGCGAAACAGGCCGCCGGAACGACGCGTGACAGGCAGGTCTTCGCCGTTTTCGCCAATATTGTTTTGCATGGTGCCGAGCCAGAGCCGGCCCTGCGCATCGCAACGGGCTTCATTAGGGCGATTGCCGGGTTGCGGGTCAGCAATGCAGAGCAAGGTCAGGCGCGGCTCAAGGCCCGGTGATTCGAGGTCCAGCCAATAGACGCCACTGCTCAAAGCGACCAGCGCATCACCGCTTTCGCAGGGGATGAATGCGGAGATATGTTCCGGCATTTCCCAGATCTGGACGTTGGCGCCGATCAGCCGAAGTGCTTGTTTGCCGGCGATATCAACCCAGTACAGCGCCTGCGTCGGCACGTCCCAGAACGGACCTTCACCAAGCCGCGCACGGTGCTGGGTCAGCGCATTCAACGTCATGAAACCTCCTGCCTTGTTGTTGTTTTTTTGTGGGAGCATTTTTTAGCCGGCTTTTTTATCGGCCATGACTTGCGGGTAGAAGCGCTTGATCGCCAGGTCCGCGTTATCGATCAGGGTCATGCAGGCCCACACCCCGCGCGCGGCGTCGCGCGCGGCGATGGCATCGGCCATGTCTTTGTGAATAGGCAATGTGCGGCGCAGTTCGTCGGGGTCGGCGGCGGACACTTCGAATGACACCGCTAGCAGCGCCCCAAGGGCCGGAACCATTTGCTCAATGAACTGATTGTGGCTGGCGGCGAGGATGCATTCGTGGAATATCTGGTCCGCGCGGTTGTAATCGACCCCGCTTTCCACTGCCCTTTCCAGCGCGTTGTAGGCCAGAAGCACGGCTTGCACTTGCTCGACCGTAGCCCGCTCACACGCCCAGCGCACGGCCATGGGTTCGATGGTGCGGCGCAGGTCGAGCAAATCGTCGACGAAGTTTTCCGGCAACCCACTGCGGGACAGCCAGCCGACGACTTGGGGATCGAAGAGGTTCCAGCGGCGCACCGGCAGCACCCGCGTGCCGACTTTCGGCCCGACTTCGAGCATGCCTTTGGCGACCAGGGTTTTGATGGCTTCGCGGATGACCGTGCGACTGACACCCAGTTGCTCGCCCAGATCGGCTTCGACCTTGAGCGATTCGCCGGGCTTCACCTGGCCTGCGGCAATCCAGCAACCCAGCCAGTCAACGGTCGACGCATGAAAACTGCTGGACATGAAAACCTCGAAGCAGGGACGGCAAAAAGCCGTTCGCGATGGAGGCCTACGCTAATCATCATATGATTGACTGTCAATTTGATTTTCGATACTGGCATAAAAAAATGTGGGAGCGAGCCTGCTCGCGATGAGACCATAACATTCAACATCAGTGTTGACTGTGATACCGCCATCGCGAGCAGGCTCGCTCCCACATTTTTGAGCTGTTTAGGGTTCTAGACCGATGGGGAAAAACTCGCCACCGCTCCAAACACCCAACCAGCGCTGCCCGTCGATTTCACGGGTAACAGCGAGCTCCACCAATTGGTAGAACACGTTGCGATGGATCAGGGCTTCGAGGTTGGTGCGCACATGGACATAGGGTGCCGGCTCTTGGGTGACAGGGTCGATCACCACGCGGATCAGGTGTTCTGCGCCTGCCTCGGCAGCTTCATCAACGTTAGTGGTGAACCGCAGAAGCTGCGCGTCGCCCTCGCCTTCCACCTCCACGGCGATCGCCACAAAGGGTGCATCGTCGACCTTGATCCCGACTTTCTCGACCGGCGTGATCAGGAAATATTCATCGCCATCGCGGCGAATGATGGTGGAGAACAGTTTGACCATCGGTTTGCGCCCGATCGGCGTGCCCAGGTAATACCAGGTGCCGTCGCGCGCGATGCGCATATCGATGTCGCCACAGAAATCAGGGTTCCACAGGTGGACCGGCGGCAAGCCTTTGGTTTTGGGGATTTGCCCCAACAAGTCGTTGGCTTTTTGCGGGCCACTCATGGCGTTCTCCTTGAATTTACTGGTTGCTGATCCCGATCAGGCTGCGCGCATATTGTTGCAGCGGCGGGCCAATCAGGTCTTCCGGGCTGGTGTCGTGGAACGTCAGTAAACCGCCACGACTCTTGATGGTTGCAGTATCAATCAAATACTGGGTGCTGGTCTCGATCAACATGATCTGAATCACCCCGCTATCGATACCGAGGCGATCGACGTATTCCTGATCGATCCACTCATCCATGTTGCCGATGCGGTCGTCAGCATTGGCGAATCGGGTATAAAGCAGATAATGGGCACCGGCGCCGCGGGCTTCAGCCATGGCTCGGTCGAGACCTTCGGGGGCGCTAGCGCGGCGTATCATCGGGAAGTATTCGATAAAGCCGTTGAAGGCCTCTTCGGCCACCACGTTTGGACGAGGATAGGGATAGCCCGGTGGCGAGAAAGGTCCTTGGGCGATGTAGATGAACGAGTCCGGCTGAATACGCAGGTTGTTCACACGACGGCTGTTGCTGTGATCCAGCAGTCCCACGTCGCTCATCTGGTAGCGAGTCTCTTCAGCCATGTCGCTGACATTCATGCAGCCACCCAGCGCCATAACGGCCAGCAGCAAAACCAGACTACGCATTCTATCCTCCAGAGGCCGGTGACGGAAAACCGGCGAATGGCCATTGGATGCAGCTTCCGCGCCAGCTCAAGGATGTTGTTGCCTTATAGATAGCAATCGCGAGCAGGCTCGCTCCCACAGGTTTTGCGCAAATCTTTGTGGGAGCGAGCCTGCTCGCGATGAGGGAGTGTCAGCCGCCAATAATCTTCATGACCGTCGCACCACCCGAAAACGCCACTTCCTGCTTGTCGCCCAAGGCTTTCACCAATAGGCGCTGCAAGGCTGGAAGCGCTTGATGGCGAGGCTTGTCGAGCAAGTCGCCGACATAGTGGCGATTGCTCGACGACAGGCAGCCATGCAGCCACCCCGTAGAGGAAAGACGCAAGCGCGAACATGTACGGCAGAACGGAACGCTTTCGTTGGCGATCACGCCGAAATGCCCCATCCCTGGAATTTCATAACGCACCGCTGTTGCGTCTACTGGCGCATCGGCTTGCAGGTATTCATAACGCTCGCCGATCAGGCTCAGCAACTGCTGGAGGCTGACGAACTGTTGCAGGAAAGCATTGGAGTCGGTGGCCAGGTGGCCCATGCGCATCAGCTCGATGAAGCGCAATTCATAGCCGCGTTCCAGGCAGTAATCGAGCAGCGGCATGACCTGATCAAGGTTCTGTCCGCGCAGCGGCACCATGTTGACCTTGATCTTGATGCCCGCTGCGCTGGCCTGATCCATGCCGTCGAGTACCGTCGCCAGATCGCCGCCGCGCGCGATGCTGCGAAAGGCACTGGCGTCCAGGGTGTCGAGGGAAACGTTGATACGACGGATACCGGCGTCCACCAGCAACGGCAGCTTTTTCGCCAGCAATTGACCATTGGTGGTCAGGCTGATGTCTTGCAGCCCCATCTGGCCGACGGCGGTCATGAAGGCTTCGAGTTTGGGGCTGACCAGCGGCTCGCCACCGGTGATGCGCAAACGTTCGATGCCTGCCGCCTCGATCAAATACGCCACGCCGCGCGCCATGGCCTCGGCCGACAATTCATCCTGCGCAGCCACCAGCCGCTTGCCGTTAGGCACGCAGTAGGTACAAGCATAATTGCAGGCTGAAGTCAGACTGATCCGCAAATTGCGAAAACGCCTGCCTTGACGGTCAACGATCATGGATCACTCCGGCGGTGGAAAACTGGAACGCGCAAAACTTGACTCAGAATTCAAGTTTTAGCAAGTCCTATGCCTGAGTATATTCCTGCGGTACTGCGCCATGTAGCTAAATCATGGCGCAATCAGGCAGCTGAATGATTCAGCTGCTCGGGGTATCGCTATCGCGTTTGCGCTTGTTGCCCATGCGCACGCCGATGTCCATCAGGAACTGGAAGAAGCCTTCCTGATCTTCCAGCACATTGCTCCAGAACGGCGAGTGATACAGCGCCACGGCGCCATGCACCAGCGCCCAGGACGCGCAGTAATGGAAGTAAGGTGGCACGTCTTCGAGCTTGCCTTCGCTAATCCGGCCTTTGATCAGCAGGGTCAGGCGTTCAAAGTTGGAGGCGCGGATCTTGTGCAGCTCCTCGACCATCTCCGGCACTTGATTGCCCTTGACCACCTTCTCTTCCAGTCGGTCGAACAAACGATAACGTTGTGGATCGCGCATGCGGAATTCGAAGTAAGCCCGGGACAGCGCTTCCTTGTCCTTGTCGACATCGGCCGAATGCAACAGCTCGTTCAAATCACGCTCGTAATCGAGCATCAGGCGCAGATAAATTTCCGCCTTGGATTTGAAGTGCTTGTAGATCGTGCCTTTGCCGATACCTACGGCATCAGCAATCATCTCGACGGTGACACTGTCTTCACCTTGGTCGAGGAACAGCTTGAGCGCGGTATCGAGAATTTCTTGCTCGCGGCGACGAAACTCACGGACCTTACGAGGTTCTTTATGCATAAGAAAAGGTCTGTTGGGGGTCAAAATTCGAAGCCGCGTATTATGCCTAACTTACGCAAAAATGCACGGATCATCCGACCATATCTGTGTTTCTTGATGATTTCCAGCAGGGTGGTCCAATGATGAGAACTCTTCCGAAGCGGCCGTATTCCAAAATTGTTTAAAAATCGCCGCCGGTAAACTGGACGAGGCGCAATAGTGATCAATACTTGAACTGTCGGCGAGACATCTCCCCCAAGTGTTTCGCCGATATTGGTACCAACGGACCGCGTGCCATTGTTTTACTCCTAATGGTCTTAACCCGGATTCACCCCCCAGAACCCGGGTTTTTTTTGCCTGCGATTTAACCTTTCACATGCGCCAGCGGGAAAAGCCGCTTGAAGTTCTCGGTGGTCTGCTCGGCAAATCGCTCGTAGGATTCACCTCGCAACATTGACAGAAACTCCGCTACTTCACGCACGTACTGCGGCAGGTTCGGCTTGCCGCGATAAGGGATCGGCGCGAGGTACGGCGAATCGGTTTCCACCAACAAGCGGTCGGCCGGCACCTTGCTGGCGACATCGCGCAATGCGTCGGCATTGCGAAAAGTGACAATACCGGACAAGGAAATGTAATAGCCCATGTCCAGCGCGGCCTTGGCCATGTCCCAGTCTTCGGTAAAGCAATGCAGTACGCCGGCCTGCGGCAGTGCCGCTTCTCGCAACAAGCTCAGGGTATCGGCGCGGGCACCACGGGTGTGGATGATGACTGGTTTGCCGGTCTGTCGGGCCGCTTGCAGGTGCAGGCGAAACGACTCCTGTTGCAACTCGGCCGCTTCCGGTTCGTAGTGATAATCCAGCCCGGTTTCACCAATCGCGACCACACGCGGGTGATTAAGCTCGCGCAACAACCAATCCAGCGCGGGCGCAGCGCCTGGTTGCACGTCCAGCGGATGCACGCCGACCGAACAGTCCACGTCATCATAACGCTCGGCCAGGGCTTTTACGTCGGCGGCGTTGTCAACACTGACGCCAATGCACAGAAAGTGCCCTACTCCGCGCTGACGGGCCGCATCGAGTGCAGCATCCAGAGAGCCGTCGTGGGCGGCGAGGTCGAGGCGATCAAGGTGACAATGGGAATCTACGAGCATAAAAGGGCTGCAACTTACATCGTATGAGTGGGACGGTCGGACTTGAAGGCTCCGACCAGATGGGGGGGGCAGATGCTTAGAGTCTAGGCGCAGACGGTCACTTCTGGGTAGGCAAGGACGCCCATTGCACCAGCAGCGCTTCGAGCAACAACACCCGATTCAGGTTCGCCTTGCTCATCACTTTCTGGCGCTGGGCGAGGATCCAGTCCTGAATACCGAGGACTTTGTCCTGACTGGTTTTCTGCGCGAGGTACTGAACCACCTTGCGCATGTCTGCCAGTCCCAGGCCTTCTTCATCCTGAGTCAATTGATAGCGCAGAATCAGGCTCGACCAGTCACAAAACCAGTCGAACAACAGCAACAGCGGGATCGCATTCCAGCCTTCGGCCAGTTGCGTCGGCGACTGTTGCTGCTTGAGCAACTTCTTCACCCCGTCGACCACCAGCGCCCGCTGTTCGCGCACGCCCTGGGCTTGCAAGTTGACGGCTGCCAGTGGCGAACCGGCGGCCAGGGTCAGCAGTTCGATACGTTCTTCTTCCGCGCAGTCCGGCAAGGCTTTGGCCAGCCACGCAAGGCTCATCGCTTCGCTCGGCAACGGGCAGGCTTGCTGGACGCAGCGGCTTTTGATGGTCGGCAACAGACGACTGGTCTGGTGGCTGACCAACAGCAAAACGGTATCGCCCGACGGCTCTTCAAGGCTCTTGAGCAAGGCGTTGGCGGCGTTGACGTTCATCGACTCGACCGGCTCGATCAACACCACTTTGCGGCCGCCCATCTGCGAGGTCTGCACCACGAAGCTGACCAGATCGCGCACCTGATCGACTTTGATCGCCTTTTCGGCTTCCTCCGGCTCCAAGATGTAATTGTCGGGATGACTGCCCGCCTTGAGCAACAGGCAGGATTTGCATTCACCGCACGCGTCGTGCGCGGTCGGGCGCTGGCATAGCAGACTGGCCATTAACCGTTCGGCCAACGCACGCTTGCCGATCCCGGCCGGGCCATGCAGCAGGTAGGCGTGAGCGTGTTGCTTACGGCCGGCCAACTGCTGCCAGAGACTGTCCTGCCACGGATAGGCTTCAGCCACGGGTCAACTCCAGCAGACGCGGCAGCAGAACGTCCAGCGACTGTTGAACCTGCGCCAGCGGCTGGGCCGCATCAACCAGCACATAGCGCGCAGGGTCCGCTTCAGCGCTCTTGAGAAATGCACTGCGCACCGCATTGAAAAAGGTTTGGCCTTCGAGTTCGAAACGGTCCAGTCGACCGCGAGCGCTGGCACGGGCCAGGCCCACTTCCACCGGCAGGTCGAAGATCAGCGTCAGGTCCGGACGCAGATCGCCCTGAACGAAAGTCTCCAGGGTCGCGATGCGATCCATCGACAACCCGCGCCCGCCGCCCTGATAGGCGAAGGTCGAATCCGTAAAGCGATCACACAAGACCACCGCGCCACGGGCCAATGCCGGACGAATCACCTCGGCCAGGTGTTGGGCACGTGCAGCGAATACCAGCAACAGTTCGGTGTCAGGGTTCATGATTTCGTCAGCCGGCGCCAGCAGCACCTCACGAATCCGCTCGGCCAACGGCGTACCGCCCGGCTCGCGAGTCAGCACCA
Organism: Pseudomonas sp. GM21; assembly: GCF_000282215.1. Lineage (GTDB taxonomy): Bacteria > Pseudomonadota > Gammaproteobacteria > Pseudomonadales > Pseudomonadaceae > Aquipseudomonas. The sequence continues at coordinate 27,889 of NZ_AKJS01000084.1, forward strand.
CTTCGATACCGGCAGCGCGCAGGCGCTCGGCCAGGTACTCGCGATTGGTACTTTTTCCGGCACCTTCCGGGCCTTCCAGGGTAATAAACAAGCCAGTCACAGGCAGTCCTTAGTCAGAATTATTGCGGGCCTTGCGGGGCGGCTGCCTCCGGCGCGGGCTCAGGTGCAGGCTCAGGCGTCAGCGTCGGTTCCGGCATCGGTTCAGGAGCCGATTCAGGTGTCGGCGCAGGCACCGGTTCAGGCGCCGCTTCAGGTGTCGGTGCAGGAGCCGATTCAGGCGTCGCTGCAGGAGCCGGCTCTTGCGGTGCCACGGATGGCAAAGCCTCGGGATCGGAATCCGGTGAAGCCGCAGGAATCGGCGCCTCGGTATCCAGCGTTTCGCCATTCATCATTTCTGATGCAGGGATCGGCGCCGGGCTGGAACGATAATCGGCACGACGCCTGATCTGGTACTCGCGCACCGCATTGTTGTGGGCATCCAGATCATCGGAGAACACATGGCTGCCATCGCCGCGCGCAACGAAATACAGGCTGTTACCGGCAACCGGGTTCAACGCAGCATGGATGGCTTCGCGACCGACCATGGCGATCGGCGTCGGCGGCAGGCCCGATATCATGTAAGTGTTATAGGGGGTCGCTTCCCGGAGATGGGCGCGGGTCAGTCTACCGCTGTAGCGATCACCCAGACCGTAGATCACCGTCGGGTCGGTCTGCAGCAACATGCCAATCGCCATGCGTCGAACGAAGACCCCGGCAATCTTCCCGCGCTCCTGCGGCACACCGGTTTCCTTTTCCACCAGCGAGGCCATGATCAGCGCCTGATAGGGTTCAGTGTACGGCACGTCAGCGGCGCGCCCGTCCCATTCTTTGGCGAGGACTTCGTCGAGGCGGTCATAGGCTTTTTTCAGCAGATCGACGTCAGTCATGCCACGCACAAACCGATAGGTGTCGGGAAAGAAACGACCTTCGGGAAAGATCCCGCGGTGCCCGAGCTTTTCCATCACCTGACTGTCACTCAACCCGTCGAGGGTCTGCCCGAGTTTTTCGTCTTTGGCCAGGGCTGCGCGAACCTGACGGAAATTCCAGCCTTCGACCAGGGTCAAGCTGTATTGAACCATTTCGCCACGCTTCCACAGCTCGATCAGCCCCTCAACCGTCATGCCTGGGACCATGCGGTACTCGCCGCTGTGCAACGGTTGCTTGGGTAGATTGAAGCGCCAGTAAACGCGCAGCCAGAACGCATCCTTGATGACGCCTTTGGCTTCGAGCCGATAGAAGGTGCGGGTTGGCGTCGTGCCCTTGGGTACTTCCAGCAGTTCTTCCTGGGTGATGTTCAGCGGCTGCTGCAGCGCCGAATGGATTTTCCAGGCAGAAGCGCCCAGACACAGCCCCGCCAGAACCAATCCGGTTTCCAGCAGCAGCAAGAATTTACGTCTCACGTATCAAGCATCCAGTAGCGCGCGGGCAATGGTTTGGAGTTTACGGGTGAGCGGCCCAACCGGCCAGCCCAGAGCAGCATAGGCGCGCACCGGCCAAACGCCATACACGCTGTTGCAGACAAAGACTTCATCGGCCCATTGCAGCTGATCGAGGCTGATGTCGGTGATTTGTGTGGGAATCCCCAATGACTCGGCTTGAAACATTAATTCGGCACGCATCACACCGGCCACGCCACAGCGTTTTAAATCGGCGGTGATCAGCACCCCATCGCGCACCAGGAACAAATTACTGAACACGCCTTCGATCACGCGACCGGCCTGATCGAGCATCAAGCCTTCGGCATGTTCGGTGTCCTGCCATTCGGCACGGGCAATCACTTGCTCAAGACGGTTCAGGTGTTTGAGCCCGGCGAGCAAGGGTTGTCTGGAAAGTCGTGTGGCGCAGGGAAACAGGCGAACGCCCTGCTCTGCATGAACAGCCGGATAAGCAGCAGGAGGATTGCCTTGCAGAATGCGTCGGGCTTGCGCCGAAGGATCGGGGGCATAACCGCGCAAGCTGTCGCCGCGGGTGAGAATGAGCTTGAGCACACCCTCATCGAGCGCTGCGGCGTAGGCCAACAGTTCGCTGCGGATCATCTCGTGATCAACAGCGATTGCCAGGCGCGTACAGCCTTGCGCCAGACGCGACAGATGCCGGTCCAGCAACAGCGGCTGCCCGCCACGCACGGCAATGGTCTCGAACAGACCATCGCCGTAAGCCAGGCCACGATCCTTCAGCGACAGAGTGTCAGCCGGCTGACCGTCGACCCAGCTGTCCATCAGTCAGCGAACCGGCGGAACACCAGTGAGCCGTTCGTGCCGCCAAAACCGAAGGAGTTGGACAGCACCACATCGATGTCCATGTTGCGCGCAGTATGCGGCACGAAATCGAGGTCGCAGCCTTCGTCCGGCTCATCGAGGTTGATGGTCGGCGGCGCTACCTGACTGTTGATAGCCAGCACGCTGAAAATTGCCTCGACCGCGCCCGCTGCACCCAGCAAGTGACCGGTCATGGACTTGGTCGAACTGACCGCGAGCTTGTAAGCGTGGTCGCCAAACACCGACTTGATCGCACAGGCTTCCGCAAGGTCACCAGCCGAGGTCGAGGTACCGTGGGCGTTGACGTATTGAACCTGATCAACGTTGACCTTGGCATCGCGCAGGGCATTGGTGATGCAGCGTGCAGCTCCCGCACCGTCCGCCGGTGGCGAAGTCATGTGGTAAGCGTCGCCACTGGTGCCGAAGCCGATCAGCTCGGCATAGATGGTCGCGCCACGCGCCTTGGCATGTTCCAGCTCTTCGAGAACCAGCGCGCCGGCACCGTCGGACAATACAAAGCCGTCACGGCCTTTGTCCCAGGGACGGCTGGCACGGGTCGGCTCATCGTTGCGGGTCGACAGTGCGCGGGAAGCACCAAAGCCCCCCATGCCCAACCCGCACGCGGCCATTTCGGCGCCACCGGCAATCATCACGTCGGCTTCGTCGTACATGATGTTGCGGGCCGCCATGCCAATGCAGTGCGTACCGGTGGTACACGCAGTGGCGATGGCGTAGTTAGGTCCCTGTGCACCCAGGTGGATCGACAGGAAACCGGAAATCATATTGATGATCGAGCCAGGCACGAAAAACGGAGAGATCCGTCGTGGGCCGGTATCATGCAGCGTGCGGCTGGTTTCTTCGATATTGGTCAGACCGCCAATACCCGAACCCATCGCCACACCGATACGCTCACGGTTGGCGTCAGTGACTTCCAGACCGGAGTTGCGTACAGCCTGAAAACCTGCGGCCAGACCGTATTGAATAAACAGATCGAGCTTGCGAGCTTCCTTGACCGACAGGTATTCCTCGACATTGAAGCCCTTTACCGAGCCGCCAAAACGGGTGGAATAGGCAGAAAGGTCGGTGTGTTCGATCAGACCAATGCCACTGCGGCCAGCCAGAATGCCCTGCCAACTGCTCGGCACATCCGTGCCCAGTGGCGACAACATACCCATACCGGTGACTACGACGCGTCTACGCGACACAGCACTCTCCTTTTTTTCAGATGACGACTTTGCATCATGCCTAAAGAAAAAACCGCACGCCGTGATGGCAGTGCGGTTTTTCCATGACAGCAAGCAACGATTACAAGCTATTAAGCCTGGTGGTTAGTAACGTAATCGATTGCGGCTTGTACAGTAGTGATCTTCTCAGCTTCTTCGTCAGGGATTTCGGTCTCGAATTCCTCTTCCAGAGCCATCACCAGCTCAACGGTGTCAAGGGAGTCGGCACCCAGGTCTTCAACGAAGGAAGCAGTGTTGACCACTTCTTCTTCTTTAACGCCCAGTTGCTCAGCAACGATTTTCTTGACGCGCTCTTCGATGGTGCTCATACCTTGTTTTCACTCCTAATGGACAAATTCAGGCAGCTGGCCAGTGGGTAAGTGTATAGAAAGACTTTTCAGTTTTTCAACTGAAAGCTTCACTCCTCAAACCCGACAGCCCACTGCCTATAAATAGATTGCAGCTTTATAACGGATTTTAGACAGCTCGTATGACATTTTTTTGAAGCAATCCGTCACATTTAACTCATGTACATCCCGCCGTTCACCGGGATTGTAGCCCCAGTAACGTAAGCCGCACCGTCGGATGCAAGAAAAGCGACCACAGACGCGATCTCTTGAGCTTGCCCCAGACGGCCCAGCGGAATCTGCGTCTGCAAGGCTTCACGCTGTGCCTCGGGCAGCTCGCGGGTCATATCGGTGTCGATGAACCCAGGGGCCACCGAGTTTACCGTAATCGAACGCGAACCGACTTCACGCGCCAGTGCGCGGCTGAAACCTTCCAGACCGGCCTTGGCGGCAGCGTAGTTTACTTGGCCTGCGTTGCCCATGGCACCCACAACCGAGCCAATACTGATAATTCGTCCCCAACGGGCTTTGGTCATACCGCGCAAAACACCCTTGGACAGGCGGAACAGACTGTTCAGATTGGTATCGACAACGTCATGCCATTCGTCGTCTTTCATGCGCATCATCAGGTTATCGCGGGTGATACCGGCATTGTTGACCAGGATCGCCGGGGCACCGAACTGTGCGGTGATGCTCGCCAGTACTGCAGCAACGGATTCGTCGCTGGTGACATTGAGCTCAAGACCGGTGCCTTGAATAGCGTTTTCCTTCAGGGTCGCGGCGATGCGCTCGGCGCCGGAAGCGGTGGTCGCGGTGCCAATCACGATGGCACCCTGACGACCCAGCTCCAGGGCGATGGCCTGGCCGATACCGCGGCTTGCGCCGGTGACCAGTGCAACTTTACCTTGCAGACTCATGCAAGCATCTCCTGATTCAGGCCAGCGCTGCACGGGCGGCAGCGAAAGCGTCTGGGGTATTGAGGTTGGATGTCGACACGCCTTCGGCGCAGCGTTTGTTCAGGCCGGCCAGCACTTTGCCGGGGCCGCATTCGACCAGTTGGGTCGCGCCCTTGGCGGCCAGCGCCTGGACCGATTCAACCCAACGCACAGGCTTGTAGAGCTGTTCAAGCAGATCACGCTTGAGGGTGTCCAGATCGGCCGGCACATTGGCGCTGACGTTCTGCACAACAGGAATTTGCGGCACTTGCCAGTCGATTGCAGCGATGGACTCGGCAAAACGCTCGGCTGCCGGGCGCATCAGTTCGCAGTGCGACGGCACGCTGACCGGCAACGGCATGGCGCGCTTGGCACCACGGGCCTTGCAGCCTTCGATGGCGCGCTCGACCGCTGCCTTGGCACCGGCGATCACCACTTGGCCCGGGGAGTTGAAGTTGACCGCGCTGACCACTTCACCTTGCGCCGCTTCGGCACAGGCTGCCAGCACATCAGCATCGTCCAGACCGAGAATGGCGGCCATGCCGCCCTGACCGGCCGGAACGGCTTCCTGCATCAACTGACCACGGCGCTCCACCAGCTTGACCGCGTCACCCAGGGTCAGGCTGCCCGCAGCAACCAGCGCGCTGTACTCACCCAGGCTGTGACCGGCAACGTAAGCCGGACGCGCGCCGCCTTCGGCCAACCACAGACGCCACAAGGCGATCGAGGCGGTCAGAATGGCCGGCTGGGTTTTATCGGTTTGATTGAGCTGCTCTTCCGGCCCCTGCTGGGTCAGCGCCCACAGGTCGTAACCCAGAGCATCGGAAGCTTCTTTGAATGTTTCGAGGACAACCGGATGTTGCGCGCCCAACTCGGCCAGCATGCCGAGGGACTGCGAACCCTGTCCAGGAAAGACGAATGCGAGGGAAGCAGACATGTAACAAGCCCCTAATGATCTTGTCGTCGGAGAATTGATGTCCCAAGTGGGGGACGCAAGAAACTGACAGTTGGATGGCCAAACGAACCAAGCGGTCACATTTAAGCATTGTCCGACGAAATCACCTAAAGCAACAAATCCTCCAGACGACCGTGTATCCGCTCCGGCAGGTTTTCCTGAATCTCGATCAGCGCGCGGGAAATCGCACTTTGAAACCCCTGAACCCCGGCCGAACCATGACTTTTCACCACAATTCCTTGCAAACCGAGGAAGCTGGCACCGTTATGGCGCGCAGGTGCGAGCTCGGCCTGAAGACGCCTCATCAGCGGCAACGCCAGGGCACCGACCATTTTCGACGCGAGGTTTTTCCTGAACAAGGCTTCGATGCGCCCGGCAATCATGGTCGCCAGGCCCTCGCTGGACTTGAGCAGGATGTTGCCGACAAAGCCGTCACACACCACCACATCCGCCTCGCCACGGTACAACCCGTCACCTTCGACAAAGCCTATGTAATTGATACCGCGAGCGGCCTGCAACAAGGTGGCCGCCAGCTTGACCTGCTGATTGCCCTTGATGTCTTCGGTGCCGATATTCAGCAGCGCTACGCGCGGGCGAACAATACCGAGCGTCTCCGCCGCCACCGAGCCCATGATCGCGAACTGCAACAAATGCTCGGCACTGCAATCGACATTGGCGCCCAGATCGAGTAACTGGCAATAACCCTTTTGCGTCGGAATCGCCGCCACCATTGCCGGACGATCGATACCTGGCAGAGTCTTGAGCACAAACCGCGACAACGCCATCAGCGCCCCGGTATTCCCGGCACTGACACAGGCCTGGGCCTTGCCATCGCGCAACAACTCGAGCGCCACGCGCATCGACGAGTCGGGCTTGCCGCGCAAGGCCTGCGCAGGCTTTTCGTCCATGGTGATGACTTCAGACGCGGGGGCAATCGACAAGCGCGAGCGATCCACAGCCGATTGGCCGCAGAGCAATTCTTCAATAAGGGAAGGTTGACCGACGAGGGTCAGGTGCAGCGAGGGTGTAGCAGACAGGCAAGCGAGGCTGGCCTGAACAATGCTGCGGGGACCGAAGTCCCCGCCCATTGCGTCAATCGCGATGACTTGAGCGGACAAGTGATTACTCGTCAGCGCCCTTGTCGATCACTTTACGGCCACGGTATACGCCTTCTGGCGATACGTGGTGACGCAGGTGAACTTCACCGGTGGTTTTTTCTACAGACAGGGTGCTAGCCTCGAGAGCGTCGTGCGAACGGCGCATGTCACGGGCGGAGCGGGATTTTTTGTTCTGCTGAACAGCCATAATTGATTAACTCCTAAACGTTTGGGTCACGCTTTAACTGCGCCAATACACTGAACGGGTTGGACCGCGTTACCTCGTCCTCGCTCGGTTCGGGCTCATCGAGACCCGCCGGCTGCTGGCATTCTTCCGGATGATGAGCAGGCACAATGGGCAAGGCGAGCAGAAGCTCCTCCTCGATCAGTGACTGCAGATCCAAAGGATCTTCGCCCAGTTCCAGCACGTCATAACCTTTCGGCAACGACTGGGTATTCGCACCCTCCTTCACCACAGCATAACTGCATTCGCTATGGATCGGCAGGGTGACCAGCTCAAGACAACGCTGGCAAACCATTTTGACTTCGGTGTCGATAAAGCTGTGGATGACCACAGATTTACGTTCATCTCGTTCAAAAACGAATTTAGCCTGCACCGTACCGACAGTATCGGAAAGCGGGTCGCAGAGTCTCTCCAAATCGGCCAGCAGCAGTTCACCTTGAAGGGTGGTGCCACGGTCAGCCAATTTGCGCGGGTCAACGTGAGGTGGAATCGGGTCATTCAACATAGGCGCAGCATTATAGGGATGCCCCCAGCCATGTCAAAGGAAATTCAGCCCTGTCCGTCACTTGCAGGCCTCCGCTAGAATTCACGCCTGACTTTTGGAGTTGCGCATGCTGCCTTTATTACTCGCTTCAAGCTCGGTGTATCGCCGGGAATTGCTGGCCCGCTTGCAGCTGCCGTTCACCTGCAGCTCGCCGGATATCGACGAGAGTCATAGAGCGGGTGAGCCGGCCGTCGAACTGGTCAAACGCCTCGCCAAAGAAAAAGCCCAGGCACTGGCGGGCAGCCATACCGCCCATCTGATCATCGGCTCCGACCAGGTCGCGGTACTCGGCGACCGGATTATCGGCAAACCCCACACTTTCGAAAAGGCCCGCGAACAACTGCTGGCGGCCAGCGGTGCCAGCGTAACCTTCCTGACCGGCCTGGCACTGCTCAACAGCCAGACCGGCGACTTCCAGGTTGATTGCGTGCCGTTCACCGTCCACATGCGCACACTCGATCAGGCACGCATCGAACGCTACCTGCGCGCCGAACAGCCCTACGACTGCGCTGGCAGCTTCAAGGCCGAAGGTTTGGGGGTGAGCCTGTTTCAAAGCACCGAAGGCCCTGACGCCACCAGCCTGATCGGCCTGCCGCTAATTCGCCTGATCGACATGCTGCTGGCCGAAGGCGTGCAAATCCCCTGAGCACAAAAAACCGGCCACGAAGGCCGGTTTTTATGCAGCCACAGGATCAGCGCATCGATGGACCGTGAAAACCCATCCACATCGCCAACTGTTCCGCCACACTGGCACCGAGCTTTTTAGAGAAGCGATCGAACGGCGATTCCTGAACGGTGAAGTCCACCAGCTCTTTCTCACCAATCACGTCCCGGGCCACCGAGCTGGCGTTACCCAGGCCATCAATCAGACCGAGCGGCAGCGCTTGCTCACCGTTCCAGACCAGACCAGAGAACAGCTCAGGATGCTCCTTGTCCTTGAGGCGGTCGCCACGTCCCTTTTTCACGCTGTTGATGAACTGCTGGTGCGTGGTATCCAGCACGCCCTGCCAGAATTGAGTTTCCTCAGGTTTCTGCGGCTGGAACGGATCGAGGAACGATTTGTGCTCACCTGAATTGTAGGTGCGACGCTCGACACCCAGCTTCTCCATGGTGCCGACAAAGCCGTAGCCCGCCGCCGTCACACCAATGGAACCTACCAGGCTCGCCTTGTCGGCATAGATCTGATCCGCCGCACTGGCAATGTAGTAAGCGCCGGAAGCGCCCAGATCCGAGATCACCGCATACACCTTGGTATCCGGGTGCAGGCCGCGCAGGCGGACGATTTCGTCATACACGTAACCCGACTGCACCGGACTGCCGCCCGGGCTGTTGATGCGCAGAATGACGCCTTTGACTTTCTCATCCTCGAAGGCCGCACGCAGACTGCCGACGATGTTGTCGGCACTGGCCGGCTCTTTGTCGGCGATCATGCCCGTCACGTCGATCAATGCCGTGTAGTTGGCGCTGCTGGTCGCACTCTTTTCAATGTCCATCAGCGGCGTGAACAGGATCAGCGCGACAAACAGGTACACGAACGTCAACAACTTGAAGAAAATCCCCCAGCGACGCGACCGGCGCTGCTCCGTCACACTGGCCAGCAAGGTCTTTTCCAGCAGCTTCCAGCTTTTTTCGTCACCGCTCTCTGCGCTCGCCTTGGCGGGCGCTTTCCATTCGTCGGTCATGACATCTACCCCAGCAAAAATCTATTAAGCCCGCTGACTCAGCCAGGCATGCAATTCTGAAAAACGATCAATGGCCAGTGCCGGCTCGAACAACTTCAGCGCCTCGATCGATTGCGCGCCGTAGCTGACTGCCACCGAATCCATGCCGGCGTTGCGCGCCATCTGCAAGTCGAACGAAGAATCGCCGACCATCAGCGCCTGCTCGGGACGGACCTCGCAATGGGCGAGAATCTGCTCAAGCATCAGCGGATGCGGCTTGCTCGCAGTTTCGTCAGCGGCGCGGGTGATATCGAAATAATCTTCCCAACCGTGCGATTTCAGTACCCGATCCAGCCCGCGACGCGCCTTGCCAGTCGCCACAGCCAAATGATACCCCTCGGCACGGAACGCCTCCATCGACTCGACTACACCCTCGAACAGCGGCGAAGGCACGGCTTCGGAGGCGATGTAGTGATCGGCATAGTGCTGACGAAACGCTACAAGTTCGGTTTCGCCAATCTCGGGATACAGGGTGCGAATCGCCTCAGGCAAACCCAGGCCGATAATGCCCTTGACCGCCAAGTCATCACACAACGGAAATCCGGAGCGCTCGGACGCGACGTGCATTGCCTCGACAATCCGACCAATGGAGTCGGCCAACGTGCCGTCCCAATCGAAAATCAGCAGCTTGTAATCAGAGTGGCGCACTCAATCGCTCCACGGTCTTGGCCCACATTTCATCCACTGGCGCCTGCAATTTCAGCTCGCTGCCATCGGGCAGCGGCACGGTCAGCATGTAAGCGTGGAGAAACAGGCGCTTGCCACCGAGGTCACGAATTTCCTTGCTGAAACCCTCATCGCCATATTTGGTGTCGCCAGCGATGCAATGCCCGGCGTGCAAGGTATGGACGCGGATCTGGTGTGTACGGCCAGTGATCGGCTTGGCTTCGATCAGGGTGGCAAAGTCGCCGAAACGACGCAGCACCTTGAACACGGTCACGGACTCCTTGCCCTCCTCCTCGTCGACTTCGACCATGCGTTCGCCGGAGCGCAGATTGCTCTTGCCCAGCGACGCACGGACTTGCTTGATTGAGGCCGCCCAGTTACCGCGGACCAGCGCCATATAACGCTTGTCGACGCCATCGCCGCGCAATGCCGTGTGCAAGTGACGCAGCATGCTGCGCTTCTTGGCGATCATCAGCAGGCCCGACGTATCACGGTCGAGACGGTGAACCAGTTCGAGCTCCTTGCAATCGGGACGCAACTGGCGAAAGGCTTCGATCACCCCGTAAGTCAGGCCGCTGCCGCCATGAACCGCGATACCGCAAGGCTTGTTGATCACGATCAGCGCCTTGTCTTCGAAGACAATCGAGGCTTCGAGGCGCTGCAGCAGGCCTTGGGCCAACGGCACCGGCTCATCACGCTCAGGCACACGAACCGGCGGCACGCGCACGATATCGCCCGCCTGCAGCTTGTATTCGGGCTTGATCCGACCTTTGTTCACTCGCACTTCGCCTTTACGCAAAATGCGGTAAATCAGGGTCTTGGGCACGCCTTTGAGCCGAGCGAGAAGGAAGTTATCAATACGTTGGCCGGCATATTCCGGCGAGACCTCCAGCAGTTGTACGGCTGGGGTCGAAGGGGCTGTAGTCGTCATGGCGCGGATGATAACAATTTTTTATGGAATTGAAGCACTTAATCATTGCTGCTATAGTCGCGAACGCCGCCAAAAGCGGCTGGACAGCGGACCAACGGTCAAAAACCGGCCCTGACCAACGCAATTCACCAGGACGCGAGGCCGTCCTACGGGGCTTTCGCTACGTATCGGTGGAGTTTGCAGCTGTAACGAGCGCAGGTGACATGAGGCCTGAATCATGCCGCAAAGCAGAGTTTTAACTCGCCTTGCGAGCAAATATTCACGGCCAGTTCACAAAGTGCAGTCAGCCACGAACGACCCTGGGCGAACGCTTCGGAAACAACGCCTAAATTAGCCATGATGCGTGACCTCCCCCTTCGGAGCTCACGGTAAATGCCAACCCGCTGCGGATTCTGCGCGCGGCAGCACCCGAATTATCAGGGATACGTGTAGGGTGGAGATGCACAACCGCTGGACTGTGTAGCAATAGGCTTTATCAAGACGCTTCATCTCGTCCACAGCCGCTGGTTGATTCCTCCTCCTGACTGAGTGCTTAAGTAGCCACAGCAAGCAGGACGCGTACGTCGCAACACCGGCCCAATTGGTCGGGGTTTGCTAGACACTGGAGTGGCCAACCACTCCTGACGCACCTGACACCGACCGTGAGAAGTCGTGTGTGCCGAACGCCGTTTCCGGCAGCCCGGAAACCGACGGTACTACATGAAAAGAATGCTGATTAACGCAACTCAACCCGAAGAGTTGCGTGTTGCACTGGTAGATGGCCAACGCCTCTACGACCTGGACATCGAATCCGGTGCACGCGAGCAGAAGAAGGCCAACATCTATAAAGGCCGGATTACTCGCATCGAACCAAGCCTTGAGGCTGCCTTTGTCGATTTCGGCTCCGAGCGCCACGGCTTCCTGCCCCTCAAAGAAATCTCCCGCGAATACTTCAAGAAAGCCCCCGAAGGCCGCGTCAATATCAAAGACGTCCTGAGCGAAGGCCAGGAAGTCATCGTTCAGGTCGAAAAAGAAGAACGTGGCAACAAGGGCGCCGCCCTGACCACCTTCATCAGCCTGGCCGGTCGTTACCTCGTACTGATGCCGAACAACCCGCGTGCCGGCGGTATTTCCCGTCGCATCGAAGGTGAAGAGCGCAACGAACTGCGTGAAGCCCTCAACGGTCTGGTTGCCCCGGCCGACATGGGTCTGATCGTGCGCACTGCGGGCCTTGGCCGCAGCAGCGAAGAAATGCAGTGGGACCTCGATTACCTGCTGCAACTCTGGACCGCCATCAAAGAAGCTTCGCTGGATCGTTCCGCGCCGTTCCTGATCTACCAGGAAAGCAACGTGATCATCCGCGCCATCCGCGATTACCTGCGCCAGGACATCGGCGAAGTGCTGATCGACAGCGTTGAAGCCCAGGACGAAGCCCTGACCTTCATCCGCCAGGTGATGCCGCAGTACGCCAGCAAGATCAAGCTGTACGAAGACAGCGTTCCGCTGTTCAACCGTTTCCAGATCGAAAGCCAGATCGAGACCGCTTTCCAGCGCGTCGTTGAACTGCCTTCCGGCGGCTCCATCGTTATCGATCCGACCGAAGCCCTGGTGTCCATCGACATCAACTCGGCGCGCGCCACCAAAGGCAGCGACATCGAAGAAACCGCTCTGCAGACCAACCTTGAAGCCGCCGAAGAAATCGCCCGTCAGTTGCGCTTGCGCGACATCGGCGGCCTGATCGTCATCGACTTCATCGACATGACCCCTGCCAAGAACCAGCGCGCCGTGGAAGAGAAAGTCCGCGAATGCCTGGAAGCCGACCGCGCTCGCGTGCAAGTCGGTCGCATCTCGCGCTTCGGCCTGCTGGAAATGTCCCGTCAGCGCCTGCGCCCATCCCTGGGCGAAAGCAGCGGCATCGTTTGCCCGCGTTGCAACGGCACCGGCATCATCCGTGATGTTGAATCGCTGTCGCTGGCCATCCTGCGCCTGATCGAAGAAGAAGCCCTGAAAGACCGCACCGCCGAAGTTCGCGCCCAAGTGCCGATCCCGGTGGCGGCGTTCCTGCTCAACGAAAAACGCAACTCGATCACCAAGATCGAACTGCGCACCCGTGCCCGCATCGTCATTCTGCCGAACGATCACCTCGAAACGCCGCACTTCGAAGTTCAGCGTCTGCGCGATGACAGCCCGGAAGCCAGCATCAATCAGTCCAGCTACGAAATCGCCGCTGCCGCTGCCGAAGTCGAAGAAGTCCAGCCAGCTGCCGCGACCCGCACCCTGGTTCGCCAGGAAGCCGCGGTCAAGACCGCTCCGGCCCGCGCCAACGCTCCGGTTCCGACCGAAGTCGTCGCTGCCGCCCCCGTGGCTGCACCGGTTGCCGCGCCAGAACCGAGCCTGTTCAAAGGCCTGGTGAAGTCGCTGGTCAGCCTGTTCGCGACCAAGGAAGAGCCAGCGGCTCCGGTTGTGGTTGAAAAACCAGCGACCACCGAGCGCCCGGCCCGTAACGAAGAGCGTCGCAATGGTCGTCAGCAGAGCCGCAACCGTAATGGTCGCCGCGATGAAGAACGCAAGCCTCGTGAGGAACGTGCACCGCGTGAAGAGCGCGCACCACGTGAGCCACGTGAAGCCCGCGAAGAAACCCCGGCCGTTGCCCGCGAAGAACGTGCTCCACGTGAAGAACGCGCACCACGCGCACCTCGTGAAGAACGTGCACCGCGTGCTCCACGCGAAGACCGCAAGCCCCGTGGCGAGCGTGAAGAGCGTCCGGTTCGTGAGCTGCGCGAGCCCCTGGATGCCGCCCCGGCCGCTGCTGCCGCCATTGCCGCTACTGCTGAAGAGCGTCCAGCTCGCCAGCCACGTGAAGAACGCGCTCCACGCCCTCCGCGTGAAGAACGTCAGCCACGTGCGGAACAAGCCGCTGCCGCCGTCGCTGAAGAAGAGCTGACCGCCAACGAAGAGCAACTGCAGGAAGACGGTCAGGAAGGCGCCGAAGGCGATCGTCCACGCCGCCGCTCCCGTGGACAGCGTCGTCGCAGCAACCGCCGCGAGCGTCAGCGTGATGCCAACGGCAACGTGATCGAAGGTTCGGAAGAATCCGAAGGTAACGAAGCTGGCGAAAGCAACGAAGCGCCAAGCACTTCCGATCTGGCCGCCGGCCTGGCTGTGACCGCAGCCGTTGCCAGCACCGTGATCAGCGCACCGGCTGAAGCACAAGCTCACGAGCAAGCCGAACGCGCCACTGCTGCCGTTCAGGAAACTGCTCCGGTTGAAGCGCCAGTGGTCGAAGCAACGACTCCGGTCGAAGCGACTGCCGCTGCGGAAATCGAAGTGGCTCCGGTTCGTGAAGCCCAACCTGTTGTTGAAGCTGCCGCCGAGCCTGCGACCGTCGCTGAACCTGTCGCCGAGCCAGTGGTTGCTGCCGAACCTGCTGCCGAAACCGTCACTGAAACCGTGACCGAAGCTGTCCGCGAAGTTCGTGAAGAACAAACCGCGTTCAACTGGGTTGCCGAGCCGGTCGCTGTTGAAGCACCTGCACCGGTTACTGAAGCCATGGTTTCCGAACCAGTGGTGGCGGCTGCCGAACCAGCTCCAGTCGTTGAGGCGCTGGCTCCAGTGGTTGCCGAAGTAGCGGAACCGGCCGTTGAAGCCGCCCCTGTCAGCGCCCTGACGCCAAGCGGCCGTGCGCCGAACGACCCACGTGAAGTGCGTCGTCGCAAACGTGAAGAAGAGCGTCTGCAGAAGGAAGCCGAACAAGCTGCCGCTGCTGCTCCGGTTGAAGCTGAAGTGGTCGAAGCGGCGCCTGCCGAATCGGTCATCGAAGAAGCACCGCGTTCCGTTCAGGAAGCGGTAGAGCAACACGAACAAGCCCAGGAAAAAGAGCACGAGCCTAAACCCCTCGTCTAATATCCCAGGCCATTAAAAAGCCCCGTCTGGTCATCCCAGGCGGGGCTTTTTTTATGTCCCAATCACCGCAATCCCCCTGTGGGAGCGAGCCTGCTCGCGATAGCGGTTTAACATTCAACATTGATGCAAGCTGATCCACCGCTATCGCGAGCAGGCTCGCTCCCACAGAGGATCTCTCACAGGGGGAACTATGCTGGTTTGAAGGACAGTGCCTCTGGCACATCCACATCCCACATCACCCCGGGATCATCCACCGCCACCTCAACCACCCGCCCCTGCGCAAACAATGGCTTGGCGCCATGGTCACCGGACAATCCCGCCAACCCCGCCCCAAAGCTGCGACCGAACCCGACCGGATGCCCGTATTTGCCCTCATGCACCGGCACACTGACGCAATCTGCAGCAATCTGCGCCACCACCCGCTCAATACTCGACGGCAGGAGAAAAGGCATATCCCCCAGCACAATCAGCCAGCCACCAAGGTTCGGACACGCCGCCACTCCAGCCGCAATGCTGTCGCCCATCCCACTCGACTTGATCAACACAATCTCGAAACCGTAGGCCTTAGCCATGCGAATCACCTGCGGGCGATCCTCAGTCGTCACCAGCACCCGTTTATCCAGCGAAGCCGGCACGCTCACCAACACCTGCTCGACCACCGAACGCACAGTGCCGTCGCGCCCCGTGCAGTCCGCCAACAGCTTGTCCTTGTCAGCCCCCGCCACCTGACGAAAGCGACTGCCCTGCCCCGCTGCCAGCACAATGACGCCGATGGGTTCACTCATATAGCCTCCTGCAACGGCTTTTTTTGCTTCAGTTCGACGCCATTCTTGATCGCGACAATTTCGGCCATCAGTGACAAGGCGATTTCCGCCGGACTGTGGCTGCCTATGTGCAACCCGATCGGACCATGCAGGCGCTCGATCGCCCGTGATGACAAGCCTAGCTCGGCAAGGTTTTTCCGGCGCTTCAGGCTGTTGACCCGCGAGCCCAGCGCGCCGACATAAAAGGCCTTGGAGTCGAGGGCCGTGAGCAGCGCCATATCATCCAGGCGAGGATCGTGAGTCAAGGCGACGATGGCCGTACGCTCGTCAGTCTGGATGGTCAGCACCGCCTCATCAGGCATGCCCGAGACAAAGCGACCGTGCTGCTCTTCCCACCCGTAAACGAACTCGGAGCGTGGGTCGCAAATCAGTACTTCGAAGTCCAGCAGCCGCGCCATCTCAGCGACGTAACGGGACAATTGCCCGGCGCCGATCAGTAACAGACGCCAACGCGGACCATAAATCGCGCGCAGCGTGTTGCCGTCGAAACTCAGCACATTGACCTTGTCCGCTGACTGCAACAGCACTTCACCCGTCGCAATATCAAGTGAACGAGCGACAATTTCATGGGCCTCGCAGCGCGTCAGCAACTCGGCGACCCAATGCGGATCGCCAACCTGCTCCTCGGTCAGGCGCAGCGTACCGCCACAGGGCAAACCAAACCGCGCGGCCTCCTCGCGAGTGACGCCGTAGGTGATCAACTGCACCGGTGGCCCGTCAGTCGGGATACGCCCGTCGTGCAGCCGGGCAATCAGATCATCCTCGACACAACCGCCCGACACCGAGCCAATCACCACGCCATCTTCACGCAAGGCCAACATGGCGCCAGGTGCCCGAGGCGCGGTGCCCCAGGTCTGGACCACGCTGTACAGCACCACCCGCTGACCAGCGCGGCGCCATTCGAGCACGCTGCGCAGGACATTCAGATCGACGCTGTCCATCAGGCTTGTGCCTTCTGCCAACCTTGCAGTTGAAAGCGAACGGGCAGGCTGCGGATACGTTTGCCCGTGGCGGCGAAAATCGCGTTGCACAGCGCCGGCGCAATCGGCGGCACGCCCGGTTCACCGACACCGCCCAGGGGCACAACGCCCGGCGGGGTGACCAGATGAACGGCGATTTCCTTGGGCGCCAGGGACATACGCGCCACTTCGTACATGTGGAAGTTGTCTTGCTGAACCTTGCCGTCCTTGAAACTGATCTCCCCTAGCACCGCATTGCCCAGCCCCATGACGCAGGCCCCCTCGAACTGCGAGCGAATGCGTTCGGGGTTGATTTGCGGCCCGCAATCCACGGCGATGTCAGCCTTGTGCACGATCAGTGTGCCATCATCCTTGACTTCGACCTCGATCACCGCCGCCACATAGGTGACAAAACTGTATTGCACCGCCAGCCCCAAGCCTCGGCCTTTGGGCAGCTCGCGCCCCCAACCGACGGCTTTGGCAGCGGTTTCCAATACCGTGCGCAGCCTTGCAGTATCGATCGGATAACGCTCGGGGGATTCGCCGTAGTTCCACTCGTCACTCAGCGTGCGCGGATCGATCTGGCGATCAGGGCCAAGCAATCTGATCTGGTACTTGAGCGAATCCTGCCCGGCCTTGTGCGCCAGTTCATCGACAAAGCTTTGAATCGCAAAGCCGTGCGGGATGTTCGACACCGAGCGATACCAGCCGACGCGGGTATGAGCCGTCGCCTCCGGGTTTTCCAGGCGCACGTTGGGAATCGCGTAGGCCATGTTGGTGAACCCCATGCCCAGCTCAAACGCTGCCTCATGGTTCATGCCCGGTGCAAACAGCGCAGTGATGCTTGGCGCCACGGTGCGGTGCAGCCAGGCGGACGGCAGGCCGTCCTTGTTCAGCCCGGCTTTGAGATACTCCGCCGACACGGTGTGGAAATAGGAACAGTGGATGTCGTCTTCACGGGTCCATTGCACCCGCACCGCCTTGCCGGGGAATTCCTTGGCGAGGATCGCCGCTTCAATGATGAAGTCAGGCTTGGATTTTCGACCGAAACCACCACCGAGCAATGTGACGTTGAACGTGACGTTATCGAACGGGATGCCGAGGCGCTCGCCAATCCTTGTGCGGGTCACTTGCGGCGCCTGGCTCGGCCCCCAGGCTTCGCAGACTCCGTCTTTGAAGCGGGCAATGGCAACCATCGGCTCCATGGGTGCCTGCGCCAGGTGCGGCAGGTAATAGGACGCTTCGAGGACAGTGTCGGCGCTGTCCATGGCCTCCTCAAGGTTGCCGGTATTGCGCACCACTTTGCCGGGCTTGAGGGACGCGGCTTCCAGCTCCTTGCGATAGGCAATCGAGTCGTAGCTGGCGTTCGGGCCGTCATCCCACTCGATCTTCAGTGCGTCGCGGCCCTTGATTGCCGCCCAAGTGTTTTTGGCCACCACGGCCACGCCACCCAAGGGTTGAAATTCAGACGGCACCGGGCTGGCGCCGATCTGCAACACCTTAATCACGCCAGGGACTTTCATCGCGGCGCTGGCATCGAAGGTTTTGACCTTGCCGCCATACACCGCCGGACGCGCAATGGTGGCGTAGAGCATGCCATCGAAATGCACGTCGGCCCCGTAGACGGCGCGGCCATTAACGATGTCTGCCCCGTCGATGGCCTTGGTGCCTTCCTTGCCGATGTAGAGAAACTGCGATGGATCCTTGAGCCGTACGCTGTCGCGAGCGGGTACCGCCAGCGCACCGGCCGCCACGGCCAGTTCGCCGTAGCCCAACTCACGACCGGTCGGTGTATGGATGACTTTGTGCAATTGCGCATGGCACTCGCCAAGCGGCACTTTCCATTGGTTGGCGGCGGCCTGTTCCAGCATGGTTCGAGCGGCGGCACCGCATCGGCGCATGGGCTCGTACCAGTGACGCATGCTGCGCGAGCCGTCAGTGTCCTGGTTGCCGAAACGCACTTCGTCGCCTGGTGCCTGTTGCACTTTCACCATTGCCCAATCGGCATTCAGTTCATCGGCCACCACCATCGTCAGGCTGGTGCGTACGCCCTGGCCCATTTCCGAACGGTTGCAGATCACGGTCACCGTGCCATCGGTGGCGATGCTGACATATACCTTGGGATCATCAATCGCGCCGTGGGGCATGCCGTCGGCGCCGAACTTCTTCGATGCTTCTTCCGCGAAAGCGTCCTGCCAACCCCAACTGGCAGCCAGCACCAACGCACTGGTAGCACCGACACCTTTGAGGAAACCGCGTCGGCTGAGGTTGCTCAGGGCAAAATCATTCGGTAACTGGCTCATGCCTTGGCCTCCTTCAAGTGGGTGGAGGCCTGGCGGATGGCGGTCTTGATGCGGTTGTAAGTCCCGCAGCGGCAAATGTTGCCGACCATCGCCTCTTCGATTTGCGCGTCGGTGGGGTTCGGATGGGTTTTGAGCAGCGCTGTCGCCGACATGATCTGCCCGCCCTGGCAGAAGCCGCATTGTGCGACGGCGGTATCGAGCCAGGCTTGCTGGACCACTTGGCCGATCGGGTCAGTGTGCAAATTTTCAATGGTGGTGACGTTCTGCCCGACCACCGAGCCAATCGGCGTGATGCAACTGCGGGCGGGCGATCCTTCGATGTGAATGGTGCAAGCGCCGCACAGGCCCATGCCGCAGCCGAATTTGGTGCCGTTGTAACCGGCCACGTCGCGGATGGCCCAGAGCAGCGGCATGTCCTCGGTGACGTCGAGTGAATGGTCTTGACCGTTGAGCTTCAGGGTAATCATGGGCACGCCCGCATAGTGCTTGGGTTATGGGGTCGAGCAATCTGCCGTGGGATCTTGGTTCGTGACACGCAGATCGACTCAGGCTAATGAGGCTCTCTTATGCGACGGGAATGTCTGCACCGGGCCTTTGTGGAGCAAATGTTTGCATCGTTAGGTGGCTAAGTTAACCCAGTATTAACAAAAAAGCCCTGCACAGCAGAACGTGTGCAGGGCTTTTGAGATCAGTCTTGAAAGCGTAGCTTCAATACTGATTGGGCTCCATTTCCAGGTCGACATGAAAACGATCCGAAATGTCTTTCTGGATACGCTGCGCCAAATGGAGTAATTGCAGGCCCGTCGCGCTGCCGTAGTTGACCAGCACCAGAGCCTGCAACTTGTGCACGCCGGCGTCGGCCTCGCGGAAACCTTTCCACCCTGCCCGTTCGATCAACCAGCCCGCCGCCAGCTTCATTTGCCCGTCGGGCTGTGCATAAGCCACCAGATCCGGGTATTCGCCCTTGAGCTGTGCGACCAGCGCTGCGGGCACCAACGGGTTTTTGAAGAAGCTACCGGCATTGCCCAGCACGGCCGGGTCCGGGAGCTTTTCATTACGGATGCTGCAAATCGCCTGGCTGACATCCGTGGCCGTCGGCTGCTCGATGCCTTGTTCGGTCAGGCGCTGACGCACCGGGCCGTATTCCAGATGCAGGTGCGCAGCGCGGTCGAGGGCGAAACGAACACGCAGGATCAACCAGCGTCCCGGCTCCTGTTTGAACAGGCTGTCGCGGTAAGCGAAGTTGCATTCTTGCAGGGTGAAATCCCGCAGCTCACCGCTCCGGCGATCCAGCGCGGTCAGGCCGGCGAAGACGTCCTTGATCTCGACCCCATACGCGCCGATGTTCTGCATCGGTGCCGCACCGACAGTGCCGGGGATCAGGCTAAGGTTTTCCAGGCCCGACAAGCCCTGCGCCAGGGTGTGCTGCACGAACGGATGCCAAGGCTCGCCGGCCTCGGCTTCGATCACGACTTTGCTGCCGTCATCACTGAGGATGCGAATCCCGCGTGTGGCCATGTGCAGCACCAGTGACTGGATGTCAGCCGTCAGCAGCAGATTGCTGCCTCCGCCGATCACCAATAACGGAACATCATGGTGTGCGGCGTAGGCCAGGGCTTCACGCACGTCGGCATCGCTGTGGGCCTCGGCGAACAGGCGAGCCTGAACGTCGACCCCGAAGCTGTTGAACGGCTTGAGTGACACCTGCGATTGAACCTGCAAACTCATAACCGTCCCTTCAATTCGATCACCAGCAAATCACTGGCACGCTCGATCAGGTCCAGCACCTGTTCGAAGCCCTGATCGCCGTCGTAGTACGGGTCCGGCACTTCATCGAGTTCCGACTGGAAGCGACGCAGGAACAAATCCAGCTCGGCTTTGCCCTTGGCGGGTTGCAAGGCCTTGAGGTGGCGCAGGTTGCTGTTGTCCATCGCCAGGATCAAGTCGTAAGTGGCGAAATCGGCGCGGGTGACTTGCTGGGCGCGCTGGGCGGACAGGTCATAGCCGCGCAGTTTGGCCGCGGCCTGGCTGCGTTTGTCCGGCGCCTTGCCGACGTGCCAGTCACCGGTACCGGCGGAGGCGACTTCAATGTGATCCGCCAGCCCCGCTTCACGCAGTTTGTGCCGCAGCACGCCTTCGGCCGTTGGCGAACGGCAGATGTTGCCCAGGCACACGAACAGAACGCGCATCAGGCCTCCAGCAGGCGACGAACGCGCTCAAGGTCTTCAACGGTGTCGACACCGGTGGGCGGCGCGATCAACGCATCAGCCACGTGAATCCGCACGCCGTGCCACAAGGCACGCAGTTGCTCCAGGGATTCGGTGTTTTCCAGCCAGCACGGGCCCCAGCTGACAAAGTCATGGAGG
The DNA here is from genome assembly GCF_000282215.1 of Pseudomonas sp. GM21. Taxonomy (GTDB): domain Bacteria; phylum Pseudomonadota; class Gammaproteobacteria; order Pseudomonadales; family Pseudomonadaceae; genus Aquipseudomonas. Next base: position 49,183 of record NZ_AKJS01000084.1, read on the forward strand.
AAACCGGCGCGGTAGGCATAAATCCCGATATGGCGACGATACGGCACGCCTTCCGGTAATTGCTCGCGGCTTTGGGCGAACGCATCCCGCGCCCATGGCAATGTCGCACGACTGAAGGTCAACGCCAGGCCATTGAGGTCGCTGACGACCTTGACCACGTTAGGGTTGAACAGGGTTTCCACGTCTTCGATGGGCTCGGCCAGGGTGGCCATGCGCGCTTCGGTGTGGGCAGCGAGGTTGGCCGCGACCTGGTCAATCACGCTCGGCGGGATCAGCGGTTCATCACCCTGGACGTTGACCACAATGGCGTCGGGCGCCAAGCCGAGTTTCGTTGCCACTTCGGCCAGGCGGTCGGTGCCGGAGTTGTGGTCTTCGCGGGTCAGCACGACTTCAGCGCCAAACCCGTTGCAGGCCTCGACAATGCGCGCATCGTCAGTGGCAACCACCACGCGCTGCGCGCTGCTTTTGCTGGCCTGTTCCCAGACGTGCTGGATCATCGGCTTGCCGGCGATCAACAGCAGCGGTTTGCCCGGCAAACGGGTGGAGGCGTAACGCGATGGAATGACAACGGTAAAGGCTGTGGTCATTTATCCAGACGCTCGTCGGTGGTCAAGGTGCGCGCTTCGGTTTCGAGCATCACCGGGATGCCGTCGCGGATCGGGTACGCGAGGCCTGCGCCCTTGCTGATCAGCTCGGTCTTGTCGGCGCTGAGCTTGAGTGGGCCTTTGCAGACCGGGCAAGCGAGGATGTCGAGCAATTTGGTGTCCATGAGCATTCCCTGGGTAAAAACGGAGTTAAGGCAAAAGACGATCCGGCAACAGGCGCATCAGCTGCGTATCGAACCAGGCCACGAAGGCCGGAGTTGGCACAGCATCGACCGCCAGGTACCACCAATCGGCGGCGGCGAAGGCACGGCACTTCACCGCGTCCTTTTCCGTCATCACCAACGGCAATGACGGTGTGAAATTCAAAGCCTGCGCGCTGTATTCGGCGTGGTCGGCAAACGCATGCGGGACTGGCCGCCAGTGTAGCGTTTCGAGGGTTGTGAAGAAACGCTGCGGATTGCCGATCCCGGCCACGGCGTGCAGCGCCTGGCCGGCGCAAAAGTGGTCGAGGGGACGTCGTTCACCACTTTGCACGTTGATCAGGGCGGTAGGCCGCAGCTGGAAGGCAAACCCGCCGTCGCGATCATCCGTGGCACCGTTGTAGAGCACCGCGTCGACGCTTTGCAGGCGCTCGACCGGTTCACGCAACGGTCCGGCGGGCAGACAACGCTGGTTGCCCAGGCCTCGGGCTGCATCAATCAGTACCAGTTCCAGATCGCGCGCCATGCGGTAATGTTGCATGCCGTCATCAGAAAGAATCAGGTCCAGCGGTTCGCTCGCCAGCAGTGCCTTGACCGCGCTGCTGCGGTCCGGGTCGATCATTAACGGCACGCCGGTGCGCTGGACGATCAACAGCGGCTCATCGCCCGCCAAGTCAGCGCTTTGATCCGCTGCAACGCGCCATGGCAATTGCGGCGGCTTGGCGCCGTAACCACGACTGACCACGCCCACCCGCAAGCCGCTACGCTGGCAATGCTCGATCATCCACAGAATCAGCGGCGTCTTGCCGGTTCCACCCACCGTGATATTGCCGACGACGATCAGCGGTACGGGTGGCTGATAGATCTCGCCCTCACCGGCCAGGAATCGCTTGCGCTTGTTCATGACCACGCGCCGATACAACCACTCCAGTGGCTGCAACAACTTCAGGGCCGGATGACCTTCGTACCACGCGGCGAGCAAGCGATCAGACATGGCCATCAGGGCGCGGGAGGAGCCGCTTCGACAGTGGTCATGCGCAAGTGGCTGAAACCGAGCTTGCCGGCCGCGTCCATGGCGGTGATGACGGACTGATGTTGAGTCTTGCCGTCAGCGCTGATGGACAGCGGCAGGCTGGTGTCGCCGTTGGATTCTTTTTGCAGCGCTTCCATCACTGTCGCCAGGTCACTCTTGGGCAATACCCGGTTGTTCAGCGAGAACACGCCTTCGGCGTTGATACCGATGTCCAGTTGCTTGACCTGTTGATCTTCAGCCGGAGCACCGCTGACCGCTTCCGGCAACTCGACACGCAGCTGGGTTTCACGGGTAAACGTGGTCGTGACAACGAAAAACAGCAGCAGAATAAACACCACGTCAATCAGCGACGCGAGGTTGATGTCCACCGTTTCCCGCGGCTTGCGGCGGAATTTCACGCTTTGCCCTCAGTCAGGTCCACATCACGGTCACCTTGCACCACCTCGACCAGTTTGATCGCTTCCTGTTCCATGCCCACCACCAGTTCATCGATGCGACGTTGCAGGAAACGGTGGAAGAACACGGCCGGGATGCCGACCATCAGGCCCGCAGCCGTGGTGATCAAGGCCTTGGAGATACCACCGGCCAGCACCGCTGCGTTAGTGCCCATGCCCGTACCCATGAACGCGCTGAAAATATCGATCATGCCCAGCACCGTGCCCAGCAGCCCCAGCAATGGGGCCATGGCCGCGATGGTGCCCAAGGCATTGATGTAGCGTTCGAGTTCGTGAATCACCCGCGCAGCGGCCTCTTCGATGCACTCTTTCATGATCTCGCGACCATGCTTGGAGTTGGCCAGGCCCGCCGCAAGGATCTCGCCCAACGGTGAGTTGGCGCGCAGTTCCTTGAGTTTTTGTTTATTGAGTTGCTTGTCCTTGATCCACACCCAGACCTGTCCGAGCAGATGCTCCGGGGTCACGCGGCTGCTTCTCAGGGTCCAGAGACGCTCGGCGACAATCGCCATGGCCGCGATGGAACTCAGAATGATCGGCAGCATCATCCAACCGCCGGATTTGACCAATTCCCACACAGTGTCGTCCCCTCGAAAAAGTGCGCCACTCTAACATAGGGGGTGAGCGCACCGAAGACCGTGATGTCGCTTCCGGTCGGGCTTTAATAACTCTCGGCTATTTATTGGTGGGCGGTGGATCGCGCCAGAAACGCCGTTCCAGACGCATTGTCCACGGTGGCTTGAAACGCCCCAATTGCAGATGAATGGCACCTTGCTCGGCGCTGTCGTAAATCGCCATGCCGCGTTTCTGATAGCGCGCCACGACCGTAGGGTGTGGATGACCAAAAGAATTGCCCTGCCCACGGGAAATCAACACCGCCTTGGGTTGCAACACGCTCAACAGGGCCATCGATGAGGAACTGCGGCTGCCGTGATGCGGTGACTGCAACCAATCGGTGGTCACCGCCAGCGGACTCTCAAGCAAGGCCCGTTCGGCAGCGGTGTCGATATCACCGGTCAACAACAGACGCTCGCCGCTGGCCTCTATGTGCAAGACGCAGGACTTTTGATTGCTGTCATGGCCTGACGGCCATTGCCACAGTTGGAAATTCACACCGTCCCAGCTCCATTGCCGACCACTTTCACATCCTTGGGCTTGCAGTTCGACCGGCAACGCCTCGGGATCGCCACTGAGTACCTGCTTGACAGGCAAGCCATTGGCCACTGCTCTCGCACCTCCGGCGTGATCGGCATCGGCGTGGCTGATCAGCATCAGGTCGAGTTCCTTTACCCCGAGTTTGCGCAACGACGGCAGCACCACCCGCTCACCGATATCGAGATCGCCAAAACGCGGTCCGGCGTCATACAACAGCGTGTGGTGGCGGGTACGCACGAGGATAGCCAACCCTTGGCCGACGTCCAGTTGCCAGATATCAGCCATGCCTTCAGACAACAACGGCCGAGGCGGAAAAACCAGCAACAGCAACAATGGCCACCCTAAAGGGCGCAGCGGCACACCTTGCGGCAGCAAGAGTAGAAAGGCTCCCAAAGTACCGAGCCCCCAACACCACAACGGTACCGCCGCCGGCACCCATGCGGGTAATTTCGCGGCCACCCATGTCAGCGCCTTGAACAGCCCGTCGATCAAACCGCCTGCCAGCCACAGCAACCCTTCACCCACATAAGGGATGGGCAACAACGATGTCCCGAGCAAGGCAGGCGGCAACACCACCAGACTGATCCAGGGCACCGCCAGCAAATTGGCCACCGGCCCGCTGATGCTGATCGGCAAGCCGAGCACCAGCAGCAACGGGCACAGACCGATTGCGATCAGCCATTGAGCCCGGGTCCAGGTTTGCCACCATCGCCAAGGGCCCAACCGCCCGCCAAAGGTGAAGATCAACACAGCCACGGCGGCGAAGGACAACCAGAAGCCCGGTTGCAGACTGGCCAATGGATCCAGCAGCAACACACCAGTCAGCGCCAGCAACAGCGGCCACCAGGCGCCGAGGTGACGAAAGCGCAGCCGCCACAACAGCACCAGGCCGATCATCACGCAAGCGCGTTTCACCGGAACATCGAAACCGGCCAGCACCCCGTAAGCCAGCGCTGCCGAGAACGCCAACCCGCAGGCCCAGGGCAGCCACGGCAAACGCCCTGGCCACAAGCCAAAGCGCGCCAACCCGGCAATCAGCAGGTAGACCAACCCCGCCAACAATCCAATGTGCTGCCCGGAAATCACCAACAGATGCACGGTGCCGGTGTCTTGCAGTACTTGCCATTCCTCACGACTCAACCCGGCGCCATCTCCCAGTACCAGCGCCGTCAACGCTGCGGTTCGGCCCTGGGCATCGACCGCTTGTAAACGCTGGCGGATGCCATCGCGCCAAGCCCCTCGGGCTTCGTTGAGTCGCTCACCCGCCTTGACCGTGCCGGTCGCGCCGATGTGTTGCGCCAACAGCCAGGCGTCGTAATCGAAGGCATTCGGATTGAGCAGCCCGGAGGGTCGCTTCAACTTCACCGCCAATCGCCAGCGCTCGCCACTGTTGACGGACGGTCCGTCGTACCAGGCCAACCGCAAACGTTGGGGCAGCTTCGTTCGGCGTGATTGACTGTCCGTCAGTTCGAATCGCACCACGCCGTCGGCATTCTGCGGCAACCCCGTCACCCGCCCCTCTATCCAGCGGGTTTCGCCATCCAGCTTCAGTGGCAGGCGATCATCCAGCGCCCACTGCGCATTCGCGCATGCCCAACTGAAGCCGAACAGGAAAAAAGCCAACGGATACGTCCGAAAGGGCAACAACATCAAACCCACTGGCGGCAGTAACATCCATAACCCGACCGGCGGTAAAACCGGTAAAAAACGCAAAGCCAACAGACCCAACGCCAGCGCCAACGTCCCTGTGCGCATACACTCCTCCTGGAGAGTTCCCACCTTGGCTTAGGCTTAGCCGGCTAATCGCACAGACGCCGTTAATAATTGTCACAAAGTCTGAATGGGGGGTTCGCAGAATCCAGACATACTTGCCGCCTTAACCGACCGAGAAGCCTTATGCCCCGGCGCTTGTTCAAACGCTACATGCCAGACCCGACCAGCATCAAGGAACACAAATCCTTACGCTTTCTCGGCACATTGCTGCATGACCCCAACCTCTGGCACCTCAACCGCCACTCCGTGGCCCGAGCGATGGCAGTGGGCCTGTTCGCGGCTTTTTTGCCGATCCCGATGCAAATGCTGCTGGCCGCCGTGCTTTCCATCATCGTGCGGGGCAACATGCCGATTGCGGTGAGCCTGGTCTGGCTGACCAACCCGATTACCATGCCTGCCGTATTTTTCTGCACGTACCAGACCGGCGCCTGGCTGTTGGATGTGCCCACCCGCCAGTTACCCGACTCAATGTCCTGGGAATGGGTCAGGAGCGAACTGTCGACCCTGTGGCAACCGTTTTTGCTGGGGTCGGTCATCACCGGGCTGGTGTTGGGCGCCCTCGCCTATTTCCTGACCATGATGTATTGGCGCTGGTGGGTGGCGCGGCAGTGGAAGCGGCGCAAGCAAAGCCGGATGTAGAATGCAAAACGGCCTCCAGAGTGGAGGCCGTTTTTTATGTGTTGTTTGTACTGGCGCCATCGCGGGCAAGCCCGCGATGGGCGCGCTGCGGTCTTGAATCAGGTACGCATCCCGCGACCGCTGACCAGCAGCCTCGCGCAACCGACGTACAACACGATGGTAGCCACCACCATGAAGGTGATCGCAATGCTGATCCGGATGTCCGAAACGCCGAGGATGCCGTAACGGAATGCGTTGACCATGTGCAGCACCGGGTTCGCCAGGGATACGGTCTGCCAGAACGGCGGCAACAGGGAAATCGAGTAAAACACCCCGCCCAGGTAAGTCAGCGGTGTCAGCACGAATGTCGGGATGATCGAGATATCATCGAAATTGCGGGCAAACACTGCGTTGATGAAACCCAGCAGCGAGAAAATCGTCGCCGTCAGCACCACCACCAGAACGGTCACGCCCAGGTGATGCACCTGCAAATCCGTGAAGAACAGCGACAGCAACGTCACGATGACCCCGACCATCAACCCGCGCAGTACACCTCCCAGGGTGTAGCCGATCAGAATCGTATGCGGTGACACCGGCGACACCATCAGCTCCTCAATGGAACGCTGGAACTTGCTGCCGAAGAAACTCGACACCACGTTGCCGTAGGAGTTGGTGATCACCGACATCATGATCAGCCCCGGCACGATGTACTCCATGTAAGTGAAGCCACCCATGTCACCGATCTGGCGACCGATCAGATTGCCGAAGATCACGAAGTACAAAACCATGGTGATCGCCGGTGGCAGCAGCGTCTGCGGCCAGATCCGGGTAAAGCGCCGGACCTCACGGTAAACGATGGTATTGAGGGCAACGAGGTTGGGTTGCAGCTCGGAACTCATACCGCCACCTTCGACAGATTTTTCTCCACCAGAGACACGAACAACTCCTCGAGGCGATTGGTTTTGTTACGCAGGCTCAGTACTTCAATGTTTTGCTGCGCCAATTGAGTGAACAACGCGGTGATGCCCATGGCTTTGTCGACCTGGACTTCCATGGTGTGGCTGTCGATCAGCCTGGTCGGGTAGCCGAGCAACTGCGGCGCACTGGTCAACGTGTTTTTGGTATCGAGCAGGAACGTTTCCACATGCAGTTGGCTGAGCAACTGTTTCATGCTGGTGTTCTCGACGATGGTGCCGTGGTCGATGATGCCGATGTTGCGGCACAGCTGCTCAGCCTCTTCCAGGTAGTGCGTGGTGAGGATGATGGTGATGCCTTTCTGGTTCAGCTCGGTAAGGAAGGTCCACATCGAGCGACGCAGTTCGATGTCCACACCTGCCGTTGGTTCGTCGAGGATCAGCAGGCGCGGTTCATGAACCAGCGCACGAGCGATCATCAAGCGACGCTTCATACCGCCGGACAGCGAGCGTGACGGCGTGTCGCGTTTGTCCCACAGCCCCAGCTGGGTCAGGTATTGCTCGGCGCGCTCCTTGGCGATTTTCGCCGGGATGCCGTAGTAACCGGCCTGGGTCACGACGATATCGAAAGTCTTTTCGAACTGGTTGAAGTTGAATTCCTGGGGCACCACGCCGATGGAACGCTTGAGCTGCGCAGGGTTCTTGTCCAGGTCGTGACCGAAGATATTCACCGTTCCGCTGGTCTTGTTCACCAGGGTCGAGAGAATGCCGATGGTCGTGGATTTGCCGGCGCCGTTAGGGCCGAGCAAGGCGAAGAAGTCACCTTCGGCGACGTCCAGATCGATACCACTCAGGGCCTGGAAACCGTTGCCGTAGGTTTTGGTTAGCTGCCGGATGGACAGAGCGGAACTCATATCGGATTACGCACCAAGAAGGAAGAAAGGAATAAAAGACGGCCGGCGGCGGCGACTGCAACCACGGCGCGTGAGCGCAATGGTGCTTGTCGTCGCCACACAAGTACAGTCAAGCTTGTCGATAGTGAGTATTAAGTCAAAGCAGTCATAACGGCTTTTTGATACGCCGGACGCTGTCTCAACCGGGCATACCAGGCTTCCAGGTGCGGCTGCGGTGCGCGCTCGATCGGCATCTCGAACCAGGCATAAATAAAACTGCCGAGCGGGATGTCGCCCATGCCGATTTCATCGCCGGACAGGTAGGGCTGGGCGGCCAATGCCTGATTGGCCATCGACAGCAAATCCTCGCATTCCTTGATAGCGGCGTTGATGGCCGACCAGTCCTGCTGGTCTGCCGGGGTGCGCAACACGCCCCAGAATACGGTGCGGAACGGGCCAGCCAAACTTGAAGTGGTCCAGTCCATCCACTTTTCAGCCGTGAAGCGGGCTTTAATATCCGCCGGATACCAAGCGCTGCCGTTGGCATGAAGGGCCATGAGGTAACGCACGATGGCGTTGGATTCCCACAGCACAAAACCGTCGTCTTCGATCACCGGCACGCGACCATTGGGATTCATCGCCCGATACTGCGGCGTATCGACAACACCAAAGGCGCCACCCGCATCGATAGCCTCATAGGCCAACCCCAGCTCTTCGGCGGCCCACAATGGCTTTTTGACATTCGACGAGTTTTTCCGACCCCAGATCTTCAGCATGACCGCCTCTTTTTCGACAAGTGGGCAGGCAGCATACGCCGGATCAGGCGCGACTCAAATCGCTCTGCATATCCCCCAGCAGCACGGGCAGCTGCTCGCTGAACAGATGCGGATAGCACTTTTTCAGATGCTCGAAAAAGAACGCTTCGGGTACATCGGTGAACTGACCGTGATCGACCAGATACTCCATCAACTGCGCGCCATCGCGATTGAACGGATGAAAGACACTGTCGTTGATCCCATCGAATTCCAGCGGTGCGACATTGAACAGGCCACAGAGTTTTTGATTGAACGCCGGGGTCGCCTTCACCCAGCGGCCATTCAGATACAGCTCCGTATAGCCGTGCATCGCAAATACATCGCTCTTGAGCAATTCGAGCAAACGTGGCGTCGACAGGTGATTGCGAACATCGGCCAGACCGATCCGCGCCGGGATCCCGCAATGTCGCGCGGCGCCGGCCAGCAATGTGGCTTTGGGCACGCAATAGCTTTCCCCGGTGGTCAGCGCATAACTGCCGCGCAGGGTCTGCGGGTCGCGGCTGAACGTGTAGGGGTTGTAGCGCACGGCCTCGCGTACCGCGTAATAAAGGCCGATCGCCTGCTCGACCGGATCTCGACGGCTGCCGCGATGGTGTTCGGCGAACTCCACCACCGAAGGGTGGTCACTATCGATGAAGCGGCCGGGACTCAAGTACTCGTGCATGAGAATAATCTCCTGGGGAAGCCCCGAGTCTAACGACAGGTTCAGCACAGAGATAACGACGTTTCGGCCAAACATGGGCGCATTGCCGCGTAGGAAACGAACGATTTCCCGAGCGTGTTGCCAACCGAGCCTACAAATCTCATCCAAGGTTTCCCACGATTTCAATCACATCGCTCTGACCACCCTGTTTGACGGATGCCGTCTAAGCTCTGAAGGTTGGTTTTACCCTGGTTCATGGAGGATTAAATATGCTGCTGTTGTGGATACTGGTTCTGGTTGTCGGGATTGCCTGGTTAGCCCACCGTCGCATCGCTCCCCTGCCCGCTCTTTGCATCGTTGCCGTTTACGTGGTGGCAATGGGGGCTTTCAGTCGCGCGCCCGGTTGGCTGCTGCTGTTGTACTGGGTGTTGATCGCAGCCGTTGCGGCGCCATTGTTGCTGCCCGACCTGCGTCGCAAGTTCTTCAGCGCGCCGCTGTTCAACTGGTTCCAGAAAACCCTGCCGCCGATGTCACAAACCGAACGCGACGCCATCGATGCCGGCACTGTGTGGTGGGACGGCGAACTGTTCAGCGGTCGCCCCGACTGGGACAAACTGCTGTCCTATCCCAAAGCCCAACTGAGCGAAGAAGAACAGGCCTTCATTGACGGCCCGACCGAAGAGCTCTGCGCCATGGTCACCGACTGGCAAATCGGGCAAGACATGGACCTGCCCGCCGAAGCCTGGACGCACATCAAGGACAACGGTTTCTTCGCGCTGATCATTCCCAAAGAGTTCGGCGGCAAAGGCTTCTCTGCCTATGCCCACTCACAGGTCGCCATGAAACTGGCGACCCGCAGCGGCGACCTCGCGTCCACCGTGATGGTCCCCAACTCCCTCGGCCCCGCCGAACTGCTGCTGCATTACGGCACCGACGAACAACGCAACCATTACCTGCCACGTTTAGCCCGCGGTGACGACATTCCCTGCTTCGCATTGACCGGCCCGCTGGCCGGCTCCGACGCCGGGGCAATGCCGGACACCGGGGTGATTTGCAAAGGTGAATGGGAAGGCAAGGAAACCCTCGGCCTGCGCCTGAACTGGGAAAAGCGCTACATCACCCTTGGCCCGGTGGCCACCCTGCTTGGCCTCGCCTTTAAGGCCTATGACCCGGATCATTTGCTGGGTGATGAGGAAGACCTGGGCATCAGCCTGGCGCTGATTCCGACCGATACGGCCGGTGTTGAAATCGGCCGCCGTCACTTGCCGCTGGGTGCCGCGTTCATGAACGGCCCGAACTCCGGCAAGGACGTGTTCGTGCCGCTCGACTTCCTCATTGGCGGCCAGGAAATGCTCGGCAAAGGCTGGATGATGCTGATGAATTGCCTGTCGGTCGGGCGCTCGATTTCATTGCCGGCTGTCGGTACTGGTGCGGCCAAATACACCAGCCTGGTGACCGGTCAATACGCCCAGATTCGCGAACAATTCAACGTGCCACTGTCGGCGTTCGAAGGGATCCAGGAAGCCATGGCGCGTATCGGCGGCAACGCCTGGATGATGGACGCGGCGCGAATGCTGACCGCCAACGCGGTGGACCTGGGTGAGAAACCGTCGGTACTTTCGGCGATTCTCAAGTACCACCTTACCGAGCGCGGCCGCGAGTGCATCAGCCACGCGATGGATGTTCACGGCGGTAAAGCCATCATCATGGGGCCGAACAACTATCTCGGTCGCAGCTGGAATGGCGCGCCGATTTTCATCACCGTGGAAGGCGCGAACATTCTCTCGCGCAACCTGATGATCTTCGGCCAGGGCGCGATTCGCTGCCATCCCTTCGTGCTCAAGGAAATGGCCCTGGCTGGCCGCGAAGACAAGGACCAGGCACTCATCGAGTTCGACGGTTTGCTGCTCAAGCACATCGGTTTTGCCGTGAGCAACGCCGCCAGCACGCTGGTGCTGAACCTGGGTTTGGGGCACTTCGAACACACACCGGGTAACAAGCTCAGTCAGGGTTACTTCCGGGCGCTCAACCGCCAGGCCGCGGCGTTCGCCCTGCTGGCGGACCTGAGCATGATGCTGCTGGGTGGCGAATTGAAACGTCGCGAACGCCTGTCAGCACGCCTGGGGGATGTTCTCAGCAACCTCTACCTCGCCTCTGCCGCCCTCAAGCGTTACCACGATCTCGATTCACCGGAGCACATGGCGCCGCTGTTTACCTGGGCCATGGAAGAAAGCCTTGGCCAGTCGGAACGAGCGCTGGATGAACTGCTGACCAATTTCCCGAACAAGGTGCTGGGTTGCCTGTTGCGGGTCATCGTGTTCCCGCTCGGTCGCCGACACAAAGGGCCATCGGACTCACTCGGTGCCGAAGTGGCCGCCGTGATTGGCCGCGCCAAGGGCGACCCGACACTCGAAGAGTTGCTGGGCGGTTGCTATCGACCGCAATCGGCCAATGACGCCGTCGGGGCTTTGCAACATGCCTGCAATTTGCTGAACGCAGCGCAGCCCTTGCAGAAAAAACTGCACCTGGCGCTCAAAAGTGGCCAGCTCAAACCGGATGCCGGGGAACACATCATCGATGCAGCGCTGGAGGCCGGTGTATTGCAGGCAGTGGAAGCGCAGACCCTGCGGACCGCCGAAGCGGCGCGGCGCAAGGTGATTGATGTCGATGATTTCGATAAAGAAGAGTTGGCGCTGGCGCAAGGAAAGGTCCGCTGATCCAGTGCACCCATGCAAAACGGACGCAGGGGCTTTATACTCCCGCGCCCGTTTTGCTCTTGAGGACTTATCTCGTGTCCAACGTCGTTGCCGACCATCTCGTCTTGCTTGACCACTTGCGCAGCATCCTGGTCGCCGTGGGTGAGGCCGAACAGGTTCCCGAAGAAAGCCATGCCTTGTTCCTGGAGCGCTTTGACGAACTGCGTGCGTTGCTGCCGGTCGATCCGATCGAAAGCCAATACCTGGGCCAGGACATTCTCTGCCAGGTCATCACACGCTACCCGCAAATTGCCCACCTGGTCCCGCGTGACCTACTGTGGTACTTCGCCGGTGACTGCCTGCATTACATGCCCGATGATGAAATCGATCTGTATCAGGCGCTGGAAGAACGCCGCTTCGAAGCTGAACAGAATGACGAGCCGTTTGACTGGAACCAGGAAAAACAACTGCTGGCGATGTCGAACGACGACGCCAAGCACTGATCCCGGATCAGTAACGCAAAAGGCCCGAATGGTTGAACATGCGGGCCTTTTTTTTGCGCTCAGTACAAGCCGTCACTCTCCGGCAGTTCATATTCCGATGAGGACCAAACCGGACCATTGGACTTAACCGGCTTGCCCAGCGTCGGCTCCCTCTCCAGACACGCCACCAGGTAATCAATCAACACCCGTAGCTTGGGAGGCAAATACCGGGTTGGTGAATGCAGCAACCAGGCACCTCCGTGGTAGGAGGCCAGAAAGGTCCAGTCTGGAAGCACCTGCACCATCAACCCTTTCTCCAAGGCATGGCGCGCAGTGAAATAGGGCAAGCTGCCAATGCCGATATGCTGCAACACCGCGCCAAAACGCACGCCGGTATGATTGGCGGCATAACGCCCCCGCACACCGACGGTCACCGATTTACTGCCCTTCTTGAATTTCCAGCGCGCATCGCTCGGGGTTTCGCCCAGGTAAATGCAACTGTGATTGAGCAAGTCATGGGGGTGAGTCGGCGTACCGTGTTCCGCCAGATACTGCGGTGTCGCGCAGAGCAAATGGTCGATGGTCAGCAACTGTCGTCCTACCAGTCCCGCCGGCGGCCGGTCGGTGATGCGAATCGCCAGGTCGACGTTGTCGTCGATCAAATCGACCTGTCGGTCCTCAAGTAACAGCTCCACGTCCACTTTGGGATAACGGCGCAAAAACTCCGGCATATGCGGGTGAATCACGATCCGGCCTACTGCTTTCGGAACGCTGATACGCACCAGCCCCTCGGGTTCGCCGGTGAACTGACCACTGATTTCCATCACTGACCGGGCGGCATTGACCATTTCCTGGCAGCGCTTGAACACCTCTTCGCCCCCGTCGCTCAAGCGCAATTTTCGCGTGGTACGTTGCAGCAGACGCGTGGCCAGCGCCTTCTCCAGACGTGAAATGCTGCGACTGACTGCAGAAGGCGAAGCACCCAGTTGGCGGGCCGCTTCGGAAAAGCTGCCGGTCTCGACCACCTTGACGAAAATCGCCATTTCACCGAGCAGCGGTAGCGGAAGATTTATGCTCACAGCGCAACAGTCCTTTGATGTTTGAACGGATTATCACGCAATTCCATGCTTCATATAATAAAACTAGAAACTTTAATAAGGGCATGGAATATGACGCTACGCCTCTTTTTCCATAGTGATGACCTCAAGGCCAATGTGGAAGTCTTGGATTGCACGCCCTGCGAGAACGAATATGCGGTGGTGCTGCGCGCGACTTTGTTTCACCCCCAAGGGGGCGGACAGCCCTTTGATACGGGCTGGATCGGTGATAGCCAGGTACTGCGCGTCGTTCAGGATCCTGACCGGATCATTCATTTCGTCGACCAACCGGTAAAACCCGGTATGACTCTGATTCGGGTGGACGCAGAGCGTCGTCAGTTCAATACACGCATGCATTCAGCCGGGCATCTGATCGGCCACTTCGTCCAGGCCAAGGGCTGGATACCAATCAAGGCGCATCACTGGCCGAGCGAAGGCCGCGTGCAGTTCAAGGCACTGGAATGCGCACAGGACGTTGATACCCAAACCATTCAGCTCGGCCTCGAGCAGTGGGTTACCCAGGATTTTCCGCGTCTGACGTCGTTGCGCGAAGGCGCCCGGGAAATCGGTTTCGGTGAACTGCCTGCCTACGGCTGCGGCGGCACCCATGTACGCAGCCTCAAGGAGCTTGGCACGGTCACGATCGCGTCCCTTTCATTGAAGAAGGGAACGCTATCAGTCCACTACAACGTGGATTGAGCATTTGGGCGATGCCGGCACCGTCATCGCCTGACGCCGCAGAGCCCGTGTTCGCCGGTGATGTTGACTATCTGATAGAGGGACCTGAGACATGATGCTTGACGTCGAGCGTCTCGATGAGACGTGCATAAAAAAACTGGTCACTGAAGAAGTCCTCGCCATTCGCCTCAAAGGCTTGTTGCCCCCGCCGCTGGCGATTCAGATTGGCGACAAGATCCTTGCCCCGGGCTTCGAAGGCTATATCAATGCGCCGAGCATCGGCCGTATCGGCATGGCGTTTTATGAAGCGGAGAACCGGCCGCTGCTGATCGAGGACTACTTCGAACGGGCCACGCACAACATTGCGGAATTGCGTAACCGTTGCGCGCCCTATTCGTCCCCGGTCGACACCCTGCGCTGCATGCTCGACGAATCCTGGCCGGCGGGTGCGCACCTGGAAAACCTCTACGGTCGCAAAATGTATGTCGGGCTCTCACGGGTGGTGAAGCCGGGGGTGTGCTTCCTCGCCCACCACGACATTTTCGCCAAGGACGCCCCGGACAGCTATCAGGCCAGAAGCCTGGAGGCACAGTTCGCCTGCAATGTTTACCTGAACATGCCGGCCGAGGGCGGTGTGCTTCAGGTGTGGGATGACGACATTTCGCCGGATCAGTTCGACGATATGCGCGGCGACAGTTATGGCATCGATACCGCGCTGCTGGGCCCACCGGCCCTGGAGATACGTCCTGAGCCAGGCGATTTCATCATGTTCAATTCGCGTCGCATGCACTCGGTGACACCGGGCGTGGCGGATCCGCGACTGAGTCTTTCGTTCTTTGTCGGTTACCGCGGCAATGCTTCACCCCTTACCTTCTGGAGTTGAGATGCTTTCGAATTACCTGGGCGAATTTCTGGCGCTGGCGACTATTCATTTTCTGGCCGTGGTCGCACCCGGACCGGATTTCGCCGTAACCATTCGTCAGAGCGTGCGTTTCGGCCGGTGGGTGGGCATCTGCACGGCGCTGGGCATCGGCGCGGGGATTTCCGTGCACGTGCTGTACACGGTGCTTGGGGTCGGCGCGCTGATGCATACAACGCCTTGGCTGATGACGGTAGCCAAGGTCGCGGGCGGCGCCTACATTTTGTACCTCGGTGTCAGCCTGTTGCGCAGCCAACCCCAATCCGCGCTTGAGGGTGATAAAGGTTCGGACGAGCCCCTCGCCGAACAAACGCTGTTGAAGGCATTTACTACCGGGTTTCTGACCAACGCGACCAATCCCAAGGCGACACTGTTTTTCCTGGCGATATTCACCACAGTCATCAGCGCCACCACGCCACTGAAAGTCCAGGCGCTTTATGGGGTCTGGATGTGTTTTGTGAATGCATTGTGGTTTGTGATCGTCGCGCTGTTCTTTTCCAGTGCCCGGGTGCGAGTGCTGTTCATGCGCCTGGGCCATTGGTTTGAACGAACAATGGGGGTGATTCTGATCCTGTTTGCCGGGCGCCTGATCCTGTCGATGTAAAAACATCAGACGTAAAAGGCCCGCGCAGTCTGACTGGCGGGCCTTTTTTCAGCATGAATGCCAAACAACGCACAAACAAAAACGCCGCTCATTACTGAGCGGCGTTTTTGTTAAATATGGAGCGGGAAACGAGACTCGAACTCGCGACCCCGACCTTGGCAAGGTCGTGCTCTACCAACTGAGCTATTCCCGCAAATGGCGTCCCCTAGGGGACTCGAACCCCTGTTACCGCCGTGAAAGGGCGGTGTCCTAGGCCACTAGACGAAGGGGACACGCTAACTGAAACACATGGTGTGTATTTCAGTGCCCAAATCCGCATCCGAAGATGTCGGTTCTGGTTTCACTCAACGCCGCCCGAAAGCAACGCTGTTTAAAAATGGAGCGGGAAACGAGACTCGAACTCGCGACCCCGACCTTGGCAAGGTCGTGCTCTACCAACTGAGCTATTCCCGCATTGGCGTCCCCTAGGGGACTCGAACCCCTGTTACCGCCGTGAAAGGGCGGTGTCCTAGGCCACTAGACGAAGGGGACACACGTACAACATTCACTCCCTACCGCGTTTCGCTGTGTGCTTTACGCTGTAAGTGGCGCGCATTCTATGGATGGATTGAGGGGTCGTCAACCCCCAGTTATAAATTTATTTAAATCAATGACTTCGCCCCGCTTTCAGACAGGTTTCAGGCTTTTGCGTAGCCAGGCCTTTGACGCCTATTTTCCGACCTCCATCAAGGCGCTATAGTCATGCTGTCAGGATGATGGCAATTCGAAATCTATTGGCCACCATTTATATAAGCAGTACAACGGCCGATACCTATATGAGCCATAACTGATTCAAGTCGTCGAGCGGCCTGTGCACATCAAAGCCCAAGCCACTACTTTCGAACGCGAACCCAATAAGAGGTCTTACCGGTGACACCACTCATGATCACCCTGCTAGTCGTAGCCGGGATCGCACTATTGATCGCCATTGGCTACATGAACCATGTGGTGGAAAACACCAAGCTGGAAAAGGCCCGCACCAAGGTTGAGCTCAACGACCGCTTGCGCCGTTGCGGCGAAATCACCGAGACCTTTCCCGGCCAGTTGATGACATCGGCACTCAAGCTGTTGTTGACCCGACTGGAACTCAACGTCTGTCAGCGCCTGCTCAACCTGGAAAAAACCAGCTCCAACCTCAAGGCGCGGATTACCGAGCTGGAGGCCCTTGCTGCCCAGGGCGAGTCAATCCCGGTCAACAACCCTCCTTCACCGATCCAGACCGAAGCCAAGGCCAAGGACGTACGCTTCCTGCTCGAAGCCCTGCATGGCCAAATCACCCGCGCCGCCCAGGACGGTTTCCTGCCGACCAACGAAGCCAAGCGCTGGATCCGCGAAGTCCGTCATATCCTGGTGCTGCTGCACATCGAATTCTTCAACAACCTGGGCCAGCAATGCTTGCAACAAAACCAGCCAGGCCAAGCGCGTCTGGCGTTCGAACGCGGCGTGCAATACTTGCGCAAACAACAGGAGCCTCAAGCCTACGCCGAGCAACTGGAGTACCTGGAGAAACTCCTGGCTCGTGCCAACACCATGGTGATGGACAACATCGCTGCGGTTGAGGGTGAGGCCAACCAGCTGAACGTAGGCCTTAAAAAAGTCGACGCCGATGCCGACTGGAAAAAGCGAGTGATCTACGACTGATCAGCACAAACAGAAAAGCCACCGAAACGGTTAATGCCAGTCAGTTTAGAAGTGTTGGTCTCAACACATCCTGGTAGCAGCTGGCGAAGCCTGCGTTCGGC
>NZ_AKJS01000085.1 GCF_000282215.1 Pseudomonas sp. GM21
ACGGCGGTTACGACCGCCACTTACGCTACATCCGTCAGGAATACCGCAAGAACCTCAGCGCCTTCCAGCTGGCCGTTCAGCAATATTTCCCTGAAGGCACACAAATGACCCGACCCACCGGTGGCTTCATTTTGTGGGTCAGTTTGCCGGGGCGGGTCAACACACAGGAATTGCACGTGCGGGCGTTGCAGCAGGGCATCAGTATTGCGCCGGGGCTTATCTTCAGTAACACCGAGCAGTTCAATCACTGCATTCGGTTGAATTGCGGTACACCCTGGAACCGTGAAGCCGAGCGTGCATTGATGACCTTGGGGATGTTGGCCACGCAACTTTGCCAGGAGACGGCTGGCGGCTTCTGAGCCGGTCGTTCACGGCGGTGCTTGTCATGTGGCGTGCAACAGGGGAGCATATGACCCTCTGCCGTTTTTTGCTGTCGGGTTCATGAAACCAATTTTCCCTGCCATCTGCCTGTTTTTTTGCCTGTTGATGACCGTTCACGCTGAAGGTGTGATGGCGCAGACTGGTCAGGAAAAACCGGCGACCAGCGAAACCGCGGACAAACCGGCGCCGGCCAAAAAAGCCGAGCCCGTCAAGATGGTGAAAAAGCGTCCACCCATCGCCTCCAAGTCAAAAGCGGCCAGCGAAGTGGCGAAAACCGAACTCCCGCCCGCCCATCTTGACTTGAGACTGCCCCCGCAAATGGCACAGGAACTGAAACCGGTCGGCACGGTGCCGATGCCCAGCAATGATGCACTGCTGCCACCCATGTTTGGCGACAAGACTGGCAGCAGCCCATTTCAGCTCAACGGTCGGTTGCTCAATAATGAAATGCAGCTGCAGCTGCGCAATGAAGAGCGCCGCGAAGTCGAAGGCGCGGCGCTGGATTTCGAGTTCAAGCGGTAAATTCATCACTGTCCGTGACCCGCTGGCCAGACGCTTTGTCGGAGACTGCTCAGTCACGTTGATTTGAACGGAAAAACCCCGCTTCAGGTAATTTAAAACGACTGTTTTAGCGGTTACTCTGTGCCCCGTCCTTTTACACATCACACCTCATGAGGAGCCCGTCATCATGAAATGCCGTGAAGGCTGTGGCGCCTGTTGCATAGCCCCTTCCATCAGCTCACCGATTCCCGGTATGCCCAATGGCAAAGCCGCTGGCGAACGTTGCGTCCAACTTTCGGTCGATAACCTGTGCCTCATTTTTGGCAGTCCGCAACGCCCGGCAGTGTGCTCGGCCTTTGAAGCTGATATTGAAGTGTGCGGAAGCAGCAGTGACGAAGCGATCAAATTGCTGGGATGGTGGGAGCAAATGACGGCGGCGTGATGTGTTCAACAACGGAACTTCAACAATAAGGAATAAAACCATGGGTTCGCTGCATCGTATCGCTGTGTTGTGTGGATTGACCGCTGTGCTCGCCGCGACGGCCGCCCAGGCTGAAGACTGGAAGGTCGCCAAGAACGAAGACGGCATCAAGATCTCCCTGAGCGAAGTGCCTGGCTCGGACTACAAGTCCTATCAGGGCGTCACGCTGATAAAGACCACTGTTGCCAAACTGCGTGCTTTGCAGGAAGACGTGTCCGGTGCCTGTGCCTGGATTCACGAGTGCAAAATGCAGAAACTGCTCAAGCACGAGGGCGATCAAAGCTGGACCTACACCCAGTTCAATACCCCGTGGCCTGTCACCCCGCGTGATTCGGTGTTGCACATCACCACCATCGAAGGCGCCGATGGCAGCCTGACCCGCAAGCTCGAAGGCGTGCCTAAATACATTCCGGAAGAAAAAGGTTTTGTGCGGGTCTCCAAAGTCGACGGGTTCTGGAAGTTCGTGCCCAAGGGTGACCAGGTTGAAGTGACCTACCAGGTGCACACCGAGCCAGGCGGTAGCGTGCCTTCGATGGTCGCCAACAAGTTTGTGGTCGATGCACCGTTCAATACGTTGAAAACCCTGAAAGAGCGTGCCGAGAAGAAGTAATAGCCCCGTTGTTCTGCAAAGCGCCCCGGATGATTCGGGGCGTTTGCGTTTTCACCAGGGCGCGGCTTTATTGTGTTTCCGGATATGCGTTGCACAAAATTTTCACAATGCCTCCAAGACAATCCGCCCGCATCTGCCTGCCAAACAGTAATCAATGGCAATGAGGCGGGTGATCGTGCAACATTTGCGCACCGCGCAAGCCCCGGGGTCAGGTATTGACCAATAGAGGGCAGGGCGCCGCTGTATTTTTGAAACTTTAACTTCCAATGGGTCCTAAAACGACATGGCAATCCCGGACGCCCTGAATCAGCAGCGAGCTTCTAGTCGCCTGCTGCAACCGACCGTCAAATCGCATCTGGCCTACACGCTGTTATGCGCCTTGATCATGATGGTCATGTTCAGCCTGCTGCGTGTTGCGCTGCTGGTCTACAACCGCTCGATGATCCTCGACACACCGGCTGCGACCTTCCTTGAAGCGTTCGCCAACGGCCTGCGTTTCGACCTGCGTCTGGTGGTCTACCTCTGCGTTCCGCTGGTGCTGGCACTGTTCAGCGCCCGGGCCATGGCGGCTCGTGGGTTCTTCCGCTTCTGGCTGACCCTCACGTCGAGCATCGCGCTGTTCCTTGGTCTGATGGAGATGGACTTCTACCGTGAGTTTCACCAGCGCCTCAACGGCCTGGTCTTTCAGTACGTGAAAGAAGACCCGAAAACCGTGATGAGCATGCTCTGGTACGGTTTCCCGGTGGTTCGCTATCTGCTGGCATGGGCCTTTGGCACATTGATCCTGACCCTGGCGTTCAAGGGCGCGGATCGTGCGACCCGGCCTCGCGGCCCGTTCAGCGGTGGCAGCATCGGCACGCGCCAGATCGCCCCGTGGTATGCCCGCATCGGCGTGTTCGTCGTCTGTCTGCTGATCTGCGTGGTCGCGGCTCGTGGCACCCTGCGTCAAGGCCCACCGTTGCGTTGGGGTGATGTCTACACCACCGACTCGATCTTCGCCAACCAGTTGGGCCTCAACGGCACGCTGTCGCTGGTCGAGGCGGCCAAGAGCCGGATGTCCGAGGATCGCGACAACATCTGGAAAGCCAGACTGCCGCAGCCGTTGGCTCAGCAGACCGTGCGTGACCTGTTGGTGATGAAAGACGACAAACTGGTGGATGCCGAAACAGCCGCCGTGCGTCGCGACTACACGCCATCGGCCGACAAGACCCTACCGATCAAGAATGTGGTCGTGATCCTGATGGAAAGCATGGCCGGTCACTCGGTTGGCGCGCTGGGCGGGCCGGGTAACATCACGCCGTACCTCGACAAACTGTCGAAGGAAGGCCTGATGTTCGACCGCTTCTTTTCCAACGGTACCCATACCCACCAGGGCATGTTCGCCACCATGGCCTGCTTCCCGAACCTGCCGGGTTTCGAATACCTGATGCAGACCCCGGAAGGCAGCCACAAACTGTCCGGCCTGCCGCAGTTGCTCAGTGCCCGTGACTTCGATGACGTGTACGTCTACAACGGCGACTTCGCCTGGGATAACCAGTCGGGCTTTTTCAGCAACCAGGGCATGACTAACTTCATCGGTCGTAACGACTACGTGAATCCGGTGTTTTCTGATCCGACCTGGGGCGTATCCGACCAGGACATGTTCGACCGTGGCCTGGTAGAGCTCAAGGCTCGGGAAAACGGCAAGCCGTTCTATGCCTTGCTGCAAACGCTGTCCAACCACACGCCATATGCTTTGCCGACCCCTTTGCCGGTCGAGCGCGTGACTGATCGCGGCAACCTCAATGAACACCTGACCGCCATGCGCTACTCCGACTGGGCGCTGGGTCAGTTCTTCGAGAAGGCGCGTAAAGAGCCGTACTTCAAGGAAACCCTGTTTGTCATCGTGGGTGACCATGGTTTCGGTAACGAGCAACAAATCACCGAAATGGACCTGGGACGTTTCAACGTTCCGATGCTGATGATCGCGCCCGGTATCCAGGAAAAGTTCGGCCAGCGTGACCACACCGTGGGCACTCAGATCGACATCGTGCCGACCATCATGGGCCGTATCGGTGGCGAAGTGCGCCATCAGTGCTGGGGTCGTGACCTGCTCAACCTGCCGGAAGGTGACACTGGTTTTGGCGTGATCAAGCCGTCGGGCAGCGAACAGACTACGGCCATTATCACGGCTGACCAGATTCTGGTGCTGCCGAAAGAAAAGGAAATGGAGCCTAAGGTGTACCGCTACGAACTGGGCGCCAATCCGCGTGCCGAGATCGTTCCTAATGATCCACGCACAGCCGAGTTGAAGCTCAAGCTCGAATCGTTCCTGCAAACAGCGACCAAAAGCCTGATCGACAACACCGCCGGTGTAGTTGATGGCAAGCCGGACTAAGTTTTCGGCACAATAAAAAAGAGGCCCTTTTTCAAGGGCCTCTTTTTTTGTCTGTTAACTCGATATGTCCGTTATATCCGGCCAAGCAACAGCAGGACCAACAGCACCACCAGCACCACACCGATGATACCCGATGGGCCATAACCCCAACTTCTGGAGTGGGGGAAAACCGGCAGACCACCGATCAGCAAGAGGATCAGAATAACGATCAGAATTGTGCCCATGTCTATTTCCTTGTTGAAAGTGTTCTGGAATGACCTGTCATTTAACTGTCAGCTGGAAGGCAAAATTTTCTAGCTGCTTACAAAGTCCGACCGGTGCGCGAGTCGGAAAATTCCATGTTTTTTTAATGTTTTTCGAAGGCATGCTTATTTCATTTAATACAGCGTTAGTTGAGTGACACGCGCCCACGGTTTGCTCGGGCCATTCAGCAATCTGATGGAGCGTGGGTCGGGCAATGTCCTTCGCTACACTCAGCGCATCTTCCCCGGAACCACAAGGCTGTTTGCTATGCAAAATCGCATGATGATCACTGGCGCGGGCTCGGGCCTGGGTCGCGAAATCGCGCTGCGCTGGGCGCGCGAAGGCTGGCAACTGGCATTGTCGGATGTCAGTGAACCCGGCCTGCAGGAAACCCTGAAACTGGTTCGTGAAGCCGGTGGCGATGGTTTTGTTCAGCGGTGCGATGTACGCGATTACAGCCAGCTGACCGCATTCGCCCAGGCCTGCGAAGAAAAGCTGGGCGGCATCGATATTATCGTCAATAACGCCGGTGTTGCTTCCGGTGGCTTCTTCAGTGAACTGTCGCTGGAAGACTGGGACTGGCAGATCGCGATCAACCTGATGGGGGTGGTCAAAGGCTGCAAGGCGTTCCTGCCGCTACTGGAAGAAAGCAAAGGCAAGATCATCAACATCGCGTCGATGGCCGCCCTGATGCAAGGCCCGGCCATGAGCAACTACAACGTGGCCAAGGCCGGAGTGGTGGCGTTGTCGGAAAGCCTGTTGATCGAACTGGCACAGCAGGAAGTGAGCGTGCATGTGGTGTGCCCGTCGTTCTTCCAGACCAACTTGCTCGACTCTTTCCGTGGTCCGACCCCGGCGATGAAGGCGCAGGTCGGTAAATTGCTGGAAAGTTCGCCGATCACCGCCACTGACATTGCCGACTACATCTACCAACAGGTGGCCGCCGGCGAGTTCATGATCCTGCCTCACGAACAAGGCCGCATGGCTTGGGCGATCAAACAGAAGAACCCACAACTGCTCTATAACGAAATGACCGTCATGGCTGACAAAATGCGCGCCAAGGCCAAACAAAACGCTGGCTGAACTTGCCCGTAGGCATCAGCGTCGATAGGGTGGCCGCCACGGCCATCCTCACGAGGCATCTGCATGCTCAATTACCTGTGGTTTTTCCTCGCGGCGCTGTTTGAAATCGCCGGTTGTTTCGCGTTCTGGATGTGGTTACGCCAAGGCAAAAGTGTTTTGTGGGGTGTGCCGGCGCTGCTCAGCCTGACCTTGTTCGCATTACTGCTGACCCGAGTCGAAGCCACCTACGCCGGGCGCGCCTATGCCGCCTACGGTGGGATCTACATCATCGCCTCGATCGGTTGGCTGGCGGTGGTCGAGCGAATCCGTCCCTTGAGCTCGGACTGGATCGGCGTGTCGCTGTGTGTGATCGGGGCCAGCGTCATTCTGTTTGGCCCGCGCTTCTCCGCGTCCTGAAGGATCGGTCCTGCATTCAATCGATTTGTCGGACACTTCCGTCAGGGGTGATCATCTAGCCTTGTAGGGCAGGACTGATTTGCCGCCATCGCATTGAAGGCCCGTTAAACGCCGGGCATCTTCAAGGGCCGGCAATCCTCAAGGACCAATACCATGCTTGTACTCAGTCGCGTTGTGGGCGAGGTGATTTCCATCGGTGACAACATTTCAGTGCGTATCCTCGACGTCAGCGGCAACAGTGTGCGCTTTGGCGTTGAAGCGCCGCTGAGCGTGAATGTGCATCGGGCTGAGGTTTATGAGCGCATCCAGGCCAAACTGGCCAAGACCAAGGGTCGCTGAACCGTTCAGTCAAACAGATGCTTGGGCACATCGTGCTTGAGCATCAATTGGCATTGCTCGCTTTCCGGGTCGAAAACGATCAGCGCCTGACCTTTGGTCAATGCCTGGCGGACCCGTAACACACGGGTTTCCAGTGGCGTGTCATCGCCATTATCCGTACCGTCACGGGTCACGAAATCCTCGATCAGGCGGGTCAGGGTGTCGACTTCAAGTTGGTCGTAGGGAATCAGCATAGGCACCTCGGCTAAACAATGGCGCGATGCTACGGCGAATGATCGGTGGCGGCTAGCCTGAGCTTGATGTGGTGCCTTATCTAGCGCCATCGTGGGCAAGTCGGATCGCCGCACCGCCGCTCCCACAGGGGAATGCGATCAACTGTTGGAGCGGCGGTGCGGCGATCCGACTTGCCCGCGATGGCAATTTTTCAGGCGATAAAAATCCCAAGGTCAGCTATCGGACCGCTGCCCCACCAGACTATCCACCGACGGCACCCGCGTATCACTTTCCATCTGCGTGTCGTGTTCAATCTGATGACTGAACCGGTCCAGAGACCCCTTCGCCGGTTGCGCATCGCTGGCAAACACCGGCGGGCTCAGAATGTAGGCACCCAGCAAACGGCTCAATGCCGCAAGGCTGTCGATATGCGTACGCTCATACCCGTGCGTCGCATCGCAACCAAAGGCGAGCAGGGCGGTACGAATGTCATGGCCGGCAGTGACCGCCGAGTGCGCATCGCTGAAGTAGTAACGGAAGAGGTCGCGGCGTACCGGCAATTCATTGTCGCTGGCCAGGCGCAGCAAATGTCGCGACAAGTGATAGTCATAAGGCCCGCCGGAATCCTGCATCGCCACACTGACTGCGTGTTCGCTGGAATGCTGGCCGGGCGCGACGGGCGCAATGTCGATGCCGACGAATTCGCTGACGTCCCACGGTAACGCCGCAGCCGCGCCGCTGCCCGTTTCCTCGGTAATGGTAAACAGCGGATGGCAGTCGATCATCAACTCTTCGCCACTGTCGACGATGGCTTTCATCGCCGCGAGCAATGCAGCAACGCCGGCCTTGTCGTCCAGATGACGGGCGCTGATGTGTCCGCTTTCGGTGAATTCCGGCAAGGGATCGAAGGCCACGAAATCGCCAACGCTGATCCCCAGCGAGTCGCAGTCGGCACGGGTGGCGCAATAGGCATCCAGGCGCAACTCGATGTGATCCCAGCTGATCGGCATCTCGTCAACAGCAGTGTTGAAGGCGTGCCCGGAAGCCATCAGCGGCAACACGCTGCCGCGAATGACGCCGTTGTCGGTAAACAGGCTGACCCGACTGCCCTCGGCAAAACGACTGGACCAGCAACCGACCGGCGCCAGCGTCAATCGACCGTTATCTTTTATGGCGCGAACCGCCGCACCGATAGTGTCCAGGTGCGCGGAAACCGCGCGGTCGGGGCTGTTTTTCTTGCCTTTGAGGGTTGCACGGATGGTTCCGCGACGGGTCATTTCGAACGGGATGCCCAGCTCTTCAAGGCGTTCGGCGACATACCGCACGATGGTGTCGGTGAACCCGGTCGGGCTGGGAATGGCGAGCATTTCCAGCAGGACTTTTTGCAGGTAGTTGAGATCCGGTTCGGGAATTTTGCTGGTCATGGAAACTCCTGATGAATGAAGAGCTGATCGTTCCCATGCTCTGCGTGGGAATGCAGCCGGGGACGCTCTGCGTCCCAAGGGCGGACGCGGAGCGTCCGGTGAGGCATTCCCACGCAGAGCGTGGGAACGATCAAGAAGGGAACTAGGCAGCCGGCTGACTATGCGGAAACAACAAATCCACAAATCGCTCAGCCGTCGGCTGCGGTTCATGGTTGGCCAGGCCGGCGCGCTCATTGGCCTCGATAAACACATACTCCGGCTGATCGGCAGCGAGCACCATCAAGTCGAGCCCGACCATCGGGATATCCAGCGCCCGCGCTGCACGAACGGCCGCATCCACCAACGTCGGATGCAGAATTGCCGTGACGTCCTCCAAAATCCCGCCCGTATGAAGATTCGCCGTACGTCGTACGAACAAATGCTCGCCCGCCGGCAGAATACTGCTGTAGTCGTAACCCGCCGCATGCAACGTGCGCTGGGTCTCATGATCCAGGGGGATTTTGCTCTCGCCACTGGTCGCCGCTTGCCGTCGCCGGCTCTGGGCTTCGATCAGCGCGCCGATGGAGTGCTGGCCGTCACCGACCACCTCTGCGGGCCGTCGAATCGCCGCCGCCACCACCTCAAACCCGATCACCACAATCCGCAGGTCAAGGCCTTCGTGAAAACTTTCCAGCAGCACTCGACTGTCGAACTGGCGGGCGACTTCGATGGCTTGCTGCACTTCTTCAATCGTCCGCAAATCCACGGCAACGCCATGGCCTTGTTCGCCATCCAGCGGCTTGACCACCACCCGTTCGTGCTCATCGAGAAACGCCAGGTTGTCATCAGCGTTGCCCGCCAATTGTTGCGAAGGCAGGTTCAACCCGGCGGCTTTGAGTACTTTGTGCGTCAGACTTTTGTCCTGACACAAAGTCATACTGATAGCGCTGGTCAGGTCGCTCAACGATTCGCGGCAGCGCACCCGGCGCCCGCCATGGCTGAGCGTGAACAGGCCGGCGTCGGCATCATCCACATGCACATCTATGCCGCGTCGATGGGCTTCCTCGACGATAATCCGTGCATATGGATTAAATTCGGCTTCCGGCCCCGGCCCGAGAAACAGCGGCTGATTGATGCCGTTCTTGCGCTTGATGGCAAAGGTCGAGAGGTTGCGAAAACCGAGTTTGGCGTAAAGGTTTTTCGCCTGCCGGTTGTCGTGTAGAACCGACAAGTCGAGGTAACTCAGCCCACGGCTCATGAAGTGCTCGATCAAGTGGCGCACCAACACTTCGCCCACGCCTGGTCGCGAACAGTGCGGATCGACCGCCAGGCACCACAGGCTGCTGCCGTTTTCCGGGTCGTTGAACGCCTTATGGTGATTGAGGCCCATGACACTGCCGATGATCGCATCGCTGTCTTCGTCCTCCGCCAGCCAGTACACCGGGCCGCCCAGGTGACGCGGGGTCAGCAGACTTGCATCGATTGGCAACATCCCGCGCGTCTGATACAGCTGATTGATTGCGTGCCAGTCCGCATCGCTCTGTGTCCGACGAATGCGAAAGCCGCGAAACACACGGGTGGCCTGACGGTAATCACTGAACCACAACCGCAAGGTGTCGGACGGATCCAGAAACAGTTGCGCCGGTTCCAGCCCCAGGATTTGCTGAGGCGCGGCAACGTACAACGCAATGTCGCGCTCACCCGGCTGCTCATTGAGCAGCTCCTGGGCGAGGCTGGCCGGATCGGGAAAGGTGTGCCCGATCAGTAACCGGCCCCAGCCGCAGTGCACAGCGATCGGCGCGGCACTCAGTTCGCTGCCATCCTCGGCCAGGCGCGCCTGCAAACGCTCATAAGAAGGCGTCTGGCCGCGCAGCAAGCGTTGGCTGTAAGCCGTGGCATGAGGTTTCATCGGTCAGATTCCTTGTTCACTGAGCCACAGGTTCAGGGCCGCCAATTGCCACAATTTGGAGCCGCGCAGCGGAGTCAATTGACCTTGCGGGTCAGTCAGGAGACGGTCGAGCATGGCCGGGTTGAACAGGCCGCGATCCTGAGCGGGATCGAGCAGCAAGTCGCGCACCCAGTTCAACGTATCGCCTTGTAAATGCTTGAGACCGGGTACCGGGAAGTAACCTTTCTTACGGTCGATGACTTCACTCGGAATCACCAGGCGCGCCGCCTCTTTCAAGACCTGTTTGCCGCCGTCGGGCAGTTTGAATTTGCCCGGCACGCGAGCCGACAATTCCACCAGCCGATAGTCGAGAAACGGCGTGCGTGCTTCCAGGCCCCAGGCCATGGTCATGTTGTCGACGCGTTTGACCGGGTCATCCACCAGCATCACCGTACTGTCCAGACGCAGGGCCTTGTCCACCGCCGCGTCGGCGCCGGGCTGTGCGAAATGCTCTTTTACAAAGTCACCGGCTGCGTCATTGGCTGTCAGCCATTTCGGCTGCACGGTGGCGGCGTAATCGTCGTAGCTGCGATCAAAAAATGCATCACGGTAAGCCGTGTAGGGATTGCTTGCGCCCTCGACCTGGGGATACCAGTGATAACCGGCAAATAACTCATCCGCGCCTTGGCCGCTTTGTACCACTTTGCAATGTTTGGCCACTTCGCGGGACAGCAGATAGAAGGCGATGCAGTCATGGCTGACCATCGGCTCGCTCATGGCGCGGAATGCTGCGGGCAGTTGCTCGATGATCTCTTTTTCGTCGATGCGCAATTGATGGTGTTGGGTGCCGTAGTGTTTAGCGATCAAATCCGAATACTGAAATTCATCTCCACGCTCGCCGCCGGCATCCTGAAAACCGATGGAGAAGGTCGACAGGTTTTCCACGCCAACTTCCCGCAACAGCCCGACCAGCAGGCTCGAATCGACACCGCCCGAGAGCAATACACCGACGTCGACCGCCGCACGTTGACGGATCGCTACCGCTTCGCGAGTGCTGTCGAGCACGCGGTCACGCCAGTCTTCGAGGGTCAGGTTCATTTCGTCGGCGTGGGGGCCGTAGGGCAGGGTCCACCAGGTTTTCTGCGTGGTGCTGCCATCTGCCTCGATGCGCATCCAGGTGGCTGGCGGCAACTTTTCAATGCCGGCCAGCAAAGTGCGAGGCGCCGGGACCACGGCGTGGAAGTTCAGGTAATGATTGAGTGCCACCGGGTCGAGCATCGGGTTGATGTCGCCACCCTTGAGCAGCGCCGGCAACGCCGAGGCAAAACGCAGTCGTTGGCCGGTGCGCGACAGATACAGTGGCTTCACGCCGAGTCGGTCGCGGGCGATGAACAAGCACTTGGCGTCACGTTCCCAAATGGCGAACGCGAACATGCCGTTGAGCTTGGGCAGCAACGCTTCGCCCCACGCGTGATAACCCTTGAGCAGCACTTCGGTGTCACCGCCGGAATAGAAGGCATAGCCGAGGCTTTCGAGCTCGGCGCGCAGTTCCGGGAAGTTATAGATCGCGCCATTGAAAGCCAGGGACAAGCCCAATTGATTGTCGACCATCGGCTGCGCCGAGCCATCCGACAGGTCCATGATTTTCAGGCGCCGATGACCCAGGGCTATCGGTCCTTGAGCATGAAAACCCCAGGCATCCGGGCCGCGAGGGGCCAGGTGATGGGTGATTCGTTCAACGGCCGCGAGGTCCGCCGGTTGATGGTCAAAGCGTAACTCGCCAGCTAATCCGCACATAAAATCCTTACCGGTTTTTCCGTTGGGGAGGATCAATCTGTACCGGCCAAAACGGCAGGTACTCAGAAACTGACCCGGTGGGGTTGTGGGAGTTTTAGATCGATAAGTAATAAGGCCGCACGGTGGGCAAGGTCCGCATACCCGGAATAGCGGGAGCGGTGGCGGTATATATTGCTGCCATACATTGAAAATGCTGCTGCGAAACGACTGGATACCCTTGGTTTTCGAGTTATTCAAGCTTCGTTGAACAAGCTACTTTATGGGCTTCTTCTGCTTGCAATAAGGAACATTGCGAATGTCAGACAAGGACTCCCTTACCCCCGCTCCCCGGCCATTTTCGGATACAGACCGGTTATCGGCATTGATCGACATGACTGGCGATCTGGAAAGTGCCGAAACGCTTCAAAAAACCTTGCCAGTGGAGTTGACCGAGGCTGCGCCGGAACAGATCGCTGCTTTTGCCAGTGCGATGCGTGAACTTCACGCCAGTCAGCTCAAAGTTCAGCCAACGCTTGATGCGCTCAAGCCACTGTATGAGTTCTGTCGCGTTGAACTGACCCAGGCGTTAACGAAGCAGTTTGCTGTGGCATTCGATGTTGAAAAGGACGGTATTGAACTGCCGGGATTCGATTGTGGTTGCCCCGGATCAACAGAGCCTGATGATGTTGCCAAACAGAAAGTGATCGCCAAGCGCAGCCTGTTACTGGCTGCGATGCATAATTTTACCGAGGACGAAACGGCTGACGATGGCTTTCCTCCGGGCGCAATTGTGCGTGTGGTTTCAACGCCGGAAGGTTTACCCAAGTTGACGCCCTCGGCATTTGCCAAAGTGTGCCGCGATCTCGACTTGGGGAAGCGTTATCAAACGCATTTAGAAACAACCTTCAAGCCTGCTGCGGTCAGTGCGGACATCCGCCAACTCAAAATGAGTGCCCTGAAGGTTGATGCCCATGCAGCGTTGTTAAAAGGCCACATTGGCGATTCGGCTTTTCAGATGTTGCAAAGCCTGGAGTCAAACAGCGGCGCGGGCAACGCTTCGGGTATGAAGTCCATCCTCTACGACAACTCCCCGGTTCATGTGCAAGGACTGGAGTTGTTCGGCACCTGTATCTGGGGCGTAGTTATCTTTTCAAAACGCTCGCTAAAGGATCATCCGGTTGGCGGGTGTGTGGTGTACATGCCGAACGAGCCGACCCGGCCGTTATACGAGTACAGCACGTTCGTGCTGTTCGAGCATTATTTGACCCAACACCTGAAAGTCCGCACCTACGCTGATTTTTTTTCCGGTTACATCGATGAGAGCAAAAAAGCCGACTTTTACACCTCGGTCACCCAACAGAAGGCCTCGAACCTGCAGACGCCTCCTATTCCGGCGATGCTGTTCAGTTTCCTTTACCAGAGCCACGTCACAAAGATGCAGAGTGATGCTTTGGTGCTGGCCGTGCCTACGGCGGAGGTAGACGCCGAAACACGTCGCAAACTCCTGGAGGAATATGAAGAAGCCGGGTTGCTGATCGCCAACATCGCTGGTTTTTTTGTTCCGGTGTTGGGGCAATTGATGATGGGGGTTGCCGTTGGACAGTTGTTGGGCGAGGTCTACGACGGCATTGAAGACTGGCGTCACAATGACAGGGCGGACGCGATGGCCCACCTGCTCAACGTTGCAGAAAACATTGCCATGATGGCGGCGTTTGCGGCCGGCTCCAAAGTGATCGGTTCACTGGTCAAGAGGACTGTCGAGCAGCATCCGGATTTTTTCGGTCGGTTCACCACCATCAACAATGCGGCGGGTAAACCCAGGCTCTGGTTGTCGGACGGGACGCCTTACCGAAAGCCATTGATGACGGATGTGATCGCCGATGGAGAGGGCATCTATCGAGTGAATGAACAGCGATTCATCAAAATCGAAGATGCCCTTTATGAAATTGAATTCGATACGACACTGGCCAAATGGCGAGTCAGGCATCCCTACCGTCTTGCTGCGTTTTCACCCTTTGTCGAACACAACGGCGAGGGAGGCTGGCGCTTTGCTCATGAACAGCCTGAGGAGTGGACCAGCGGCCTCTATGTATTGAAGCGCATTGATCCAGGTCTGGCAGCGTTTGATGAAGGCCGGCTTGAAGCTCTCCGGAAAATCACCGATACCTCAATCAGCCGGTTACATTATTTTGCCGAAGAAAACAGGGGGTTATCAGCCCGGTTCAAGGACAGCGTGGAGCGTTTTCGCATCGAGCAGAAGCTGACCGATTTCATTGCGGACATGGAGAAAGGCGACACACGACGTTCCGAGTATGCCCAGGAGCAGCTGCATACCTTGCCGTCTCTGCGGGGTTGGCCCGCAGACCGTTACATCGAAGTGCTCGATAACGAGGGCAAGATCACCGCGATGTACCCGCCAACGACGTTGGTCCCGGACGAAGAGTTGAGTGTTGAAGTGACCGAGGCGCAGTTAGCCAGGGGCGAGTTGCTGGATACGGTGGTGGCCGGGCTTTATCAGAGTGAGATCGATGCATTGCTGGGCAAGAACGTCGCCAAAGGTTCAGAGAGCGGACTGCTTGCGAAGAAAATCGGAGCAGTGGTAAAGGCTGATCGCAGATCCGTCTTCAAGCACCTGTATCAACGGCATGACCAGAGCGTCGTCAGCGATGTGCAAAAAATACGCAGCGTCTTTTCCGAACTTCCCGCCGGTCTGGCGCAGGAGTTGATCGAAGCCTCTACCAGCACCGAACGCCTGCGCCTGCGAGCAACAGGACGGATTCCCATGGGGCTGGCGCAAAACGTCCGGCAAATGTTGGCCGATATCCGTCTGGACCGGGCCCTGGCCGGGTTTTCGTTACCCGAAATTGCCGATACCGACACGCGGAAGCTGGCCATACCATTGCTTTCCCATCTGCGCGGCTGGAGCAACGATGTGCGGATTGAGCTCCGTGAAAGTTCTCCCACCGGTACATTGACGGCCAGTGTGGGTAACGAAAACGCGGCACTCAAACGAGTCATCATC
The DNA here is from genome assembly GCF_000282215.1 of Pseudomonas sp. GM21. Taxonomy (GTDB): domain Bacteria; phylum Pseudomonadota; class Gammaproteobacteria; order Pseudomonadales; family Pseudomonadaceae; genus Aquipseudomonas. Next base: position 14,714 of record NZ_AKJS01000085.1, read on the forward strand.
AGCACTGCCAATGGACACGAAGCGTTCGGCAGCGACGGCAAGTCGCTGGGCGCCGCTTCGGGGGCCAACAGCCTCTACAGCGCGATCTTGCGCGCGCTCCCCCTGGAAAAACGCACCGCCATGGGCATCGCCGGTATCGGGGATAGCGATGCGTGGCGCTTGCGTGATGACTTGCTGGGCAAGGGTGTTGAGGATAGAGCTATCGCAGAGCGGCTGTTTTCAGGTGCGGCTATCGAAGAGGCGGCTCCGTCCGGCGACTGCCTGCAAGCCGATGAACCTGCACCCGGCTCGCTTCACCCTCGAGCGCTGGTTCGCAAGGTCAGAAAACTCTACCCACTGTTTACCGAAACGCAGGCCCGGACGTTTCTTGATGGGTTGGGCAGTGACCACTTGACGCGGGCGAGGGAGGTCAGAAATCGACAACAGGCGTTGAAAAAGCTACGGAGCGTGCTCAGTACCTGGCGCGCGGATGAGAGCGGTCCAAGGTCGCCGACCGAGAGTCTGAGTGAGCGGCGCCAGAGCCGACTCCAAGTGTCAGACATGATCGAAAAAAGTTGGCGTCGTCTGTTTTTTGTACGCAATGAAAAGGGTATTTCGGTGCCGGGTTTGAATCTGAACGAGATGCGCGTTGGCAAGCTCCCGATACTGCCACCAGAGGTCACCTTTGATCATGTGCAATACCTGTCGCTCAAGAACATGGAGCTGGATAACGATGTGGCGTATTTCCTCAAGGCGTTCAAAAACCTGGAATCCCTGGAACTGGACACCAACAAGCTGACCCTGCTGCCGGAAGTACTTTCGCTGATGCCCAGGCTCAAACACCTCAGCCTGGCGAACAACGATCTGCAATTGACCGAGCAGACCTTGAAGAAGTTGAGCGGCATGCGAACCCTTGAAAGCCTCAAACTGAACGCTAACCGTCGGCTCAGTGCAACGCTGGATGTCGGCCGGTTGTTTGATTTGCGTTATCTGTCATTGCGGGACACTCGCGCGACTGAAATGCCGAAAAATCTGGCACGCCTACCCAATCTGGACCGGGTTGATCTGCGCGACAATGAGATCAAGGAGTTACCGGACTGGCTGTTTGGCAGCACCCGCCGGTTCAGCGAAACGCTCAACCTGCGGCATAACCCTCTTTCGGAGAACAGTCAGACCCTGCTCGAGCAATATCGCGAACGGGTCGGTGTTGGCATGGGATACCTGGAGGACGATATTGCCCGCTTGAACGAGCAACAGGCACGGGAACGCTGGTTGCCGGATGAGTGGGCCTCGACTGCGCGGACTGCAACATGGACGGCATTCAAGGACGACCCTGCATCTGATGGTCTGTTTCGATTACTGGCCGAGCTGGGGGACACCGCCGATGCCGAATATGTGCGCGAGGACATGACCCGACGAGTCTGGAGCGTACTGGACGCAGCCCAGAGCCATACCTCGTTGCGCGAGCAGGTGATCGAACTGGCGGCCAACCCGATCAATTGCACGGATGCGGCGGCACTGAATTTCAGCCATCTGGAAGTGGCGACGGAAGTGGACAAGGTGATCAATCCGATCGGGAATGTGCGTTCTACGGCGGCGGGTTTGTTGACGCTGGGGCGCGGTCTGTTTCGGCTTGAGGAACTGGAGATGATCGCTCAAAGCCACATCAAGCGGGACCCCAAGGCTGATCCGCTGGAAGTCAGCCTCGCCTATCGAACCGGGCTGGCCACCACACTGGATTTGCCGGGGCAGCCCACACATATGCGCTATGCCTCTTTGAGCGGTGTGAAACAGGCGGATCTCGACAAGGCGGAGGGCAAGATAAAAAGCGCCGAGTTGTCACCGCAATTTAAGAGGTTTCTGATTCGCCAACCGTTTTGGACGGATTACCTGAGTCGCCATTACCCTGGGCGATTCGCCTCCATCAGCGCGACGTATCCGCCAAAGTTGCAAGCGGTATTCGATAAGGCCGAGAGCCTGAAGACTGCCGACTATCTCAGTCAGGTCTCGGTGATCAAAACCGAAAAGGAAACCGCGGAGAACGCCGTTTTCGAGCGCTTGACTGAGGACGTCATGAAAATGGTGGAACTGGGCACTTGCTCTTTGGCGGACAGTTGAGCGGATTCATTTACCCCGGATCAAACGTCGCAAGGCAAATCGGTTTGGATGACAGGCTTCGGCCACTGCTCTGGGCACAGGCAGTGGTTCGTCATCCAGCCACGCAGCCAGCAACTCGCCCGACAGCGGCGCGGTGATCAGCCCTCGTGAACCATGGCCGCTGTTGACGTACAAACCGTCCAGCCATGGGCAAGGGATGTCCGGGGTTTGCCGGGCATCCTTGCTCAGGGCGATGTAGGCGTCGGCGAAAGCCTGGCTATCGGCCATGGGGCCGACAATCGGCAAGTAATCAGGGCTGGTGCAGCGAAAGGCCGCGCGACCTTCAAGTGCTTCAGGTTGCAAGGTGTCTGCGCCAAGCCGAGCAACCAGGTCCTGCGAAATTTCTTCAAGCATGTGCAGGTTGCCGGCATGTTCGGCTGCCGTTGGCGTCAGGTCATCGTTGTTGAAATCGAAACTGGCGCCCAGCGTGTGTTCACCCAAGCGCGCCGGGGCGACATAACCTTCGGCGCAGACGACGGTGCTCAGGCTTTGGCTCTCAGGTGTCTGTTGCAGGCGAGTAATTTGCCCGCGAATCCGTTTGAGCGGAAGCTCGCTGCTATATGGGAAGCGCTTGATCTCGGCTGCGCCGGCGAGCACCACGACGGGAGCGTCAGCCAATAATGATGCGCCATCCCAGGCTTGCCAGTGCCCGTCGACACGGCGCAGTTCCAGCACATCGCGATGGGTAAGAATCTGGATATTCGGATGCTTCGCTTGCCAGTGGCACAGGGCGGGCGGATGCACCCAACCACCTTCGGGGTAAAACAGACCGCCCGAGTGCAGCGCGATACCGGCGCGTATCTCGGCGTTTTCTCGATCCAGGACGTGCAGCAGGTCCTCGGGGAACGCCGCCGCCAACTGCGCCTGACGCTCCGCTTCCTTGGCATTGAAGGCAAGTTGCAAGACCCCGCAACCGTCCCAGTCGACACCGCGCTGCAAATGTTCGAGCAAGCGCCGCGTGTATCCAAAACCGCTGACGATCAACTGAGACAATGCGGTGCCATGGGCCGAAAGCTTGAGGTACAAAACACCTTGTGGATTGCCCGAGGCTTCTTGCGCCAGCGCGTCATGGCGCTCCAGCAAACTGACCTGCCAGCCCCGTGTGGCGAGGCTGGCGGCCGTGGCGCATCCGGCCAGACCGGCACCAATTACCAAGGCTCGACGTTCGCCATTCGATGGTCTCGGTCGAGCAAACCAGGGTTTTGCAGCAACTAGTGCCTCGGGGTCTTCGGGCCAGCCAAGGAACACACCCCGCAGGATTTCCCACTTGTGGCCAATGCCCGGTGTGCGCTTCATCTTGAAACCTGCCGCGTTCAGCAGCCGGCGCACCCAACCGGTGCTGGTGAATGTGCTGATGGTCGAGCCAGGCGCTGCCAGCCGTGCCAGCTCGGCAAACAGTTCGGCGGTCCACATGTCGGGGTTTTTCGCCGGGGCGAAACCATCGAGAAACCAGGCGTCAACCTGCGCGTCCAGTTGCGGCAACTGCTCCAGCGCATCGCCAATCAGCAAGGTCAGTATCACGCGGCCGTTGTCCAGGACCAGTCGCTGGAAGCCTTGATGGATCGCCACGTACTGCGCGAGCAATGGATCGGCGAACTGTTTGAGTTCTGGCCATAACGCCAGCGCCCGTTGCAGATCGGGCAAACTCAGCGGGTATTTTTCAACGCTGACAAAGTGCAGTCGCGCACCCGGCACCGCATGCTGTTCAAACAATTGCCAGGCGCACAGGAAATTCAATCCGGTACCAAAACCGGTCTCGCCAATGACCAGTCGACCACCGTCCGGCAACGCAGCAAAGCGTTCACGCAAACCGTTCTGCTCAAGGAACACATAGAGGGTTTCTTCAAGGCCCGACTTGTCCGAAAAATACACGTCGTCGAACACCCGCGAATAGGGGCGACCCTGGTCGTCCCAGTCGAGTTGGGCGTGAGGCAGTACAGGTTTCATGGCAGGCTCGGCAACGGCAAGGTCGCCATTCTAGCCCCCTCGCCACAAAAGCCCACACTGTGGGGAATTTCTCTGCGTGCTATCGGCCCAATCCGCTAGTCTTGATCAATCTGGAAAGGGAGCCGTCCAATGTTTGAATCCGCTGAAATCGGTCACGCCATCGACAAAGAAACCTATGACGCCGAGGTGCCGGCGCTGCGCGAAGCGTTGCTTGAAGCGCAGTTCGAACTTCAGCAGCAAAAGCGTTTCCCGGTGATCATTCTGATCAATGGCATCGAAGGCGCCGGCAAGGGCGAGACGGTCAAGTTGCTCAATGAATGGATGGACCCGCGTCTGATCGAGGTCCGTACCTTCGACCAGCAGACGGATGAGGAACTGGCGCGACCTCCGGCCTGGCGTTATTGGCGGATGCTGCCGGCCGCGGGTCGCATGGGGATTTTCTTCGGTAACTGGTATAGCCAGATGCTGCAAGGCCGGGTTCATGGCCTGTTCAAAGACGCCGTGATGGATCAGGCGATCAACCAGTCCGAGCGTTTTGAAAAGATGCTGTGCGATGAAGGCGCGCTGATTTTCAAGTTCTGGTTCCACCTTTCCAAAAAACAGATGAAGGGGCGACTCAAGGCCCTGGCCGACGATCCGCTGCACAGCTGGCGCATCAGTCCGCTGGACTGGCAACAATCCGAGACCTACGACAAATTCGTGAAATACGGCGAGCGTGTGTTGCGCCGTACCAGTCGTGACTACGCGCCGTGGCATGTGATTGAAGGGTTGGACGCCAATTACCGCAGCCTGGCGGTGGGCAAGATCCTGCTGGAAGGTCTGCAAACTGCGCTGAAACGCCCCGATGTCCATCCCGACAAGGTCAATGCCGCGCCTCTGCCGATCCATATCGATCAGTTCAACCTGCTCGACAGTCTCGACTTGAACCTGCGCCTGGACAAGGACGATTACGAAGAACAACTGATTACCGAACAGGCGCGATTCTCGGGCCTGATGCGCGACAAACGCATGCGTCAGCATGCTTTGATAGCGGTGTTCGAAGGCAACGATGCGGCGGGCAAGGGCGGGGCGATCCGGCGGGTCGCGGCGGCGCTCGATCCGCGCCAGTACAGTATCGTGCCGATTGCCGCGCCGACCGAAGAGGAGCGGGCGCAGCCGTATCTATGGCGGTTCTGGCGCCACCTTCCGGCCAAGGGAAAATTCACCGTTTTTGATCGCTCCTGGTACGGGCGAGTACTGGTGGAGCGCGTCGAAGGCTTCTGCCCGCCGACGGACTGGCTGCGGGCCTACAGCGAGATCAACGACTTCGAAGAACAGATTTCCGATTCGGGTGTCATCGTGGTCAAGTTCTGGATGGCCATCGATAAGCAAACACAACTGGAGCGTTTCCAGGCCCGGGAAGAAATTCCCTTCAAGCGTTTCAAGATTACCGAAGACGATTGGCGCAATCGCGACAAGTGGGACGCTTACCGCGCGGCTGTGGTTGACATGGTCGATCGCACCAGCACTGAAATCTCATCCTGGACGCTGGTTGAGGCCAATGACAAGCGCTGGGCGCGGGTCAAAGTCCTACGCACGATCAATCGGGCGCTGGAAACCGCGTTTGAAAAGTCCGACAAGAAGGCCAGAAATCACAAGAACTGAGTCGATGGTTACGCATACGCGGGATGAATGATTGTCGCGGTCGGTTATGAGGTGGACTTATGCTCGATCCACTCTCAACCGATAACAACAATGAGGTATGCCATGCGTGAAGTGGTGATCGTCGACAGCGTGCGGACCGGCCTGGCCAAATCCTTTCGCGGCAAGTTCAATCAGACCCGGCCAGATGATATGGCTGCGCATTGTGTCGACTCTTTGTTGGCACGTAATGGCATCGACCCGGCCAGCGTCGAGGACTGCATCGTCGGTGCGGGCTCCAACGAAGGCGCACAGGGCTATAACATCGGTCGAAATGTCGCCGTGTTGTCGCGCTTGGGTATCGGCGCCGCCGGCATGACCCTGAACCGCTTTTGCTCCTCGGGCTTGCAGGCGATTGCCATCGCCGCCAACCAGATTGCTTCGGGGTGCAGCGACATCATCGTTGCCGGTGGCGTCGAGTCCATCAGCCTGACGATGAAAAGCGTCAATACCGATAACCTGATCAACCCGCTGCTGAAGGAACAGGTGCCGGGCATCTACTTCCCGATGGGCCAGACCGCCGAAATCGTCGCGCGTCGTTACAACGTCAGCCGTGAAGCGCAAGACCTGTACGCCCTGCAAAGTCAGCAGCGCACCGCTCAGGCTCAGGCCGCCGGGTTGTTCGATGATGAAATCGTGCCGATGGCGGTGAAGTACCGGGTTGAAGACAAGACCACCGGGCAGATTCAAATCCTCGATGGCATCGTCGATCGCGACGACTGCAACCGCCCGGACACCACGCTGGAAAGTCTGGCGGGCTTGAAACCGGTATTCGCCGAAGACGGTTCGGTCACGGCAGGCAACTCTTCACAGCTGTCCGACGGGGCGTCGATGACGCTGGTGATGAGCCTGGAAAAAGCGCTGGAGCTGGGATTGAAGCCCAAGGCGTTCTTCCGTGGTTTCACGGTCGCCGGGTGCGAGCCGGATGAGATGGGCATCGGGCCGGTGTTCTCGGTGCCGAAGCTGCTCAAGGCCGAGGGGTTGCAGATTGCCGACATTGATCTGTGGGAACTCAACGAAGCGTTTGCCTCGCAGTGCCTGTACAGCCGCAACCGGCTGGAGATCGATAACGAGAAGTACAACGTCAATGGTGGTTCGATCTCCATCGGGCACCCATTCGGCATGACCGGTTCACGTCAGGTCGGGCATCTCGTGCGGGAATTGCAGCGGCGCAAACTGCGTTACGGCATCGTCACCATGTGCGTGGGTGGCGGGATGGGCGCGACTGGGTTGTTTGAGGCGGTGCGTTAAGCCTTGAATAGTTGAGTTGTCTGATTAATCGCTTTCGCGAGCAGGCTCGCTCCCACAGTTGATCGCATTCCAATGTGGGAGCGAGCCTGCTCGCGAAGGCAGCGCCTCGGTTAATCGGCGGGCACATAAAATCCGCATCCGCTCGATATACACCCGAATCTCCCGCTCCGCCGTCTGCGGACGATCAAACGATGCTGCGACCTGCACAGTTTCATTCGCGCCTGCTCGCCAACTGTCCCTGTGTGCCAGACGCCTCTGCGCCTAGAATGACGCTTCTTGCCATCTGGCTGTTGGGGTTCGCATGCACATTTCATCCGGTCGCTGGGTCTACGGTCTGTTTCTGGCCTTGCTGACTGCGCTGTTGTGGGGAATCCTGCCGATCAAACTCAAGCAAGTGCTGCTGGTGATGGACCCGGTGACCGTCACCTGGTTTCGCCTGATCGTGTCCGGTGGGTGCCTGTTTGTGTATCTGGCGGCGACCCGGCGTTTGCCGAGTCGCAAAGTCCTCGGCCCGCGGGGTGGCTGGCTGGTGTTGATGGCGGTGCTCGGTCTGGTCGGCAACTACGTGCTGTACTTGATGGGCTTGAATCTGCTCAGCGCCGGGACCGCACAATTGGTGGTGCAGATGGGCCCGATCATGTTGCTGATCGCCAGTCTGTTTGTGTTCAAGGAACGTTTCAGCGTGGGGCAGGGGATTGGCCTGTTGGTGCTGCTGATCGGGTTCGCACTGTTCTTCAATCAGCGCCTGGCCGAGCTGCTCACTTCGCTGACCGATTACACCACCGGCGTGCTGTTGGTGTTGCTGGCGTCCACGGTCTGGACCTTCTACGCCTTGGGGCAGAAGCAATTGCTGACGGTGTGGAATTCGCTGCAGGTCATGATGGTGATCTACCTGTTCTGCGCGTTGCTGCTGACACCGTGGGTGCATCCACTTGAGGCGTTGCAACTGAGCCCGCTGCAAGGCTGGTTGCTGCTGGCATGCTGCATGAATACGCTGATCGCCTATGGCGCGTTTGCCGAAGCGCTGGCCCACTGGGAAGCGTCGCGGGTGAGTGCGACGCTGGCGATCACGCCGTTGGTGACCTTTGTCGCGGTGGCCATGGCCGCGTGGTTGTGGCCTGACTATGTGCATGCCGAGACGATCAACGGCTTGGGCTATGGCGGGGCGGTGCTGGTGGTGTTGGGGTCGGCGTTGGTGGCGTTGGGGCCTTCACTCATTGCAGGGCTCAAGGCACGCCGGGTTCGGATGGCAGCAGGTTAACCTGCGTTATCGTTCTTCGCGAGCAAGCCCAGTCCCACATTCAACCGTATTCCCCTAAAAGGACTCGGTGAAATGTGGGAGCGGGCTTGCTCGCGAAGACTGACTGTCAGGCGCTACAAATCTCAGCCCTTGGCCCCAGCCTCCAGCATATTCTCCGGCCGCACCCAGGCATCAAACTCTTCATCCGTCAGATACCCCAGCTGCAACGCCGCCTCCCGCAACGTCAGGCCTTCGGCGTAAGCCTTCTTGGCAATCTCCGCTGATTTGTCATAGCCGATGTGCGGGTTCAGCGCTGTCACCAGCATCAACCCCCGCTCCAGATGCTCAGCCATTTTTTCTGCATCCGGTTCCAGACCGGCAATGCAGTGCTGCTGGAAGTTGCTGCAACCATCCCCCAGCAGGCGGATCGATTGCAGCAGGTTGTGAATAATCACCGGTTTGAACACGTTCAATTGCAGATGCCCCTGACTTGCCGCGAACCCAATGGCGACGTCATTGCCCAGGACCTGACACGCCAGCATCGACAGCGCCTCGCACTGCGTCGGATTGACCTTGCCCGGCATGATTGAGCTGCCCGGTTCATTGGCTGGCAATTTCACCTCGGCGAAACCGGCCCGGGGACCGGAGCCCAGCACGCGCAGGTCGTTGGCGATTTTCATCAGGGTTACCGCCAGGGTCTTCAGCGCGCCGGAAAGTGTCGTCAACGGTTCATGACCGGCCAGTGCGGCGAATTTGTTCGGCGCGGTGACGAAGGGCAGACCGGAGAGGGCGGCCAGTTCGGCAGCAATGGCTTCGCCGAAACCGTGAGGCGAATTCAGGCCCGTGCCGACGGCGGTGCCGCCCTGGGCCAGTTCACACACGTCAGGCAGCGCGCTGCGGATCGCCCGCTCGGCGTAATGCAGTTGCGCGACGAACGCCGAGACTTCCTGGCCGAAGGTGATCGGCGTAGCGTCCATCATGTGCGTTCGACCGGTCTTGACCAGTTTCATGTGGCGCGCCGCCAGCTCGGCCAACCCGCCCGACAGTTCACTGATGGCCGGCAGCAAATGTTGCTGTACCGCTTGGGCTGCAGCGATGTGCATGGCGGTGGGGAAGCAGTCGTTGGAGCTCTGCGAGCGGTTGACGTGATCGTTAGGGTGCACGGGCAACTTGCCGCCGCGCGGGTTGCCAGCCAGCTCGTTGGCGCGACCGGCGATCACTTCGTTGACGTTCATGTTGCTTTGGGTGCCGCTGCCGGTCTGCCAGACCACCAGCGGAAACTGGTCGTCGTGGGTGCCATCGAGCACTTCGTCGGCGGCCTGTTCGATCAACCTGGCGATGTCGGCGGGTATGTCGCCGTTACGGTCATTGACCCGCGCCGCGGCTTTTTTGATCAGCGCCAGGGCATGCAGCACCGCCAGCGGCATTTTTTCGTTGCCGATAGCGAAGTTGATCAGCGAGCGTTGCGTCTGAGCGCCCCAGTAGGCTTCATCCGGGACTTCCACCTGGCCAAGGCTGTCGGTTTCGATACGGCTCATCGTGCACACTCCTGTAGGTCTGATAGCGCAGTTTAGGCGCTGATCGGCAGCTGTGGTTCCATCTGACTGGTTTTTGCCCCTTCAACCCCTCTAATTCAGGGCCGACAAGGCTTGGGGTTGAGCGACACACTTTTTTAGGCGCAGAATGGACGCCCTTGGGGTTTTACCTCGCCTGCTAGAAAAGGAAACTCGATGACTCGTCTTCGTGCCATCTGTACCGCGGTTGCACTGGTCTGCGCCAGCGGCCCAGTTTTTGCCGATACCGCCAGCCACAACGCCAGTGCCGAAGCTTTCCTGACCCTGGCGCACGCTGACAAATTGGGCACTCCGGTGTACATGCAAGTGCAGCAAATGTTCGCTCAGCGCTTTGCACAGACCAAAGCGCCTGAATCGAAAAAAGCCGTGCTGGAAACGTATCAGGCCAAAGCCAATACCGCGCTGGACCAAGCCATTGGCTGGAACAAGCTGAAGCCGGAAATGGTCAAGCTTTACACCTCCAACTTCAGTGAGTCCGAGCTCAAAGACCTGGTTGCGTTCTACCAGTCGCCACTGGGCAAGAAAGTCCTGGAAAAAATGCCACAGCTGACTCAGCAATCGGCCCAGATGACTCAAGCCAAGCTGGAAAGTGCGGTGCCTGTGGTCAACAAGCTGCTGGCTGACATGACGGCCGAGCTGGAGCCTAAAGGCGCCGCTCCAGCCAAGAAAAAGCCTTAAGCGGAGTTCGGTATGACCATGCAACAACGCATTGAATCGACGCTGGGCCTGTTACAGCCGCAGCATCTGCAAGTGCTGGATGAAAGCCACATGCACAGTCGTGGGTTGCAGACCCACTTCAAGGCCGTGGTGGTCAGCCAGCAGTTCGAAGGGCTGAACCGGGTCAAGCGTCATCAAAAGGTCTACGGCACGCTCGGCGAGCTGATGGGCGAGTTTCACGCGTTGGCGCTGCATACCTACACGCCTGAGGAATGGGCACAGATCGACGCGGCCCCGGCCTCACCGACCTGTGCGGGCGGAGAGAGGCAGTAAAAGCAGCTACAAGCTGCAAGCTGCAAGTTTGGGGGGCTACCTTGAGCTTGTAGCTCGAAGCTTGCCGCTTAAAGCTGCTCCTTTGCTACAATCCGCAACGCGCCGCTCACCCGGCGCGTTTTTTTTCGCATCCGGTTCACCCCTTACGAGGGTAGCCACCTGGAGAATCACCCATGACACAACAGATTGTCGTGGCGGCACTGTATAAGTTCGTCACCCTGGAAGATTACGTCGCCCTGCGCGAGCCACTGCTGCAAGCAATGGTCGACAACGGCATCAAAGGCACGCTGCTGATCGCCGAAGAAGGCATCAACGGCACCGTGTCCGGCAGTCGCGAAGGTATTGACGGGCTGATGGCGTGGCTCAAGAACGACCCACGCATGGACGACATCGATCACAAAGAGTCGTACTGCGACGATCAGCCGTTCTATCGCACCAAGGTCAAGCTCAAGAAAGAAATCGTCACCCTCGGCGTTGAAGGCGTGGACCCGAACAAAAAGGTCGGCACTTACGTTGATCCTCAGGATTGGAATGCGCTGATCAGCGATCCTGAAGTGCTGTTGATTGATACCCGTAACGATTACGAAGTTTCGATCGGTACCTTCGAAGGCGCCATCGACCCGAAAACCACCAGTTTTCGCGAGTTTCCCGAGTACATCAAAGCCAACTTCGACCCGGCCGTACACAAGAAAGTCGCGATGTTCTGCACCGGTGGCATCCGCTGCGAGAAAGCGTCGAGCTACATGCTCAGCGAAGGCTTCGATGAGGTCTATCACCTCAAGGGTGGCATTCTGAAGTACCTCGAAGAGGTGCCGCAGGAAGAAACCAAATGGCAGGGCGACTGCTTTGTGTTCGATAACCGCGTGACCGTACGTCATGACCTCAGTGAAGGTGACTACGATCAATGTCATGCCTGCCGTACACCGATCAGCATCGAAGACCGCGCCTCCGAGCATTACGTGGCAGGCATTAGCTGCCCGCATTGCTGGGATACGCTGAGCGAGAAGACCCGCCGCAGTGCCATTGATCGGCAGAAGCAGATTGAACTGGCCAAGGCTCGCAACTTGCCTCACCCGATCGGTTACAACTACAAGCAAACCCCTTCCGAGGCTTGAATCATGTCTGCACGCCGCCTGCTCTATGTGATGGACCCGATGTGTTCCTGGTGCTGGGGCTTTGCGCCAGTGGCAAACGCCTTGGTCGAGCAGGCGCACGCGGCGGGCGTAGAGGTGCATCTGATCGTCGGTGGTTTGCGCACCGGCAGTGGAGCGGCGCTGGAACCGACCACCCGCCGCTATATTCTGGAGCATTGGCAGGCGGTCACTGAGGCCACCGGCCAATCGTTCAAAACCGAAGGCGCTCTGCCCGACGGCTTTGTCTACGACACCGAGCCTGCGTGCCGGGCGCTGGTGACTGCGCGTAGCCTGGCGCCGGATTGTGCATGGAAACTGCTGGGCCTGATTCAGCACGCGTTCTATGTCGAGGGTCGCGACGTCACCCACGCCAGCGTGCTGGTGGAGCTGGCCGAGCAGGCCGGTCTGCCGCGCATCGAATTCGCCGCGGCATTCGACCGCGCAGATATGCACACCGCCACGGCGGCTGATTTCACTTGGGTCCAGGACCTGGGCATCGCCGGTTTCCCTACGTTGCTGGCTGAGCGCAATGGTCAATTGGCGTTGCTGACCAATGGTTATCAGCCCCTGAGTGAACTGTCCCCGTTGCTCGGCCGCTGGCTGGAGCGCGCTGCCTGTGCATGATGTACCCGATGACGCCCCGGCTCCCAAGCATGTCGATCGATTGAGCTGGGCTGAAATCCGCCGACTGGCCCTGCACCATAAAAAATCCCTGTGGATCGCCAATGGCGTCGCGGTGCTGGCTACCTTGTGCAGTGTGCCAATTCCCTTGCTGCTGCCGTTGTTGGTGGACGAAGTGTTGTTGGGGCACGGCGACACCGCGCTGAAGGTCATGAACCAGGTGCTGCCCGAAGGCTGGCAGAAAGCGGCGGGCTACATAGGCCTGATGTTGCTCGTAACCTTGTTGCTGCGCTGCGGTGCCCTGTTGTTCAACGTGGTGCAGGCAAAATTGTTCGCGGCACTGGCCAAGGACATTGTCTATCGAATTCGCACCCGGCTGATCGAGCGGCTCAAGCGCATTTCCCTTGGCGAATACGAAAGTCTGGGCAGTGGCACGGTGACCACGCACATGGTTACTGACCTGGATACACTGGACAAATTCGTCGGTGAAACCCTCAGTCGTTTCCTTGTGGCGATGCTGACCCTGGTCGGCACCGCGAGCATTCTGATCTGGATGCACTGGAAGCTGGCGCTGCTGATCATGTTGTTCAATCCGTTGGTGATTTACGCCACGGTGCTGCTGGGCAAGCGAGTCAAACACCTGAAGAAACTCGAGAACGACAGCACCTCGCGCTTCACCCAGGCACTGACCGAAACCCTCGACGCGATCCAGGAAGTCCGCGCTGGCAACCGTCAGGGATTTTTCCTCGGTCGCCTTGGCCTGCGGGCCCGGGAAGTGCGCGACTACGCGATCAACTCGCAATGGAAAACCGATGCCTCGAACCGGGCAAGCGGTTTGCTGTTCCAGTTTGGCATCGATATTTTTCGCGCGGCGGCCATGCTTACCGTGCTGTTCTCCGACCTGTCCATTGGCCAGATGCTGGCGGTATTCAGCTACCTGTGGTTCATGATCGGCCCGGTGGAACAACTGCTCAATTTGCAATACGCCTATTACGCCGCCAGCGGTGCGTTGTCGCGGATCAACGAACTGCTGGCCCGGGCCGATGAACCTCAATACCCCGGAGGCGTCGACCCGTTTCAGGGCCGTGATACCGTGGGCATTGAAGTCCAGGGCCTGAGTTTCGGTTACGGCGATGAGTTGGTGCTGAACAAGATGGACCTGTCCATTGCTCCCGGTGAAAAAGTCGCCATTGTGGGCGCCAGTGGGGGCGGCAAGAGTACGTTGGTGCAATTGTTGCTGGGCTTGTACACGCCACAGGCCGGGACCATTCGCTTCGGCGGCTCGACCCAACAGGAGATCGGCCTGGAAACCGTGCGTGAAAATGTCGCCGTGGTCTTGCAACATCCAGCGTTGTTCAATGACACCATCCGGGCCAACCTGACGATGGGCCGAGTGCGCAGCGACGAAGCCTGCTGGCAAGCACTGGAGATTGCGCAGCTGCACCACACGGTTCGAGCGCTGCCTGACGGCCTCGATAGCATCGTCGGACGTTCCGGTGTGCGTTTGTCCGGTGGCCAGCGCCAACGCCTGGCCATTGCGCGGATGGTCCTGGCCGAACCCAAAGTGGTGATTCTCGACGAGGCCACCTCGGCGCTGGACGCCGCCACCGAATACAATCTGCACCAAGCGCTGGCGCGGTTCCTCAGCCACCGCACCACGTTGATCATTGCGCACCGCTTGTCAGCGGTGAAGCAGGCCGACCGGGTGCTGGTGTTCGATGGCGGACAGATAGCCGAGGATGGCGACCACCAGCAATTGATCGCAGAGGGTGGTTTGTACGCCAAGCTGTATGGGCACTTGCAACAGCTATAACGCCGGATGCAGTTCAGCACGTCATTATCAGCGCAGGTACAGATGTTGACAGTTTGCTTGCCCGGATCGGGATCGCACCCTAGTCTAACGGTAGCGATCACATTGGGATGATGATCTGGCAGTGCTAAAAAGGGACCTCATGAATCAAACCCGGACTCTCGGAACACCACGGTTGTTGGGCATTGTCTGGCCATTTATTGCCGTCGTACTGTTTCAGGCCCTGTTGGGCGGCGTGAGCCTTTACGTTCTGTCGGCGGTGCGCGGCTATGTTGCCGGTGAAAGCCTGTGGTCGAAGGGGCAAAAAGACGCCATCTATTACCTCAACCTCTACGCTGACAGTCGCGACGAGGCGATATTCCTCAAATACCAGAACGCCATTGCCATACCCCAGGGTGGTCATGAGTTGCGTCTGGCGCTGGATCACCAGCCACCTGAAATCGATGCCGCGCGAGTGGCGATTCTCAAGGGGGGCAACCACCCTGACGACGTTTCCAGTCTGATCTGGCTCTACCTCAACTTCCGGCATTTCTCTTATCTCGAAAAAGCCATCGACCGCTGGACGGTGGGTGACGCCTACCTGCAGCAACTCGATGATGTTGCGCAGCAGATGCACCAACGCGTTGCCGACAGAAAGGTCACACCCGCTGATATCTGGCGCTGGAAAGACCAGATACTCGCCATCAACGATGCAGTGACGCCAGCCGCCAAAGCGTTCAGTGATGCATTGGGCGAAGGCTCGCGCTTGATCCTCCGGTTCCTGCTGGTGACCAACCTCGCCACGGCGCTGGGCTTGATTGCGCTTGCGTTGATGCGTACGCACAAGTTGCTCAAGCAGCGCCATGAATTCGCCGAAGCGCTGCAACTGGAGAAAGACCGGGCGCAGATCACGTTGCAGTCCATTGGCGACGGCGTGATTACCACGGATGTCGAAGGTGCTATCACCTACATGAATCCCGCCGCCGAGGCGCTGACCCACTGGAAAGGCGAACAGGCGACGGGTCTGCCGCTGGCTGCGCTGTTCAATCTCCTGGATGAAAACGCTCAGGCTGACGGGTTCACGTTGATCGAGCATATTCTGAGCGGTCAGCTCAGCGGTGGCAGCGAACATTCCAAACTGATTCAACGTCTGGATGGCAGCACGGTTTCGGTAACGCTGGTGGGTTCGCCGATTCGCAATGCGGGCAAGGTCAGTGGCACCGTGCTGGTGTTGCATGACATGACGCAGGAGCGCCAATACATTGCCAATCTCTCCTGGCAGGCGACTCATGACGCCTTGACCGGGCTCGCCAACCGCCGCGAGTTCGAGTTTCGACTGGAGCAGGCACTGCACAACCTGACGCGTCATACCGGGCGCCATGCCCTGATGTTTCTCGATCTGGATCAATTCAAACTGGTCAATGACACGTGCGGTCACGCGGCGGGCGATGAACTGCTGCGGCATATCTGTGCGTTGTTGCAATCCGGTTTGCGCGAAGGTGACACCCTGGCTCGGCTGGGTGGCGATGAGTTCGGCATCCTGCTGGAAAACTGCGCCCCAGACGCTGCGGAGAAGATTGCCGAAAGTTTGCGCCTTACCGTACAAAACCTGCACTTCGTCTGGAAGGGTCGACCCTTTGTCACCACGGTGAGCATCGGGCTGGTGCATGTCGCGCACCCTCCTACGACGCTGGAAGCATCACTGCGCGCCGCTGATATGGCGTGCTACATGGCCAAGGAAAAAGGGCGCAATCGAGTTCAGGTCTATCACGCCGACGACTCGGAACTGTCATTGCGTTTTGGCGAGATGGCCTGGGTGCAGCGCCTGCATATAGCGCTGGAAGAGAATCGCTTTTGCCTGTACTCCCAGCAAATCGCGCCGTTGGGGCATACAGAGCGCGGCGGCGGGCATATCGAAATCCTGTTGCGTCTGCATGACGAAGCTGGCCGCATGATCTTGCCGGACAGTTTTATTCCAGCTGCGGAGCGTTATGGATTAATGACCGCACTTGATCGTTGGGTGGTGGAGAACGTCTTCAAGATCATTGCCCAATGCAGGGCCGAAGAGCGCAAAGGCCCATTAGCGATGTGTGCGATTAATCTGTCAGGCACAACTATCGGAGATGAGGCGTTTCTGGACTTCCTGCGTGAACAATTTGTTAACTATTCAATTCCACCTGAAATGATTTGTTTTGAAATCACAGAAACCAGTGCAATTTCAAATTTGGGCAGCGCAATTAGATTTATCAATGAACTCAAAGGTTTAGGTTGCCACTTTTCGTTAGATGATTTTTGCGCCGGAATGTCCTCGTTCGCTTACTTGAAACATTTGCCTGTAGACTTCCTGAAGATCGACGGGAGTTTCGTAAAGGATATGTTGGACGACCCGATTAACCGCGCCATGGTCGAAGTAATTAACCACATCGGGCATGTCATGGGTAAGCGCACGATTGCCGAGTTTGTAGAGTCACCCCAGATTGAGCAGGCACTGCTTGAAATCGGGGTCGATTTCGCTCAAGGGTATGTCATTGAACGCCCGAATCCGTTTACCTGCGATAGTTTGCAAAGTCGTCCTGCCAGGCCTCAGCCTTTGTTATTCAAGGCCCCTGGCACGTTCCGTTGAAATCTCTCGCTGATCCGAACAATCACAATCAAAAGGAGCTCGACAGTGATCGACACATTCCACCGAACCGGACCCCTCATGGAAGCGGCAAGCTATCCCGCCTGGGCTCAACAGCTCATCAAGGATTGCAGCGAGAGCAAGCGCCGGGTTGTTGAGCACGAACTGTATCAGCGCATGCGAGACAACAAGCTCAGCGCCAAGACCATGCGCCAGTACCTTATTGGTGGCTGGCCGGTTGTAGAGCAGTTCGCGTTATACATGGCACAAAACCTGACCAAAACCCGCTTTGCCCGCCATCCCGGTGAAGACATGGCGCGGCGTTGGCTGATGCGCAATATTCGTGTGGAATTGAACCATGCCGATTATTGGGTGCATTGGAGTCGGGCCCACGGTGTCAGCCTGGAAGACCTGCAAGCACAACAGGTTGCCCCTGAACTTCACGCCTTGAGCCATTGGTGCTGGCACACCAGTTCGGCCGATTCGTTGATCGTGGCCATCGCTGCGACCAACTATGCCATTGAAGGCGCGACCGGTGAGTGGTCGGCCCTGGTCTGCTCCAGTGGCGTCTACGCTGCGGCATTCCCGGAGGAAGATCGCAAACGGGCCATGAAGTGGTTGAAGATGCATGCCCAGTACGACGATGCTCATCCATGGGAAGCGCTGGAAATCATCTGTACCCTGGCGGGCATGAACCCGAGCAAATCCCTGCAAGTGGAACTGCGACAGGCGGTGTGCAAGAGCTATGACTACATGCACCTGTTTCTGGAGCGCTGCATGCAACTGGAGCATTCGGAAAAGGCGCCTGTGACGCGTGAGCGCCTGGCCTTGGCTGAAAGCTGATCCATAGGCAATACAAACCAAAACGTGGGAGCGAGCAGGCTCGCTCCCACAGTGGTTTCTAGTGTTGCCTAGGGCTCAACCCGCCATTGCCAGCCGGTTGCGTCCCTCGCGCTTGGCGACATACAGCGCACTGTCGGCCCGCCGCACCAAGCTTTCGGCAGATTCGCCAGGCAGGAGGGTCGAGCATCCGAGGCTGACGGTCAGCTCTATTGCATTGCCTTCGGCTTGGTAATCCTCGACCTGAGCCGCCATGCGCAGGCGCTCGCCGACCATGGCCGCGGCGTCCCGGGTGGTGTTGGACAGCAGGATCAGGAACTCTTCGCCGCCAAACCGGAACACCATGTCGACATTGCGCAACTGGTTTTTGATCGCGGTGGCGACAGCCTTGAGCACCTCATCGCCCGCATTGTGGCCGTAACTGTCGTTGACGTTTTTGAAGTGATCGATGTCCAGCATCAGCAACGACAAAGGCATCAAGTGGCGTCGCGACATCTCGATTTCCCGTTCCAGGGTCTGATCCATGGCAATGCGGTTCCCGGTATCGGTCAGCGGGTCGCGCAACGCGCTTTGGGTCGCGGCTCGGTAAAGAAGGGCATTTCGCATCGGGAAGAGCAGTGCGGACAACAACGACTCCAGATTGCCTTGATCCTGCTCGCTGAATCGCTGATTGCGCCGGAACACCAGTTCGCCGAGCTGTTCGCCTTCATGGCTGAGGCTATAACTGACCGAATGATGGCCGCGCTGGCCAAACTCCAGGCGCAAGTCACTCTCCTGATGCTGATAGTTCAAGGCATCCAGTGGCACCAGTTGCTGAACTTCGCGGAAGAAAAGCCCGAGAATGCGTTGTGGCTCAAGACTGGTTTGCAGCTGCTGACCCAGTTGCTGGCGCAATTGCGCAAGACTGACAGGCCGCTCCAGAAGGGGAGGCAGCTGAGCAAATCCCAGGCGTTGCAACTTGGCACTGTCGAAGTCAATTGCGTTGGACTGGGAAGGTAATTTCATATGGCGTAAGCCCCTAAGCGGTAAAGCTGTCTTACAAGCTGGGTGAGAGCGGCTTTGGGCTACGCGTCATACTGGTCCATCAGTCCCGTAGGACATATGCCGCAAGTTTAGTCCGCTTTGCCGAAGGTCAATAATCTATCGACTCAGGCGTGCACCCGTTGCTTTCACACTGCTGTCTGAGAAGCTTTAGAGCGAAAGTCGTGCCATTCGGTTCAGTCTTATAAAAACCTATATGAATCATCAGGTTGGATGCTATGGCAAAGGTGGGAGATGAAATGGGTGACGGTTGTTTGACTCATAAGGGGGCATGGTAATGGCGCGCTTTGTGTGCCACGCCGGGAAGTCGGCACGGCACTAAGCGACGCACGGTGTTACTGGGCGTTGAACGCCTGGCCATTGATGCCTGTACTGTCCGGGCCCATCAGGTACAGATAGACCGGCATGATTTCTTCCGGAGTCGGGTTGTCGAGCGGATTTTCCCCCGGGTAAGCCTGGGCCCGCATGCTGGTGCGGGTGGCGCCCGGGTTGATGCTGTTGGAGCGGACCGGGGCCACGGTGTCCACTTCGTCGGCCAGGGTTTGCATCAGGCCTTCGGTGGCAAACTTGGACACACCATAAGCGCCCCAATAGGCACGCCCCTTGCGGCCGACGCTACTGGAAGTAAACACCACCGAAGCGTCCTGCGACAGCTTTAGCAGAGGCAGCAGGGTACTGGTGAGCATGAACATGGCGTTCACGTTGACGTGCATGACGCGCATGAAGTTTTCGCCGGACAGCTGTTCGACCGGCGTGCGCGGACCGATGATCGACGCGTTATGCAGCAAGCCGTCGAGATGGCCGAATTCGGTCTCGATCATGGCGGCCAGTTCGTCGTACTGGTGGGGCAGGGCGGTTTCCAGGTTGAACGGGATCACCGCCGGCTGTGGGTGCCCGGCTGCTTCGATTTCGTCATAAACCTGAGTCAGGTTGGCTTCGGTCTTGCCCAGCAGCAAGACGGTGGCGCCATGGGCTGCGTAGGTTTTCGCAGCCGCCGCGCCGATGCCGCGACCAGCACCGGTGACCAGAATGACCCGGTCCTTGAGCAGTTCAGGGCGAGCGGAATAATCAAACATAAAAAACCCTCAACAAAAACAGTAAAGAGAGCGCGACACGACCATTCGCGAGCAAGTCCGTCAGGCCCGGATGCGGTCTGTAGCAGCTGGCGAAGCCTGCGTTCGGCTGCGCAGCAGTCGCAAATACTGCGAGCATGGACAAGCTGAAACACCGGGTCGTCTGATTTCACGACTGCTTCGCAGCCGAACGCAGCCTACGGCAGCAGCTACAAGGAATGCATAGTTGCTGGCATTCCTGACTCGCTCACAGAATCGGTTCTCAGCAACCACACAAAGCGCTATCAAGCACCTTGCGCAGTTCCAGCGGATGATCCACTACCACGTCCGCGCCCCAGTGTCGCGGGTTGTCGTCGGGGTGAATGTAGCCGTAGGTCACCGCAGCTGTCTTGGTGCCGGCATCACGCCCCGACTCGATATCGCGCAGGTCATCGCCGACAAACAGCACGCTGGCCGGGTCCAGGTCGAGCATTTTGCACGCCAGAATCAGCGGTTCCGGATCGGGCTTGCTGTTCTTCACGTGATCGGGGCAGATCAGGAGTGCGGAACGCTCGGCCAGCCCCAGTTGCTGCATGATCGGCTCGGCGAAACGCAGTGGCTTGTTGGTGACCACGCCCCAGATCAGGTTGGCCTTCTCGATGTCGGCCAGCAGTTCGCCCATGCCATCGAAGAGTTTGCTGTGCACCGCACACCCGGCCAGATAGCGCTCCAGGAACTCCAGTCGCAGTTCCTCAAAGCCCGGTGATTCCGGGTCGATCGAAAAGGTCACGGCGACCATCGCCTTGGCGCCGCCGGAGATCTCGTCACGAATGTGCTGGTCATTCATGGGCGGCATGCCACGATCAGCGCGCATCGCCTGGCAGATGGCAATAAAGTCCGGCGCGGTGTCGAGCAGCGTGCCGTCCATGTCAAAAAGGACTGCTCTGATACGCATCGGCTTACTCCTCTCGCAGGGTCTGGATCATGTAGTTGACGTCCACATCGGCCGCCAGTTTGTAGTGCTTGGTCAACGGGTTGTAGGTCAGGCCGATGATGTCCTTGACGGTCAGGCCCGCCATGCGACTCCAGGCGCCAAGCTCGGATGGGCGGATGAATTTCTTGAAATCGTGCGTGCCGCGCGGCAGCAGTTTCATGATGTATTCAGCGCCGACAATGGCGAACAGGTAAGCCTTCGGGTTGCGGTTGATGGTGGAGAAGAACACCTGGCCGCCGGGCTTGACCATGCGGAAGCAGGCGCGGATGACCGAAGACGGATCGGGTACGTGCTCAAGCATTTCCAGGCACGTGACGACGTCGAATTGCTCGGGCATTTCCTCGGCGAGACCTTCGGCCGTGATCTGTCGGTATTCGACGTTCACGCCCGACTCCAGTTGGTGCAACTGCGCGACCGCGAGCGGCGCTTCACCCATGTCGATACCCATGACGGTGGCGCCGCGCTGGGCCATGGCCTCGCTGAGAATCCCGCCGCCGCAACCGACGTCCAGCACCTTCTTGCCGGCCAGATTGACGCGTTCGTCAATCCAGTTGACCCGCAGCGGATTGATGTCGTGAAGTGGCTTGAACTCGCTTTCACGGTCCCACCAGCGATGGGCCAGGGCTTCGAATTTGGCGATCTCGGCGTAGTCGACGTTGCTCATGGTTCAGTCCTCTAAAACTTGAAAAATCCTGTTGCCCCGGTGTTGGGTCCGGGGATCTTACGAATCGGTGCGGCCACTTATACGTTGGCCCCACGCCTTGGCGGTGGCGCATAACTGCTCTTCATCCAGGCGGGTCAGGCGCCGGTCGTCGAGCAGTTGCTTGCCGGCGACCCACAGGTGTTTCACACAATCGCGACCGGTGGCGTAGATCAGTTGCGAAACCGGGTCATAGACCGGTTGCTGCGCCAGACCGGACAGGTCAAACGCCACTATATCGGCCGCCTTGCCAACTTCCAGCGAACCCGTTTCAGCCTCGATCCCCAAGGCGCGGGCGCCATTGAGTGTGGCCATGCGCAAGGCGCGATGGGCATCCAGCGCGGTGGCCGAGCCGGCGACGGCCTTGGCCAACAACGCAGCGGTACGGGTTTCGCTTAGCAGGTCGAGGTCGTTGTTGCTGGCGGCACCATCAGTGCCGACGGCGACGTTGACGCCCGCCTGCCACAACCGCTCGACCGGGCAAAAACCGCAGGCCAGCTTCAGGTTGGATTCCGGGCAATGAATCACATTGGTGTTGCTTTCTACCAGCGTCACCAGGTCTTCATCGCTGATTTGGGTCATGTGAACGGCCTGGAAGCGCGGCCCGAGCAAGCCCAGGCGGGCAAGGCGGGCCAGCGGGCGTTCACCGCGCTGCTCGACCGATTGCTGCACTTCGAAAGCGGTTTCATGGACGTGCATGTGGATCGAGGCATCCAGCTCTTCGGCGATCACGCGGATTTTCTCCAGGTTTTCGTCGCCCACGGTGTACGGCGCATGGGGGCCAAAGGTGATTTTTATGCGCTCGTGATGCTTGAGGTCGCCAAACAATTCCACGCCCTGACGAATGGCTTCGTCCGCCGTGCTGGCGCCCGGGATCGGGAAGTCGAGGATCGGAATCGCAATTTGTGCGCGAATACCGCTGTTATGTACGCGCTCGCTGGCAACCTTCGGGAAGAAATACATGTCAGAGAAGCAGGTGATGCCGCCTTTGATCTGTTCGGCGATGGCCAGGTCCGTGCCATCTCGTACGAAGGCTTCATCGACCCACTTGGCTTCTGCCGGCCAAATGTGGTTTTCCAGCCAGGACATGAGTGGAAGGTCATCGGCGAGGCCACGAAACAGCGTCATGGCCGCGTGCCCGTGAGCGTTGATCAGCCCGGGGCTGAGCAGCATGTCCGGCAACTCACGGACTTCAGTTGCGTTAAGCTTCAGCGCAATCGAGCGTGGGCCGATAAATACAATGCGTCCGTCACGGATGCCCAGGCCATGCTCTTTGAGGACAACGCCAGCGGGTTCGACGGGTACCAGCCAGGTCGGCAGCAACAACAAGTCGAGCGCAGCGGCAGTGTTCGGCATCGAGGATCGGTTCCAGTGCTTTTGTAAAGGATGGCGAAGTATACCCGAGCGTCTTGGCGGGGTGATCGCTATAATCGGCGGCTTTTGTGCTTGAGTGCGGGGTGAGGGATGCGCGATCGACTGTTGGCTGCGGAGAAAGTGAAGGCCATCGATTGGCGTGATGGCACCCTCTACCTGCTGGATCAGCGGATTTTACCTTTCGAAGAAACCTGGATTGCCTACACCAGTGCAGCCGGTGTGGCCGAGGCCATCCGTTCGATGGTGGTGCGCGGTGCGCCAGCGATCGGCATCAGTGCGGCGTATGCCATGGTGCTATCGGCCCGCGCCCGAATTGCCGAGGGCGGTGACTGGCAGGCCGCGTGGGAAGAGGATTACGCATTACTGGCCGATTCCCGTCCTACGGCAGTGAATCTGTTCTGGGCCTTGAGTCGCATGCGTGACCGCCTGGACCGTCTTAAGGAAGCCGCAGACCCTCTGGCAGCGCTGGAGGCGGAAGCCATTGCCATTCATGAAAGTGATCGCGAAGCCAACCTGACCATGGCCCAATTGGGTGTGGACCTGATCCGCAAGCACCAGGGCAACGCCCAGGCAATCCTGACCCACTGCAACACCGGCGCGCTGGCCACTGGCGGCTTCGGTACCGCGCTGGGGGTAATTCGCGGGGCCTTTATCGAAGGCATGGTCGAGCGCGTTTACGCCAACGAAACCCGACCATGGCTGCAAGGTTCGCGTTTGACCGCATGGGAACTGGCCAATGAAGGCATTCCCGTGACCGTAAATGTCGACTCCGCTGCCGCGCACATCATGAAAGTCAAAGGCGTGACCTGGGTGATCGTCGGCGCTGACCGGATCACCGCCAATGGCGACGTGGCGAACAAGATCGGCACCTATCAGCTGGCGGTCAACGCCATGCATCATGGCGTGCGCTTCATGGTGGTGGCGCCGAGTTCTACCATCGACCTGAACATGGCCAGTGGCGACGAAATTCCTATCGAAGAGCGCGACGGCCGCGAGTTGTTGGAGATTGGTGGCAAGCGGCTCGGGGCGGATATTGGTGCGTTCAATCCGGTGTTCGATGTAACGCCAGCGGACCTGATCGACGTGATCGTCACCGAAAAAGGCATCGTCGAACGGCCGGACACCGCGAAAATGGCGCAGTTGATGTGCCGCAAGCGTCTGCATTGAGGGCGCCGGCGCCTTGTGAATCGCCATCGCCAGCAGGCTGGCTCCCACAGGCTATGGGATCGACAACGATCTTGTGGGAGCCAGCCTGCTGGCGATAAGGCCCTCAAAGTCAATAAATAAGCGTAATTCAGTCGCGAATTCTTCATTCGGAGCGGCTCTAAGCCCCTCTCGTCCCCGTTAAGCCTGTCACCGGTCAACTAACTATGCTCCATGCGCGTCTGGGGGATAGGTGCGTGGCGGCTCTTGTGATAACATCCGGCGTTTTCCGAGGCAGCCCCATGGGGTTGTCTTTACTGCGCAAATCCATGGTTCTTCTTGTTGATTTGTCGTAAGTCGGTGTATGGCACTCAGCCTGCAGCGGCGAGCTTCGTTCGTCCCATATGGATGTGACGAAGTTTCACCAGAAAAAGGAATCGAGCTTCTCATGGGCGAACTGGCCAAAGAAATCCTCCCGGTCAATATCGAAGACGAGCTGAAGCAGTCCTACCTCGACTACGCAATGAGCGTAATTGTCGGGCGGGCCCTGCCGGATGCGCGCGATGGCTTGAAGCCCGTGCACCGGCGTGTGCTGTTCGCGATGAGCGAGCTGGGCAACGACTTCAACAAGCCGTACAAGAAATCTGCCCGTGTTGTCGGTGACGTCATCGGTAAGTATCACCCGCACGGTGATACCGCGGTGTACGACACCATCGTCCGCATGGCGCAGCCGTTCTCGCTGCGTTACCTGCTGGTCGACGGTCAAGGCAACTTCGGTTCGGTGGACGGCGACAACGCCGCGGCGATGCGATACACCGAAGTGCGCATGACCAAGCTGGCGCACGAGTTGCTGGCCGACCTGCACAAGGAAACCGTGGACTGGGTGCCGAACTACGACGGCACTGAAATGATCCCGGCGGTCATGCCGACCCGTATTCCCAACCTGCTCGTCAACGGCTCCAGCGGTATCGCCGTGGGCATGGCGACCAACATTCCGCCGCACAACCTCGGTGAAGTCATCGACGGTTGCCTGGCCCTCATCGACAACCCAGAGTTGACCATCGATGAGCTGATGCAATACATCCCCGGTCCGGACTTCCCGACTGCCGCGATCATCAACGGTCGCGCCGGCATCATCGAAGCCTACCGCACCGGTCGCGGCCGCATTTACATGCGCGCTCGCTCGACGATCGAAGACATCGACAAGGTCGGTGGCCGTCAGCAGATCGTCATTACCGAACTCCCTTACCAGCTCAACAAGGCCCGTCTGATCGAGAAGATCGCCGAGCTGGTCAAAGAGAAGAAGCTGGAAGGCATCACCGAGCTGCGCGACGAGTCCGACAAGGACGGTATGCGCGTCGTGATCGAACTGCGTCGCGGCGAAGTGCCTGAGGTGATCCTCAACAACCTCTACGCCCAGACTCAGCTGCAAGCCGTGTTCGGCATCAACATCGTTGCGCTGATCGATGGCCGTCCACGGATCCTCAACCTCAAGGACCTGCTGGAAGCTTTCGTTCGTCACCGTCGCGAAGTCGTTACCCGCCGTACCGTGTTCGAGCTGCGTAAAGCTCGTGAACGTGGCCATATTCTCGAAGGTCAAGCGGTTGCCCTGTCGAACATCGACCCGGTCATCGCCCTGATCAAGGCCTCGCCAACGCCGTCGGAAGCCAAGGAAGCGCTGATCAGCACGGCCTGGGAATCCTCCGCCGTGGTGGCCATGGTCGAGCGCGCCGGTGCCGATTCTTGCCGTCCAGAGACCCTGGACCCGCAATACGGCCTGCGCGACGGCAAGTACTTCCTGTCGCCAGAACAGGCGCAAGCCATTCTGGAACTGCGTCTGCACCGTCTGACCGGTCTGGAGCACGAAAAACTGCTGGCCGAGTATCAGGAGATCCTCAACCAGATCGGCGAACTGATCCGCATCCTCAGCAGCGCCACGCGCCTGATGGAAGTGATCCGCGAAGAGCTGGAAGTGATCCGCGCCGAGTACGGCGACGTGCGCCGCACCGAAATTCTGGATGCCCGTCTCGACCTGACCCTGGGTGACATGATCCCGGAAGAAGAGCGCGTCGTGACCATTTCCCACGGTGGCTACGCCAAGACCCAGCCACTGGCTGCGTACCAGGCTCAGCGTCGTGGCGGTAAAGGCAAATCGGCGACCGGCGTCAAGGATGAGGACTACATCGCTCACCTGCTGGTCGCCAACAGCCACACCACGCTGCTGCTGTTCTCCAGCAAAGGCAAAGTGTACTGGCTGAAAACCTATGAAATTCCGGAAGCGTCCCGCGCTGCCCGTGGTCGTCCGCTGGTCAACCTGCTGCCGCTGGACAGTGATGAATACATCACCACCATGCTGCCGGTCGAGGAATACACCGAAGGTCACTTCATCTTCATGGCGACTGCCAAAGGCACTGTGAAGAAGACCCCGCTGGAATCCTTCAGTCGTCAACGCAGCGTCGGTCTGATCGCGCTGGAGCTGGACGAAGGTGATGTACTGATTTCTGCCGCCATTACCGATGGCGAGCGTGAAGTCATGCTGTTCTCCGACGGTGGCAAGGTCACTCGCTTCAAGGAAACCGACGTTCGCGCCATGGGCCGTACCGCTCGCGGTGTCCGTGGCATGCGTCTGCCGGAAGGCCAGAAGCTCATTTCCATGCTGATCCCGGAAGAAGGCAGCCAGATCCTCACCGCTTCGGCGCGTGGTTTCGGCAAGCGCACGGCGATCACCGAGTTCCCTGAGTACAAGCGTGGCGGTCAGGGCGTTATCGCCATGGTCAGCAACGACCGTAACGGCCGTCTGGTCGGCGCGGTCCAGGTGCTCGATGGCGAGGAAATCATGCTGATTTCCGACCAGGGCACCCTGGTTCGTACCCGTGTCGACGAAGTGTCCAGCCTGGGTCGTAACACCCAGGGCGTTACCCTGATCAAGCTGGCCAGCGATGAAACACTGGTTGGTCTGGAGCGGGTTCAGGAACCGTCGGAAGTCGAAGGTGAAGAGCTGGAAGGTGAAGAGGGTGCAGAGTTCGTTGGTGAGGTCGTGATCGACGACGTTGTTGACGATCAGCAACTCGATGCCGCCGCTGACGAAGAGCCACAAGAGTAAGCGTACAAACAGGGGGCGGATGAGAATTCGCCCCCTTGTTGTTTGTCCGAACGGAAAATTTCGATATCAGTGGAGATCCCTTGTGGGAGCGAGCCTGCTCGCGATGCAGGCGCTGCGGTACCTCTGAAACACCGCGGTGATGCATTCGCGAGCAGGCTCGCTCCCACAGGTTTTCTGCTTCGGCAGGGACTCTGTGTCGATTGATATTGTGATGTATTGCGTGATTACCACCAAATCAGAGCGAGATTGGATGTGAGCAAGAGAGCCTATAACTTCTGTGCCGGTCCTGCGGCACTTCCCGAAGCTGTCCTGCAGCGCGCCCAGGGTGAACTCCTTGATTGGCACGGCAAGGGCTTGTCGGTCATGGAAATGAGCCATCGCAGTGATGAGTTCGTGTCCATCGCCACCAAGGCCGAGCAGGATCTGCGTGATCTGCTGAATATCCCTTCGAACTATAAAGTGCTGTTTCTGCAAGGTGGCGCCAGCCAGCAATTTGCTCAGATTCCTCTGAACCTGTTGCCGGAAAGCGGCACCGCCGACTATATCGATACCGGTATCTGGTCGCAGAAAGCCATCGAAGAAGCTTCGCGCTACGGCAATGTGAATGTCGCCGGTACCGCCAAGCCTTACGACTATTTCGCTATTCCCGGTCAAAACGAATGGAGCCTGTCCAAAGACGCGGCCTACGTTCACTACGCGCCGAACGAAACCATCGGCGGCCTGGAATTCCAGTGGATCCCCGAAACCGGTGACGTTCCGCTGGTGGCTGACATGTCTTCGGATATTCTGTCGCGGCCAATCGATGTTTCGCGCTTTGGCATGATCTACGCCGGCGCCCAGAAAAACATCGGCCCGAGCGGCATCGTGGTCAACATCGTCCGCGAAGACCTGCTGGGTCACGCCCGTTCGCTGTGCCCGACCATGCTCAATTACAAGGTCGCGGCCGATAACGGCTCGATGTACAACACCCCGCCGACCCTGGCCTGGTATTTGTCCGGCCTGGTGTTCGAGTGGCTGAAAGAGCAGGGTGGTGTTGAAGCCATCGGCAAGCTCAACGAAGTGAAGCAGCGCACGCTTTACGACTTCATCGACGCCAGCGGCATGTACAGCAACCCGATCAACAAATCGGATCGCTCGTGGATGAACGTGCCGTTCCGTCTGGCTGACGACCGTCTGGACAAGCCATTTTTGGCTGGTGCCGACGCGCGTGGCCTGTTGAACCTCAAGGGTCATCGTTCCGTGGGCGGCATGCGCGCCTCCATCTATAACGCCGTTGACATCGTTGCGGTCAACGCGCTGATTTCGTACATGGCAGAGTTCGAGAAGGAACACGGCTAATGTCTGAGCAAGAACTCAAGGCTCTGCGCGTTCGCATTGATGCCCTGGACACTAAAGTCCTGGAGCTGATCAGTGAGCGCGCACGCTGCGCCCAGGAAGTTGCGCGAGTAAAGATGGCCTCGCTGGCCGAAGGCGAAGTGCCGGTGTTCTATCGTCCTGAGCGCGAGGCTCAGGTGCTCAAACGTGTCATGGAGCGTAATAAAGGGCCGCTGGGTAACGAAGAGATGGCGCGGTTGTTCCGTGAAATCATGTCCTCGTGCCTGGCGCTTGAGCAGCCGCTGAAAGTGGCTTACCTGGGCCCTGAAGGCACCTTCACCCAAGCGGCGGCCATGAAACACTTCGGCCACGCGGTGATCAGCAAGCCGATGGCGGCGATCGACGAAGTGTTCCGCGAAGTGGCGGCCGGTGCGGTGAACTTTGGCGTGGTCCCGGTGGAAAACTCCACCGAAGGCGCGGTCAACCACACCCTCGACAGTTTCCTCGAACACGACATGGTCATCTGTGGTGAAGTCGAGTTGCGGATTCACCACCACCTGTTGGTCGGTGAAAACACCAAGACCGACAGCATCAGCCGCATCTATTCCCATGCCCAATCGCTGGCCCAGTGCCGCAAGTGGCTGGACGCCCATTACCCGAATGTCGAGCGCGTGGCGGTGTCCAGCAACGCCGAAGCCGCCAAGCGGGTTAAAGGTGAGTGGAACTCGGCCGCCATTGCCGGCGACATGGCCGCTGGCTTGTATGGCTTGACCCGTCTGGCCGAGAAAATCGAGGATCGTCCGGATAACTCCACGCGATTCCTGATGATCGGTAGCCAGGAAGTGCCGCCGACCGGCGACGA
Organism: Pseudomonas sp. GM21; assembly: GCF_000282215.1. GTDB lineage: Bacteria > Pseudomonadota > Gammaproteobacteria > Pseudomonadales > Pseudomonadaceae > Aquipseudomonas. Next base: position 44,118 of record NZ_AKJS01000085.1, read on the forward strand.
CAAGACCTCGATCATCGTCTCCATGAGCAACAAGCCCGGTGCGCTTCACGAATTGCTGGTGCCGTTCCATGACAACGGCATCGACCTGACGCGCATCGAAACGCGTCCGTCGCGCAGCGGCAAGTGGACCTATGTGTTCTTCATCGACTTCGTCGGCCACCATCGCGATCCGTTGATCAAAGGTGTGCTGGAAAAGATAAGTCAGGAAGCGGTGGCACTCAAAGTGCTGGGTTCCTACCCGAAAGCAGTTCTCTAAGGGGTAGCAAATGAGTGATGACTTCCTCGCTCTGGCACAGCCGGGCGTACAACAACTTTCGCCGTACGTCCCGGGCAAGCCTGTGGACGAACTGGCCCGTGAGCTGGACCTTGATCCGGCAAGCATCGTCAAACTGGCCAGTAATGAAAACCCGCTGGGCGCGAGTCCAAAGGCGCTGAGGGCGATTCAGGATTCGCTGGCCGAGCTGACCCGGTATCCGGACGGCAACGGTTTTGCGCTCAAGACCCTGTTGGCCGAGCAGTGCCGCGTCGAACTGAATCAAGTGACGCTGGGCAACGGCTCCAACGACATTCTGGAACTGGTTGCGCGTGCTTATCTGGCGCCAGGCCTCAATGCCGTGTTCAGCGAACACGCGTTTGCGGTCTATCCGATTGTGACCCAGGCCGTCGGTGCCCAGGCCAAAGTGATTCCAGCCAAGGACTGGGGGCATGACCTGTCGGCGATGCTGGCGGCGATCGACGCGGACACTCGCGTGGTGTTCATTGCCAACCCGAACAACCCGACCGGAACCTGGTTCGATGCCGAGGCGCTGGATGAATTCCTCCAGGATGTTCCTGCGCATGTGCTGGTCGTGCTGGACGAGGCCTACATCGAATACGCCGAGGGCAGCGACTTGCCGGACGGTCTGGACTATCTGGCGGCTTATCCGAACCTGCTGGTGTCACGCACGTTCTCCAAGGCTTACGGTCTGGCAGCGTTGCGAGTCGGCTATGGGCTGTCCACCGCCGTGGTCGCCGACGTACTGAACCGTGTGCGTCAGCCGTTCAACGTGAACAGTCTGGCCTTGGCCGCTGCCTGCGCTGCGCTGCAAGACACCGATTACCTGGCTGAAAGCCGTCGCTTGAACGAGTCCGGCATGTTGCAACTGGAAGCGGGTTTGCGTGAGTTGGGGCTGAGCTGGATTCCGTCCAAGGGCAACTTCATTTGCGTCGATCTCGGCCGTGTTGCTGCGCCGGTCTTCCAGGGGTTGTTGCACGAAGGCGTGATCGTGCGTCCGGTGGCCAACTACGGCATGCCGAACCACCTGCGCATCACCATTGGTTTGCCGGCTGAAAACAGCCGCTTCCTTGAGGCGCTGACCAAGGTTCTGGCTCGTGGTTGATGTCACTGCACTGCAATCTGCTGCGCCTATGATCGGTCGCCTGGTGGTGGTCGGTCTGGGATTGATCGGTGGTTCTTTCGCCAAGGGTTTGCGTGAAAGTGGCCTGTGCCGCGAAGTGGTCGGGGTCGACCTCGACCCGCAGTCACGCAAGCTGGCGGTCGAGTTGGGCGTGGTGGATCGCTGCGAAGAAGACCTGGCGACAGCTTGTCAGGGCGCTGACGTGATTCAACTGGCCGTACCGATCCTTGCCATGGAGAAAATGCTGGCGCACCTCGCTGCAATGGATCTGGGTTCGGCCATTTTGACGGATGTCGGTAGCGCCAAAGGCAACGTCGTCCATGCGGCAACCGCGGCCTTTGGCGGCATGCCGTCGCGTTTCGTGCCGGGGCATCCCATTGCCGGCTCCGAGCAGAGCGGGGTGGAAGCCTCAAACGCCGAGCTGTTCCGTCGCCATAAAGTGATTCTGACGCCGCTGGATCAAACCGATCCGGCCGCGTTGGCAGTGGTCGACCGTTTGTGGCGCGAATTGGGCGCCGATGTCGAGCACATGGAGGTCGAGCGCCACGATGAAGTGTTGGCGGCGACCAGCCATTTGCCACACCTGTTGGCGTTCGGTTTGGTCGATTCATTGGCCAAACGCAATGAAAACCTTGAGATCTTCCGTTACGCTGCGGGCGGTTTCCGCGATTTCACAAGAATCGCGGGGAGCGACCCGGTCATGTGGCACGACATCTTCCTCGCCAACCGCGAAGCTGTCCTGCGCACACTTGATACATTTCGCAGCGATCTCGACGCCTTGCGCGACGCGGTCGATGCAGGGGATGGGCACCAATTGTTGGGCGTGTTCACGCGCGCCCGGGTTGCCCGCGAGCATTTCAGTAAAATCCTGGCCCGCCGGGCCTATGTGGACGCTATGAACTCCAACGACCTGATTTTCCTGGCACAACCTGGTGGCCGCCTGACTGGGCGGATTCGTGTACCGGGCGATAAATCGATTTCCCACCGTTCGATCATGCTTGGCTCCCTGGCCGAGGGTGTCACCGAAGTCGAAGGCTTCCTCGAAGGTGAAGACGCTCTGGCGACCCTGCAAGCCTTCCGCGACATGGGCGTTGTAATCGAAGGTCCGCATCATGGTCGCGTGACCATTCACGGCGTTGGCCTGCATGGCCTGAAGCCAGCGCCAGGCCCGATCTATCTGGGCAACTCCGGTACCTCGATGCGTCTGCTGTCTGGCCTGTTGGCTGCGCAGAACTTCGACAGCACCCTGACCGGTGACGCTTCGCTTTCCAAGCGTCCGATGAATCGCGTCGCCAACCCGTTGCGTGAAATGGGCGCCGTGATCGAGACCGCTGCTGAAGGTCGTCCGCCGATGACCATTCGTGGCGGCAACAAGCTCAAAGGCCTGACCTACACCATGCCGATGGCCAGTGCTCAGGTGAAATCCTGCCTTTTGCTGGCGGGTTTGTACGCCGAAGGCAAGACCACCGTCACTGAGCCTGCACCGACCCGTGACCATACCGAGCGCATGTTGCAAGGTTTTGGCTACCCGGTCAGCGTCAACGGCGCGACCGCTTCGGTCGAATCCGGGCACAAGCTGACTGCGACCCACATTGAAGTACCGAGCGACATCTCGTCCTCCGCGTTCTTCCTCGTGGCTGCATCGATCGCCGAAGGTTCGGAGCTGGTGCTGGAGCATGTCGGCATCAACCCGACCCGTACGGGCGTGATCGACATCCTGCGTCTGATGGGCGGCGATATCACCCTGGAAAACCAGCGTGAAGTCGGCGGCGAACCTGTTGCGGACTTGCGCGTACGTGCAGCTAAACTCAAGGGTATCGAGATTCCCGAGGCGCTGGTTCCGCTGGCCATCGACGAATTCCCGGTGCTGTTCGTGGCTGCGGCCTGTGCCGAAGGGCGCACTGTCCTGCGTGGCGCTGAAGAGCTGCGGGTCAAGGAGTCGGACCGGATTCAGGTCATGGCTGATGGCTTGCTGGCGCTGGGTGTCAAGTGCGAACCGACCCCGGACGGCATCATCATCGATGGCGGCCCGATCGGCGGCGGCGAAGTGCATGGTCATGGCGACCACAGAATTGCCATGGCATTCAGCGTTGCATCGTTGCGCGCTACTGCACCGATCCGCATCCATGATTGCGCCAACGTAGCGACGTCGTTCCCGAACTTCCTCGCGCTGTGCGCGCAGGTCGGCATCCGGGTTGCTGAAGAGGCTCAGTCGTGATCAACAAGTCGCCAGTCATTACCATTGATGGCCCGAGCGGTTCCGGTAAAGGCACGATCGCCGGGATACTGGCGAAGCGTCTGGGCTGGAACCTGCTGGATTCCGGTGCGCTGTACCGTTTGCTGGCTTTCGCCGCGCACAATCATGGTGTTGATCTGACCAACGAAGAGTTGCTGAAAAAACTGGCCGCTCATCTGGACGTGCAATTCATCGCTGCGACGGATGGTCAACTGCAGCGAATCATTCTCGAAGGCGACGAAGTCAGCGATGTGATTCGTACGGAAAGTATCGGTGCCGGTGCATCGCAAGTCGCTGCGCTGCCCGCCGTACGCGAGGCGCTGCTGCAGCGCCAGCGTGCTTTCCAGGAAATGCCGGGGCTGGTCGCCGATGGCCGAGATATGGGCACGGTGGTTTTTCCGGACGCGCCTTTGAAGATTTTCCTCACTGCCAGTGCCGAGGAGCGTGCGCGCCGTCGATACTTGCAGTTGAAGGGCAAAGACGATGGTGTTAGTCTGTCGAGTCTGCTAGATGAGATACGTGTTCGCGATGAGCGTGACACCCAGCGAGCGGTAGCCCCGCTCAAACCGGCGGCTGACGCCATTCAGCTGGATTCCACGGAATTATCCATCGATCAGGTGCTGGAACACATCATGAGCGAAATCGCCATTCGCGATATCGCCGGGTGACCAAGAAGGCGGCAGGGGACCAGTCATAGTCCTGCGGTGACTTCTTTTAAATGAAACTAACCCATACCGTCTGGGGTGTGGAGATGGGCGTAGTCTTCGCCCTCATCAACAGGAATTAAAATGAGCGAAAGCTTTGCGGAACTCTTTGAAGAAAGCCTAAAAACCCTGAACCTTCAGGCAGGCTCCATCATCACCGGTGTTATCGTTGATATCGATTACCAGGCTCGCTGGGTAACCGTTCACGCTGGCCTGAAGTCTGAAGCACTCATCCCGCTTGAGCAGTTCTACAACGACGCTGGCGAACTGAACATCAACGTCGGTGACGAAGTTCACGTTGCTCTGGACTCGGTTGAAGACGGCTTTGGTGAAACCAAGCTGTCCCGTGAAAAAGCCAAGCGCGCTGAATGCTGGATTGTTCTGGAAGCAGCCTTCGCAGCCGAAGAAGTGGTCAAGGGCGTTATCAACGGTAAGGTTAAAGGCGGCTTCACTGTCGACGTTAACGGCATCCGTGCGTTCCTGCCAGGTTCTCTGGTTGACGTCCGTCCTGTGCGCGATACTACGCACCTGGAAGGCAAAGAGCTGGAATTCAAGGTCATCAAACTCGACCAGAAACGCAACAATGTTGTCGTTTCCCGTCGCAGCGTCCTCGAAGCCGAGAACTCCGCCGAGCGTGAAGCTCTGCTGGAATCCCTGCAGGAAGGTCAGCAAGTCAAAGGTATCGTCAAAAACCTCACCGATTACGGCGCATTCGTCGATCTGGGTGGCGTCGATGGCCTGCTGCACATTACCGACATGGCTTGGAAGCGTATCAAGCATCCTTCCGAAATCGTCAACGTTGGCGATGAGATCGATGTCAAGGTTCTGAAGTACGATCGCGAACGCAATCGTGTTTCCCTGGGCCTCAAGCAACTGGGCGAAGATCCATGGGTTGCTATCAAAGCCCGTTACCCAGAAAGCACTCGCGTTACCGCTCGTGTAACCAACCTGACCGACTACGGCTGCTTCGCTGAGCTGGAAGAAGGCGTTGAAGGTCTGGTACACGTTTCCGAAATGGACTGGACCAACAAGAACATCCACCCTTCGAAAGTCGTACAAGTCGGCGACGAAGTGGAAGTTATGGTTCTGGACATCGACGAAGAGCGTCGTCGTATCTCCCTCGGCATCAAGCAGTGCAAATCTAACCCATGGGAAGATTTCTCTGGCCAGTTCAACAAGGGCGATAAAATCTCCGGCACCATCAAGTCGATCACCGATTTCGGTATCTTCATTGGTCTGGACGGCGGCATCGACGGTCTGGTTCACCTGTCCGACATCTCCTGGAACGAAGTGGGCGAAGAAGCCGTTCGCCGCTTCAAGAAGGGCGACGAGCTGGACACCGTTATCCTGTCGGTTGACCCAGAGCGCGAGCGCATCTCCCTGGGTATCAAGCAACTGGAAAGCGATCCGTTCTCCGAGTACGTTCAAGAGAACGACAAAGGCGCAATCGTTAAAGGCATCGTGAAAGAAGTTGACGCCAAAGGCGCCATCATCACTCTGGCCGACGATATCGAAGCGACTCTGAAAGCCTCCGAAATCAGCCGTGACCGCGTTGAAGACGCGCGCAACGTTCTGAAAGAAGGCCAGGAAGTAGAAGCCAAGATCATCAGCGTTGATCGTAAGAGCCGCGTCATTCAGCTGTCGATCAAATCAAAAGACGATGCTGAAGAGAAAGAAGCTATCCAGAGCCTGAAAACTGCTCCGGAAGGCGAGTCAACTGATACCACCATGGCGGCACTGCTGCGCCAGGCAATGGCCAAACAGAACTAAGTTCTGCTTGATCATTAAAAAGGGCGACTTCGGTCGCCCTTTTTTGTGTGCGCCCAGCATGGGCGCAATCTTGCGGGTGTGAGTCCCGCCGTAAGCTGACCACAGCGAACGAAGTGAAGCGCAACTGCACTAGGGCGACCGAGTGTGGGGAGGAAGCGTGAATCGAAGCCATGAGCCGATGTACAAGAACCGGATAAAAGGCGAAGCCGATCAGGGCGAGCGGGCACAAAACCGCGAAGCTCTTGTGGTCAAGGATCAGGCTGCGTAAATCCGGCGGTTGTGTGGTGAAGGATTGCGTTCTTACCTGGGGAGATCTCGCTTTATGCCTGAAAGGGCGACGGCGCCAGTCGGAGCGAGAAGTCAGCAGAGGCCGTAGTAGTCTTTTTTTTGACGAAGGGCCGAACGAGAGAAAGCGCTATAGGCCATGTTGATACGAAAGACCGGAAGTCAGATGCCTGCCGAACGCGGGGCGGATGGAGATAACGAGCGGTGAAGCCGTGAGAAGTCCTGTCAGCGACGAGGTCAATCGCCCGCAAGATGAATCCGATAACGCAGGGCAAGGGCTGCTGGAGCGGGCCTTTGCGAGAGAAAACCTGAAGCGGGCATGGAAGCGGGTCAAGGCCAACAAAGGTGCAGCGGGAGTCGATGGTCTGGATATTGAACAGACCGCCGAACACCTTCTGAGCCAATGGCCGAAGATTCGTGAGCAGCTTCTTTCAGGTGCCTACCGGCCCAGTCCGGTAAAGCGCGTAGTAATCCCCAAACCTGACGGCGGCGAACGCGAGTTGGGTATCCCGACGGTCACTGACCGTTTGATCCAGCAAGCGTTGCTGCAAATTGTGCAGCCGCTAGTCGATCCCACTTTCAGTGAGCACAGCTACGGCTTTCGTCCGGGGCGTCGTGCGCAGGACGCCGTTTTGGCGGCCCAGCGCTACGTATCTTCTGGGCGCGAAGTGGTGGTGGACGTTGATCTGGAGAAGTTTTTCGACCGAGTCGATCACGACATCTTGATGGACCGTTTACGCAAGCGGATTCTGGATCGGGCGGTTATCCGACTGATTCGGACTTATCTGGACGCTGGGACGATGATCAATGGAGTGGTCGAGAAAAGCCGTTGCGGGGCGCCGCAAGGCGGTCCGTTGTCGCCGTTTCTGGCGAATGTGCTGCTGGACGAGGTGGATCGTGAGCTTGAGCGTCGAGGTCATTGTTTTGTGCGCTATGCCGATGATGCGAATGTGTATGTTCGCAGTCATAAAGCAGGGCTCCGAGTGATGACCTTGCTGAGGCGCCTTTATGAAAAGCTTCACTTGAGCGTTAACGAAAGTAAAAGTGCAGTGACGAGCGCATTTGGTCGTAAGTTTCTGGGCTACGAGTTCTGGTCGGCCCGCGGCGACGTCAAACGAGCTGTGCCCTATAAAGCGCTGAAGCAATTCAAGCAACGAATACGCTGGTACACGGCGCTCGTGTGGCCGTGGCTTGCAGCAGATTGCCGATGAGCTGCGACCTTACATTTTGGGCTGGAAAGCTTACTTCGGATTGTCGCAAACCCCTGCCGTCTGGCGTGAGCTGGACGAATGGCTGCGACATCGACTGCGAGCGATCCAACTAAAACAATGGAAGCGTGGAACGACGACGTACCGTGAGCTGCGAGCACTTGGCGCGAGTAACCAAGTGGCGCAGAAGGTGGCAGGGAACACCTCTCGCTGGTGGCATAACAGTCGTCTTGCGCTGAATCGCGTGCTTACTATTGCGTGGTTCGACAGGCTGGGATTAGTGCGTCTTTCATAACCTCAATCTCTCGAACCGCCCGGTGCGGACCCGCATGCCGGGTGGTGTGGCAGGGGAGCGGCCTGTGAAGGTCGCCTCCCTATGCCGATGCCTGCGATTTGGTGGGCTCATCGTCGCTACCGGGCTGCATTAGATGCTTGTGAAACCAACATGCTCGATAAGCTGTCTGTTTCTTTAATCGGATCAATCGTTTCTTTGCAGCTAACCTGTAGCCTGAAAGGAACGATAGTCGGGCAGGGCGCCTGGTATAGGGAGGTGAATGAACAAGCTCATTGTCGCAATAGCAGTGCTGACATTGGCGGGTTGCGCGACTAATGCCAAAACGCACGTCGTGCGCGGGGTTAGCGGAATCGAGATCGATTGTTCGGGGCTGGGTTCCGGATGGGAGAAATGCCTCAAACGCGCAGAAAAGGAGTGTAAGGCGGCGGGGTATAAGGTCTTGGCAAGGTCTGATGATGCCAAAGAGGAGGATGTATTCCCGTTTGGCTTCAATCCTGCGGGATACCTGACTCGAACCATGCTGGTGGTCTGTAGATGAGGCTGATCTGTGTTGAAGCTCTTTGAGATTGGTTGGCTCGACCTGGTAAAGATATGTCAAAGCTCAGGCTGTTCAAATTCTTCCGGGCATGCTAAAACCTTTGAAGCGCTTTTCCTAGCTGCTTGAAAAAGAAGGGAAAAATATGACGAAGTCGGAGTTGATCGAACGAATTGTCACCCATCAAGGGCTGCTCTCATCCAAGGATGTGGAGCTGGCCATCAAGACCATGCTCGAGCAAATGTCCCAATGCCTGGCGACTGGGGATCGTATCGAAATCCGTGGTTTTGGTAGTTTTTCGTTGCACTATCGCGCGCCGCGGGTTGGGCGTAATCCGAAGACTGGTCAGTCGGTTAGTCTGGATGGTAAGTTTGTTCCGCATTTCAAGCCGGGGAAGGAGCTTAGGGATCGGGTGAATGAGGACGAGGAGGAAGGGCTTTGACAGTTTCCGAAACGCGAGGAGTCGCTCATGCCTAATTTGAAGCGCGCACTGACGGCATTGTTCGCTTTGTTGCTGGTTTTGGCGATTCTGGCTTTTATTCTCGAGAATCAGCAATCGGTTTCCTTGTTGTTCCTCGGTTGGGCGGGGCCGCAACTGCCAGTATCGCTGGTGATAATTCTTGCTTTGCTAATTGGCATGATTATGGGCCCAATTCTTGGTTGGCTTCTGGGACGTACGTCCAGGGTTTCTCGCAAGCACCTTGTCTGATTGAAGCAGGTACGCGGTGCACGTCGTATTTGTGTCGCAGTTTGTCTATATCTATTAGTAAATCCTTCACTAAGCTGTAAAATGCAGTGTTTTTCCGGGTGGTGGTATATGGCCACTTTGGTTGAGGTCGGCTCTGTCTGGGGCTTCAGCTAGCACGGATGGCTTTGCATTCATGGATTAGGCAGAGGTAAGTAGATGGCTGCCAGGAACTCAAGGGTATAGTTTTACATGAAAACGCTCGTAACCTGCGGCGCTGGACTTATCAGATCGGTAGTCATTCGTCATATCATCCCCAGCAAGAGCGACTCGGTAGTTAACACCGAAAAGCTTGCTTTCGCAGTTAGTCTTGAAACACCAATCGACGTTAGCCAGAAACCTTGTAATGTTTTGGAGGCGATTTACAGCCTTGTAGAGTGTGCTCGTCAATCCTTTTTCCTTGGCTTCCAATTCTCGCTGATTGGGTGTAGGTGTGTCGATTTGTCCAAGGCGGCCGGAGTTTTACAGAGATATAGCTTACTTGCTTATATAATGTTTTTTGTGATGTTTGCTAGTGGTCTGTTTTTTAGTCTGCTTTGCGAAATTTTTCGCCGGAAGAAGTTGCTTCTGATAGTGCGCGTATATAATAGATTTGACGAGCGTATATGCGTATTTTACTGATGTCTCAATATTTTTGGCCTGAGTCATTTATTATAAATGATTTGGCGATCAAGCTTGCTAGCGAGGGGCATGAGGTTACGGTTGCCACCGGTAAGCCCAATTATCCTGACGGGGATATTTATAGCGGTTACAGTGCCAAGGGAGTGCAGCGTGAGCGCTATTCCTCGCTGATCGATGTAGTCCGTGTGCCCGTTTACCCCCGTGGCAAAGGAGGCGCCAAAAAACTAGTATTAAACTATTTGTCGTTTGTTGTGATGGGGCTTTGGTATTTTCCTAAACTCCTGAGAGGCAAAAAAATCGATGTGATTATAGTTTTCGCGCCTTCACCTATTGTCCAGGTAATACCCGCGATACTCTTGAAGTGGCTCAAGCGCGCGCACTTGGCTGTATGGGTGCAGGACTTATGGCCTGAAAGTCTTTCTGCGACGGGCTTTATTAAGAAGTCTTGGGTGCTTAAGTCGGTAGGTTGCATGGTCCGTGGAATTTATAAATATTGTGATACTTTATTGCTACAGTCCCGAGCTTTTTTTGAGCCGACAAAGAAGTACGCTGATCCGGAAAAGTTGGTTTACTTTCCAAATTCAATAGATATTAAAAATTTTTCAGTGAGAGGAAATATCATTCCGAGCGATCTGAAATGCGAACTCGAAAACCATTTCAGCGTGGTGTTTGCAGGTAACATTGGTACGGCTCAGTCAGTAGAAAGTATTGTTGAGGCCGCGTCGATATTAAAGCAAGAAACTGCGTTGAGGATATTCATTGTCGGTAGTGGCAGTATGCTCGAATGGGTAGTGGGTCAAAAAAAGTCGCTTAATCTGGATAACCTTGTGTTGCCTGGTCGCTTTCCGGCTGATGCCATGTCTGAAATATTTGAATGTGCTGCTGCGTTGTTGGTTTCTCTGAATGATGAGGAAATTTTCTCTTATACGATACCTAGCAAGATCCAAGCTTATCTAGCCGCCGGTCGTCCGATTATTGCGGCCTTAAGGGGTGAAGGGGCTCGGGTGGTCAGTGAGTCTGGCGCGGGATTGGTGTGCCCCCCGGCAAATGGTCAGTTGCTAGCGGCAACCATTTTATCTTTGAAAGAGAGCTCGAGCGTTGAGCGTGATAAAATGGGGGCGGCAGGTTTACAGTATTTTAATGAAAATTATGATATGGATTTTCAAAGCGGTCGATTGATTGATATTTTGACCGCTCGGCTCAATAGAAAATAGGTGCTGGAATGCGTGTATTGGTCTTGGGTGCAACAGGTATGCTGGGTAATGCTGTTTTCAAAGTACTCAGCAGTTCGTCTGCCTTGAGTGTTGTTGGAACAGTTCGTAATGCTAAGGCAATTGATAGCTTTGATAGTAAGGTTAAAGGTAATTTGATTTCAGGCGTGGATGTGCTTGATCAAGATTCTTTAGTTGATGTCTTTGAGCGGTCTAAGCCTGATGTTGTAATTAACTGTATTGGGCTAATCAAGCAATTGAGCTCCGCTAAGGATCCTTTGTCTGTTTTGCCTATTAACGCGATGTTGCCCCATCGACTGTCCAAGCTATGCGCTTTAGTTGGGAGTCGCTTAGTGCATATTAGTACGGATTGCGTTTTTTCCGGTCGAAAAGGTATGTATAAAGAAGCAGATGTTTCTGATGCTGAAGATTTGTATGGGAAGTCTAAATATATCGGAGAAATTGTTGATCAGCCGCACGCGATTACTCTTCGTACTTCAATCATCGGGCATGAACTGAACGGTCAATCATCGCTTGTTGACTGGTTTCTTGCGCAGTCCGGCTCTGTCAAAGGGTTTTCAAAAGCCATCTTTTCCGGGTTGCCAACGGTTGAGCTTGCTCGCGTCATTCTGGATTTTGTAATACCGCAACCCGCACTCCAGGGGCTATACCATGTTTCTACGCAGCCAATCGATAAGCTTACGTTGCTGCGTTATGTCGCCAAAATCTATCAAAAAGAAATCAGCATTGTCCCGGATGAGCAACTTGAAATCGATCGGTCATTAGATTCGTCCCGGTTCCAAACAGCTACAGGGTACGCGCCTCCACAGTGGCCTGATTTAATTGAAGCGATGCGCGCTAGCCGTTAAACTCCCATTTTTAAATTTTGGTGATCATAATGTTCGACGATAAGATTTTGATGATAACAGGCGGTACCGGCTCGTTCGGAAATACTGTTCTCAAACGTTTTCTCGATACAAACGTCAAGGAGATTCGTGTTTTTAGTCGTGATGAAAAAAAACAGGAAGACATGCGCATAGCTTTAGGTAATGACAAAGTCAAGTTTTATATTGGCGACGTCAGGGACTACGCTAGTGTTTCCCAAGCGATGGTCGGTGTGGACTATATATTTCACGCCGCAGCGCTCAAACAAGTTCCATCGTGTGAGTTTTACCCGATGGAGGCCGTTAAAACCAACGTAATTGGTACTGAAAACGTACTCAATGCGGCCATTGCCAATAATGTTAGTCGAGTTGTTGTTCTCAGCACTGATAAAGCCGTATATCCCATCAACGCAATGGGTATTTCGAAGGCTATGGCCGAGAAGCTTGTAGTTGCCAAGTCCAGGATCATTCCGGAAACAGGGCCTGTCATTTGCTCTACACGTTACGGCAATGTGATGGCGTCTCGAGGTTCGGTAATTCCTCTTTTTGTCAAACAGCTTAAAGATGGTCATGAGCTGACTGTGACAGATCCAAGCATGACGCGTTTCCTAATGTCACTTGATGACTCAGTAGATTTGGTTCTTCACGCATTTGAGCATGCCGAACAAGGCGACATTTTTGTTCAAAAAGCACCGGCATCCACTGTTGCTGATTTGGCTCAAGCACTCAAAGAACTTTTCTCGGGCGATAACGCAATCAAGGTGATTGGTACTCGTCACGGCGAAAAACTCTACGAATCGCTAATTTCACGTGAAGAAATGGCAAAAGCCGAAGATATGGGGCGCTACTACCGTATTCCCGCCGATAATAGGGATCTGAATTACAAGAAGTATTTTGTTGAAGGTGAGCAAAATATCTCCGAATTGGATGACTACACTTCGCATAATACTGAGCGTTTGGACGTTCCTGGCATTAAAGAGCTTTTGTTGAAATTGGATTTCATTAAGGAGCAATTAGATGCTTAAGGTCATGACGCTGGTGGGAACACGGCCCGAGCTGATCAAGATGAGTCGTGTTATTGCAGAGTTGGATAAACAGACTGATCATGTGCTCGTTCACTCCGGTCAGAACTATGACTATGAGTTGAATCAGGTTTTTTTTGATGATCTCGAAATTCGCAAGCCTGATCATTTTCTTGGTGCAGTGGGCGAGACGGCTGCCCAAACTATTGCGGAAGTTATCTCAAAGTCAGATGAGATATTCGAGCTGGAAAAACCTGATGCACTTTTGTTGTATGGGGATACTAATACCTGCTTAGCTGTTATCGCTGCGAAGCGTCGAAAAATTCCAGTCTTTCATATGGAGGCGGGCAATCGCTGTTTTGATCAGCGAGTGCCTGAAGAGTTGAATCGTAAGGTTCTTGATCATCTAAGTGATATTAATCTGGTTTTGACTGAGCATGCTCGTCGATATCTATTAGATGAAGGTATCAGGCCTGAAACGATCATTAAAACAGGGTCGCACATGGAGGAAGTACTTGATCATTATATGCCGAATATTTTGGCATCTGATATCTTGGAGCGTGAGCAACTCGAAGACGGTAAATTTTTTATCGTTAGTGCTCATCGTGAAGAAAACGTAGATACACCTAAAAACCTGCTCGATCTCCTAGAGTCGCTTCGTGCATTGGCCGATAATTACGGGTTTCCCGTTATTGTCTCTACGCACCCTCGCACGCGAAAACGTCTTGAAGCGTTGGGCGAGTCCCTTGAGCATCCGTTGATTCGGTTTGTCAAACCATTTGGTTTGCTTGATTATATCAAGTTGCAGATGGGGTCGTTTTGTGTTCTGTCTGACAGCGGAACCATTACCGAGGAGGCCTCTTTATTGAACCTCCCCGCGGTTACAATTCGCAATGCTCATGAGCGTCCTGAGGGAATGGATGAGGGAACGCTCATCATGTGTGGGCTCAAGGTTGACCGGGTGCTGGATGCCGTGCGGGTTGTGACGAGCCAGCATCACCGTGGCGCTCGTGTCATTCCTGTTGTAAAGGACTATCTTGGTGGCCCGGTCTCAAAACAGATAGCACGAGTTATTTATAGTTATACGGATTATATTAATCGTACCGTATGGTCTAAGGCATAAAAGGGAGGACACATGCGCGTATTGGTGACGGGATCGTCTGGATTTGTTGGCAACAGGCTGCTCAATGTATTAGCAAACAAAAAAAATGTTGAGGTATTTGCAGCCGCGCGTGGTGAGTCTATCGATGGTCCTGCTACGGTGCGTTTGCTGAAAAATTTCGAGCTTTCCTCTGCTGTGGATTGGACGCCAAATTTGATTGGTTTTGACGTTGTCGTCCATGCAGCGGCTCGAGTTCATGTCATGAACGATCAAGCATTAAACCCTCTGGAGGCATTTAGAGCTGTTAATGTTAAAGGGACGCTAAAGCTTGCTGAGCAAGCGGCTTCGGCTGGAGTTCGTCGTTTCGTTTTTATAAGCTCTATAAAGGTCAATGGTGAGAGCACGACAAAGGATGATGCTTACTCGCCAGACGCAGTACCTGCACCGTTAGACCCGTATGGTGTTTCCAAGATGGAAGCTGAATCAGGTCTGAAGGCTATTGCACAAAGGACAGGGATGGAGGTTGTAATAATCAGGCCTGTATTAGTTTATGGGCCTGGCGTTAAGGCGAATTTTCTGAAGATGATGCAGTGGCTTGATAAGGGCTTCCCTTTGCCCTTTGGCGCGATTCGAAATAGCCGAAGCCTTGTTGCGTTAGATAACCTGGTTGATCTAATAATTTTATGTATGGAACATCCCGCGGCGGCCAATCAAACCTTCATGGTAAGTGACGGTGAAGATCTGTCGACTACTGAATTATTACGGAGAATGGCGTGTGCGCTGGACAAACCCGCGCGTCTACTTCCTGTGCCAGAATGGATACTTCGCTTAGGTGCCAGCCTTTTTGGGAAGTCAGATCTTTTGCAACGGCTATGTGGATCGCTTCGGGTAGATATAAGCAAGACTCGCGATGTTTTAGGATGGAAACCATTAGTCTCTGTGGATTCTGCTTTAAAGGAGGCGGCTATACACTTTCAAGAGAGTCGCAAGCAATGAGTTACTGGTGGTTGATTCCGGCTGTGGCCATTATTTCGTTATGTCTTACAGCGGGATTGCGTCGTTATGCGCTTGCTTTAAGTATTATTGATGTCCCCAACGCTCGTAGTTCTCATTCGGTTCCGACTCCACGGGGTGGAGGGGTTGCAATCGTTGTAGCTTTCCTGCTCTCACTCCCATTATTGGGTTGGGGAAATCTAGTTCCCTGGGAAGCTCTGGCAGCTTTTGGCGGTGCAGGGGGGGTGGTTGCAGTCATCGGTTTTATGGATGATCACGGTCATATAGCCGCTCGATGGCGCCTACTTGGTCATTTCAGTGCTGGTGCTTGGGCGTTGTTCTGGTTTGGTGGGCTTCCTTCTGTCGCTGTTATTGGTTGGACAGTTGACCTCGGCTGGATAGGACACCTTCTTGGGGTAATTTACTTGGTATGGATGCTAAATCTTTACAATTTCATGGATGGAATTGACGGTATTGCCAGTGTTGAGGCTATTTGTGCTTGCCTCGGAGCCTGTTTACTTTACTGGCTGGGCGGATTTGCTGAGCTTTTATGGGCTCCTTTGATACTGGCTATGGCCGTTGCCGGGTTTCTCTATTGGAATTTTCCTCCCGCGCGTATTTTTATGGGAGACGCGGGAAGTGGGTTTCTGGGGATCACCTTGGGAATGATTTCGTTTCAGGCTGCATGGGTTTCATCGCAGCTACTTTGGGGATGGCTGATCCTCTTGGGTGTGTTTATTGTCGATGCAACATTTACACTGCTGCGTAGGCTGGTCCGAGGAGATAAAGTTTACGAGGCTCACCGCAGCCATGCTTATCAGTATGCTTCGCGAATGGTTGGGAAGCACTTGCCAGTCACGCTTACGGTGGGTGGCATCAACCTGTTTTGGTTGTTGCCTATTGGTATCTGTGTAACAAAGTTTGGGCTGGATGGAGCTCTCGGGCTGATGATCGCCTACGTGCCTTTAATCGTCTTGGCCATAAAATTTCACGCAGGTGAGTTAGAAAAGGCCCCATCCTCAAATATTTGACGTTTGATGTTGTAAAGTGTTGATTGTTTGCGACGGTGGCACGCATTGTGTCTGACTAACAAAAGTGTGGCGAGAGGTGTTCGAAGGGGTATGGAAAGGTTCCGAGCTTTGCTATTAGGTCTTCCGCGCCGCAGTAAACGACTGATTCAGGTGACGATAGACATTGTCCTTGTATGGCTAGCCCTCTGGATGGCATTTGTTGTTCGCTTGGGGGTTGATGATTTGATCAATCCTTTTACTCAACACCTTTGGCTCTTCCTAAGTGCCCCAGTGGTAGCCATTCCGCTGTTTATTCGCTTTGGCATGTATCGCGCAGTTATGCGCTACTTCGGTAATGACGCTCTTATCGCAATCATCAAGGCAGTCAGCCTTTCATCCTTGATTCTCGGAGTTGTCGTCTATTGGTACAGTAATCATCAAAATGTCGTACCTCGGTCAATCATTTTCAATTACTGGTGGTTGAATTTGATCATGATTGGTGGTTTGCGGCTGGCAATGCGTCAGTTTTTCCTTGGCGACTGGTTTGCTGCAGTTCAGCATGTCCCTTTCACTAATCGTGATGACGGTTTGCCTAAAGTAGCTATCTACGGAGCTGGCGCCGCGGGAAATCAGCTTGTCGCAGCGTTGCGAATGGGACGGATCATGCGTCCTGTCGCCTTTATCGATGACGATAGCGGTATTGCCAGTCGTATTATCTCCGGATTGCAAGTTTACAAACCCAAGCATATTCAACAGATGATTGAGGCGACTGGCGCGCAAGAAATATTACTGGCGATTCCTTCATCGTCTCGTGGTCGTCGTCGTGAGATTCTCGGTTTACTTGAGCGTTTCCCGCTTCATGTCCGTAGTGTGCCTGGGTTCATGGACTTGGCAAGCGGTCGGGTTAAGGTTGATGATATCCAAGAGGTGGACATAGCCGATTTGCTGGGCCGTGATGCAGTGCCTGCTCAAGAAGAGCTACTTGAGCACTGTATCAAGGGGCAGGTAGTTCTTGTCACAGGTGCGGGCGGCTCCATAGGCTCCGAACTGTGCCGACAAATCCTGGAGCTGCGTCCGACGATCCTTTTGTTGTTCGAACATAGCGAATTTAACCTCTACAGTATTCTTTCTGAACTTGAGCAGCGAATTGCTCGTGAATCCTTTTCGGTAAAACTGCTACCAATTTTAGGGTCAGTTCGAAATCAGCACAAACTTTTGGATGTCATGAACTCTTGGCATGTAGACACTGTTTATCACGCTGCAGCTTATAAACATGTCCCTATGGTTGAGCACAATATCGCCGAGGGTGTGCTAAACAACGTGATAGGCACTCTTAATACAGCTCAGGCTGCTTTGCAGGCAGGTGTCTCTAATTTTGTACTGATTTCTACTGACAAGGCGGTGCGGCCCACCAACGTAATGGGTAGTACCAAACGTCTGGCAGAACTGACTCTTCAGGCATTGAGTAAAGAAGCCGAGCCCGTGTTATTTGGCGATATGGCCAGTGTCTCCGCGATGAATAGAACTCGGTTTACAATGGTGCGGTTTGGTAATGTTCTGGGATCCTCAGGTTCGGTTATCCCTTTATTTCATAAGCAAATCAAGTCGGGTGGTCCAATAACGGTTACTCACCCGAAGATTACTCGTTACTTCATGACTATTCCCGAAGCCGCACAGCTAGTCATTCAAGCTGGCTCTATGGGACAGGGCGGAGACGTATTCGTGCTAGACATGGGCGAGCCAGTAAAAATCGTCGAACTGGCTGAGAAAATGATTCACCTGTCCGGTTTAAGTGTCCGTTCAGAGAAAAACGCACATGGTGATATCGCGATTGAGTTCACTGGCTTGCGCCCAGGTGAGAAGCTTTACGAAGAGTTGCTGATTGGAGATAACGTAACTGCAACTCAACATCCGATGATCATGACTGCAAGTGAGGATTATCTGGCTTGGGGTGTGCTCAAGGCCAGGCTTGCCGAACTGCTGGCTGCTATCGAGCAGGATGACTACTCCCGTGTCCGTCAATTGCTGCGTGAAACTGTCCAGGGTTACGCGCCTGCTGGCGAAATCGTTGACTGGATCTATCAGCAACGTCGACTTGAGCCATGATCACTGCACATGTTACATTGCGATATCAGAATATTCGCCGCCAGAAGGTTCGTAAGCGCTCCATAAACCCCACATTCAAAGTCACCACCTGATCCTCAATGCTGTGCTCCCGATTCCTTTCCGGAGCCAGCACCTCATGATGCGTCCTGACGCAAAAGTCGAAAAAGTCTATATCTATCCCAAGCCCGTCGACTTCCGAAAATCCATTGATGGCCTCGCTGCGCTGGTCGAACTGGACATCAAGGTCGCGGTGTTTGACCCGGTGCTTTTCGTGTTCCTTAACAAGCCTCGAAACCGAGTGAAGATTTTGTATTGGGAGCGCAACGGCTTTTGCCTTTGGCTAAAGCGCCTGGAATCCGAGCGTTTCAAAACATCGCCGGATTGCTCCGATGAAGCGTATCCGATCCATGAACCACAC
>NZ_AKJS01000086.1 GCF_000282215.1 Pseudomonas sp. GM21
GCGCCAGCCGCTCCCGCACTTGCGCCAGCAGCTGCTGCACCGGGGGCGTTCAAATCACCACCGGTGGAAGAATTTTCAGGAGTCGCGGCAGGTGCAACGCCGGTTCCTATGCGCCGATCAAGATCCTGATATCGCTCCAGGTTCTCTTGCTTCATGCGCGCTACATCATTTTGCAGAACTTCGATCACACCCTGTTGGCGTGAGATCTGCTCCTGCATGGATTGCAGTTGGTTGAACAGCTCGCCCTGTGCCGAGACAGGGGTCGAAACCCCTCCCCCGGCATAGGCGCCGTTCGTACCGTAACCCGCAGGCGGATAACTGCTCCCGCTATTGTTATAACCGGAGTTGTTATCGACCACAGGAACCGCAGCCCACACCGCAAGCGGTGCGAGACTGAGAGCCAAGACAGTTACAGCACGACGGCACGTTCGCATGACGAATTACTTACGCAGTTCGACGCGACGGTTTTGAGCCCAGGACTGCTCGTCGTTGCCGGTAGCAACTGGACGCTCTTCGCCGTAGGAAACCAGTTCCAGCTGAGCTGGGGAAACACCTTGCAGTACCAGGTAGCGTTGAACGGCTTTCGCACGACGCTCGCCCAGTGCCATGTTGTACTCACGAGTACCACGTTCGTCGGTGTTGCCTTCCAGAACAACGCGAGCGCCGTTTGCTTTCAGGTCTTTCGCGTGAACGTCCAGAGCGCGCATGGCTTCTGGCTTCAGGTCCGAACTGTCGTATTCGAAGTAGAAGATGGTGATTGCGCGCAGAGCAGCTTCTTCGCTCAGGGAACCATCAACGGCACCAGTGTTTGCGCCGTAACCAGCGTTTGGATCTACTGCGCCTTCACCGGCATTGTCGCCGCCTTTGGACGAGCAACCTACAGCTACAGCCATGGCCAGGGCCAGCGCAGCAAATTTACCAAACTTCAGCATTTCCATCGTGAAACTCCTAATGAACCCCAATGTGTTAAGTACAACGTGTAGCGCCGCGTCAGTTCAGGTAAGGGGACCAGGAAGGTTCTCTGACTTCGCCTTGTGCGGTAGGAAGCGGGAGCCTTACGCGTCCATTAATGGACACGAGCATCAAGACTCCCCGGCCCTGCTGGCGGGTGGCGTAGATTACCATGGTGCCGTTGGGCGCGACAGTAGGCGACTCGTCCAGAGTGCTATCAGTGAGTATCTTTACACTACCGCGCTGCAAATCCTGGGCCGCCACCTTGAAATTGGTGAAGCCATCCTGGCGGTGAATCATCACCAGGGTCTTTTCATCAGCCGAAAGTTTAGGGTTGGCGTTGTAGTTACCCACGAAGGTCACACGTTCCGCACCGCCACCACCGACGCTGGTTTTGTAGATCTGTGGCTTGCCGCCACGGTCGGAGGTGAAGTAGATGGTCGAACCATCCTTACCCCAGAACGGTTCGGTGTTGATGCCCGGACCGTTGGTGACGCGACTGATCTGACGCGAGCCCAGGTTCATCACGTAGATGTCCGGGTTGCCGTCCTTGGACAATACGAAGGCCAGGCGATTGCCATCCGGTGACCAGGCTGGAGCGCCGTTCAGGCCTTCGAAGTTGGTGATCTGCTCACGGCGACCGGTGTCGATGTTCTGCACGAAAATGCGTGGACGCTTCTGCTCGAACGACACATAGGCGATGCGCTTGCCATCCGGTGCAAAACGCGGCGACAGAATCGGCTCGCGCGATTGCAGCAGGGTCACGGCGCGGGCGCCGTCATAATCCGAACGTTGCAGCGTGTAGCGCGTGTTCTTCTCGGAGAAACGTTCGGCCGTCACGTACAACAGACGCGTCGAGAACGCACCTTTGATACCGGTCAGCTTTTCAAACGACTGGTCGGCGATGTAGTGCGACATGTCGCGCAGTTGCTCAGTACTGCCCGACACGCTGCCGGTCAGCACTTGCTGCTCGGTGGCGACGTTGAACAGAGCGTACTGCACCTGCAGGCGACCGCCTGCCGGGACAATGCTGCCAACCATGATGTACTGGGCGCCAACGGCCTTCCAGTCACGGAAAATGATCTCGCTGGCCTGGCTCGGCAGGCTGATCATGTTCTGCTTTGGAATCGGCGAGTAGTAACCTGAGTTGCGCAGGTCGTTACCGATGATTTCGGCCATGTCGTCCGGCAGCACGGCACCGCCCTGGAACGCGAACGGAACGACGGCGATCGGGGTCGCCCGATCACTGCCGCTGGTAACCAGAATGTTTTTCTCATCTGCCATCGCCATCCCTGCCAGGCAGCAGATAGCGACAAGCATTCCTCGAAGAAGGTTTCTCACGGGGCTAAATCCTCAGGCGTGAATGTCATCTTGAATGAACGATACGGAGCGAAATCGCTCGGCTTCATTCCCTGCATTTCTATCAAACGTCCAATATTCTTGACCGCCGCTACAGCGGATGCGTCAAACGGACCATCACCGCTGGACTTGGCCACGTTGACCGAAGTCACCGTACCATCCGGCAACATGCCGATTTGCAGCACGACTGTCATACCTTTGCGTGCCGAAGGTGGACGAGCCCAGCCTTCCGCCGCACGAAGACGAATCAGATCATCGAAGCTGCCGGCGACTTCGTCACCCTGTTCATCCGCCAAGGCCTGCTGGCGCTGCGGCGTGTCGGAAAGCAAATCGGCCAAGGCCTGAGCCTTTTTGTCTTCGGTCGATTTACGGGCCGCATCCTGCGATTTTTTCTTCGCAGCATCGGCAGCAGCTTTCTTCTTCGCGTCTTCGGCGACTTTCTTCTTCGCCTCTTCAGCTTCAGCTTTTTTCTTGGCGTCTTCGGCGGCTTTCTTCTTCGCGTCTTCGACGATTTTCTTCTTCGCTTCTTCAGCGGCCGCTTTCTTGGCCTCTTCTTCAGCAGCTTTCTTGGCTTCTTCTTCGGCTTTCTTCTTGGCTATATCAGCCAATTGTTTCTCTTCGGCCTTTTTGGCTTCGGCGGTCTTCTTCGCTTCATCGGCTTTCTTGGCTTCATCAGCCTTTTTCGCCTCATCAGCTTTCTTCGACTCGTCGGCCTTCTTGGCTTCCTCGGCCTTTTGAGCTGCCTCTTCTTTCTTTTGTTCCGCTGCCTTCACCGCTTCCTGCTCGACCTTCTTCTGTTCCAACTGTTCGAGTTCGGTTTGACGCGCAGCAGTTTTCTGCGCCTCACCCGCAATCTTCTGATTGGTCTGGGTGGTCGCCCGACTTTTCGATTTCAGCTGGTACAGCGTCGCCTGGACAATCGGCTTGGCCGGCGGCAACTCAGGTGTCATGGAAAAACTCACAAACAGCATGCCGAACACCAGCAGGTGCAAGCCAATCGCCCAGACACTAGGCCAGAAGTAGCTTTCCGAGGCTGTTGGCTCTCGTTGTTGCTGCATCAGGGCGCCTCGGTAATCAAGCCAACATTACCGACGCCGGCCTTCTGCAACCCGCCCATGGCGCCCATGACCGAACCGTAGTCGACGGTCTTGTCGCCGCGAATGAACACCTGAGTGCGCTTGCCGCCTTCCGTGCCGGCACGAATGATCTTGGTCACCGCGTCAGTCATCTGCGGCAAGGTCATGGCCTTGTCCTGCTGCTTTTCGGTGTCGACTTCGCTGCCAAGGTTCCAGTAGTAGGTCTTGTCAGCCTTGATCGAAATGGTCAGGACCTGAGTGTTGTTGTCCTGCGGCAAGGCTTCGCTGGAAACCTTGGGCAGATCAACTTTCACGCCCTGATTGAGCATCGGCGCGGTCACCATGAAGATGACCAGCAGTACCAGCATCACGTCGATGTAAGGCACTACGTTCATCTCGGCAACCGGCTTGCGCTTTTTGCGAGCTCGAGCGATTAAAGCCATTGGAAATTACCTGCTTATTCTTCGCTGGTGTGCACTTTGCGGTGCAGGATCGCCTGGAATTCATCGGCGAAGGTGTAGTAACGGCCCAGCAGGGTTTCGCTGCGAGCGGCAAAACGGTTGTAAGCGATTACGGCCGGGATGGCGGCGAACAGACCGATCGCGGTCGCAATCAGTGCTTCGGCAATACCAGGGGCCACAGTGGCCAGGGTCGCTTGCTGGGCAGATGCCAGACCACGGAAGGAGTTCATGATGCCCCAGACCGTACCGAACAGACCGATGTACGGGCTGACGGAACCGACGGTGGCGAGGAACGGCAAGCTCTGCTCAAGCTTTTCTTCTTCGCGGGAAATGGCAACGCGCATGGCGCGGGCCACACCTTCCATGACCGCTTCCGGATCAACGCCTGGCTGCTGGCGCAGACGGGAGAATTCCTTGAAACCGGCACGGAAAATCTGCTCGACGCCCGAGTCCGGATCAGGGTTGCTGCCGGCCTGACGGTAGAGTTTGGACAGGTCGATACCCGACCAGAAGCGCTCTTCAAAGCTCTCCAGGGCACGTCGACCGGCGCGCAGCAGATTGCTGCGCTGAAAGATCATGATCCATGAGGTGACCGATGCGGCTACCAGGATCAGCATTACCAGTTGCACCACGATACTGGCATTGCTGACCAGGCTCCACATGGAGGTATGGTCGACGACGTTAGCTTCCACGCTTAATCTCCTGCTTTGAGTGTGTACCCGCGCCGCTCACGTCGGCAAAGGCCGCACGTAGAGCTTCGGGAATGGCCCGGGGTTTTAAACTTTCAGTGCGCACACAGGCCACCAAAAACTGCCCTTCGCAGAGCAGCACATTATCCGTAGCCCGCCTGACCTGCTGTTTGAAGCGCAGGCTGACACGGTTCAATTCGATTACTTCAGCGCTTACCAGAAGCTCGTCGTCCAGTCGCGCCGGCGCGTGGTAACGCGCTTCGCTGGAATGCACGACAAACAACAGGTCCTCCCCTGCCAGCGCCGATTGGGCAAAGCCCAGATCTCGGAGCCTTTCGGTTCGAGCCCGTTCCATAAACTTGAGGTAATTGACGTAATACACGATGCCGCCCGCATCGGTGTCCTCGTAATAAACGCGACAACGATGTACGAACGGCTCAAGCCCGTTTTGCGCGCGCATACTCTAGTGCTTACTCCTCAGGTTGCCAATCCGGCCAGGCAACTGTTTTTCATTGATCTGCGGCTTTACGGCCAAAGTACGGTCCTGGGACCGCACAAACGCCGAATATATCAGTGCGCAAAGATTATTAATCGTCCACGGCATCAAGGAACTCGTCTACGACGGGCATTTCGCCCATTCGTGACGGAATGTTTAAACCGAAGTGCAAGTACGCATGCCGGGTCACCACACGCCCCCGGGGGGTGCGCATGATGTAGCCCTGCTGGATCAGGTAAGGCTCCAGCACATCTTCAATGGTGTGGCGTTCTTCACTGATCGCGGCGGCCAGGCTGTCCACCCCGACCGGACCACCGTCGAACTTCTCGATCATGGTCAACAGCAGACGCCGGTCCTGGTGGTCGAAACCACGCTCGTCGACGTCCAGCAGGTTCAACGCAAGGTCGGCAATCGGCTTGGTAATGTGCCCCTTGGCGCGCACCTCGGCGAAATCGCGTACCCGACGCAACAGACGGTTGGCGATCCGTGGCGTACCGCGGGCACGCCGGGCGATTTCAAAGGCACCTTCCGGGTCCAGCGGCAAACCAAGAATGCTCGCCGAACGGCTGACAATCGTGGCGAGATCAGCAGTGCTGTAGAACTCCAGGCGCTGAACGATCCCGAAGCGATCACGCAAGGGATTGGTCAACATACCGGCACGGGTGGTTGCACCGACGAGGGTGAAAGGCGGCAGATCAAGCTTGATCGAACGCGCGGCCGGCCCTTCACCAATCATGATGTCGAGCTGGAAATCTTCCATGGCCGGGTACAGCACTTCCTCGACGATCGGTGACAGACGATGGATTTCGTCGATGAATAGCACGTCATGGGGCTCAAGGTTGGTCAACAGCGCCGCCAGGTCCCCCGGACGCTCAAGCACCGGCCCCGATGTGCTCTTGATCGACACCCCCATTTCCTGGGCGATAATGTTCGCCAAGGTGGTTTTCCCCAGGCCCGGCGGACCGAAGATCAGCGTGTGATCCAGCGACTCGTTACGCCCACGGGCGGCCTGGATGAACAACTCCATTTGCTCGCGAACCGTCGGCTGGCCGATGTATTCGGCCAGGCTGACAGGACGAATCGCCCGATCCTGGACTTCCTCGCGATCACGAGGACCGGGCGCGGCGGTAATCAGACGATCAGCTTCAATCACTTAAATCATTCCCTTCAGGGCACGACGAATCATGTCTTCACTGCTCAAACCTTTCTCCTTGATCGCAGAAATCGCCTTGCTGGCCTCCTGTGGCTTGTAACCCAGGGAGATCAGCGCGCTGACCGCGTCATTCTCGGCGGTGGCGACTGGCGCCGGCGCGTCAGGTCCACCTGGCTGGTTTGGCACCAGGGCGAACATCGCTGGTACGGTTTCCCAGGCTTTGAAGCGGTCCTTGAGTTCCACCAACAAACGTTCGGCGGTTTTTTTGCCCACGCCTGGCACCTTGGTCAGCGCCGAGGTGTCTTGGGACTGCACGCAACGTACCAGTTCATCGACTTCCAGACTCGACATCAACGCCAGCGCCAATTTCGGCCCTACGCCGTTGAGACGGATCAACTCGCGGAAAAAGTCTCGCTCACGCTTGCCGAAGAAACCATAGAGTAACTGCGCGTCTTCGCGTACGACCAAGTGGGTGTGCAAGGTCAGCGGTTGACCGACCGACGGCAAGCGATACAGCGTGGTCATGGGCACTTCCAGCTCATACCCCAGACCGTTTACATCCAGAATCAGGTGCGGCGGCTGTTTTTCAGCCAGTGTGCCGCGCAAGCGTCCAATCACGTTTCAGATCCTTGAGCGTTGGCCAGATCAATGCCTGGCGACGAATAGAACAAGAGCTCGCGTCGACGACACAGACACGAAAACCCTCATTCCATAAAAATGACTGCTGATGCTATCAGAGACGCAAGCGCCCGCCACGACTGCGTGCCGTCCCCAGGCCATGGGGCAACAAACTGGAACGGGTGTGAGCATGGCAGATGGCAATGGCCAGAGCATCTGAGGCGTCAATTTGCGGTTTGCTGGTCAATTTCAGCATGTGCATGACCATCATCTGCACCTGTTCTTTATTCGCTGCGCCAGTGCCGGTCACTGCCTGCTTGACCTGGGTTGCGGTGTACTCGGCGATTTCCAGGCTTTCTTCGGCACCGGCAACGATTGCAGCACCGCGGGCCTGACCCAGTTTCAACGCGGAGTCGGCATTGCGCGCCATGAACACCTTTTCGATGCCCATGGTGACCGGACCATAAGTCTGGATGATTTCACGCACGCCGCGATAAACGATTTGCAGACGCTCATGCAATTCTCCCGAGCCCGTGCGAATGCAGCCCGACGCCACGTACACACAGCCACGCCCGGTATCGCGCACCACGCCATAGCCGGTAATACGCGAACCGGGGTCGATACCAAGAATTAAAGTCATAACGCCTGCGGGTTAGGTAAGAGCACTTCAATACAGCCAATAACCAATGTGGGAGCTACTCCCACACTTGATCTTAGTCACCCTTAACCGAGCTGTGCAGCCACCGACTCTGGTATATCGGCATTGGAATAGACGTTCTGCACGTCATCCAGGTCTTCGAGCATATCGATCAGCTTGAGCACCTTCTCGGCGCCTTCCAGGTCCAGTTCGGCGCTGGTGGTCGGCAGCATGACGATTTCTGCGTCGTCACCCTTGAAACCGGCCGCTTCCAGCGCATTGCGAACAGAGTAGAAGCCCGCGAAAGAAGTGAACACGTCAATCGAGCCATCTTCGTGGGTGACCACGTCATCGGCGTCGGCTTCCATAGCCGCTTCTATCAAAGCGTCTTCATCAATGCCTGGCGCGAAGGAAATCTGCCCTTTGCGCTCGAAAAGATAGGCCACGGAACCGTCGGTGCCGAGGTTGCCGCCACATTTGCTGAACGCATGGCGAACAGCGGCGGCTGTGCGGTTACGGTTGTCGGTCATGCACTCGACCATCACCGCCACACCACCCGGGCCATAGCCTTCGTAGCTCAACTCGACCATGTCGTCGGTGTCGGCAGCACCGGCGCCGCGTGCGACCGCGCGATCAATGATGTCGCGACTCATGTTCGCGCCAAGGGCTTTGTCGAGCGCCAGACGCAGGCGCGGGTTGGAGCCCGGATCCCCGCCGCCCTGACGGGCAGCAACGGTCAGTTCACGAATCCACTTGGTGAAAATCTTGCCCTTCTTGGCATCCTGACGTTCTTTGCGGTGCTTGATGTTCGCCCACTTGGAATGACCCGCCATAACTCGCTCCGAATTCTCTTTGAAACATTGCCCGCCACACACAGTGTCGGCCAGCAACCAATAAATCTCGACCTAAAGAAAAGGCGCACCCAAAAGGATGCGCCTTTGCGGTCAGCCTTACTCAGCCTTTGGCGTTTCGCGCAGACGAATGTGCAGTTCGCGCAGTGCCTTGGCGTCCACCTGACCCGGTGCCTGCGTCATGACATCTGCCGCGCTCTGGGTTTTCGGGAAGGCGATCACTTCACGGATCGACTGGGCGCCGGTCATCAGCATCACCAGACGGTCCAGACCGAAGGCCAGACCACCGTGCGGCGGTGCGCCGTATTTCAGGGCGTCGAGCAGGAAGCCGAATTTCTCTTCCTGTTCCGCTTCGTTGATACCCAGCAGGCGGAATACGGTCTGCTGCATTTCCTTGCGGTGGATACGGATCGAACCGCCACCCAGTTCGGTGCCGTTCAGGACCATGTCGTAGGCACGGGACAGAGCGGTCGCCGGGTTGGCTTCCAGTTCTTCCGGGGTGCACTTCGGCGCAGTGAACGGGTGGTGCAAGGCGCTGAAGCTGCCGTCGTCGTTCTCTTCGAACATCGGGAAGTCGACGACCCACATTGGCGCCCACTTGCAGGTCAGCAAGTCCAGGTCGTTACCTACCTTGATCCGCAGCGCGCCCAGGGCTTCGCTAACGATCTTGGCTTTGTCGGCACCGAAGAACACGATGTCGCCGTCAACCGCACCAACACGATCGAGGATCACATTGAGGTTGGCTTCAGGAATGTTCTTGACGATCGGCGATTGCAGACCTTCAACGCCTTTGGCGCGCTCGTTGACCTTGATGTACGCCAGGCCCTTGGCACCGTAGATGCCGACGAACTTGGTGTAGTCGTCGATCTGCTTGCGAGGCATGCTCGCCGCGCCTGGAACGCGCAAAGCGGCAATACGGCATTTCGGGTCGTTGGCCGGGCCGCTGAATACCTTGAAGTCGACTTCTTTCAGTTGGTCGGCAACGTCAACCAGCTCCAGCGGGTTACGCAGGTCCGGTTTGTCGGAGCCGTAACGACGCATGGCTTCTTCGAAGGTCATGTGCGGGAACTCACCGAATTCCAGACCCAGCACTTCCTTGAACAGGTTGCGGATCATGCCTTCAGTCAGGCCCATGATGTCTTTTTCATCGAGGAAGCTGGTTTCGATGTCGATCTGAGTGAATTCAGGCTGACGGTCGGCCCGCAGGTCTTCGTCGCGGAAGCACTTGGCGATCTGGTAGTAACGGTCGAATCCGGCCACCATCAGCAGTTGCTTGAACAGCTGCGGCGATTGCGGCAAGGCGAAGAACGAACCGGCGTGAGTACGGCTCGGCACCAGGTAGTCGCGGGCACCTTCAGGGGTGGCACGGGTCAGAATCGGCGTCTCGACGTCGAGGAAGCCGTTTTCGTCCAGGTAGCGACGGATGCTGGTGGTCATGCGCGAACGCAGACGCAGCTTCTCGGCCATTTCCGGGCGACGCAGGTCAAGGAAGCGATAGCGCAGGCGGGTTTCTTCGCCGACGTCGGAGAACTCGTTCAGCGGGAACGGCGGGGTTTCCGATTCGTTCAGCACTTCCAGTTCGTAGCCGAGGACTTCGATCATGCCCGACGCCATGTTGGCGTTGGTGGCACCGGCCGGACGCAGGCGCACCTTGCCGGTGATCTTCACGACGAACTCGCTGCGCACGCGATCGGCGGCGGCGAAGGATTCAGCGCGGTCCGGGTCGAACACCACCTGGGCCAGACCGTCACGATCACGGATATCGAGGAAAATCACCCCGCCGTGGTCACGGCGACGGTGAACCCAACCGCAAAGAGTAATTTCCTGGCCTTCCAGGCTTTCGTTCAGTTGGCCGCAATAATGGCTGCGCATCATGGTAGTGGTTTCACTTCTCGTAATCGAAATTCGGTTGGAGACCGGCACCCCCGGCCCTTAATAAAGGTTCCCGATGATGCAAGCGCTCACGCGTGTGGTTCAACTCAGGCCCTGAACCCTAGTCAGCCTTGTCGCCGCCGGCCAGGTTCTTCTTCGAGCCGGTCTTGAAATCGGTTTCGTACCAGCCAGTACCGCTAAGGCGGAAGCCTGGCATGGACAGCATCTTTTTAAGCTCTGGCGCCTGGCAGGCAGGGCAGTCGACCAGCGGTGCTGCGCTGATCTTTTGAATGGCTTCCAACTGATGACCACAGGAAGCACATTGATAGTCGTACATCGGCATGGGGGTTGTCTCGGCGATCAGATTGCTACCGCATTCGCTGGCTTTTGCGGCAAAGAGCGGGATTATATCCATTAAATGCAGCCTGTGCAGCCGTAAGACTGCACAGACTGACACTCAATCCCATACGCCGTTGCGACTAGGGCATTGCAATGCAGCCCCCTTCCTTAAGGCTGTGCACGACACAGACAACCCGCACCAGTCCGGTGAAGTTCTTGACCCCGCCGTGACGCAAATGCACTTCGCGGTCCACGTGGGACAGCAGCGCACTGACAGAACAGCAATTGACCTTGGCCATATCGCCCAAAATATCCCAGTAGACCTGTTCAAGCCGCAAACAGGTCGCAAAACCATTCAAGCGTACCGAGCGGGATAAAGGCCGGGCCAACCCCATATCAAATTCGCTGACGAACGGATCAACCCTTATATCCCTGGTCGTGACGAGACTCCCATCACCCAGCCTGTCTTCGTAAACCATATCGCTGACACTCCTTTGCCATCCTTGCCTTCTATAAGAGCTACATCTGTTGCCTTATAAAAGCGCAGGCGCAAAGGTATATCCAGATGACTTTATGACCATCCACGTAGGATAAGCCAACAGCTGAAGGAGGATCATGGAGACCGTCCTAGGCCGGCCATTTTCCTACGTGCGCAGGTGCGTTTTACTCGACGCAAAAGCGACTTGATGAAGTAAAACGCCAGAACGCAAATACACCCAAGGGCCTAACCGCCTCCTGCCCTCCCCCTGGATGCTGTTTGATCCTGCCGTCGGTGCCGGGCACGCCAACCTCATCCTCAGCACCGCCGGACTGCCTGATTTGAGTAGCCGCAGGCTTTGCTGTTAAATAGGCAGTGTGTCGCTACCGCCTATTTTTCCGGGGGCAGCGCATAGGCTGATACCGGGTACGTGTCCAACGCCTCTTATTGTTCTGAAGCGAACCGTGCTCCATCAGCTCTTCCTTGTGATCCGTCTTAATGCGAGTTAATCAAAATGTTGAAAATCGTCCACCTGCTAACGGGCGCAGCCGCCCTGCTGCTGTCCTTCATCCCCAGCCTGCGAGCTGAAGCGGTCCCTTACCTGCAACAACCCGATGCGCTGTACCTGGCGTTTTTCGGCCTGCTGAACCTCACCCTTGCTCCGGTTATCCCTTACTGGAACAAAGGCCCGCGCCATCAACTGCAAAACCTGGTCAGCGTGCTGCTGGTTCTGGCGGTCTTCCTGCAAGTTCTGACCTTGCTCGCACCGATGCCTGAAATCGCCGGTCAACCTGCCGTCCTCTTCAGCCTGCTAGCTGCCCTGTTCGCCGTTTTACTGCACCTGAGCATCAGCTTCTACAAATCTTCACCGGCCACCGCCTCGCCAAGCTATGACATGAGCAACCGCGATACTGGCACCGTCAAGTGGTTCAACACCTCCAAAGGCTTCGGCTTTATCTCCCGCGATTCCGGCGATGATATTTTCGTGCATTTCCGCGCCATTCGTGGCGAAGGTCACCGCGTTCTGGTCGAAGGCCAGCGTGTGGAGTTCTCCGTCATGAATCGTGACAAAGGCCTGCAAGCCGAAGATGTGATCGCCGCCCTGCCGCGTCGCTGATTCAAGGCAAAAAAAACCGCGAACAGCCTGGCTGTTCGCGGTTTTTTATTGCCTGCTTCTTTATCATAAAAAGTCAGTAATGCGGCGGTGGAGCCTCTTCTTCGAAGGTTTCGAATTGGCCGGCCATTTCCTCTTGTCGCTTGAGCAGTGCAGCCATTTGCAGCTGCAGGCGTTCAACCGCACGCTGCTGCGTCGCCAGCACATCACTCAATGACTGAAGTGCGTCATCCTGAAACGCCAACTGGCTCTCCAGATCGGTAACACGATCTTCCAGGCTCATGACTCAACCCTCCAGAAACGTAAAGTCTTCGGCTAATACCAGACGCAGTCGTTCGCGAATCGCTGCGATCTGCTCCGCTGCGTAGGGCGTGGCCGGCAGCTTGCCCCAGACCGGAGCAGGCCAGGCTGCATCGTCCCGCTTGCGCACAATCACATGCATGTGGAGCTGACTGACAACGTTACCCAACGCCGCGATGTTCAACTTGTCGGCATCGAACGAATCCTTCAGCGTTTCAGCCAACGCCGTTGTCTCCTGCCACAGCTGTTGCTGCTCGGCGACACTCAACTGAAATATCTCGCTGATATCGTCGCGACGAGGCACCAGGATGAACCAGGGGTAATTCGAGTCGTTGGACAACAGCAACCGACAGAGCGGGAAATCCCCGATCGGTAGTGTGTCTTGTTGAAGCCGTGGATCTAAAGCGAACACTGTGCGCACTCCCGCCGGGTTCTCATTTTTCAGCTTAGCGCCCCTTCCGAGGGACGGCGCACCAAGCGACAGGACAGCAGCATACCTGCGAACGGCACTGGCTTCACGAACAGACGCGCGCCCCGACATGAAGCATTTTTGCCGATACGCACCAATACAGAACCCATCATCAGACCAAAAACACCGAAATGACTGATTAACAACGAGGTGTTCGACTCGGACAAAAGACAGCACTGTATGAATTTCGTACAGTCATCAGAATTTTCTGCACCAAAACCGTACAGTGCGTCTACGCTGAGCGCGTCCGCATCCGCGATCTACTCACTTGCGGGGTGAACCGGTAACGTTTTTAATGGTCACGCCGTCGACCTGCATGCTGAGACACGACGCAAACCTTTGCGTCAAGCCGAATAAAACGCGCTTGAAACACCCGGTTTTATGAGGTTTTTACAGCGAGTAGCAGGCCAGAAGAAAAAAAGGCAACAAAGTGATGATTTGTGCACGTTTGTTGCATTCACACCCACATCGCCTTGAATACCTCCGCGGGATGTGGAAGGCTCAAGGCTAATAAAAACAGCGGCAGGGTTGCCCGATGGAGATTCAAACGTTGCACCAAGGGACTCTTTTTACCGAAGTTCAAGCCCTGGAAAACAACGCTAAAGTTGCCGGCCCGCTTGCATTGATGCTGTAAATTTGCGACATCTACCGACTTGTTTGCGACAGGGTCGTAAAGAAGCCGAAAGGATAGATACGCAAGTATCGCCAATAGAGTCGGCGTGATATAAGTTTGCGCCGACACAAAAAGAAAGAGCCGCCCAGATAATAAATCAGGTGGGACGGCAGTACTCTTCTAAAACCAAAGGAGCAAATCACGATGCGCGTGATGAAGTGGAGCATGATCGCACTGGCAGTTGCAGCAGCAGCCAGTACCCAGTTGGCTACGGCCGCACCTTTCGTAAGTGACCAGGCTGAAGCCAAGGGTTTTGTTGAAGACAGCTCGCTGAACTTGCTGGTTCGCAACTACTACTTCAACCGTGACCGCAAAGATGGCGCTACTGACCAAAAAGACTGGACCCAGGGCATCTGGGGTAACTACAGCTCCGGTTACACCCAGGGCCTGATCGGCGTAGGCGTTGATGCATTCGGTTACCTGGCAATCAAGCTGGATGGTACCGACGAAGAGGGCGGCACCGGCAACATGAGCCGCGACGCTGATGGCGAAGTCAATGACAGCCAAGGCAAAGCCGGCGGCGCCGTTAAAGTCCGCGTCTCCAAAACCGAGCTGAAATTCGGTGAAATGCAGCCAAGCACTGCTCCAGTGTTCGCTGTTGGCGGTTCCCGTATCCTTCCTCAAACTGCCACCGGTTTCCAACTGCAGAGCAGCGAAATCAACAACCTTGACCTGGAAGGCGGTCACTTCTACTCGGCGTCCAGCCAGGACAGAAACGCTAGTGACGGCGGCCTGTGGGCTACCTACGCTGGCGTAGAAGCCAACACCATCGATTACGCCGGCGGCAAATGGGGCGTCACCGATGCTCTGAGCCTTTCGCTCTACGGCGCCCAGCTCGATAACATCTGGAACCAGTACTACGCCAACGCGAACTACACCCTCGCACTGGGTGGCACTCAGTCCCTGAACTTCGACGGTAACATCTACAACACTCAGGACACCGGTAACGCTAACGCAGGCGAAATCAGCAACACCACCTACTCGCTGGCCGCTGCTTACTCGTTCCTGAATGCGCACACCATCACCCTGGCCTTCCAGAAGGTTAACGGTGATGAACCGTTCGACTACATCGGCGTGGGCAAGAACAACCGCGGTGGCGACTCGATTTTCCTCGCCAACTCCATTCAGTACTCCGACTTTAACGGTCCTGGCGAGAAATCGGCACAAGCCCGTTACGACCTGAAAATGGCTGAGTACGGCGTTCCTGGTCTGAGCTTCATGACCCGTTACGTGTACGGTAAGGACATCGACGGCACCAACACTCCAGCGGGCAGCGCCTACGCTGGTCTGTACGGCGCAGACGGCAAACACCACGAAACCAACCTGGAAGTCAAATACGTCATCCAAAACGGCCCAGCCAAAGATCTGTCCTTCCGTATTCGTCAAGCATGGCACTCCGCCAATGCTGACCAAGGCGAAGGCGATATCAATGAGTTCCGCCTGATCACCGACTACCCGCTCAACATTCTGTAATTGCAGAAAGTCAGCACCCGGTAATCAAAGAAAGGCCCATCTTCGGATGGGCCTTTTTTGTTGGCTGCAACATTGCGCTCAAACAATCCGATCCGTTCAGAACATGCCGGACTTAACAGTCAGACATGATCAAAAAACAATCACTGCACCGCAGATTCCTGCACTACGCGAATAACCCGCTGCGGGAACGGGATGTCAATACCGGCAGTTTTCAAACGATCACGGGACTGTTCGTTGAACATGAACATCACATCCCAATAGTCGGCGGTTTTTACCCAGACTCGAAGCGAAAGAGTGATCGAACTGTCTCCCAAAGTAGAAACCACAGCCTGAGGTGCCGGATCTGCCAATACACGCGGATCTTTGGCCAGTTCCAGCAAAACTTCACGGGCCTTCTGCAAGTCCGCTTCGTAATCCACACCCACGTCAAATACTACTTTGCGCGTTGGTTGACGATTGGTATTGGTGATGATGCCATTCGACAAGTTGCCGTTGGGTACGATGATCGTTTTGTTGTCGCCGGTGCGCAGTACCGTGTGGAAGATCTGAATGCTGTCGACTGTGCCAGCAACACCTTGGGCTTCGATCCAGTCACCAATACGAAACGGACGGAACAACAGAATCAACACGCCGCCGGCGAAGTTTGCCAGGCTGCCCTGCAAGGCCAGACCGATGGCCAGACCCGCCGCACCGATAGCCGCGACGAACGACGTGGTTTCCACGCCGATCATCGACGCTACGCTGACGATCAGCAAAACCTTGAGAATGATGTTCGCCAGGCTGCTGATGAACCCTTGCAGCGCAAGGTCGGCGTTACGCAACGCCAACAGACCACCGAGCTTTTGCGTCACTTTGTTAATCAGCCACCAGCCGACCGCCAGGGTGATCACGGCCAGCAGTACACGACTGCCATATTCCATGATCATCGGGATCCAGGCCTGGGACATCTTGACCAGGTTGTTTACCTCAGCATTTAAGTCCATCTACGTTCTCCTTGATTTTCCGGTTATCCGGCACACAAAAAATAAAGCGACAGAAAAAGCGAGCCGTCTCCGGCCCGATCGTTTCTGCCGCTGCTTGGGCCTCGGACGCCGAAAGCGCCGAGAGGTTCCCGCGTCAGGTGTCAGTCGCGGAAGTTATTGAACTGAAGCGGCATATCGAAGGTCTTGGCGCGCAGGGCCGCGATGGCTTCCTGCAAATCGTCACGCTTCTTGCCGGTAATGCGCACTTGCTCGCCCTGAATGGCGGCCTGGACCTTGAGCTTGGCGTCTTTGACGTGAGCGACGATTTTCTTCGCCAGCTCTTTGTCGATGCCTTCCTTGAGGACCGCTTCCTGCTTCATCAGCTTGCCCGACGCGTAGGCATCCTTGACTTCAAGGCACTGCACGTCGATTTTGCGCTTGACCAGCGCCAGCTTGAGGATCTCGATCATCGCTTCAAGCTGGAAATCGGCTTCAGCGGTCAGGTTGACGGTCAGGTCCTTTTCCTTGAACTCGAAAGTACCCTTGCCCTTCAGGTCATAACGACGATCGAGTTCCTTGACGGCGTTTTCGACCGCGTTGGTGACTTCGTGTTTGTCCAGTTCGGATACCACGTCGAACGACGGCATGTAATCTCTCCAATAAAAAGGCGCACTCGATAGCGATGGCGCGCGCTTGGCTTGCGGTTAAAATCGGGCTCATTATAACGGGTCTTTTCCAACCCATACTGCGAGCCTCACATGCCTGCCGTAAACCGAGTAAAAAGCTGATGTCGACCCCTTGGCATGTTCTAGGTGCCGGCAGCCTCGGCACGTTGTGGGCCACGCGTCTGGCGCGGGCCGGTTTGCCGGTCAGGCTGATCGTTCGCAATGAGCAACGCTTGCGGGCCTATCAGACGGCGGGTGGGCTTACGCTGGTGGAACAGGGCGATGCCACTACTTATGACATTCCCGGCCAGACACCGCACAGCCATGAACCGATCAGTCGCCTGCTGGTGGCCTGCAAGGCCTACGACGCCGAGAAAGCCGTCGCGCAACTGGCGCCACGCCTGACGCCCGACGCTGAATTGGTCCTGTTGCAGAACGGCCTCGGCAGCCAGGACGCGGTCGCGGCGCAAGTGCCACAGGCACGTTGTGTGAGTGCATCAAGTACTGAAGGTGCGTTTCGCGATGGCGACTGGCGTGTGGTGTTCGCAGGTCACGGTTACACCTGGCTGGGGGACGCCGGCCATCCGGTTGCGCCGATCTGGCTGGATGACCTGACCGCCGCCGGGATTCCCCATGAATGGAGCACCGACATCCTCACACGGCTGTGGCGCAAGCTGGCGCTCAACTGTGCAATCAATCCATTGACCGTCCTGCACAATTGCCGCAATGGCGGATTGCAGGAGCACCAGTGCGAAGTCGCGACCCTCTGCGATGAATTGACCGAGTTGCTGGGGCGTTGTGGTCAGCCCGCGGCGGCAGAAAACCTGCAACAGGAAGTCGAAAGGGTGATCCACGCCACGGCGGCCAATTACTCCTCGATGTACCAGGATGTCGCGAATCAACGTCGCACCGAAATCTCCTACCTGTTGGGTTATGTCTGCAAAGTAGCTACGCGGCACCAACTGAACCTGCCCCACCTCCATCAATTACAGCAACGGCTGATCGGCCATCTGCACAGCCTTGGATTGCCCGGCGACTGAGCAGCGGCTACGCTGGCCACTTGTTCCTTTTCAGCGACGAACCTGATGCCATTGCGCCAGCGCCTCGAAAACCTCCCCGTCGGCCAAAAGTTGCTGGCCGCCCTGCTGGTGCTGTTGATCACCATACTGCTGGTCGCCAATCTGACGTTCATCAGTGCGTCGTATTACATCTCCCAGGAAAGCATGGCCCCCCAGGCCTTGCAGACCATTGGCCGACTGGTGTCCAACCCCGGCATGGTGGCCGATGCCTTAAAGTCGCCACAAAACGCGGAACGTTTGCTCAACGAACTCGACAGCTACTCACCCCTTCGTGCGGCAGCCCTTTATGACGGCAAGGGCGAACGGCTGGCGCAGTTGCAGCATGGCGACAAACTGAGCCTGCCGAGGCACTTTCAGCAAATTGAAGCCTGGCAAGCGACCGAGTTTCGCAGCAATCAACTGATCACCCTGCCCCGTCCCGGCACAGAGCCCGGCCATTTACTGCTGGTGGCCAGCAGCGAGCTGCCGATGGCGTTCTACACCGGCACCCTGACTGCCAGCCTGGGCATTCTGATCTTCAGCGTGCTGTTGTGGCTGGTGATCGCCCGGCAAATCAAACGCCTGATCACGCGCCCGATCCATGAGCTCGAAGAACTGTCCCGGCAAGTGACCCGCGAGGAGAATTACGCGCTGCGGGCCTCCCGTGGCAACCACGACGAAATCGGCAGCCTCGCCGAGGCGTTCAACACCATGCTCTCGCGAATCGAAGCCCGGGAGCAGCAACTCAAGCGCGCCCGAGATGACTCCCAGGCGGCTTACGACCAGGCTCAAGGCCTGGCCGAAGAAACCCGCCATACCAATCGCAAGCTGGAACTCGAAGTCCAGGTGCGCAGCAAAATTGAAAAGAAACTCACCGGTTTCCAGAACTACCTCAACAGCATCATCGACTCCATGCCGTCGGCGCTGATCGCCCTCGACGAACAGCTCTACGTGACCCAGTGGAATCAGGAGGCCAGCGCCCTGTCCGGCACGCGTCTGGACGAGGCCCTGAACCAGCCGATCTTCCTCGCCTTCGAACCGCTGAAGCCGTTTCTGCCACAGCTCAAGCAAACCGTCGAGCAGCACACCGTGGCCAAGATCGAGCGCGTGACCTGGTTCAAGGATGATGAGCCCAAACACTACGCCCTGACCTTTTACCCGCTGATGGGCGGTGCCGGGCGCGGCGTGGTGATCCGGATCGACGACATCACTCAGCGGCTGTCCCTGGAAGAAATGATGGTGCAGTCGGAAAAAATGCTCTCGGTCGGTGGCCTCGCCGCCGGCATGGCCCACGAAATCAATAACCCGTTGGGCGCGATCCTGCATAACGTGCAGAACATTCGCCGACGACTGTCACCCGATCTGCCGAAGAACATGGAGCAAGCCGAACAGATCGGTATCGAACTGGAAACGGTCAATCGCTACCTGCAAGTGCGCGAAGTGCCGAAATTGCTGGATGGCATCCAGCAGGCGGGGGCCCGCGCGGCGAAGATTGTCACGCACATGCTCAGCTTCAGCCGCCGCAGCACCCGGCAAATGGCCCCCTGTGATCTGCCGGCACTGATCGATCAAGCGGTGGAAATCGCCGGTAACGACTTTGACCTCGCGATCGGTTTCGACTTCAAGGGACAGGCGATCAATC
This sequence comes from Pseudomonas sp. GM21, assembly GCF_000282215.1. Taxonomy (GTDB): domain Bacteria; phylum Pseudomonadota; class Gammaproteobacteria; order Pseudomonadales; family Pseudomonadaceae; genus Aquipseudomonas. The sequence goes on from NZ_AKJS01000086.1 coordinate 19,337, forward strand.
GCCAGTTCGATCCGGATCTGGGTCCGGTGCCTGGCACGGCCAACGAATTGGAACAAGTGCTGCTCAACCTGTTGAAGAACGCGGCCCAGGCCATTCACCAGCGTGAGGACGACAGCGAACCGGGGCGGATCATTTTGCGGACCCGACTGAATCCGCCATGGGCGGAAATCCAGGTCGAGGACAATGGCATCGGCATGAGCGAAAACGTGCGCAAACGTACGTTCGAACCGTTCTTCACCACCAAGGAAATCGGCCAGGGCACTGGCTTGGGCCTGTCGGTCTCCTATTTCATCATCACCAACAATCACAAGGGCCAGATGGAAGTGCAGTCGACACCGGGCCAAGGCACCTGCTTCACCTTGCGTCTGCCCCTGTCGGGTACGCAGGTCGTTGCTCAAGAACTCAATCAGCTATCGAGGTAACCCATGGGCTTTCGCTTGTCGAAGATTTACACCCGCACTGGCGACAAAGGCGAAACCGGGCTCGGAGATGGCCGCCGAGTGCCCAAGGACCACCCGCGGATCGAGGCCATTGGCGAAGTCGATTCGCTGAACAGTCAGGTCGGTGTACTGCTGGCTGGCCTGGCCGCAGAAAGCGTCACGTATCCGGGGTTGAACGAGGTAATCGAGGTTTTGGCGCCTTGCCAGCACCGGTTGTTCGACCTCGGCGGAGAGCTGGCTATGCCGGTGTACCAGGCGCTGGACGCGGCGGAAATCGAACGACTGGAGGCGGCGATTGATCAGTGGAATGAAGAGTTGGGGCCCCTGGAGAATTTCATTCTGCCGGGCGGTTCAGCGCTGATCGCTCAGGCCCATGTGTGCAGAAGCCTGGCGCGCAGCGCAGAGCGACGGTGCCAGCAGTTGAATGCGATCGAGCCGCTGGCCGGGGTTGGATTGGCGTATATCAATCGGTTGTCGGATCTGTTGTTTGTGGTGGCGCGGGTGATTGCCAAGCGGCAGGGGGTTGCCGAAATTTTGTGGCAAGCGGCCGCAAAACCTAAGGCTTTATGATCGTTCCCACACTCCGCGTGGGATGCAGCAAGGGACGCTCCGCGTCCCAAAAGCGGACGCAGAGCGTCCAGGGATACATTCCCACGCGGAGCGTGGGAACGATCAGGTCAGGCCTCAGGCCAGAACGCCCGAATCCCCGCCACACCTTGCGCCCCGGCTTCCCAGGCTTGTTGCCGCTCTGCCGGCCCAACACCGCCCAACAGGAACACCGGCTTGCTGAAGCCTTCGATCAACACCGAAGCCTGCTCCCAACCCAACGGCTGCGCATCCGGATGTGTCTGGGTCTTTTGCACCGGTGACAGGGTCACAAAGTCCACGCCCATCTGTTCGGCCAACGCCAGTTCTTCAGCGTTATGACACGAGGCTGCCAACCAGCGCGACGCTGGCAGTGGTCGACCCGCCGCCGCGTACTTGCGCAACTGGGCCGAGGTGATGTGCCAACCCGCGGACGGAAAATCGCCGAGCCATTCGAACGGCCCCTTGATCATCAGCTGCGCCTTGCCGGCACATAGCCCCGCCGCGTCCACCGCCAGGTCGCGATACTTGGGATCGTAGCCGTTGGGCGCCCGCAGCTGGATCAGTTTGATCCCGCCCGCGATGGCTTTCTGGATACCGCGCAACAAAGCCGGGGTTTCCAGGTCTTCCGGGGTAATCAAATATTCGGCCGGCAAGCGTGCGGCGGCGACGATGGGTTGATTGGCCGCCGGGAACTCATAGATCAACAGATCGCGCGGCGACACCCACTCCAACGGCTGACCTTCGGCGCCATGGGGTTCGCCGGTAAAGGTCGAGACTTCCCAGACGTCCAGCAATACGTGCTTGTCCGGGTAGTCGTGATGAACCTTGATCAGCGGTCGCGCGGCGCTGACCACAATACCCAGCTCTTCCTGAAGCTCACGGGTCAGCGCGGTTTCGACGGACTCGTTGTCCTCGACCTTGCCACCGGGAAACTCCCACAAACCACCCTGGTGCTGAGTGTCGGCACGGCGCGCAATAAGGATCTTGCCGCTGTGATCACGGATAACGGCGGCGGCTACGTGGACTCGTTTCACTGCCCAACCTCCTCCAGTCCTGCTTTCTGCCAGGCTTTGAAAGCCGGCCATTGGTAAATCGTTTCGACGTAGGCCTCGTCCGCTACCGGCAATTTCACCTGATAGGTGCGCAGGCGTACGGCAATCGGTGCGAAGTAAGCATCAGCCAGGGTCGCACCACCGAACAGGAATGGCCCGGTGTCGGTCGCCGCCTCGCGGCATTCAGCCCACAACGCCAGCATGCGCTGGATCTCGGCCTGAACATCATCAGGTATCTGCAACAGCGGTGCATCGCGACTCAGGTCGAACGGCATGTTGCCGCGCATGGCAAAGAACCCGGCGTGCATCTGGGCACAGGCCGAACGCGCTTGTGCACGGGCGGCAGTGTTTTTTGGCCAGAGACCTGCCTCGGGAAATTGCTCGGCCAGGTACTCGGCTATCGCCAGGGAGTCGGCGATGGTGCCGTGTTCAGTTTTCAGCAGCGGGACTTTGCCAGTTGGCGAATGTTTGAGCAGGCGTTCGCGGGTGTCGGGCTGACCCAGTTTGATCAGTTCTTCGGTGTAAGCAGCACCGGTCAGGTCGAGTGCCAGAGCACCGCGCAGAGACCAGGAGGAATGCAGTTTGTCGCCGATGATCAGGTGGAGGCTCATGTTCGGGGCCTTTTTGATGAGGGGCACGGACCAGAAACTTCAGTGTCTTGTCGTCCGTCATCGCGGGCAAGCCCTAATGCCGGTCAGTTAAGCCATAACGCGTTCTGTAGCAGCTGGCGAAGCCTGCGTCGGCCGGTCCGCGCTCGGGCGCAGCAGTCGTAAAACCGGAGTTTGCGGTCTACCTGAAACACCGCATCGTCTGATGTCACGACTGCTGCGCAGCCGAACGCAGGCTTCGCCAGCTGCTACAACAATTGCGTTACCGCAGAAATTGCTTAACTGATCGGCATTAGGGCAAGCCCGCTCCCACAGAGTTAGCGCAGATCCTGTGGGAGCGGGCTTGCCCGCGATTGGGGCGACTCAGTCTTAAGTACGGTACTCGGCGTTGATCTTCACGTACTCGTGGGACAAATCGGTGGTCCAGATGGTTTCGCTGCAAGCGCCGCGACCCAATTCGATACGGATGGTGATCTCTTCCTGCTGCATCACTGCAGCGCCCTGGGCTTCGGTGTACGTCGCGGCGCGCGCGCCTTGGCTGGCAATGCACACCTCGCCGAGGAACACGTCGATCTTGCTCACGTCCAGGTTCGGTACGCCGGCACGGCCAACGGCGGCCAGAATGCGCCCCCAGTTCGGGTCGGAAGCAAACAAGGCCGTCTTGATCAGCGGCGAATGCGCCACGGTGTAGCCTACGTCGAGGCATTCCTGGTGATTGCCGCCGCCGTTGACTTCAACAGTGACGAACTTGGTGGCGCCTTCGCCGTCGCGAACGATGGCCTGGGCCACGTCCATGCACACCTCGAAAACCGCTTGCTTCAACTTGGCAAACAACTCGCCTTCGGCACGAGTGATTTCCGGCAGCGCAGCCTGACCGGTGGCGATCAGCATGCAGCAGTCGTTGGTCGAGGTGTCGCCATCGATGGTGATGCGGTTGAACGATTTGTTGGCACCGTCCAGCAGCAGGTTTTGCAGCACGTCGCGGGAGACTTTGGCGTCGGTGGCAATGTAGCCGAGCATGGTCGCCATGTTCGGACGGATCATGCCCGCGCCCTTGCTGATGCCGGTGACGGTGATGGTCACGCCGTCATGCTGAAACTGGCGGCTGGCACCCTTTGGCAGGGTGTCGGTGGTCATGATGCCGGTAGCGGCAGCTTCCCAATTGTGGATCGACAGGTCGTCGAGGGCTGCTTGCAGCGCGCCTTCGATTTTCTCGACCGGCAGCGGCTCGCCGATCACACCCGTGGAATACGGCAGCACCAGGCTGGCATCAACGCCCGTCAGCTCGGCCAGTTTGGCGCACGTACGCTCGGCGGCGGCCAGGCCCGGTTCGCCGGTGCCGGCGTTGGCATTGCCGGTGTTGGTCAACAAGTAACGCACCGGGCCTTGCACACGTTGCTTGGCCAGGATCACAGGCGCGGCGCAAAAGGCGTTGAGCGTGAAAACGCCAGCGACAGTGGAGCCTTCGGCGCAACGCATGACTACGACATCCTTGCGCCCCGGGCGCTTGATGCCGGCCGAGGCGATACCGAGTTCAAAACCGGCAACCGGGTGCAACGTTGGCAAAGGACCAAGACCAACAGCCATGAATGCGCTCCTTAAAAAATGTAGTCATCACCGTCATACGATGGACGGCGGTGTTAAATGGCAAAACGCCGCGACGGCTGATGCCGGTCGCGGCGCGGGTATTTCAGCGATTGAAACGGGTTTTACTGGATCTGCCCGTGGCAATGCTTGAACTTCTTGCCCGAACCGCAATAGCACAGCTCGTTACGGCCCAGCTTCTGCTCGTTGCGAACCGGTGCGACGGCGAGGGCGACATCGATTTCCTCACCCAGCTCTTCCACGTGTTCAAGGCCCGGTGCTTCTTCGTGGTGGAACTGCATGCGTGCAGCCAGCGCTTCGGCTTCCTGACGCAGGCGTTGTTCTTCCTCGATCGGGTCTTCGCGGCGAACCTGAACGTGGGACAGCACACGGATCGAATCGCGCTTGATCGAATCCAGCAGCTCGGAGAACAGCGTGAACGACTCGCGCTTGTATTCCTGCTTCGGGTTCTTCTGTGCATAGCCACGCAAGTGAATGCCGTGACGCAGGTGGTCCATGGTCGACAGGTGGTCTTTCCACAGGTCGTCCAGGACGCGCAGTACGATTTGCTTCTCGAAGCTGCGCAGCGCTTCGGCGCCCGCCTGATCTTCTTTCTCGTTGTACGCCGCAATCAGCTCTTGCATCAGCTTCTCGCGCAGGGTCTCTTCGTACAGGTGATCGTCTTCGTCGAGCCATTGCTGGATCGGCAGCGCCACACCGAAGTCGCTCTGCAATGCAGCTTCCAGACCGGCCACGTCCCACTGTTCAGGCAGCGACTGTGGAGGAATGTGTGCGCTGATGGTGGCGTTGAGCACGTCCTGACGGAAATCGGCGATGGTTTCACCGATGTTGTCAGCGGCCAGCAACGTGTTACGCATGTGATAAATCACTTTACGCTGTTCGTTGTTGACGTCGTCGAACTCCAGCAGTTGCTTGCGAATGTCGAAGTTACGGCCTTCAACCTTGCGCTGAGCCTTTTCAATGGCGTTGGTCACCATGCGGTGCTCGATCGCCTCGCCTGGCTGCATGCCCAGGGCCTTCATGAAGTTCTTCACCCGATCAGAGGCGAAGATGCGCATCAGGCTGTCTTCCAGCGACAGGTAGAAGCGGCTGGAACCGGCGTCGCCCTGACGGCCGGCACGACCACGCAGCTGGTTGTCGATACGGCGCGATTCGTGACGCTCGGACGCAATCACCTGCAAACCGCCCGATTCGAGCACTTGCTGGTGACGCTTCTGCCAGTCGGCCTTGATCTGGGCAATCTGCTCAGGCGTTGGATCTTCCAAGGAAGCCACTTCCACTTCCCAGTTACCGCCCAGCAAGATGTCGGTACCACGACCGGCCATGTTGGTGGCGATGGTCAGTGCGCCCGGGCGACCGGCCTGGGCAATGATCTCGGCTTCTTTTTCGTGGAACTTGGCGTTCAGAACCTTGTGTTCGATGCCTTCTTTCACGAGCAGGCCGGACATGTGTTCGGAGGTTTCGATGGTCGCCGTACCCACCAGCACCGGACGGCCCGCCGCCATGCTTTCCTTGATATCGGCCACGATGGCCGCGTACTTCTCTTCGGCCGTCAGGAACACCAGGTCGTTGTAGTCTTTACGTGCCAACGGCTTGTTCGGCGGAATGACCATGACCTGCAGGCCATAGATCTGATGGAACTCGAACGCCTCGGTGTCGGCCGTACCGGTCATGCCGGACAGCTTGTTGTACAAGCGGAAGTAGTTCTGGAACGTGGTCGATGCCAGAGTCTGGCTCTCGGCCTGAATGTTCAGGTTTTCCTTGGCTTCGATGGCCTGGTGCAGGCCTTCGGACAGACGACGGCCCGGCATGGTACGCCCAGTGTGTTCGTCGACCAGGACCACCTGACCGTCCTGCACGATGTACTCGACGTTGCGGTGGAACAGTTTGTGCGCACGCAGACCGGCATATACGTGAGTCAGCAGGCTCAGGTTGTGTGCCGAATACAGGCTTTCGCCTTCAGCCAGCAGACCGATGCTGGTGAGCGTTTCTTCGACGTACTGGTGACCGGCTTCGTTGAGTTCGACCTGACGGGTCTTCTCGTCGACGGTGTAGTGGCCGGCCTTGGTGACTTCGCCTTCAACTTCTTCGACGTGCAACTCAAGCGTCGGGATCAGTTTGTTGATCTCGATGTACAGCTTGGAGCTGTCCTCGGCCTGACCGGAGATGATCAGCGGCGTACGGGCTTCGTCAATGAGGATGGAGTCGACTTCGTCGATGACGGCAAAATTGAGTTCGCGCTGGAATTTTTCTTCCATGCTGAACGCCATGTTGTCGCGCAGGTAATCGAAACCGAATTCGTTGTTGGTGCCGTAGGTAATGTCGGCGGCGTAAGCCAGACGTTTCTCTTCCGGCGGCTGGAAAGGCGTAACCACGCCGACCGTCATGCCGAGGAACTCGTAGAGCGGACGCATCCAGTTGGCGTCACGGCGGGCCAGGTAGTCGTTCACCGTCACCACGTGCACGCCCTTGCCGGACAGTGCGTTGAGGTAAACGCCCAGTGTTGCCACCAGGGTCTTGCCTTCACCAGTACGCATTTCCGCGATCATGCCTTCATGCAAGGTCATGCCGCCGATCAGCTGGACATCGAAGTGGCGCATGCCCATGACGCGCTTGCCGGCTTCGCGGGCGACCGCAAAGGCTTCTGGCAGCAGCTTGTCGAGGGATTCCCCTTTGGCGATGCGGGCCTTGAACTCATCAGTCTTGGCACGCAATTGATCGTCCGAAAGGGCCACCATTTGCTCTTCGAAGGCATTGACGAGTTGCACCGTCTTGAGCATGCGTTTGACTTCACGCTCGTTCTTGCTTCCAAAAAGTTTCTTTAACAAAGGCGCAAACATATCGGCAGGATCTTCCACACTAAAGGGATGGAGGGCGGCCCCGTGAGTCGCCCGTGCAGCCCTCATGGCCGCATGCGAACGAGCATTCTACCCGGAAACGATGGTGAGGAAAGTGGCGTTGTTCCACGATGCATGCACTGCGCTATAACGGGGCTCACTTAAAATAAGGGCTTTTTGCAGAACTTCAAGCCATTCACGGCAGAAGTTACTCGTTGATTTAATGGGTAAAGCGCGCGCAAAGCAATGGCTCAGGTACAGGTGGTGCTTTCTGCTACCATGGCGGCTCTGTTACTTCAGGTGTCTGATCATGGCATTTCGCCCCCTTACGGCCAGAGCCCCCGCCGTTCTGCTTCGCGAAGCCAAGCCGCTGAAAGCCATTTTTGGCCACGCTCAACGCCTGGGTCATTTACAACGTCTGCTCGAAAGCCAATTGCAACCGGCCGCTCGCGAACATTGCCATGTGGCGTCGTGGCGTGAAGGCAGTCTGTTGCTGATCGTCACCGACGGACATTGGGCTACCCGACTGCGTTATCAGCAAAAGCGTCTGCAACGCCAGTTACAGATGTTTGACGAGTTCGCCAGTTTGACCCGGATTTTGTTCAAGGTTCAGCCACCGACCGTCCAGCAAGGGGCTGCGGGGCATACCATCAGTTTGTCGACGGATGCGGGCGCGACCATTCAGGCGACGGCGGACGGGATCAGCGATCCGAATCTGCGGGCGGCGCTGGAACGCCTCGCGGCGCACGCAAAACCCAAGGTCTGACACAGCCCTCTGTGGGAGCGAACTTGCTGGCTCCCACAGGTACTACGGTGTCCAATGGCTAGCGGCGTTTTTTGCCACCTAGCAGCGAACCCATCAACCCACGCACCAATTGTCGGCCCAATTGATTGGCCGCCTGTCGCATGGCCGATTTTATTGCCTGTCCGGCCGCTGTACCGAGAAACTCCCCGGCCTGGTCGGTGAAGCTTGGCTCCTCGGGCACAGGTTTGGCCGGTGCCGCCTCGGGGTCGGGTGCCAGCCCCTTGCGCCCTATCAACACTTCATAAGCTGACTCTCGATCAATCGGCCTGTCATAACGCCCCTGCAACGGCGAACCGGCGATCAGTGCCGCACGTTCGGCCTCGCTCAACGGCCCGATCCGCGATTGCGGCGGCGCGATCAATACGCGCTGGACCATCTCCGGCGTGCCTTTATCGGCCAGCGTACCGACCAGCGCCTCGCCAATCCCCAATTCGGTCAATACCGACAAGGCATCGAACGCCGGGTTCGGCCGGAAACCCTCGGCCACAGCGCGCAAGGATTTCTGTTCCTTGGCCGTGAACGCGCGCAAACCGTGCTGGACGCGTAATCCCAACTGAGCCAGCACGTCGTCCGGCAAGTCACCCGGCGATTGGGTGACGAAATACACGCCCACGCCTTTGGAGCGAATCAGTCGCACCACTTGCTCCAATCGATCCTGCAACGCCTTGGGCGTGCCGGCGAACAACAAGTGTGCCTCGTCGAAAAACAAGGCCAGCAGCGGTTTATCCGCATCACCGCGCTCCGGCAATTGCTCGAACAGTTCAGCGAGCAACCAGAGCAGGAAGGTCGCGTACACCTTCGGCGCTTCGTGAACCAGACGACTGGCATCGAGCAGGTGAATGCGCCCGCGACCGTCAGCGCCCGGCTGCAGGATGTCTTCGAGTTGCAGCGCCGGCTCGCCGAACAGCGCTTCGGCGCCTTGTTGCTCCAGCGTCGCCAGACGCCGCAACAACGCCTGACTTGAGCCGGTGGTCATCAACGCGGCGTCATCACCGAGCAATTGCGGGTTGTCACGCAAGTGATTGAGCAGCGCCTTCAAATCCTTGAGATCGAGCAGCAATAGCCCTTCGCGATCCGCCACCTTGAACGCCGCGTACAGCGCCGACTGCTGGCTATCGGTCAGCTCCAGCAGACTGCCCAGCAACAACGGGCCCATTTCACTCAAGGTGGTGCGCAATGGATGACCGGACTGCCCATGAATGTCCCACAGGGTGACTGGATACGCCTGAGGCTTGTGATTCAGCCAAGGCATCCTGGCGATGCGCTCGGCGATCTTGCCTTGCGGGTTGCCGGCGGCACCGAGCCCACACAGATCGCCCTTGATGTCGGCGGCAAACACCGCCACGCCAGCGTCGCTGAAGGCTTCGGCCATGCGCTGCAACGTGACGGTTTTACCCGTCCCGGTAGCGCCTGCGACCAGACCGTGACGATTGGCCAGGCGCATGGCCTGGGCGATGGACTGGCCGGCAAGGTCGGCGCCGAGAACGAGTTGCAATGAGTCAGGCATTTTGTCACCCATGGTTAATCTTTGATCCGGCTCGGCCGATACAAAAACCGAGACTGCACAGAAATCAGCGTCGGTAATTCCCTAAGGAGAGAACGGAAATATCAGCTTGGTTTCAACAGTGCCCACTTTGCGTGCCTTTATAAAAGCACGCGTTGGACATTAAGACCTTAGCGGAACCCCAAGCCATGAACAAAAACCTGCGCTTCAGCCATAAGATTTTGCTTGCCGCCGCCCTCGTTGTTATTGCCGCCTTCGCCTCGTTCACGCTGTACAACGACTATTTACAGCGCAACGCCATCCGCGAAAACCTGAACAACTACCTCAGTGAGATGGGTGACGTCACCGCCAATAACATCCAGACCTGGTTGAGCGGCCGAATCCTGCTGATCGACAACCTCGCCCAAAACATCGCCATCAATCCTGAACCGTCCACCGTCTCCAGCCTGCTTGAGCAGAAAGCCCTGACGTCGACGTTCATGGCGTCCTACTTGGGCGATGCCACCGGCAGCTTCACGATTCGCCCGGACGCCCAGATGCCCGCCGGCTTCGACCCACGGGTTCGCCCTTGGTACAAAGGCGCGCAAAGCAGCAACACCGCGACCCTGACCGAACCGTACATCGACGCGGCCACCGGCCAGACCATCATTTCCATCGCCACCGCCTCGCGCAAAGCCGGAGAAAGCGTCGGAGTTGTGGGCGGCGACTTGAGCCTGCAAACCCTGATCGACACCCTCAGCGCCCGGGATTTCGACGGCATGGGGTATGCTTTCCTGGTCAGCGCCGACGGCAAGATCCTGGTCCACCCGGACAAAACCCTGGTGATGAAATCCCTGAGCGAGGCGTTCCCGAAAAACACCCCGCGCATCGGCAGCGCCTACAGTGAAGTGGAGATCGACGGAAAAACCCGCATCGTCACCTTCACCGCGATCAAAGGCCTGCCGTCGGTCAACTGGTACATCGGTTTGTCGGTGGACAAGGACAAAGCCTTTTCGATGCTCAGCGATTTCCGCGCTTCGGCGGTGGTCGCGACGATTACTGCCGTGGCGATCATCATCGCGCTGTTGAGCATGTTGATCCGCATCCTGATCCAGCCGCTGCACGTGATGACCCGCGCCATGGCCGACATCGCCGACGGTGAAGGCGATCTGACCAAGCGACTGACCATCCTGAGTAACGATGAGTTCGGTATCCTCGGTACCGCGTTCAACCGTTTTGTGGAACGTATTCACACCTCGATTCGCGAAGTCTCCTCGGCCACCGGGCAAGTCAACGAAGTGGCGTTGCGTGTCGTGGCCGCCTCGAACTCCTCGATGTTCAATTCCGACCAGCAGGCTACACGCACCAGCAGCGTTGCCGCAGCGATCAATCAACTGGGGGCCGCCGCCCAGGAAATCGCCCGTAACGCCGCGCAAGCGTCGAGCCAGGCCAGCGATGCCCGCAGCCTGGCCGAAGACGGCCAGCAGGTGGTGGATCGCAGCATTGCCGCCATGAATCAGCTGTCGAGCATGCTCAGCGCATCGAGCACCAACATCGAATCGCTGAACAGCAAAACCGTGAACATCGGCCAGATTCTCGAAGTGATCACCAGCATTTCCCAACAAACCAACCTGCTGGCACTCAACGCGGCCATCGAAGCAGCCCGCGCCGGTGAAGCCGGTCGTGGTTTCGCCGTGGTGGCCGATGAAGTGCGCAACCTGGCGCACCGCACTCAGGAATCGGCACAACAAGTGCAGACCATGATCGAGGAGCTGCAAGTCGGCGCCCGTGAATCCGTCAGCACCATGAGCGATAGCCAGCGCCACAGTCAGGACAGCGTGGAAATCGCCAACCTGGCGGGTGAGCGGTTGAACAGCGTGACGTTGCGCATCGGTGAAATCGACGGGATGAACCAGTCGGTGGCCACGGCAACTGAAGAGCAGACCGCGGTGGTGGAGTCGATCAACGTCGACATTACCGAAATCAACACGCTGAACCAGGAAGGCGTTGAAAACCTTCATTCGACCTTGCGCGCATGCTCTGATCTTGAGCAGCAGGCTTCGCGTCTGAAGCAATTGGTAGGCAGTTTCCGAATCTAACGTCTGATAAGGCCTCATCGCGGGCAAGCCAGCTCCCACAAGGTAATCACTACCCACTGTGGGAGCTGGCTTGCCCGCGATAGCGGTCTATCAAACACCACAAAACCCCGCTGACACCCCGCCGCAAAACCCCAACCGAACAACTATTCTTCATAAAGGTCAACCGAGGGAGAACACAGACCCGGAGGACTGTTCATCGTGCATATCGCGGACATCACCATGTTCTACGCCCCTGCCAGCGGTGGCGTGCGCACGTACCTGGATGCCAAGCACCGCCGCCTTGGCACCAAGCCAGGCATCCGCCATAGCCTGTTGATTCCGGGCGCTCACCTGAGTGAAACGGATGGCGTCTACACGGTTCCAGCCCCTGCCCTGCCCTTTGGCAAGGGTTATCGCTTCCCCCTCCGTCTCGCCCCCTGGCGAAACGTCCTGCAGGATTTACAGCCCGATCTGATCGAAGTGGGCGACCCATATCTCACCGCGTGGGCAGCACTGGATGCGCGACGCCAACTGGACGTTCCGGTCATCGGCTTTTATCACTCGGACTTGCCGCTGCTGGCCAGCAATCGGATGGGCAATTGGGTCACACCGAACGTCGAAGCCTACGTCCGCAAGCTCTATGGCAACTTCGACCGGGTGCTGGCGCCGAGCCGGGTCATGGCCGACAAATTAAGCGGGCTGGGGGTGAAGAACGTGTTTGTCCAACCCTTGGGCGTCGACTTGCAAACCTTCCATCCCGATGCTCGGGACCCTGGCCTGCGAGCCGAATTGGGCATTGATGAAAATACTCATCTGTTGATTTTCGCCGGCCGCGGTTCCAAAGAAAAAAACCTGCCGGTGCTGCTCGATTGCATGGTGCGTCTGGGGCGGCGCTATCATCTGCTGTTGGTGGGCTCGTCGATGCCGGCCGCCGTGCCGGACAACGTCACGGTGGTCGATGGGTTCTGCCCGCCCCTGCAAGTGGCGCGATTGATGGCCAGTGCCGATGCGTTGCTGCACGCCGGCGACCAGGAAACGTTCGGGCTGGTGATACTCGAAGCCATGGCCAGCGGCATCCCAGTGGTGGCGGTGGCGGCCGGCGCCTTTCCGGAAATTGTTACCGCACCCTGCGGCTTGTTGTGCGCGCCGAACAATCCGGTGGCGATGGCCAATGCTGTTCGTGAATTATTCAGCCAGGACAGCGTGGCGCTGGGCAAAACGGCGCGCAGTCATGTCGAGCGGCGATATAACTGGGACACGGTGGTCAACAGTCTGCTGGGGCACTATCACGCCGTACTCGGCAGCCAATGGCCGCTGAGCGCCAATGGTTAATCTGATGAACCCGCCCTGCGTGCTACTGGTATTACACGACGTTGCGCCGCCAACCTGGGCCGACTATCAACCCTTCGTTGAAGCGGTCGACGCCTTGGGTGACGTACCGATGACCTGGCTGGTCGTCCCGGATTTTCACAAACACAACAGCCTTGACGCTCACCCGGAGTTTCGACGGGTGCTCAACCAGCGCATCGCCAAAGGGGACGAACTGGCATTGCACGGCTACTTTCATTGCGATGAGGAACCGCCGCCCGGCAACCCGCGAGACTGGTTCATGCGTCGTATCTACACCCACGAAGGGGAGTTTTATAGTCTGCCGCAACACGCTGCGCTCGCCCGGCTGCACGCCGGAATCGAGGTCTTTGAGCGTTACCACTGGCCCCTGCAAGGTTTCGTCGCCCCGGCCTGGTTGATGAGCGAAGGCACGCGCCAGGCGTTGCGCCAATTGCCACTGCGCTACACCAGCGACTCGCAGCATTTATATCGACTGCCGGGTTTCACTCCGATTGATGCACCCGGGCTGGTCTGGAGCGCCCACAGTGCCTGGCGCCGGGGCGTGTCGAAACTGCTCAGCGATCGACGCGAACAGCATTGGCACCAGGCGCCGGTCATTCGCCTGGGTCTGCACCCGGTGGACATGCGCCATGCGTTTTCGCGCAACTACTGGCTGCAAACCCTCAAGCGCTTGCTCGATGAAGGGCGCGTGCCGATGACCAAGTCCCAATGGCTGGCTTTGCAACGCGCCCCAGTCGGCCGCGCAGCATGAGCCGGGGGATTGTGCTGTTCGTCGCCCTGTTGGCTGCGGTGCTGATCCCGCTGTTGCTCGGAGGTAACCAGACGTGGTCGCGACTGCAAAGCTTTCCATTGAGCTGGCTGCTGATCATGTTCGGCATGATTGTGTTGTGCTGGCTGGTGAACAGCCTGCGCTTGCACCTGTTGCTGGGCGATCAGCGTGACAAGGTCAGCCCGGTCAAAAGCCTCGGCGTGGTGATGGCCACCGAGTTCGCCTATTGCGCCACCCCCGGCGGCAGTGGCGGACCGCTGGCACTCATGGCGTTGCTGGCGCGCAATGGCGTGCAACCGGCCAGGAGCAGCGCAGTATTCGCCATGGATCAACTGAGTGACCTGCTGTTTTTTCTTTGTGCACTGAGCGGTATTTTGATTTATGCCTTGTTTCAGCACCTCAGCGAACGTATGGAGTGGCTGCTGACGGTCAGCGTCATTTCGCTGTTCGGCGGGTTGATCTGCTGCGTGATGGTCGCCCGCTATCATCGGCAGCTGATTCGCCTGAGCGGCCGATTACTGGTTCGCTTGGATGTAAAAAGCACGACGCGCCTGCGTTGGGCACGCAAACTTCTGCACTTCCTCGCCGCGTTCACTGACACATTGAAGTTGCCTTTTCAGACATTAACCACAGTGTTTGCATTGACCTGCCTGCATTGGTTCCTGCGCTACAGTGTGTTGTATCTGGCATTACGCGGGCTTGGGTCGGATCTGCAATGGGCCTGGTGCTTTTTGATCCAGATGCTTTCGCTCAGCGCAGGGCAATTCAGCCTGTTACCGGGCGGTGCCGGGGCGGCGGAATTGACGTCGGCGGCCTTGCTGGCGCCCATGGTGGGGAAGTCGACTGCGGCGGCGGCCATTCTGATCTGGCGGGCAGTGACTTATTACTTCTACCTGATAGCGGGTGGCCCGGTGTTTCTGCTGATGCTGGGGCGGCCGCTGCTGAGGAAGTTGATGAAGCTCAAGCAGGCTTGATCGTGTCTTCGGATTCTTGCTGTAACTGCTCCCATAACTCGGCAGCACCGGGAAACTCCGTGCCGTCTTCGGGACTCATGTCATCCGGGTCATAGCGACTCAAACAACCCTCGCCCAATGTGGCGGGGGCATTGGACGTGGCTTTATCGAGTGGATCGGCCATGGTCATATCCTCAATGCAGAAACGGCGAAGGGCTTGAGTGACCTGATCGTTCCCACGCGTGGGAACGATCATTTGCGCAGTTTAGAACACGACCGTCTTGTTGCCGTGAACCAACACCCGGTCTTCCAGGTGATAACGCAGACCGCGCGCCAACACCATCTTCTCGACATCACGGCCGAAACGCACCATGTCTTCGATGCTGTCACTGTGGCTGACACGCACCACGTCCTGCTCGATGATCGGGCCGGCGTCCAGTTCTTCGGTCACGTAGTGACACGTTGCACCGATCAGCTTCACACCGCGCATGGAGGCCTGGTGATAGGGCTTGGCACCGACGAACGACGGCAGGAAGCTGTGGTGAATGTTGATGACCTTGTGGGCATATTCGCTGCACAACGCCGGCGGCAGGATTTGCATGTAGCGGGCAAGTACGACCACTTCGGCATCGTGCTGCTTGACCAGACGCGAGACTTCGGCAAACGCCGGCTCTTTGTCCTGCGGATTGACCGGCACATGGTAATAAGGAATGCCGTGCCACTCGACCATGCTGCGCAAGTCGTCATGGTTGGAAATCACGCAGGAAATTTCGCAATCCAGTTCATCGCTGTGCCAGCGGTGCAGCAAATCGGCCAGGCAGTGAGATTCACGGCTGGCCATTAACACCACACGTTTCTTCTGCGCGGTATCGGTGATGCGCCAGTCCATCGAGAACTCTTTGGCAATCGGCGCGAAGGCTTCGCGAAAAGCCTCGATACCGAAAGGCAGCGAGTCGGCACGAATTTCGTGACGCATGAAGAACCAGCCACTGAGATTATCCGAGTGATGGCTCGCTTCGGTGATCCAGCCGTTATGTGACGCCAGAAAGTTACTGACTTTAGCAACGATGCCGACGCGGTCCGGGCAAGCAATCACCAGCCGAAAAGTGCGCATGAGGGGGAAACTCCAGAACTTCGCAAAGGCCGCCATTCTAGCGATTGCGCAGCAAAACTGCAGTATTGATGACGCCTTGTCCGGCACTCCGGGCTGAGGATCCCATTCTGAAGCACCCATGCCCTGCGCGTTGGTGATCTTTTAGTCAATATCAAGAGTCCATTTGTGAATATCTGTGTTATCTGCCCACACTATTTAATGATCTCTTCAATTTTCGCCCTGTTCATCATAAGTAATTTAATTAAAACGCCGGTTAAATGTTTACTTGATGAAACACCCTGACTATTATTGCCACACTGTTCCCTGCCATCCAGCCTCCAACATAAGGTAGTCCTCATGTCCTTGATCAACGAATACCGTGCCACCGAAGAAGCTATCAAAGAGCTGCAAGCCCGTTTGAAGAACCTGTCCCAAGACGACAAACTGCAAACCGAGCTGGAATTCGAAGGCAAACTGCGCACCCTGATGGGCGAATACTCCAAGTCCCTGCGTGACATCATCGCGCTGCTGGATCCAGAGTCCAAATCCAAGGCTCCACGCGGCGGCGCAGTAAAAACTACTGGCACCAAGCGTGCTCGCAAAGTTAAACAATACAAAAACCCGCACAACGGCGAAGTCATCGAAACCAAAGGTGGCAACCACAAAACTCTGAAAGAGTGGAAAGCCAAGTGGGGCGGCGACGTGGTTGAAGGCTGGGCTACTCTGCTGGGCTAAGCCGTAGAGCTTGTCGCAGATGAATCCGTGACAAAAAAGAACGCCAGCGAATGCTGGCGTTTTTTTATGCCCGTGATTCGGACATGTCTGTTTTCGTTTTCAAAGATTCATACGTTTTCGTAATACCTCGACATAACATTGCCAATCACTCAGCACTGCGCGCTGCAACGGTGTAGCAGTTTCGTTCAATTGGGCCGCGGCCTCTGTAAAACTTTTCAGGGTATGAGGCGCCCCCCACTCGGGTGCTGACAAACGTTTCTGACAGAATAATCGCCAGCGCTCTTGCTCCTCGGAATTCAACGTATCGGGGAAGTTGCGTGCGCGATATCGAAACAATAATTCAGGTAAACGTTCGTCATCGAAAGGCCATTGCTCTTGTGCTAACTGCGCAGGGTCCGCGGCTCTGACTTGCTCGCAAAGACGCCGATCCCGGTCACCGATAAAACCATCGTATAACTGTTGTTCGGGATCCTGGCTTGGCGTGAAATCTTCGCTGGTATAAATCGCCTGCACTTTATCTCGCCAAACTTGTTGTGCGTCGATTAGCCGCAGCGCTCGTTCCTGATAAAGCGCCATGTCCAGCCCCAGGCGTTGCTGATCGTCGGGGCGAAGAACAGACAACGGTGCGACCACCGGGCACTTGTTGATGTGGATGAGTTTAAGCGGCACGGGCAATTCGCCTTCGGCCAGGTCATCACGACGGATGTACAGCCGCTGTCGCAAGGTCTCGGCATCCAGATCCAGCAAACCCTGGGGATCCAGGTGCAGGTCACAGACAATCAATGCGTTCTTGTTACGCGGGTGCCAGGCCAGTGGCAGCACCACACCGACATAACTGCGGGCAGCCGAAAAGCGCCCGGAGATATGCACCATCGGTTGCAACAGGCGAATCTGGTCCATCACCTTTTGCTTGCTGCGCAACTTGAATAGCCAGTCATACAACTTCGGCTGTTTTTCACGAATCAGACGCGCCAGCGCGATGGTGGCGCGCACGTCCGACAACGCTTCGTGGGCATTTCCATGATCAATGCCGTTGGCGGCGGTCAGGCGTTCGAGTTTGAGCGTCACCCGGCCCTCGTCGTCCGTGGGCCAGACGAGCCCATCCGGACGCAAGGCATATGCCGCACGCACCACATCAATCAGGTCCCAGCGACTGTTGCCGCCCTGCCACTCGCGAGCATACGGATCGAAAAAGTTTCGATACAGGCTGTAACGGGTCATCTCGTCGTCGAAACGTAGCGTGTTGTAACCCGCACCGCACGTGCCAGGCGCCGCCAACTGGGCATGCACCCGGGTCATGAAATCGGCTTCGCTCAAGCCCTGCCCGGCCAGTTGACCTGGCGTTATTCCAGTGATGGCGCAGGCCGCTGGATGCGGCAGGATGTCATCACTGGGCTGGCAGTAAAGATTGACCGGTTCGTCTATTTCATTGAGATCGAAGTCGGTGCGAATCCCCGCGACTTGCAGCGGTCGGTCGCAACGGGGGTTGATGCCAGTGGTTTCATAGTCGTACCAGAAGATCGAGGTCACGGGCTGTTCCTGAACTGAAGATCGACGAAGTCTAGGCGTTCATATCCCGCCCCGGCCAGTAACTTGTCATTCAATCACCTGTGGCCACTCACCGTGCAATACATAGTTATGTCGTTTTCCCCCGAGAGGCTGCTAGCATCGAACAGACTTCCAATCCCGAACAGGCCACACAGGTTGCCCATGCTCGAGACCACAGCACTGCCAGGGAAAGCAACGCTGTACCCGCCACTGGACACGCGGTATCAAGTCGAAACGCCCGAAGGCATCGACTTGCCACTGCGTCCCGCCGGGTTGATGGTGCGTGCGCTGGCCTTTGCCATCGACCTCGGGTTGCGCGGGCTGATCCTCGGTTTGCTGTTTATCGTGCTGTCGCTGCTCGGGAAGGTTGGCGCGGGGCTGGGCTCGCTCCTGCTGTTCGCAGTGAGTTGGTGGTACATGGTGCTGTTCGAAGTGCTCAATCAGGGCCGCTCACCGGGCAAACAGTGGATGGGTTTGCGCGTGGTACAGGACGACGGCACACCGGTCGGCTGGTCCGCTTCGCTGCTGCGCAACCTGCTCAGATTTGTCGACATGCTGCCCTTCGGTTACTTCCTCGGTGCCATCAGCTGCCTGCAAGATCCCACCTTCAAGCGTCTCGGCGACCTCGCTGCCGGCACGCTGGTGATCTACCGCGAACAACCGCGCACCCGACCGCAACTGCCCGAAGCCACGCCTGTGCGCCCGGTTTTTGCCCTGACGCTGTCCGAACAGCGCGCCATCCTCGGTTTTGCCGAACGCCAGGGTGAACTCTCGGAGGCTCGCACCCTTGAGCTCGCCTCGATTCTCGCGCAACCGTTGCAGGTCGACCCGCCGCGCGCCGTGGCAGAACTCAACGGCATCGCCCGTGGCTTGTTGGGGCCGGCATGAAGCAGAGTCTGTTCGAACAGCGCCACAAGGCCGAGTGGGAACAGTTTTCCCTGATGCTGGGTCAGCTGGAGCACGGCAAGGGCGCGTCCCGGATCGGCGGTTTCCCCAAGGACTATCGTCGCCTTTGCCAACATTTGGCATTGGCGCAGGAACGGGGTTACAGCAGTTTTCTGATCGACTCCTTGCAGCAGCTTGTGCTGCGCGGGCATCAACAGCTGTATCGGCATCGCAGTCGACTGGGCGCCAACGTGGCGGGTTTCATCCTGGCCGGATTTCCGCGACTGGTGCGCGAACAATGGCGCTTTGTGCTCGCCGCCAGCCTGATGTTTTTTGGCAGCCTGAGCGGTTTCGCGCTGCTGGTGTACCTGTTCCCGGACCTGGTCTACAACCTGATTCCGGCCGAACAGGTCAGCGAATTGCAGAGTATGTACGACCCGGTCGCCGGCCATTTGGGACGCACAACGGAACGCGCCGCCAGTGAAGACTGGGTGATGTTCGGTTACTACATCATGCACAACATCGGCATCGCCTTTCAGACCTTTGCCAGCGGGTTGATGCTGGGTCTGGGCAGCGCGTTTTTCCTGCTGTTCAACGGCTTGATGATCGGTGCAGTGGCCGGGCACTTGACGCATGTCGGCTTTGGGCAATCGTTCTGGTCGTTCGTGATCGGGCACGGCGCTTTTGAACTGACGGCCATCGCCCTGGCCGGAGCCGCCGGCCTGCAGCTGGGTTGGGCGCTGATTGCACCGGGACGCCTGACGCGCACCGAAGCATTGCGACTGGCGGCGGGCAAGAGTGTGCTGCTGATCTGCGGCGTCATGTTGCTCCTGTTGATTGCGGCGTTTATCGAAGCTTACTGGTCCTCGATGACCGCCCCAAAGCCGATGACCAAATACCTGGTCGGCGCCGCGCTGTGGGCGTTGGTCGCGACGTATCTGCTGTTTGCCGGACGGGCTCGCCATGCGCCTGAGTGATGCCACGGTCGTGATCCGCCCGCGCACCACCTGGGAAGCCATGGACCTGGGCGTGCTGCTGAGCCAGCGCCATCGACGCCTGTTGATGACCAGTTGGGCCATCGTGACCTTGCCGGTCTTCGCCTTGCTCAGTGCGATGTTCTGGGATTCGCCGTCCCTCGCCGTATTCATCTTCTGGTGGCTCAAACCGGCGTTCGAGCGCCTGCCGTTGTTCATCCTGTCCAAAAGCCTGTTCGGCGAAACACCGACGTTGAAACAGGCGCTGCGCGAATGGCCACGTCTGCTCAAGCCGCAACTGCTGGCCAGCCTGACCTGGCGTCGCCTGAGCCTGAGCCGCAGCTTTGTAATGCCGGTGGTGCAACTTGAAGGTCTGAGTGGCGAGGCGCGACAACAGCGGTTGCAGGTCTTGCAGCAGCGCAATGCCAGCGCGGCGAAATGGCTGACCGTTATCGGCGTGCATCTGGAAAGCGCACTGTGGATTGGTTTGATGGTGTTGTTCTACCTGTTCCTGCCACAGCAGGTTGAACTCGACTGGAGCTGGCAGACCTTGATTACCGCCGCCGTGCAGGACTGGCGCTGGCTGGAACACCTGACCAATGCTTTTTACGTGCTGGTGCTGATTGTCTGGGAGCCGGTCTATGTCGCCTGTGGCTTCAGCCTTTACCTGAACCGGCGCACGGTGCTGGAGGCCTGGGATATTGAACTGGTGTTTCGCCGATTACGCCAACGTCTCACTACAACCGCCCTCAGCTTGTTGCTCGCGGCAATCCTGTGGGTGCCTGGTGCGCAACACGTCTGGGCCGCCGAAACGGCCATCACTCCGAACAGTCCTCGACTGCTCCATCAACCGCTGACCAGCCAGGCTTCAAAAGACAGCATCAAAGCCCTCCTCGACCATCCACCGTTCAAGAACAAGGAAACGGTCACCCGCTATCAGTTTGGCGAAGACAAACCCGAGGGCCAAACCCCGGATGACGGCAAAACACCGCAATGGCTGAAGGCGTTTTTAGCGCTGCTCGACAGCCAGCGTTTCAGCTTCCTCGCCACCCTGATCGAAGTATTGCTGTGGGGCGCGATTATCGGCGGTATCGGCTTATTGATCTGGCATTACCGTGACTGGTTGCAGGCGTTTGTCAGTTATCGACCCGCGTTGCAAAAAAAAGTCGCCCGACCATTACCGCAACAGGCTTTTGGCCTGGACCTCGACCGTGAAACCCTGCCCGCCGACATTGCCGCCAGTGCGGAAAGTCTCTGGCAAACCAACCCGCGAGCGGCCCTCGGTTTGCTCTATCGCGCCCTGCTCAGCCACTTGCTGCACGATCACCACATGGCGTTGAAACCCGCCGACACCGAAGGCGAAGTACTGCGGCGCGTCGAACAACTGCAGCAACCGGCCTTGCTGGCGTTTAGCAAGACGCTGACCGCTCACTGGCAGAACATGGCCTACGGTCATCGCCTGCCACCCGCGCATCTGCAACAGGAACTGTGTGAGGGCTGGCGAGCTTTGTTCGGCCCGGGAGCGGCCCATTGAGCCGGCGATTGTGGCAGGTGATTGGTGTATTCATCGCCCTGCTGGTGGGTGCGCTGAGTATTTATCTATACCTGAAAGCCACGCCCTATCCGGCAGAAATCGATCACGGCCCATCGCCTGAAGCGCAGGCCAACCCCTACCTCGCCGCTGAACATTTTTTGCGCAAGCAGGGCCTGACCGTCAGCCACGCCAATGGTCTTGACGTGCTGCCCACCCTTGATCCCCATCAGCACAGCCTGTTGTTGCTCGGAAATCGCTACAACATGACCCCGCGTCAGATTGATCAGGTCTTGAACTGGACCCGGGCCGGCGGGCGTATTTTATTTGTGGCCCAATCCCTTTGGGATGAAAAGACCGGGCAGAGCAACGACCTGCTGCTCGACCGGGTGCAGTTGCACCAGTCGCTGAGCAAAGACCTCAAGGAGCCGCCACCGGACATCCTCGACGACCGCTATCCCAAACTGACCAAGCTGTATCTGGAAGATGAAGAAGCTCCGGCCTACGCGAATTTCGACACGACGTTCCATCTCGATGACCCGAAAAACCTCGCCCAAGCCTGGGCTAACAGCGGCAAGGCCACACACATGATGCAGCTCAACCACGGGCTTGGTTCGATCATTGTGGTCACCGACGCCGACCTGTGGAAAACCCCGGCCATCGACCAGTACGACAATGCCTGGCTGCTCTGGTATCTGACGGCGGACACAAGCGTGACGTTGCTGTTCAACATCGAACACGACAGCCTGCTGACCTTGCTGTGGCGATATTTCCCGCAGGCGCTGGTGGCCCTGATAGCGCTGATCGGACTTGGCTTCTGGCATGCGGGGGTGCGCCAGGGTCCATTGCAGGAGCCCGCTGCGAAAGGCCGCCGTCAGTTACAGGAACACCTGCGCGCCAGCGCTGATTTCATGTTGCGCCGCAACGGCCAGCAACACCTGTTGCAAGCCTTGCAACAAGACATCCTGCGCCGCGTGCGGCGTCGTCATCCCGGTTTTGAGCAACTCGGCGTTGCCGAGCAATGGCTGGTGCTCGCACGCCTGACCGGCCAATCCACACATGCTATCAGCCAGGCCATGAGCCCGCGACCGAAGCAGCGGCTGTCCAGCGCTCACTTCAGCCGTCAGGTCGCCCACCTGCAAACCTTGAGGAACACGCTATGAGTGAACAGATCGAGCCAGGCTCGCCGACTCACGCCGCCCAGCAACGCCAGCGCGCCAGCCAATTGGCCCAGGCCGTGCGCGGGGAATTGCAGAAAGCGGTGATCGGCCAGAACACGGTGATCGACGACGTCCTCACCGCGCTGATCGCAGGCGGTCATGTGCTGCTCGAAGGCGTACCGGGGTTGGGCAAGACATTGCTGGTGCGCGCCCTCGCCCGCTGCTTCGGCGGCGAATTCGCGCGCATCCAGTTCACGCCAGACCTGATGCCCAGCGATGTGACCGGGCACGCGGTCTACGACCTGAACACCGAGCAGTTCAAGCTGCGCAAAGGTCCTCTATTCACCAACCTGCTACTGGCCGACGAGATCAACCGCGCCCCGGCGAAAACCCAGGCCGCGCTGCTCGAAGCCATGCAGGAACGCCAGGTCACCCTCGAAGGCCGTGCCTTGCCCATCGTGCAACCCTTCATGGTGCTCGCCACGCAAAACCCGATCGAACAGGAAGGTACCTACCCCCTGCCCGAAGCCGAGCTCGACCGGTTCATGCTCAAGGTGCGCATGGATTACCCCGATGCCGAGCAGGAGCTGAACATGGTCCGCCAGGTCAGCCGTTCGACCCGCGCCGACATGCTCGATGTGCAACCGATGCGCACGGTGTTGCAGGCCAAGGACGTGCTGGCTCTGCAGCGTATTGCCAGTGATTTGCCGATGGACGATCAGGTGCTCGATTACGCCGTGCGCCTGGCCCGCAGCACCCGCACCTGGCCGGGGTTGACCCTCGGCGCCGGGCCTCGGGCATCCATTGCGTTGGTACGCTGCGCTCGAGCACGGGCGTTGTTGCGCGGTGGCGAATTCGTCATTCCGGATGACATCAAAGGCTGCGCTTTGGCGGTGCTGCGCCATCGTGTACGCATTGCACCGGAGCTGGATATCGAAGGGCTGGACGTCGATCAGGTGCTCAAGCAACTGCTCGATCAAGTGCCGGCACCGCGCCTGTGAAACCCTCGCGCCTGTTGCTGATCTGGCTCGCGATCCTGCTGGCCATCGGCATCGTGCTGGGCACCTTGCGTGCATTGGATATCGACGTTTCATCGACCCTGTTGTCGATCAACTGGGGATTGCTGCTGGCGTTGGTGGCATTGGCGATTCTCGACGCCATCCGCCTCAAGCGCCTGCCCTCGCCTCGTGTGCGACGGCAGATGCCCGGCAGTCTGGCGCTCGGCCGTTGGAGCGACGTGCGGCTGGAGGTCGAGCATGACTTTACGCAACCACTCAACGCCGACATTTTCGATCATGTACCGGATGGCCTGAGCTTCGAAAACCTGCCGATCCGGGTAGAACTGCAACCCGGCCAACAGAGTGAAATTGGCTATCGGCTGCGTCCACTCAAGCGCGGTCACTTCAGCTTCGATCACTGCGAAATCAGCCTGCCGAGCCCCTTGGGTTTATGGTCCGACAAACGCCTGCTGAACGTGGTCGACAGCACCCGTGTCTACCCTGATTTCGCTCGCCTCTACGGCGGCGAACTGCTGGCGGTGGATAACTGGCTCAGCCAATTGGGCGTGCGCCAGCAGCAACGTCGCGGGTTGGGTCTGGAGTTTCATCAACTGCGCGAGTTTCGTGAAGGCGACAGCCTGCGCCAGATCGACTGGAAAGCCACGGCACGCCAGCGCACGCCGATTGCCCGTGAGTATCAAGACGAGCGTGACCAGCAAATCATCTTCATGCTCGACTGCGGTCGGCGCATGCGCAGTCAGGACGGCGAACTCGCGCATTTCGATCACGCCCTCAACGCGTGCCTGTTGCTCAGCTATGTCGCCCTGCGCCAGGGTGATGCGGTGGGCTTGAGTACGTTCGCCAGTGACCGCGCGCATTACCTGGCCCCGGTCAAAGGCACTGGCCAATTGAACGTTTTGCTCAACAGCGTGTACGACCTCGACAGTACCCAACGCCCCGCCGATTACCAGGCCGCGGCCACTCAGTTGTTGGCCCGACAAAAACGTCGGGCACTGGTGGTGCTGGTGACCAACCTGCGCGATGAAGACGATGAAGAACTGCTGACTGCCATCAAACGCCTGAGCAAGCAACATCGGGTGTTGGTGGCGAGTCTGCGCGAAGACTTGCTCGATAACCTTCGGCACTTGCCGGTGCAAACCTTGCCGGAGGCGTTGGCCTATTGCGGGGCGGTGGATTATTTGAATGCCCGGGCGGAGCTCCATGAGCGGTTGAGTGCTCATGGAGTGCCAGTGGTGGATGCTCGGCCCTCAGAATTGGGGGCCGAGTTGGTGACGCGGTATCTAAGCTGGAAAAGGGCCGGCGTAATTTAACGATCTCTCTCTTCGCAGTCGGCCGTCGAATCATTCATTTTTAGATTCGAAACCTTACTTCATATAGGTAGTTAGTCGCACCTATCAAAATCCCAGGAAAAAGAGTGCCAAAAGTCTGCGAGACATGAATTTTGGCAATGCCGTCAGCCCCTGTAATCGTAGGTTCAAGTACCAAGTCATCAACACGCCAGAAGACCGTTTTCCCTGCAATCGGTGTCATGTGACCATCTGTAATGAATGCCTCGAAATATCCATTCCCTAGCCTGCCAACGCGCGTGATTCGCGGCGCATCCAGGCCGACCACTTCAACTTCAATAGATTTCGACTGTGGGTAATCAGCCAGGGAAGCAGTGAGAGGAAAGACACCAATTGCACTCGATTTAATGGTTGCTTGGGATTTCCCCGTCAAGTAAGTGATAGTAGAAGGCACCGTTGCCCCCTGGAAAGTCCAATCAATCGTGATTCCGGGCCAACCTTTTCCATCATTCGATGCAACCACTAATACCTCAGCGTAAATAGAATGATCCAAATGAACCACATAATTTGCGTCTAATTTTTCAATTACCGGCACAACACCTTCCACCGTAAACACCACCAACGCTGTATCCCAGCCTCCCTCGCCGCCACGTACCGAAGCCGTTAACACCTTTTCACCAGGTGTCTCAACCCTGAAAGCTACCGTCGCCCTTCCCTCTGCATTAGTCGAAGTCGGCGTAAGCCAAACATCATCAATCTCCCACATGACCTCAACATCATCGAGCGGCAGACCACTTAGGCTCGACACAATGGTGACCTGAGCCTCGACCTCATCTCCCGGATAAGTACCTGGACGGGTGATGATAAATTCGCTGATTTTACGTGGATCATTCACCTCGAATGGCAATGAAACCAACTGCGCGTAGATTCCATCCCCCACTATTGCCGTCAGCTCAACCATTCCTGAAGTAGTCGGAACAAAGCGTACTTTTGCCACACCGTAAAAGTCGGTCACTGAAGTCACAACCCCAAGATCAGGACTACGCCACGTCACCGTCCACCCCACCATCGCCTTGCCACTGATGACAGACACTACGGTGACCTGCCCAAAAAATTCCTGCCCCCAATCCAGCGTCTGATCAACGCTGCTGTGCCCGATGATTTTCACCACCTGTGCACCTTCCCCCAATGACATCGCGTTCGCTGGCGAAAGACTCGCCAGTCGCTGCGATGACAATCGCAACGCAAAACTTGCGTCCTTCTGATCGCCCACCTTGAACGTGTACTGCAAGCCCACGTCGTAAAACATGCGTGACACCCCCAACGCTGCCGGTAAAAACTGGATACCCAGTTCGCCAGGCCCGGTCCCCGTCATACCGAGCGTCAAGACACGATCAAACAACGGGCTGTTCTGAGGAGCGAACAGCTTAAAGGTGTGCTCACCCTTACGACGCGGGAAGTAGGTCTTTTCACCCCAGGCGTGAGCCGGTCCGCCGTCAAACCTGACCGACAGCCCCTCCCACGGATCGCTTGCCAGTGCCGTAACCCCCATCGCGCGTTTATCTTCAAAGCTGTCGAAAGCACTGATCACCAACGCCTGAATTTCATGTGCCCCATCGATTACCGGCGAAAAATCAATACCGGACCAACCTTCGTTATCGGTATGCACCACCCTTGGCCCCTGCGGCGTCGTCCATGTCACGGGCACCTGATTCACAGCGTGCCGGGTGAAATGAGAGAACACCTGAACCCACTGCCACGCAGATTCCTGACCCACCACCGGATCCACCGGCGACTCGCGACACGCCTCGATCCTGATTTTGTTGTGCGCCAGCAGCATCGGCTTGGCGCTGGCAACGAAGTTCAACAGAGGCAATGCCAGGGCCAGGGCAAAGTCGCCTGGTGTCTGACTGGCGGTGAAGTCCAGCGTCCAGGTCACGCCCCCATCGCTCAGGTTTTGCCGCAGGTTCAGGGCAGGTTGAACGGTTGCTCCCAGCTGATCGGCCGGCGTCCCCAACCACGTCAGCAAAGATTCCAGCCCCACCAACGGGCTCAGCGCATTGGGCAACACGTTAAAACGATGAATCGCACCCAGGCAGGGATAGAACGCCTGACCGTCCAGCGCTGCCGGAATCTGATCCAGCATCAGGCTCACTTCTTCCGTCAGATCCCCGGACATCAAGCGCCCGGACAGCTCTCGAACGGTTAATTCGCCTTCAAGGCGTAGCTCCAGCTCAAACAGACTGCTGAGGCTGTCATACGCTTGAGAGAACAGTATCCATTCCACACCTGCTGCCGCGAGAGGCTTCAGCACACCAACTTCGGCGAGCTCCAGCCCGATTTCCGGTTTGCTACCTCGCCAGTGCAAACTGATGTTTTTGCCAACCCACGCACTGCCAGCGACCGGCACAACCTTCAAGGTATGTGTCTGGCCACGCCGACACACCACGCCGAGCGTATTGCGCTCGACTTCAACCGTATCCAGCAGGAACTTGACTTCACTCTTCCAGGGGCTGGTCGCAATTGCCTTCACATTAAAAGGCTGTTCAATCGCAACGGCCTCGGCATGGGCCTTGATGCTGGCCGTGACAACCTGATCCCCGGCGACGTTCGGCGTATACGGCACACTGGCCCAGCCACCGGCACCGGATCGGGTCGAAATCGTGCCCTCAGGGGTTAGCCAGTCCACCAGCGCGTTAATCACCGGCTCACCGTCGCCTCTGCCCACCTCATGCAGCACCTGCACCCGCAACAGCACGCTTTCGTTTTCATCCACCACTGGAAACTTGTTGGCCTCGCGCACCTCGCCGACCTTGACCAGATTGCGCGCCAGTGACATGGTTTTTTTCGGTGAAGGCAGCAGCAGCTTCGAGCAGACCAGCGCCAGATAAAACCAACCGTCAAGACGATCCTCGCTCGTCAGGTTCCAGGCCATTTCGCGGCCGATGACCGGCACCGAATGCTCAAGCGCCGGGCTGACAATAACCCCCAGTTGCTCATGGGAATCACCGCTCCAGCGCAACAACAGTTCCGTGCCAAGCAACGGGCTGTCTGCGGCCAGTTTTATCGTCACGGGATAATCCGAGCCCCGATTGGGATAGCCGGTTTTTTCCTCCCAACGCTTCTCATCGCCATCGACGACCGCCAATACGTCTTTCCACGGATCCGTCGCCAATACCCGGACGTCTAACGACTGAGTGACCACACCAGCGGCGTAATAGGGGCTATCGACAGAGGCCTGAATAACAACGTTGCCATGTGCCTGCGGTTCAAAATCGAAGTAAGCCCAGCCTTGGTCATTCGTGACGCCAACGCCTTTCACCCCTTGGCCGGCAAGTGTCCAGGTCACCGTTCGCCCGCTGAGGGACTGGCCGGTGTAGTACGACGCCACTTGCACACCCAGACGCACACGCTGTTCGTATTCAAGCACCGGGTAATACGCCGCCTCAAGCACCTCACGAAACACCAATCGATGATGTCCCAGCGACACATTCACCGGGTAAGGCTCGGCCGTGTACTGATTAAGCAGGTTCATCGAGAACAGGTAGGGCTCTTCATCGCCGATCAACGGGCAATCAAGCTGCCAACGATCCTCCAGCGGATGATCCACGCCCCAGTCCGGCACTGCGACAACCGCGCCAAACGGATTGTCGTCACTGCTTAACGCTGCCTGGGTGTCCCGCCAGGCATTGTCTGGTGCAGGGAGGAATTTCAACCGGTGAGCCAGGCTCGCGGAGGCCCCCTGGCACATGTACAGCGTCGCATCAGGTGACACCGGTTCTTCATCCAGCATCAGGCCTTGCATCACCGCTGGCTCCAGATGCAATTGGAGATTGATACGGGTGATGCAGATGCCCGAGATGGGGTCATTGGGGGCATTGGCCGGGCTGGACACGTCGACAGTGAGGGTGTCCCCGGCACTGAATGGCAGCGCCAGTTCAACTCTGTACTTGATCGGATTGAACTCCAGCGGCTGACCGTTCCTCAGCCGCGCCTGATCCTCCTCGACATCCCGTGATGCACCCGGCGGCAACAGGATTTCCAATGTTTCTTGCTGCCCATCGATGCTGATTTTCAGCTTGCCCGCTTCGGTGTGCCGTGTCTCGCACCAGAAACTGAGGACATAGCGCGCTTGCTCAATGGGATCCTTTGGGACCTCCAACGACTGACTGACCGAAGACTTGTTTCCAGACTTCAGTAAAGTAATAAATGCGTGTTCATGGAATTCACTTGCTCTACTCAACCAGCTTTGATTTTCCTCACCTTTCTTCCAATGGGAAAACCCCTGCTCGAAATCGCCATTGCGGATCAGACTTTCATTGGCCTGGATGATCGGTTCATTCATGACGGACGGCTCCTTCGACGCTTGGGTTTTGCTCCGGGTTTTCAGCTTGGGTTACCAGGTCTTCGACGGTTCGCGCGAAGGTTGGCTTGCCGGCTTTGGCCGTAAAACGGATCCGCAGAATGATGTCCGTCAACGTCAGCAGCATGGCGTGCTGCGACGCTTTCGTCGGCCGTGGAAAATTCATCGTCCAGCGCGACACTGCCCCGGTGTTTTCGAAGGGGTTGAGCAACCCTTCATCAGGTTTCATGGCCGTCATGCCGTTATCGGCAATCCCCATCGACAAGACGATTTGTTGACCGCTGCGCAGGTTGACCTGCACATCGGCCGGGCCTGTGGCACCGTCCGGGTTGTGCAAATACCTCACAGACTGACTCGATGCCTTGGTCGCTATCATGCTGCTGATCTGCAGCAAGGTTGCTTGTACATTTTTGTAAGGGCCGGTCAGCACCGGCAGATCGACCTCGATCGAGCTGATTTTTCGGCAGTAATGCCCCGGATGATCGCGATCGAACAGCAGCTGGGTAAGCTTGAATTCCAGTGTCCCCCGGTCCTGCAACTGCTGCAGCGCAGACGTCCAATTGTCGATCCCCACTTGCGGTTCGACCTTGTCGTCGAACAATTGCCGCAAGGATACGGTTTTGACCAACTCCAACCGACGCTCATGGCGTTGCAGGTATTCACGCTCCATGCGCAACAAATGCCCACGCAGGTGTTCGCCTGCGGTCAAGCCGTGACGGTTATCCAGCCAGACCTGGGGCAAGGTGAGATTCGCGTCGTAATCGCCGGTTTCCGCGTTCAACGAAGCCTGGGCGTTGAGGCACAAACTGACGACCGCATCGTACGCCTGATAGTGCAGGGCCTTGAACTGGCCCAGCAACCAGCCGAACAGTTCGGCATTGGTCGCACGCTTCTTGAGGAAGTTGTAAACCGTCAGCGCCTGGCTGTTGGCCGTGAGGGTCTGCTGCAGGCTGGCTTTGGCCGCCTCGACGGCATGCTTTTGAGCGCCGATCTGCTCATCGATCGCCCGGATCTCCGCGGCTGCTTGATTGCGCTGCAGCGCCCATTCGTTACGGCGACGGCGGTAAGCTTCGGTGGTGGCTTGTTTGTCCGCGTCCAGTTGCTTGACCGCCGAAGCGATGTCCAATCCGAAGCACACCGCATTGATGATTTCGTCGGGGCGAAATCCACCATTGGCCAATCCGAACACATTGGGCAGAGCAGCCAGCGCCCCGGCTGCGGGCTTGATGCTTGAGGACACCAGTGACAGTTTTTTTGACTCCTGCAGACTTTCCATGACCTCGTATTCAACCGCCGACACATTTTCGTCATAGAGTGCCGCATAGGCATCGGCCCGATCCGCCGCCACGGCCCGGCTTTGCTCCAGCGCGAGCACATTCGCCTTTAACTGGTCGATGGCATATTCCTGCACGGTCTGGGCATAGGTGCCCAGTTTCACCAGATGGTCTTGCTGCATTTCTTCCTGCTCGATCCGATCCCGCTGCTCAAGCAAGCGCAGCACCTGGCTGCCGTATTCCTGCAGGGTTTGCACGGCACGCAACGCCGCCTCGAACATCACGCGCCAACGGAAAGCACCGACCACCAGACGTCCGCCCATGGGTCTCGGTGCGCCAATGCCCCCGGCCGCCAGGTCTTGCAACAATTGATTGGGATCGGTGGGAGAGCTGAAAAGCGGGATCTCCCTCGGCTTGCCGTCGAGGGTGAGATTATTGCGCAGGTTATGCAGGCGTTGGCCGGGCAAGTCGTACATCGCAAGCAACTGGTCATTGATCGGGAATTTGAAAGGATTGTTCGCCAGTAACCCGAGCTCGGGCGGTTCGTCGGCGCCGGCAGGAAAGTCCGCCAGGCTGAACCCGAGGGTTTGTTCAAACTGCTCAAGCGCTGGTCGCGACCGGCTCTTGGTCAAAAGGCCCTCCACCGTATCGGTTTCCCAACGGTTCACTGTGCGCACCGTGGGGGCCTTACCCATGAAGAATTCGGCCTGGACGTAACACAACTTGGCGGCTACCAGGCTGTCACGGGTGAGCTGGCGGTAATACCAATCGCCCCAGGCCACAAGGTTCTTGACGTATTCAGTAAACACCAGAATCTGGAAATGGTAGGGCGCGGAATAGCCGATGGCGTCCGGATCGGTCGGTGCGCGGGTTTCGAAGCCCACATTGCCTATGACGACGTTCAATGGCCGGCAGCGCCAGTAAAGCGGTTTGGAATCTACCGGTTTTGTAATGTCCGCCGGCGCTTGCGGATCAAACAGATAATGCAGCCATTTTTGCGCCTCCAGAAAACGATCTTCAGTGCGCAGGCGCGTTGAGACCAGATGAGGCAAATGAAAAAACAGCTCCCAGAAAAACAAACCATTGGCACCGTTGAATGCGCCGTTCGGCTCGCTGATCGTTGCAGAACCGGGGGGCGGTTCCGACAGAAACTGGGTGTCCCAATCCAGTACGGCATCCACGGAAATACTGGAGCGTTGCACCAGCTCGGGGCCGAACAGCGAATTCAGACGGGTGAATTCAAGCGTCCAGTCTGGCTGGTTGAAAGCAATAAACTGCGCGGCATCGGAAGTGTTTTTCAGCAGTGTCGCCGGGTTGAAGTCCGTTACGTTGGCAATCGTCAATGCAAATTCTTTAACTCCATATCCAGTCAGGGCATTGCCAAAAGTAAAGGTCGGCGCCCCCCATGCACCTTTCCCCCGCTTGAAGACTTGCCATTCGGTGCCCCAGCCACCGGCAAGTGGCTTGGAGGTTTTAATCGGTGCCGGGTCGCCTTCGGCTGGGTTTTTCAACGTCAATTGCAATTCAACGTTACTGGTACTGGTATGACCCGTGGGCCTCAAAAGTCTCTGGACAATCAGCACATCGTAGATACCGTCGCGAAACGCCACGGCCTGCACATCCAGGTATGGCGTCAGGGTCCCCGGCGTGGCCACAGTGGCGGCGATGGTCGGCTGGTTCAGCAATGGATGCTGCACCGTTTCGGCGGTGACAAAGCGTTTGTCCGCGGCGTGCTCCAGCCAGCCGCCATCATCTTCGGGCAAGGGACGGAAAAGCACATCGCGTACCGCTGTCACTTTCAGACCGGCCTCACTCCCGTCCCCTTTGCGGTTCGTCAACAACACCCCCAACTTGCCCTTGGGGTTGTGATGATCGGCCCATACGGTGGCAATCAGTCGAACGTTTTTGTCCTCGGAGTAATCTGTGGTTTGCGAAGAACTGTGCATGATCAACGGTGCCGACCACTGGGCGTTCTGGTTCATGAATGCCAGATTGATGTCCAACCGGTGAGGTACGCTCTGGCCATCCGATCCCTCAACCTTGTCCCGCCACTCGGCCCACACCAGGCACAGCCGCCCGCTCCAGAACACCGGGCGAATGTCCAGCACCTTGGCCCCTGCCGGAATATCCACCGGCTGCCATTCATTCCACACCGCGGGATTGAGGGCGACATCGGCAGGCGAGAGTTCCACCTCAGCCTTGCGCCAGAAATACTGGTAAGGCGGCACCCGCTGGCGACCGACAAAGTAATAATCGGCGCGTGCCGGCGAGACACCGTCCATGTAGCTGCTGATCACATCCAGGTTGCAGGTCTGCTCGAACGTTTTCAGGTAGTCCTGCAGGGCTGCCTGTACCGAATCGCTGTTCAGGCGGGTCTGATTGAGATTGTTTTCCAGGGTTTTGAACAGACTGGTCTTGCGCTGTCGCACAAAGGGGGTCATGAAATTTTCCGGGTAGATCGCGATCAGTTGCCGCGCGGCCCAATCCGGGTAATTGCTGTAAAGCTCCCAAGTCGCCAGATCTCTTTTATCGAACTCGATCGTCGCATAGCCTGGCTCCAGCTTGCGGTACGCGGCATGGATAAACTTCTGGGCGCAGCTCGTCGCTTCGGCCACCCGGGAACTTTGAACCGGGTAGTTGTCCAGGGGATCCATGCGCAGTAGTTCGAACAGGTCTGCCGGGGTTTTCAGGAAGCTGTACTTGGGTGATTCTCCGCTCCCGAACTTCCCGATGCAGAATTCGACCAGCGCATCACGGCGCTTTTCGAGCAGGCCAGCCATATTGTTCAGTGCCATAGTCCTTTCTCCTGAGGGTAAGAGCCGGGAACGCAGGACCAGTCAGCGATAGCGATCATTGGCCAGCCTCCATGCCAGCGAGCGTGAAGGGTTCGAAATAAGCCATGGTGTCTCCTGCTTCGGACATGACAATGACCGTAAACGTGCCGCCGGTAGGGCTGGAGACAAACACTTGCGTCACGCCCTCCTGGTTGGTGCTGGACTGCGCCGGCCGGATATGCAGCACAGGCAGCCGGGTGCCGTCCACAGCCTCGTAGCTCCATCGCACGAGGCTGTTTTTCCCGAGGTTGAGATACCGGTCCATCAGCGTGGCGTAGAGTTCGACCTCCTGACCGCGGTGCACGGGGCCCAACGGCACCGGCGACATGAGCGAAGGCGGAAACTGCAGGGAACTCGCTTCAGCGACAACATGGATGGTGGGGGCGTACTGCGGCTTGAACTGATCCAGCCAGAACTGCGGGGTGTCCGTGCCCATGACCTTGCCGGGCAAAAACTCTGCCTTGACCATGCCATTGACGTCCGTTTTCTTGGTGGCAATACTGCCCAGCCTGGCAAGCCAGTAAACCTTGACACCTCTCAACGGCTGTTCGTCGATATCCTTGAGGGTCACGGTGAAGGTGATTTTCTCGCCGGGTTTGTTGGCCACCACCTCGAGCTTGTCCCAATCACAGGTCAAGGTAACGAGCTGCTGCAAATCCTCGGTGAACGCCATCTGAGGCACAGGGGATCCGGACAGGCTCAGCAACGCATGCTCGGCAGCATCCTTGTACTTCGACTTGTCCACCGCCTCGGGCAGGGTGCCGATCAAAAAAATCGTCAAGGCATCCATGCCGGTCTTCGTCGCCATGACCCGAATGCGCATCAACAAATCCAGTTGGGTCAGGTTTTTCAGGATCTTGAGCATAGGGTCGATGCGACTGACACACTCGCGCACCTCTTGAACACTCCAGTCGAAAAACTCGGCCAGGCGAATCGCAGCCGCTTGCTGGGCCAGACGCTCAGCATCAACGCTCAGGTGGTCAGGCAAGGCATTGACCTCACGCAGATAATCGAGCAGTTTCTGCGCAGGCTTCTCACTCAACTCAAACGCCCGGGTGAGCACCGTCAGGTAGTAAAGCGTCCTCACCGTGAACGCATGTTTGTCCTCCTGATCCAGCCAGGCCTTGTGGCCGTAATCCAGGTAGTCCTGCAACAGCTGGGCACCGAGATCGAGTTTCGCCACCACCGCACTGCGACGGCGTACATCGGCCAAGAGTACAAGCAGGGGGTCAGGCTGCTCGTTGCGTCCCCGCAGGGAGTCTTCCCGTTCCGAAAGGGTGCGTTCCAATACCTGACGCAACAATTGGTGCACCGTTGCATTGGCCCAGGCCAGCACTTGAAATGCTTGCTCGGCGTTGACGCCCGCATAAACCGCCAGCGACTCCTTGACCACCGACGCTTGAGCCTCGTGGGCCTGCAAAAGCACGGCGAGCATTTTCTCGACAATGGCAGCGCGTACGACTTCATCGCTGTCACCGAGGCCATCCTTCACCGCCCCGTCGAGCGCCATCCGGGCAAAGGCCAGGTACTCGGCTTGCGTACCCGCATACGCCAGGACCAGTCCGTCAGCATCGACCAGCATCGTCAGCAAATCCAGCCAGCTTGCGTTCGCCAGCGGTGGCACCCCTGCCATCAGTAACGCCGAGTGGGTGAACTGAGCGCCTGACAACAGGCTGCGCACTTTTTCAAACAACTGGCGCTCATCGTCAGAAGCGGTGGCCAACGCCTGGGGTTGCGAGATGTGCTGCAACATCCAGAGCACCGCAAGTTTGCGGTCTGCGCACCACCCCACACAGGAATGCAGGGCATAAATGAGGTTCAGCACATCGGGCGTGTCAACTCGGGTCGAATGGATCAGGGGAGTACCCGCCAGACCGTAGAGCCAGTCTTCCCCCCCCAATAACGTCAGCATCAGGACGCCTTCGACCGGCGTCATGCCCAACAGACGGGGCAGCTTCACCAAGCGGTAAAAACTGGAAATGACCGCAGGAGTGCGCTTGAGTTTGTTGTCGGTGACGCCATGCGCACCGGCAATCGCCATGGCCAGGTATCGGTAGGTCTGCAGGTCGATCCCCAACGCACTGCACAACTGGGTGATCGTCAATTCGGAATCGCCCTGGACCGGCAACACCGAGAACTCACCGTCATCGAGCAACATGGGTTGGCGGTAGTCGCCCTGGCCATTGAAGACTTGATCAAACTGAGAGAGCGCTTCACCGCGACCATAAATCGACAACTCGTCGATAAACGCGGCAAATTCTGGCGCCGTACACCCGTAGCGCTCGCGTAACGACTGAAACAGGCCCAGCGCGTGCACGACTTTTTCCGTGATCCACCAGGAATTGACCGACTTGCTAGTACGCGATTCAGCCCTGATGGCCGCCACCAACAACGCATCCACATGATCGCTGGGCAGCTCCAGCCACTGATCCAGACGCAACTTGCGGTTCATTCGGTCGTATCGGTCAAGACCCACGTCGCTGATGGGATCCGCTGATAATTTATGCAGGAATGAAGGGCCGGCTCCGCTATCCGTAATGCTGACCGCTGGGTGGCTATTGGCATTGAGATAAACCGAACCGGAACGCCCGCTTTCCGGCTCGGCAGGCGCATCTTGCGAGTAGTTTACATTGGCAGAACGAACCGGTGCGAAACCTCGTACCGACAGCAAGGCCTCCAGCCCCGGGGTGTCGAGTTTGGTTCGCTCACCGAAGAATGGCACCTGATTAAGGTTCTGCCACACCACGCCCCATGCACCGAAGTTCTGCGAATAAAAACCCTCGCGACTCTCGGACTCTACGGGCGACTCCGTCAGCAACCGCCGCTGATAGGGCCCCAGCCGTGATGCGTGGGCCAGGGCACGCCCCGCGTCGGCATCCCACGCCTGGCGTTGCAAAAAATAAGGGGCTGAGTTGTCCACCAAGTGCACAAAATTGCCGACCGAAAGCCCTTGGTGATGGGCGACCGCATCCAGGGTCTCCCAGTGCTGATAATAAGGCAGCCCATTGGGGTATCGCGCCTCGATCATCGCGTCTTCAACATCCAGTCCGGCATCGTGCTCGGCGATGAAGGTTTCCAGCACCGGGACGATGATGTCGACCGCAGACACCGATCGATACACCGCATTTTGATCGACCGACAGCGGTTTCAGGTCCTTGCGCCGATCATGCAGCGGCAGCTTTTCGTTACTGCTCGAAACGGACTCGATACGCTGCTCGATCCACCTCAACAGCTCGATCAGATACGCCACTGGCGAAGCGAGAGATTCCAGCGCCTGCGGTGGGCAAAAACTGTCGAATTCTGGTCTGAACAGGACCTCGAAACTGGGTCCCGAAACCATCGACAACAAACCACTGGTCGCCCCGGCCTCATCTGTTTCATGACTGCGCAAGCTGTGTTCGATGAATTGTCGGCGCACATAAATGGCCATGCTGTTGGCCCGCCGCAAAAACCGGCGGGCGTCATCGGGGCTCATGTTGAAGTCCCTCACCAGCCCCAGCACACCTTTTTCCACCAGTGGAAAAATCGAACCACCGTCTTCGATGTAAGTGTTGAGAGCAGCGTACTGTGTGCGTTGTTCTTCACTGAAGACCTGGTTCAGCAATTGCGAGGCGGGGCGGGAGTCAGCCATGGTCAGGTTCCTGGGGTCGATAACGGCCCTGAACAGCCTGACAAGCTTGTCAGGCCGTGCGATTGATTGAAGAGATTTGGCGCTTGAAGGCGATCACCGTCTACTGTCATAAATGACAGCATAAATGACCGCTCATCGGAGGATCGTTATCAGGCTTTCATGAATGGAGCACGTCGACGTCGAAGCGTTTACTTTCCGCACAGTCGGAAACCGTCTCACCCACTTTACTGCCGGTCAGGGTTTGCTCGAACCGACACCAATTGCCACCGTCGGGCAACGGCTGCGCCGCACTGCCCCGCCAGCCACTGGGGCTGACGTCAACGTTCAACACCCACTTCAGATCAGGGTTGTACCAGCTCATGACTTGCCCGATACCCGCTTTGCCCTGACCTTCAAAGTGCACCGGATCACTGGCCCAGCGTCCCGCCGCCGGTACATCGATGGAAGGCAGAAAAGCACCCAGCACGACCGACCGTTCGGGGGAGTCGGCCGATTCGAAGCCGTCGCACGACGCCACGGCCACCAGGCCATAGCGGCCACCAGGCAGATTCAGCATCAGCGTCACCGACCACGTGCGATCCTCCAGCACCGGACTGCGTCCCAGCACCTTTGAAACAGCGCCACCCAGCTTCACCGTCACGCGGTCCCCCGGCACGCCGAAACCGGATATCACCACCCGCCGACCAATGTGCTCGTCCAGTGCCGGGGTTTCGATATACGGGGCCGCCGGCACGACGTTGTAGTTCAACGGCGGGCTGTCTTTGGAGATCTGTCCATCGAAAGTTTGCCTGGCCCAGATGATTTTGGCCCCCACCGGCAAGGTCACCTCGGCTTTCCAGTGGCCATCGCTGTCCACGGGAATATTCCTCAGCAAAGGCCCGGTATCGCCCGCCAGCCAGACCTCGACCCGTCCGAGCGGCATGCCTTCCCCCTCAAGCGTCGCGGTTCGTGGCTGATCGCCGCTTTCCGTTGGCTGCGTAAAGACGGGAGGCAGCAGCACCACCTCGAACTTGAGCATGTCGCTTCGCTCAGACTCGCGCTGATTGAGCGTCTGTTGCGCATCAGCGGTGTACTCGCGAAACTCAAGAACGGTGAGGTCGATTGACCAGTCACCGCCGGCGATCAGCAATTTTGGTTCGCCCAGATCTCTACCGGATACAACATCGCGCAGTTGCATCGAGGCCCCGGCCATGCCGCTCCGCCCCTTTACCGTTACATCGCGACCGACCTGCGAACTAGGTTCGGGTTCAAAGATCAGCGGTTTCAGCATCGGCGTGTAAACCGTGAAGGTTACGGACGCAGAGGGTGACGTTTGCCCGGCAACGAACTGGGTGACGGTGACGATGTGAGGCACATCCGGGGCAAACGGTGTCTCTCGCTGAAAGGTCCAGTTTGTGCCGGTAACGATGGCGGGGTGCTTTGTGAGGGGGGCGTCGCTGAACGTGACTTCCACCACAGCACCCGACGAGCAGGTGCCGGAGATTTTTGGAGACAAACCGTCCTCTTGCATTTGGCCAATGACAGGCGCCAACGGTGGGATGGTGACGATGAGGTGGACCCAGGTCGGCGATTGCTGACCATCCAGAAACTGCCTGAAATAAACGTCACGCTTGAATGTCGGGCCCCACTCCTGGGATGCCCGGCTCGACCACTTGCCTGCGGACACGAGCGCATTGGGGGCGGGGAAGGTGCTGCCACCGGGATCAGCGATCTTCACCGTAGCGCGGTTGTAGCCTTTGCCGGAAAAGGTCGGCCAGTATTCCTCCGTGAACGTTATGTCGGTCGGATCCGGCAGTACCCGGTTGACGGAAAATAAGTAAGGCAGTGACTCAATCCAGCCATTGGCATTGTCGGAGACTTTCTGAATCGCCTTCAGAGAGTACGAGCCAAACGGCCAGTTGGTCACGGTCGTTTCCCACCGGCCACCTGTCACTGTGACAGCGGAAGGTGCCGTCCCACCCGGCCCGCTGACAACAGTGATCTCGACCGTTGCGCCAGTGTGGCCAGGGCCTGAAAACTTCAAAACGGTTTCGCTCGGGGACGTGACGTCGACGCCATTCAATGCCCGGGGCGTGATTTTGAACGAGCGATGTTCACTGCGTGTGGATGTGTCTCCATTCAAAGTCTGCTCGACAACCAGCGAGCACGACCCGGGTTGGACATTGACCTGAACACTCCAAGCGTCACCATTGACCAGAGCTTGGCCTACCATGGTCTGTGTCAGATCAAGGTACACCCGCATCGTGGCACCCGCCTTGCCACCCGTTCCCGAAAGCGTAAACGATGGGTTCTGTGGAGAACTCGCGGCGGGGGCGGTGATAACAGGAGTAACAGGCTTGGCTGGCGGAAGAATATAAGTGCGGGAAGACTGAGTTCGGTTTCCAACGACGTGTCGGGAGTAGAGGGTGACCGTATTATAGGTATTGGTGAAGTCAACATTGACCCTCCAACTTCCATCATTTCCAACCACGCCCCGGCCCCATACCAATGAGCCAGCGCTATTGGTAATTTCAATATCCGCACCACGCAAACCGTTATTACCGCTAATCGTTACTACCTGATTTGCAAGTGACGCCCCCTCTTCGGGAAGCAAAATATTCAGAGGCCGAACACATTCAATCGTAAAAGGCTCAGAGTACCGAACAGCATGATTGGGAATTTTCTCCTCAATGACAACTTGATAGTTTCCAGAACTTATCTCATGCAGAGTTTTAATCCAACTACCGTTAGAGCTAAAAGCAGAACTCAATTCTCGCGCCGTCCCATGCTCCACAACTCGAAGCGTGCCAAAGCGCCCTTCTATGCCCCCAACACTATTGGAGAATTGATTATACGTATTAATTTTTGGTCTTCCGGCAACAAAAATATATTTTCTTCTGCCTGGCGACTCCTCCCCCTTATAATTCCACCACGTAAGGTAATATCCTTGCCCCTGAGGAAATTCAGAATGCTCTCTAGTATTCCACTGCATCCCTTTAAAGCTTTCACCATCACATACTGACTTATAGTATCCAGCAGCATAATATTTAATCCAAACTTGATGCTCCCCATCCGATTGCGGAACATTAAATACAATTTTAGCCGTTGTATCGAAGAGTTCTTCAAACTCCCAAAACTGGATTTGCAATGGCTGGGGGGCAAGACTGGATTCATCATCCATATCGTCTAATGCAATTTCATTATCGTCTGACATACCTGCTCCCTTGCGCTTCGATGGCTATAAAACACTCGATAGACGCCGTTCTACTCCCATCTCCCGAACATCAACAACCTGTAAAATCTGACAGTTCCGACCAACGGCACCTTCCTGTTTTGCGCGATAAAGGCCGCGTCTTCGGCCCTCGGTTCATTGACTACATCTCCTTGCGCAATGGACTACAGATCCGCCAGAATCCGCCGGCTTGTGCACCTTGGCCCTGCCCCGTAACTTGATCCGCGTCGCTGCCAATCAGCGATCGGGTTTAGTCGCCCGGTGTTTGTACGATGTGCATTAGCGTCATCCAGTCGGGTTTTCCCTATCCCCCGCACTTGATGGTGGCTGTTCGCAGGGCGCTCTCGGGCGCGCCGGTTCTCGTACTCACCGGTCGACTAACCTGCTTACAGCCGCCACCCCTCGTTTAGTCGCAAGGTCGTGGCAGCCCCAATCGAGTACGAAAATATGTTCAAAGCCACACCCAACCCCCCCGAAACCGACCCGGTTTCTCCCTACGCCACCTTCGATTCAAGAAAGCTCCACGCCGCCGCCGACAAGGCGCTCGACCATTACCTCAAACCCGACGTCGACTCCCTTCGCACTTCCCAGGACCGCGCCATGAAAATGTTCACCGTTGTCCCGGATGCCAACCCCGAAGCCCTGACCATCCAGACCTACGAAACCTTTTCGTCGGTCAGCATTCTGCTGCTCGACCTGGCCGAAAGCCTGGAGGACAGGCCACGGCATCTGGCGATGGCGATTTATCAGATGAGTGAGTTGGGGTTGATGCTGGTGGAGCGGTCGCTGGATAACGAGCGGGCGATCAAGACGGCCTAGCGTTTAGCCTTTGAATCGTTGTTGTCAGAGCTGACGCCATCGCGAGCAGGCTCGCTCCAACAGGGGACTTTCGGTGACCACAATTTTTGTGAACACCCGATACCCATGTGGGAGCGAGCCTGCTCGCGATAGCAATAGTGAGAGCGCCGCTAAACTCAGGCAGACGCAGGCAACGGCTGAAAACTGAAGTACTGCCTCAACGCCTCCACCAATTGCCGATACTCCGGTGGAGCCCGTTGCAGGTAGAACCCGGCGTCGTAGTGCTGCGGCGTTTCGTCTTCATGGCACCACAGGCAACGCGCCGTCAGGTCGATGACCTGCTGGCAACCATCAGTGGAGGGGATTTTCAAACGCAGGTCGAAGTCGACGCCCACCATCATGGGCAACTGGCTGATCAGCATCAGCCCTTCTTCGGACACGTTGCCGAGATAGCCGATGGGTTTGTCGGTGACGCTGTTGAACACTTTGAGGAAGTACGGCAGCTGATGCCGCGTGATCCGGCGGTTGGTAAACATGCGCAAATGGCCCAGCAAGACCCTTAAGCAGGGCCGCACTAATGCTTCGGAACGGGTCTTCTTCTTGATTGATAGAAGTGAAGGCGCGCTCTCCCCGATCCCGGTGCGACAGTCCATGTAACCGCTGACGCTGACTCCTGCCGATCACAGGTATGACCTCGGATTCAGAGGCAAGGTTCTAAAACCGATCTCCTGGACTATAGCTCACCACCGCCAGTGAGCCAGCCATGGCATGACAACGGCAATCAGTAGGACGGCGGGCGCACGGCCGCTGCGCTGCGCAGCGGGTAAAGTCCCTGGCTCTGCAAGGTTTCCAGACGCGCGCGGGCACGGTAGGCGTATTCGCTGTGCGGGTACGTCTCGATGATGTACTGGTAAGTCTGCGCCGCATCGATAAACAACATCTGCTTTTCCAGGCACTGGCCGCGCATCATCGACACTTCGGGCCACACATAAGGCCGCGCACGGCTGGAGCGCTCGACTTTTGAAAGTTCGAGTATGACCTGCTCGCAATTGCCACGATCGTAGGCGCTGTAGGCGAGATTCATATGGTGGTTCATCGACCAACGGGCGCAGCCCGTCACACTGAGGGCAAGGACGGCAATAAGCGCGAATCGCATGGGGGGTTCTCCTGTCTTGAGCTCTGTATCGACCCGTTGTGCAAAATCTTCAGGCGGCCTGTAACGATCGTTTAAAGATAAAAGCCAATAAGTAGTGCAAACG
Organism: Pseudomonas sp. GM21; assembly: GCF_000282215.1. Classification (GTDB taxonomy): domain Bacteria; phylum Pseudomonadota; class Gammaproteobacteria; order Pseudomonadales; family Pseudomonadaceae; genus Aquipseudomonas. Next base: position 61,506 of record NZ_AKJS01000086.1, read on the forward strand.
AACAATGACTACACCTAAAGATGATAGTAGCCTCACCCAGCGCTTGAACTCAGGAGTCTTTGCATGTCCGTCCGTCGTACCAAAATCGTCGCTACCCTTGGCCCGGCCAGTAACTCGCCGGAAGTTCTCGAACAGCTGATTCTGGCTGGCCTGGACGTCGCCCGCCTGAACTTCTCCCACGGCACCCCCGACGAGCACAAGGCTCGCGCGAAGCTGGTGCGTGACCTTGCTGCCAAGCACGGCCGCTTCGTCGCCCTGCTGGGTGACCTGCAAGGCCCGAAAATCCGTATCGCCAAATTCGCCAACAAGAAGATCGAGCTGAAGATCGGTGATCAATTCACCTTCTCCACCAGCCATCCTCTGACCGAAGGCACCCAGCAGGTAGTCGGTATCGACTACCCGGACCTCGTCAAGGATTGCGGCGTAGGCGACGAGCTGCTGCTCGACGACGGCCGCGTAGTGATGCGCGTGGATACCGCCACCGCCACCGAACTGAACTGCACCGTGCTGATCGGCGGCCCGCTGTCTGACCATAAAGGCATCAACCGTCGCGGTGGTGGTTTGACCGCGCCGGCCCTGACCGAGAAAGACAAGGCCGACATCAAGCTCGCTGCCGAGATGGAAGTCGACTACCTCGCCGTGTCCTTCCCGCGCGATGCGGCCGACATGGAATACGCCCGTCAACTGCGCGACGAGGCCGGCGGTACTGCCTGGCTGGTGGCGAAGATCGAACGCGCCGAAGCCGTGGCTGACGACGACACCCTCGATGCACTCATCAAAGCGTCCGACGCGGTGATGGTGGCTCGTGGTGACCTGGGTGTGGAAATCGGCGACGCTGAGCTGGTGGGCATTCAGAAGAAAATCATTCTGCACGCACGCCGCCACAACAAGGCTGTGATCGTTGCGACCCAGATGATGGAGTCGATGATCCAGAACCCGATGCCGACCCGTGCCGAAGTGTCCGACGTGGCCAACGCCGTGCTCGACTACACCGACGCCGTGATGCTGTCGGCGGAAAGTGCCGCCGGTTTGTACCCGCTGGAAGCCGTGCAGGCGATGGCCCGCATCTGCGTCGGCGCTGAAAAGCACCCGACCAGCAAGACCTCCAGCCACCGCATCGGCAAGGTCTTCGAAAGCTGCGACCAGAGCATCGCGCTGGCGGCCATGTACACCGCCAACCACTTCCCGGGTGTGAAGGCGATCATCGCGCTGACCGAAAGTGGTTACACGCCGTTGATCATGTCGCGCATCCGTTCGTCGGTGCCGATCTACGCGTTCTCCCCGCACCGCGAAACCCAGGCCCGCGCGGCCATGTTCCGTGGCGTCTACACCGTCCCGTTCGACCCGGCGTCCCTGCCGCCTGAGCAAGTCAGCCAGGCTGCTATCGACGAGTTGCTCAAACTGGGCGTTGTGGCGAAAGGCGACTGGGTCATCCTGACCAAGGGCGACAGCTACCACACCATCGGCGGCACCAACGGCATGAAAATCCTGCACGTTGGCGACCCGATGGTCTGAGCAATCGGCTGCTGAAAAACAAAAGCCCTGCCATGTGAATGGCGGGGCTTTTTGATTTCTTATTCAACAGCTGTGTTGTCTGTGCAGGCCCCATCGCGAGCAGGCTCG
>NZ_AKJS01000087.1 GCF_000282215.1 Pseudomonas sp. GM21
AATCTGCCGTCAACCTTTAATTTCACAATAGTGTCATATAGGCCAAAAAAGCCCACAAACACGAAGGCCGGCCCCAAGGGGCCGGCCTTCTTCCCTTCTACTTACAAGCTAGGGAATGCGAATTGCGACGCCTCATGGCTCGCACGTTGTGGCCAGCGTTGGGTGATGGCTTTACGGCGAGTGTAGAAACGCACACCGTCCGGGCCATACGCATGTAAGTCGCCGAACAGCGAACGCTTCCAGCCACCGAAGCTGTGATAAGCCACCGGCACCGGCAGCGGCACGTTAACGCCGACCATGCCCACTTCGATTTCATCGCAGAACAACCTCGCCGCTTCACCGTCACGGGTGAAAATGCAGGTGCCATTACCATACTCGTGATCGTTGATCAGTTGCATTGCCTCTTCCAGGCTGTTCACCCGAACGATGCACAACACCGGCCCGAAGATTTCTTCTTTATAGATACGCATCTCTGGTGTGACGTTATCGAACAGGCAGCCACCCAGGAAGAAACCTTCCTCATGACCAGCCACACTCAAACCACGACCGTCGACCACCAGGGTCGCACCGGAAGAAACGCCGTCTTCTACGTACCCGCTGACCTTGTCGCGCGCCTGACCGGTGACCAGAGGCCCCATGTCCAGACCACAGGTAGTGCCCGCTCCGATTTTTAGCGCCTTGATCTGCGGCACCAGTTTTTCCACCAGCGCATCCGCCACCTGGTCACCGACGCACACCGCCACCGAGATCGCCATGCAGCGTTCACCGCAAGAACCGTACGCCGCGCCCATCAGTGCGCTGACCGCATTATCCAGATCCGCATCCGGCATCAGCACCGCATGGTTCTTCGCGCCGCCCAATGCCTGAACGCGTTTGCCGCGCTTGGTGCCTTCGGCGTAGATGTATTCGGCAATCGGTGTCGAACCCACAAAACTCAGCGCTTTGACTTCCGGCGCTTCGATCAGCGCATCCACCGCAGCCTTGTCACCGTGCACAACGTTCAGCACGCCTTTAGGCAAGCCGGCTTCCAGCAACAGCTGAGCGATCAGCAGCGTGGAACTTGGATCACGCTCCGACGGTTTGAGGATAAAGCAGTTACCGCAAACGATCGCCAGCGGATACATCCACAGCGGCACCATCGCCGGGAAGTTGAACGGGGTGATGCCGGCCACCACGCCCAATGGCTGGAAGTCCGACCAGGCATCAATGTTCGGGCCGACGTTACGGCTGTATTCGCCCTTGAGGATTTCCGGCGCTGCGCAGGCAAACTCGACGTTCTCGATACCGCGCTTCAATTCGCCCGCCGCATCTTCCAGGGTCTTGCCGTGCTCTTCGCTGATCAACTGCGCGATACGTGCTTCGTTCTGTTCCAGCAATTGCTTGAAGCGGAACATCACTTGAGCACGTTTGGCCGCCGGCGTGTTACGCCAGGCCGGAAAGGCTGCCTTGGCCGAGTCGATGGCTTTCTGAATGGTTTCGCGGCTGGCCAATGGCAGCTTGTGGATCGTTTGGCCGGTAGACGGGTTGAACACGTCGGCCGTACGACCGTCTTCGGTCACCAGTTCGCCATTGATCAAATGCGGGATAAGGCTCATGTAGCGCTCCTGAAAAGTTGTCCACAGGCGCCCGTTAAAGGGCGCCTCTATATAGAAGAGAAAATCAGTCGATCTTGTTCAGCACTTCGCCGACCGCGTCGAACAGACGATCAAGGTCTTGCGGCTTGCTATTGAAGGTTGGGCCGAACTGCAGGGTGTCGCCGCCGAAGCGCACATAGAACCCGGCTTTCCACAGCGCCATACCCGCTTCGAATGGACGCACGATCGCGTCGCCATCACGTGGCGCGATCTGGATCGCACCGGCCAAACCATAGTTACGAATGTCGATGATGTTCTTCGAACCTTTCAGACCGTGCAGCGCATTTTCGAAATGCGGCGCCACTTCGGCCACGCTCTGCACCAGGTTTTCCTTTTGCAGCAGGTCGAGTGCCGCCAGGCCAGCGGCGCACGCCACCGGGTGCGCGGAGTAGGTGTAGCCGTGGGGGAATTCCACTGCGTACTCAGGCGTCGCCTGGTTCATGAAGGTCTGGTAGATCTCGGAACTGGCAATCACAGCGCCCATAGGGATCGCGCCGTTGGTGACTTGCTTGGCGATGCACATCAGGTCCGGGGTCACGCCGAAACTGTCGGCACCGAACATCGAGCCGGTACGGCCGAAACCGGTAATCACTTCATCGAACACCAACAGGATGTTGTGCTGATCGCAGATTTCGCGCAGACGCTTGAGGTAACCCTGTGGCGGCACCAGTACGCCAGCGGAACCGGCCAGTGGCTCAACGAATACGGCGGCGATGTTCGACGCATCGTGCAGTTCGATCAGCTTCAGCAGCTCGTCAGCCAGGGCGATACCGCCCAGCTCCGGCACGCCACGGGAATAGGCATTGCTCGCCAACAGTGTGTGCGGCAGGTGATCGACGTCCATCATCGCCTGACCGAACATTTTGCGGTTTCCGTTCACACCGCCGAGGCTGGTGCCGGCGATGTTCACACCGTGGTAACCACGGGCGCGACCGATCATTTTGGTCTTGGTCGCCTGGCCTTTCAGGCGCCAGTAAGCGCGGACCATTTTCACGGCTGTGTCAGCGCACTCGGAACCGGAGTCGGTGAAGAACACGTGATTCAGATTGCCCGGGGTCAGGTCGGTGATTTTCTCAGCCAACTGGAACGACAGCGGATGACCGTACTGGAAGCCTGGCGAGTAATCGAGGGTGCCCAGTTGTTTCGATACCGCTTCCTGGATTTCCTTGCGAGTGTGCCCGGCGCCGCAGGTCCACAGACCGGACAGCGAGTCATAAACTTTGCGGCCCTTGTCATCGATCAGCCAGCTGCCTTCGGCGCCCACGATCAAACGCGGATCGCGCTGGAAGTTACGGTTGGCGGTATAAGGCATCCAGTGAGCATCAAGCTTGAGCTGGCTGGCCAGGGAAGACGGGGCGTTTTCAGGCAAGTTCATCGGGCAAAACCTCGCAGAGCAATAAGCGGCATAGAGATCAAAAGCGTTCTTGCAGCTAAATTGCCACGGGGATAAAGTCGGTGAAATCCAACTTTTCTAACGTTCAGTCAGGCTACCACTAAACTATGAGCACGCGTCGTCCCGATCCACTGGCGCAAGTCAGTGACTTTGATATCCGCTTGCTGCGGATCTTTCGCAGCGTGGTCGAGTGCGGCGGCTTCTCTGCGGCTGAAAGTGTGTTGGGGATCGGTCGCTCGGCCATCAGCCAGCAAATGAGCGATCTGGAACAGCGCCTCGGCCTGCGTTTGTGCCAACGCGGTCGCGCCGGTTTTTCCCTGACCGAAGAAGGTCGCGAGGTGTACCAATCGGCCTTGCAGCTATTAAGTGCGCTGGAAAGTTTTCGCACCGAGGTCAACGGCCTGCATCAACACTTGCGTGGCGAATTGACCATTGGCCTGACCGACAACCTGGTCACCCTCCCCCACATGCGCATCACCCACGCCTTGGCTCAACTGAAGGAACGCGGCCCGGATGTGCAGATTCAGATTCGCATGATCGCGCCGAATGAAGTGGAACAAGGCGTGCTCGATGGCCGCTTGCATGTCGGTGTCGTGCCGCAGGCCAGCGCGTTGTCGGGGCTGGAATATCAGCCGCTCTACAGTGAACGTTCACTGCTGTACTGCGCGGTTGGCCATCCACTGTTCTATGTCGATGACAAACAACTCGACGATGAACGGCTCAACAGCCAGGACGCAATTGCGCCGACCTTCCGATTGCCAGCGGACATCCAGGCCCATTACCAGGCGCTCAACTGCACCGCCAGCGCTTCGGACCGTGAAGGCATGGCGTTCCTGATCCTGACCGGTCGGTACATCGGTTACCTGCCAGACCACTACGCCAGCCTTTGGGTGCAACAAGGTCGATTGCGAGCGCTGAAACCCACCGCGCGTTTCTACGACCTGAGCCTCGCATCGGTCACCCGCAAGGGTCGTCGCCCCCATTTGGTGCTGGAAAGCTTTCTCGAGAGCCTGGCCGCCACACGCTAGAACCCCACGAAAGCCGCATAAACAAAGGACCTCGGACTGTATAAAAGAAAATAAGCTGAGCACTTGGACAGCTTTTTGCAAAGCAGGATGAACTTGCCCGTCAGCCCTGCTTACAAAAAAGAAGACCTACGCCCATGCAGCCAGAAACCTCAAACCCCAGCGATTTGATCTACGGCCTCAACGACCGCCCGAAACCGCTCGCCGCGTTACTCGCCGCCCTGCAACACGTGCTCGCCAGTTTCGTCGGCATCATCACCCCGCCACTGGTGATCGGCTCCGCCCTCGGCTTGACCGCGCATTTGCCTTACCTGATCAGCATGGCGTTGATGGTGTCCGGTGTCGGTACCTTTATTCAGGCGCGCCAGCCCTTTGGCATCGGTGCCGGGATGATTTGCCTGCAAGGCACCAGTTTTGCGTTTTTGGGCGCGGTGCTGTCGGCTGGCTTCCTGGTGAAGCAACGAGGCGGCAGCCCGGAAGACATTTTGGCGATGATCTTCGGTGTGTGCTTTTTCGGCGCCTTGGTGCAGATCGTCCTGAGCCGCTTCATCGGCCAACTGCGCAGAGTGATCACGCCGCTGGTTACGGGGATTGTCATAACATTGATCGGCATCAGTCTGATCAAAGTGGGCATCACCGACCTTGGCGGTGGCTTCAACGCCGCAGATTTCGGGGCGCCGGGCAATCTGGCGCTGGGGCTGTTCGTGCTGTTGACGATCATTCTGCTTAACCGTTCAAACACACCGTGGATTCGTCTCTCGGCCATCATCATCGGATTGGTGCTGGGCAGCGTCGCGGCGTATATCAGTGGAAAACTCATCCCGCAACCGTTGCCTGATTTGCCACTGGTCAGTCTTCCGATCCCGTTCAGGTACGGATTCAGCTTCGACTGGACGGCTTTCCTGCCCGTTGCGCTGATTTATCTGATCAGCACTATCGAAACAGTCGGCGACCTGACCGCCAACTGCATGCTCGCCCGTCAACCGATTAGCGGCCCCTCCTATATCAAGCGTCTCAAGGGCGGTGTACTCGGTGACGGCATTAGTTGCCTGATCGCCGCCACCTTCAGCGCATTCCCCAACACCACGTTTGCGCAGAACAACGGCGTGATTCAACTGACCGGCGTCGCCAGCCGTTTCGTTGGCTTATACATCGGCGTCGTGCTGTTTTGCCTCGGGCTGTTTCCGTTGATTGGCGCAATGCTGCAGCAAATTCCGAAACCGGTGCTTGGCGGTGCAACGCTGGTGATGTTCGGCAGTGTCGCGGCGGCTGGCGTGCGCATTCTTGCGCAAGCACCGCTGGACCGTCGCAGCATGTTGATCATCGCCACCTCGTTCGGTGTCGGGCTGGGAATCGCGGCGCAGCCGAACCTCTTACATCTGCTGCCTGAACTGGTGCAGAACCTGTTCGATTCAGCGATCACCAGCGGCGGCTTGACGGCATTGCTGATGTGCTTGTTGCTGCCAGAGTCGAAGGCTGATGTGCAGAGCGTCAACCGCGCTCAAGAAAGTGCCCCGGTCGAGCAGGCTTAAGGGTTTTATCGCACCGGGACTTGTCTGGAACCCGTGGGTGCGTTATCAACGCACTTGGTAGCGCCCCCCACCCGACTGGAATTGCCTATGACCTTTGAAGTCCCTGCTCATGGCGGAAAACCTGCCAGCCGCATTCGTCAGAAGAACGAAGAGACCATCATCAAAGCCGCCGAAGACGAGTTCGCCCGTCACGGGTTCAAAGGCACCAGCATGAACACCATCGCCCAGAATGCCGGGTTGCCCAAGGCGAACCTGCATTACTACTTCACCAACAAACTCGGTTTGTACGTGGCGGTGTTGAGCAACATCATCGAATTGTGGGACAGCACCTTCAACACCCTGACCGCCGAGGATGACCCGGCCGAGGCATTGACCCGTTATATCCGCGCCAAAATGGAATTCTCACGGCGCCAGCCACAAGCCTCGCGGATCTTCGCCATGGAAGTGATCAGCGGCGGCGAATGCCTGACCGAATATTTCAACCAGGACTATCGCGCCTGGTTCCAGGGGCGGGCAGTCGTGTTTCAGGCGTGGATCGATGCTGGAAAGATGGACCCGGTGGACCCGGTTCACCTGATTTTCCTGTTGTGGGGCAGCACTCAGCATTACGCCGACTTCGCGACCCAGATCTGCCGAGTCAGCGGACGCACCAAGCTGACCAAGCAGGATATGGAAGAAGCCGGCAACAACCTGATCCGCATCATCCTCAAGGGCTGCGGCCTGAACCCTGCCATTTAAGACACTTATGCCTTTTACCCTCAGCGATTTTTGCGAGTACCGCGAAGAGATTCGCAAAAGCCGCTTCATCACCTTCGCCGCGCCGATATCCAGCCCGGCAGACGCCCAAGCGTTCTTCGAACAGCACAGCGATCTCAATGCTTCGCACAACTGCTGGGCGTGGAAACTCGGTGATCAGTACCGCAGCAACGACGATGGCGAGCCCGGCGGCACTGCAGGCCGACCGATTCTGGCGGCGATCGAAGCGCAGGATTGCGACCAGGTCGCGGTGCTGGTGATTCGTTGGTACGGCGGTATTCAATTGGGCACCGGTGGCCTCGCCCGGGCGTATGGCGGCGGCGCCAACAAGTGCCTGCAAAAGGCGCCGAAGGTGGAGCTGATCAGTCGAGTGCCTGTCAGCTGCGCCTGTGCTTTCAGTGAATTGGCGCTGGTGAAACTTCGCGTCGCGGAACTGGGCGGTTTGGTCGTGGAAGAAACGTTCACCGCCAATGGCGTCGAATTGCAATTAGCGGTTGGACAAACGCAGATCCGTACCCTGCAAACGCAGCTGGCGGACTTGAGTCGCGGACGCATTGTGTTGCAGCACTGAGCGCACCAACAACGCTCACGCTTATTCCGCCGTGGTTGGAAATTTGCCCACATCTACTGTGCACCCGGCTGTGTATAACCTGAGCACAGGTGCCTGCAACCCTTCTGCCATGCGGGTTTGCGGACTTTGTTCATTTTTCGTCCAATCTGCTATCACTCCCACTAAATCCACGTAAAAACAAATAGTTAGCTCGGGTTAGCACCTTTAGAAGATAGCCGCTCAGTGCTTATGCCCGACCCTTGAGCTTGCGCACAAATACTGTGGAGCAACCTGTGGATAACCCGTTCATGGCTATCGCGACCCCATAGCTGGCATGGCTTGCGAACTACTGATCATTTTTCAACCAAATGCGCACGGGCAAAATCAGAGCCTGGTCAACAGCATCGCCCTCAAGTGGTGCCTGATTCGCAGTGGATGGGGCGCACCCATTGTCCTCTGGGACAGCACCTATTCGGATTAGCAGCTTTCCTGACTAAGTGGCCAGGAAATTGCTTTATCCAGGCATCACGTCCCTCGACCCGAGTCCGTCATGCCCAACCCCGTGCCGTCCCCCGATCAAACGCCTCGCCTGCAGTTGCGCAAGATCAGTAAACGCTACCCCGGATGCCTGGCCAACGATGCCATTGACCTGAACATTGCACCTGGCGAAATCCACGCCCTGCTCGGGGAAAACGGTGCTGGTAAAAGTACGCTGATGAAGATCATTTACGGCGTCACCCACGCCGATTCCGGGGAGATGATCTGGCAAGGACAACGCGTAACCATGCGCAACCCGGCCCAGGCTCGAGGTCTTGGGATCGGTATGGTGTTCCAGCATTTTTCGCTGTTCGAAACATTGAACGTGGCGCAGAACATTGCCCTGGCCATGGGCGCGGCAGCCGGCACACCGAAACAGCTGGAACCGAAGATTCGTGAAGTGTCCCGACGCTATGGCATGGCGCTGGAACCGGAGCGACTTGTCCACAGCCTGTCGATTGGCGAGCGGCAACGGGTGGAAATCGTTCGGTGCCTGATGCAAGACATCCGCCTGTTGATTCTTGATGAACCCACTTCGGTGCTAACCCCGCAAGAGGCCGATGAACTGTTTGTCACCTTGCGCCGACTCGCGGCCGAGGGCTGCAGCATTTTGTTTATCAGCCACAAGCTCGGTGAAGTCCGGGCACTGTGCCACAGCGCCACCGTGTTGCGCGGCGGGCGAGTGGCCGGGCATTGCCTGCCGGCCGAATGCTCGGACCGGCAACTGGCGCGGCTGATGGTCGGTGAAGCGGCCGAGGCGATTACGGACTATCCGAAGGTGGTGGGCGGCGCTGCGTTTCTTACTGTCAACCGATTGTCCTGGCCCAATCCTGATCCGTTCGGCTGCTCGCTGAAGGACGTCGACCTAGAGGTGCGCGGTGGCGAAATCGTCGGCATCGCCGGGGTCGCGGGTAACGGCCAGGATGAATTGCTCGCACTATTGAGCGGCGAAGAACGACTGACCCGCAACGACGGCGCGACGATCAGTTTCGGAGAGCAAGCGGTCGCTCATCTGCGCCCTGACTCGCGTCGTAATCTCGGCCTGGCCTTCGTTCCCGCTGAACGCCTGGGTCACGGTGCGGTGCCGGATTTGAGTCTGGCGGACAACGCGCTGCTCACCGCCTTTCAACAAGGGCTGGTCAGCAACGGATTGATTCAGCGCCGCAAGGTCGAAGCGTTGGCCGACGAGATCATCCGTCGCTTTGGGGTCAAGACGCCCGATGCTCAAACAGCGGCGCGCAGTCTGTCCGGCGGCAACCTGCAGAAATTCATCCTCGGCCGGGAAATCCTCCAGCAACCCAAATTGCTGATCGCCGCGCACCCGACCTGGGGCGTGGACGTCGGGGCCGCCGCGACCATTCACCGCGCGCTGATTGCCTTGCGCGATGCCGGCGCGGCGATCCTGGTGATCTCCGAAGACCTCGACGAATTGTTCCAGATCAGCGACCGACTCGGTGCCTTGTGCAGCGGTCGGTTGTCGCCACTCAGAGCCACCGTCGACACGCGCCTGATCGACGTCGGCGGCTGGATGGCCGGCCAGTTCGACGCCCCTCAATCACTCGCCCCCGCAACGGTTTAACGGAGTTTCACATGCTGCTTTCTCTCGAACCCCGTGGCCAGCAATCGCGCCTGATGCTGTGGTGTTCGCCGCTGCTGGCGGCGGCGCTGACGCTGGGCTGTGGCTCATTGCTGTTTATCGCATTGGGCCACGATCCATTGCTCACCTTGCACACCTTGTTGATCGCACCGGTCAGCGACTTGTATGGCGTCTCGGAATTGTTGGTCAAAGCGTTGCCGATCTTGCTCTGCGCGCTGGGGCTGGCGGTGGCGTATCAGGCGCGGATCTGGAACATCGGTGCCGAAGGTCAATTGTTGCTCGGTGCGCTGGCCGGCAGTGCCTTGGCCGTGAACATCATCGACCTGCAAAGTCGCTGGGCCCTGGTGTTGGTCCTGCTGGTTGGCACTCTGGCCGGTGCAGCGTGGGCCGGCCTGACGGCTTGGTTGCGCACCCGGTTCAATGCCAACGAAATCCTCACCAGCATCATGCTCAATTACATCGCCCTGAACCTGCTGCTGTTCTGTGTCCATGGGCCGCTGAAGGATCCCGCCGGGTTCAATTTTCCGGAGTCGGCGATGTTCAGTGATTTCAGCCGTTTGCCGTTATTGATGGAAGACGGTCGGGTTCATGCCGGGGTGTATTTCGCCTTGCTGGCGTTGGTCGCTGTCTGGGTGTTGCTGCAAAAAAGCTTTGTCGGTTTTCAGATCAAAGTGTTGGGGCTGGACAAGCGTGCGGCGGGTTTCGTGGGCTTTCGCGAGAAACGATTGATCTGGCTAGCGCTGTTGATCAGCGGCGGTTTGGCGGGCCTGGCCGGCGTGTGCGAGGTGACCGGCCCTATCGGCCAGTTAGTGCCGCAGGTCTCGCCCGGCTACGGCTATGCGGCGATCACCGTGGCGTTTCTCGGACGACTCAACCCCATCGGCATTCTGTTTTCCAGCCTGTTGATGGCGCTGTTGTACATCGGTGGCGAGAGCGCGCAGATGAGCATGAACCTGCCACAAGCCATCACTCAATTGTTCCAGGGAATGATGCTGTTTTTCCTGCTGGCCAGCGACGTGCTGATTCTCTACCGACCACGTTTGAACGTGCGCTGGGCTCGCCGCGCGCCAGCCACCGAACCTGCAGGAGCGCTGTGATGGATATCGATCTGCTGAGCAATATTTTCTACGCCATGGTCCGCTGCGGTACGCCGTTGTTGTTGGTGGCGCTGGGTGAATTGATCTGCGAAAAGAGCGGCGTGCTCAACCTGGGACAGGAAGGGATGATGCTGTTTGGCGCGGTGATCGGTTTTATCGTCGCGCTGAACAGCGGCAACCTGTGGCTCGGCGTGCTGTTGGCGATGCTCGCAGGGATGTTGTTGTCATCACTGTTTGCCGTGGTGGCGCTGGTGTTCAATGCCAACCAAGTGGCCACCGGGTTGGCGCTGACGATCTTTGGCGTGGGCCTGTCGACGTTTATCGGTGCCGCATGGGTGGGTAAACCATTGGCCGGTTTTGAACCGGTGGCGATTCCTTACTTGAGCGAGATCCCGCTGATCGGGCGGATGCTGTTTGCCCAGGATTTGTTGGTGTATCTGTCGTTCGTGCTGTTTGCGCTGGTGGCCTGGGTGATTGTGAAAAGCCGTGTCGGGCTGATCATTCAAGCTGTTGGAGAAAACCCGGATGCCGCCAGTGCGATGGGCTTGCCGGTATTGGGCGTGCGCGCACTGGCGGTACTGTTTGGCGGCGCGATGGCCGGGTTGGCCGGCGCGTACCTGTCCCTGGCGTACACGCCGATGTGGGCCGAAAACATGAGCGCCGGGCGTGGCTGGATTGCCTTGGCGCTGGTGGTGTTTGCCAGTTGGCGAGTGTGGCGTTTGCTGCTGGGCGCGTATCTGTTCGGGCTCGCCAGCATCCTGCATCTGGTGGCGCAGGGGTTGGGGCTGGCGATTCCATCGAGTCTGCTGGCGATGCTGCCGTACGTCGCGACGATTGTGGTGTTGGTGCTGCTGTCGCGAGATGCGGTGCGGACGCGGTTGTATGCGCCGGTGTCGTTGGGGCAGCCGTGGCAGAGCGGGCATTAGCGGTCGCCTGCACCGGCCTCATCGCGAGCAGGCTCACTCCTACATTAGACCGCGTTCCCCTGTGGGAGCGAGCCTGCTCGCGATGACTGCCGAACAGGCAACACCTGAGCCACGCCCCACGCCAATTCAAAGACCAGGAAAATCACCAATAAAGAACTGGCGCCATGGAGCAAGGCGTAAAGCTGCCAAGCCGAAAACATAAACCGCGCCACCGCGTCATACTGCCCAAACACCTGCTGCGGATCACGAATCCGCAGCACGGCCCAGACACACACAATCGAGCCCAACAGATTCGCCATCAGCATGTGCATCGGCTCAAACGGCGGCAGCGCTCCGGGCAGATCGAACGCCTGACTCACACCCGTCAACACCCCATGCAAACCCGAAAAACTCCACGGCGTGACAAACGCCGCCGTCACGATCAAGTCGTACCAGGCGCTGCCCCGCACCACCCGGCGATATTGCGTTGAAGTCCACATCGGCCTTGCTCCATATATTCGAGGAGCAACAAGGCTAAAGCCTGGAGTATGCTCCAGGGTCAAGCCCTCTCGAGACGTCAACATGCGCATCGGTGAATTAGCCCAGGCCAGCGCGGTCAGCCGCGATACGCTGCGTTTCTATGAGCAGCGCGGATTGATCGCGGCGCAACGCAGCGCCAATGGTTATCGCGACTATCCAGCGGACATGGTGCAACTGGTGCAGTACATCAAAACAGCTCAGCGACTGGGTTTTACCCTCGGCGAAATCGGCAACAGCGTCGCGGCAATCTGGCAGTCACCCGATCCAGACAGTGCCGTCACGCAATTGCTGCAAGACAAACTCAAACTGATCGAAACCCGCATGGCCGAACTCGGCGCGTTGCGCAGCGAGTTGCAGCAACGGCTCGGCCAGCGCTGTCCTTTAAATCCGTGACCCTCTTTTTTCAAGGAAGCCACTCATGTCCAAGGCAAAAACCGCACTCATCATCGGAGCCTCCCGGGGCTTGGGCCTCGGCCTGGTGAAAACCCTGCTGGCCGACGGCTGGCAAGTTACCGCCACCGTGCGCAACCCGCAAAACGCCGACGCCCTGCGGGCCTTGGGTAACGTGCGGATCGAAAAACTCGACATGGACGATCAGCCTGCGGTGATCGCCCTCAGCCAACAACTCAAGGATGAAACGTTCGACCTGTTGTTCGTGAATGCCGGAGTCAAGGGCCCGGACGTTCAGACACCCGGCGGCGCAGCGTTGGCCGAAGTGGGCCAGCTGTTTTTCACCAACGCCGTGGCCCCGATCAACCTGGCTCAGCGTTTCATCGGGCAGATTCGCCCGGACAGCGGCGTGCTGGCGTTCATGAGCTCAGTGCTGGGCAGTGTGACCATGCCCGACGCGCCGGAACTGGCGTTGTACAAGGCCAGCAAAGCGGCGCTGAACTCCATGACCAACAGCTTCGTCACGCAATTGGGCGAGCAGAAACTCACCGTGCTGTCGCTGCATCCGGGCTGGGTGAAAACCGACATGGGCGGTGAAGGTGCGGACATTGATGTGGACACCAGTACCCGTGGGCTGGTTGATCAGGTCAATGCCTACACCGGCAAGGGCGGGCATCATTTTGTGAATTACAGAGGTGAAACCATTCCCTGGTAAACACCACCCTCATGTGGGAGCGAGCCTGCTCGCGAAAGCGGTGGGTCATGCAGCATTTATGGCGCTGACACAACGCCTTCACGAGCAGGCTCGCTCCTACAAGGGATCATTCCACTCACCGAATTTTGGTGTCTTGTCGGGCGAAGCTTGCCCGGAACAGCGTTTTGTCCGAAACTCCGCACCTCGCCCCCGCGGCGATCCTGGATCAGCAGACAGGGTAATCACTGAGCTGGCAACCCTGAACCCAACTTTCAGAGGAGCCGGCCAACATGCCTGCATCCCGTACCTGGTTAAAAAACCCCCTCGCGATCTTCACTGCCAATGGCCTCGATGCTAGTGGCGGTCTGGTTGTGCAAGACGGTGTGATCGTCGAAGTTCTCGGCGCTGGCCAGCAACCTTCCGCCCCCTGTGGACAAGTCTTCGATGCCCGCGAGCATGTGATCTTGCCGGGGCTGATCAACACCCATCACCATTTCTATCAAACCCTGACCCGCGCCTGGGCGCCGGTGGTCAATCAGCCATTGTTCCCATGGCTGAAAACCCTGTACCCGGTCTGGGCCCGCCTCACTCCGGAAAAACTTGCTCTGGCCACCAAAGTCGCGCTGGCCGAGTTGCTGCTGTCTGGTTGCACCACCGCCGCCGATCACCATTACCTGTTCCCCGAAGGCCTGGAAAATGCGATCGACGTGCAAGTCGAAAGCGTCCGCGAACTGGGCATGCGCGCCATGCTGACCCGCGGTTCCATGAGCCTCGGTGAAAAGGACGGCGGCCTGCCACCGCAGCAGACCGTGCAGGAAGGTGAAGTCATCCTCGACGACAGCCAGCGCTTGATCGCCGAATACCACGAACGCGGTGCCGGCGCGCAAATCCAGATCGCCCTGGCGCCCTGCTCGCCATTCTCGGTGACCCCGGAAATCATGTCCGCCAGTGCTGAACTGGCCAACAAACTCGACGTGCGCCTGCACACCCACCTGGCCGAAACCCTCGACGAAGAAGACTTCTGCCTGCAACGCTTCGGCCTGCGCACCGTGGATTATCTGGACAGCGTCGGCTGGCTCGGCCCGCGTACATGGCTGGCCCACGGCATCCACTTCAACCCGGACGAAATCGCCCGCCTCGGCGCCGCCGGCACCGGTATTTGCCATTGCCCAAGCTCGAACATGCGCCTCGCTTCCGGCATCTGCCCGACGCTGGACCTCACGGCGGCGGGCGCGTTGCTCGGGCTGGGCGTGGACGGTTCGGCGTCCAACGATGCATCGAACATGATGCTCGAAACCCGCCAGGCGCTTTACATTCAGCGCCTGCGTTATGGCGCCGAGAAGATCACCCCGGAACTGGTGTTGGGCTGGGCGACCAAGGGCTCGGCGAGCTTGCTGGGCCGCACCGATATCGGCGAGCTGGCAGTCGGCAAACAGGCGGATCTGGCGCTGTTCAAACTGGATGAACTGCGCTTCTCCGGTAGCCATGATCCGGTGTCGGCGTTGCTGCTGTGCGGCGCTGATCGTGCGGATCGGGTGATGGTCGGCGGCAAGTGGCGAGTAATTGATGGGCAGGTTGAGGGGCTGGACCTCAAGGGTCTGATTGCCGATCACAGCCAAGCGGCTCGACAGCTGATTGCCGGAACCTGATTCGCCGCCTGATCGTTCCCACGCTCCGCGTGGGAACGATCACCTATCGACTACAGGCCCAACAGCGACAACATGATGAATGTCGCGAACAGCACAAAGTGGGTCATGCCTTCGATCGCGTTGGTTTCACCATCGTTGAGGTTGATCGCACTGACGATCAACGTCAGGAAGATCATCACCGTCTGCACCGGGGTCATCGCCATTTGAAACGGCTGGCCGGTGTAGAGCGCCATCGCTTCCATCACTGGCACCGTCAGAATCACCGTCGATAGCGACGCGCCCATGGCGATGTTGACTACCGATTGCATGCGATTGGCCAACGCTGCGCGCAATGCGGTCAAAATCTCCGGCGCCGCCGAAATGGCCGCCACCAGAATGGCTGTAATCACCGGCGGCGCGCCCGTCCCTTCCAGCCCCAGATCGAGGGTCTTGGACATCACCTCGGCCAGTGCGCCGATCACCACCACGCCAAACACCAACGTGCCGATACTCAGCACCAGATTGATCGGTTCAGGCGCTTCCTCCGGGACTTTCCGGCGGCGTTTTTCCGGGTAGCTGTAGCTGAAAAAATAACTGTGCGGCCCGACCTGCATCCGCAGGAACAATGCGTAGAGCACGACCATCGCCCCGATGGTGAAGCCCGAATACAGCTTCCAGTTGGCCTCGGGAATGAACTCCGGCACCACCATCGACACGCCCATGGCGGTGAGAATCATCACGCTGTAGCTGCGCGCCGAGTCATCGTTGTAGGACTGCTCGCCATGCTTGAGCCCGCCCATCAACGCGGCCAGGCCGAGGATGCCGTTGATGTCGAGCATCACCGCCGAGTAAATCGTGTCGCGCACAAGGGTAGACGAGGCTTCGTTGCTCATCATGATCGCCAGGATCACCACTTCCACCAGCACCGCCGCCAACGTCAGGATCATCGTGCCGTAAGGATCGCCGACTTTTTCCGCCAGCAACTCGGCGTGATGGGCGACGCGCATGGAGGCGGCGACGATGAACGCTATCAACACCAGGCCGGCAGCCAGCGCGACCGGTTGGCCGCTGTGGAGCATCCAGTGCTCCAGCGGGTACGCGACGACGGCGGAGAGCACGGCCAGCAGCAGAACTGTTTCTTGCTTGAGGAGTGAGAGCATTGCGGGCCTTTTTGCGCAGTGGAGCGAAATCAGTGCGATGAGCTACAGACTGCGGTGCGGCGCTAACGTTTCGTTACACCTTAGCGCACCAGTGGATGGCAGCAGTGCGACGCCATGCACTTTTATTGGCCGCACTGGCCTCACCGCGAGCAGGCTCGCTCCCACATTGGAATGCGGTCCCCTGTGGGAGCGAGCCTGCTCGCGATGGCCGTGACACGGTCCCAAGCTGTTTGTTGTCTTGTTGGTCAGCAATTTGCATTGGCCTTTCCAACCTCAAAACAAAATGGAGTTGGAATTCATGCATACACGTCCGTTGAAGAAGCTGCTGATTGCCGTCGCCACAGCCATCGGTCTGAGCACCAGTCTGACCGCCAGTGCCGCCGACCCGCTGAAAGTCGGCTTCGTCTACATCGGTCCGATCGGTGACCACGGCTGGACGTATCAGCATGAACAGGGGCGCAAGGCGTTGGCCGAAAAATTCGGCGACCAGATCACCACCAACTACGTGGAGAACGTCGCCGAAGGCGCCGACGCCGAGCGGGTGATCCGCAACATGGCCAAGGACAACTACGACCTGATCTTCACCACCTCCTTCGGCTACATGAACCCGACCCTGAAAGTGGCGAAGCAATTTCCCAAGGTGACCTTCGAACACGCCACCGGCTACAAGCAGGACAAAAACCTCGGCACCTATCTGGCGCGCACCTATGAGGGTCGCTACGTCGGCGGCTTCCTCGCGGCGAAGATGACCAAGACCAAAAAGATCGGCTACGTCGCCTCCTTCCCGATCCCGGAAGTGATCCGCGACATCAACGCCATTCAACTGGCCCTGAACAAGTACAACCCCGGCACCGAGATCAAGGTGGTGTGGGTCAACTCCTGGTTCGATCCGGGCAAGGAAGCTGACGCCGCCAACGCGCTGATCGACCAGGGCGTGGACGTGGTGTTCCAGCACACCGACAGCCCGGCGCCGATCCAGGCGGCTGAACGTCGCGGCGTGTTTGCCGTCGGCTACGCGTCGGACATGGCGCACTTCGGGCCGAAAGCGGTATTGACTTCTATCGTCAACGACTGGGGCCCGCACTACATTCAAGCGACCCAAAGCGAACTTGATCACTCCTGGAAGTCACAGGATTACTGGGGCGGTTTGAAAGAAGGCACGGTTGAACTGCCGATCAGTGATCTGGTGCCAGCGCCGGTGAAAGCCGAAGCCGAGCAGATCATTGCGGACATCAAGAGCGGCGCGTTCCACCCCTTCACCGGGCCGATCAAGGATCAGGCCGGTGTCGAGAAGTTTGCGGCGGGCGCGATGGCAAGCAATGCGGACCTGGCGTCGATGAACTACTACGTTGAGGGCATGAAGGCCGATATTCCGAAGTAACCTACCTTCCATGATCGTTCCCATGCTCTGCGTGGGAATGCAGCCCGGGACGCTCCGCGTCCCAAGAGCGGATGCAGAGCGTCCATTGAGGCATTCCCACGCAGAGCGTGGGAACGATCAATATAGAGTCTACGAAATGAACCAACTCCCGATCATCGACATCGCCCCGCTCTACAGCGATGACCAAACCGCCTGGCATTCCGTCGCCCGCCAAATCGATCACGCCTGCCGCGAATGGGGCTTTTTCTACATCAAGAGTCACCCTATTTCCGCGGAGCGCATCGACGCCCTGCTCGACCACGCCCAACGCTTTTTCGCCCAACCCACCGCCGAAAAGCTCAGGATCGACATCACCCAAACCCGCCACCATCGTGGCTACGGCGCCATCGCCACCGAACAACTCGACCCGAGCAAACCCAGTGATCTGAAGGAAACCTTCGACATGGGCCTGCACCTGCCGGCCGATCATCCCGACGTGCTGATGGAAAAACCCTTGCGCGGCCCG
The DNA here is from genome assembly GCF_000282215.1 of Pseudomonas sp. GM21. Classification (GTDB taxonomy): domain Bacteria; phylum Pseudomonadota; class Gammaproteobacteria; order Pseudomonadales; family Pseudomonadaceae; genus Aquipseudomonas. The sequence continues at coordinate 17,325 of NZ_AKJS01000087.1, forward strand.
AACCGTCATCCGTCGCTACCCGGCTGGGAGGCGCTGATGGAACAGCACTACGCCGACATGCAGGCGCTCGCCCAAACGCTGTTGCGGGCAATGACGCTGGCACTGGGCATCGAGCGGGATTTTTTCGACCACCGTTTCAACGAGCCGGTCAGCGTCCTGCGGATGATCCATTACCCGCCGCGCCACACCGCCAGTTCCGCTGAGCAACAAGGCGCCGGCGCCCATACCGATTACGGCTGCATCACCCTGCTGTATCAAGACGCCGCCGGCGGCCTGCAAGTACGAAACGTCAAAGGCGAATGGATCGACGCGCCACCGATTGAAGGCACCTTCGTGGTCAACCTCGGCGACATGATGGCGCGCTGGAGCAACGACCGGTACCTGTCGACACCGCACCGGGTGATCAGCCCCCTGGGCGTCGACCGTTATTCGATGCCGTTCTTTGCCGAGCCGCACCCCGACACACGCATCGAATGCTTGCCCGGTTGTCAGGATCAAATGCACCCGGCGAAATACCCGTCCACCACCTGCGCCGAATTTTTGCTTTCGCGCTTCGCCGATACCTACGCCTATCGACGGGAACAGGAAGCGGTGTGATCAACCATCTGTCAGTTATTGCAAAATGTTTCCACAGGAATCTGCAGAATGCTCCCCATTTGCACCTGATGAGAAAAGACTATGTACGACTGGCTGAACGCCCTGCCCAAGGCAGAATTGCATTTGCACCTCGAAGGCTCGCTGGAGCCTGAGTTGCTGTTCTCCCTGGCTGAACGCAACCAGATCGCCCTGCCGTGGAGCGACGTCGAAACCCTGCGCAAAGCGTACGCCTTCAACAACCTGCAAGAGTTTCTCGACCTGTATTACCAGGGCGCCGACGTGCTGCGCACTTCGCAGGACTTCTACGACCTGACCTGGGCGTACCTGTTGCGTTGCAAGGCGCAGAACGTCATTCACACTGAACCGTTCTTCGACCCGCAAACCCACACTGACCGTGGCATACCGTTCGAAGTGGTGCTCAATGGCATCGCTGCCGCCTTGAAGGACGGCGAGCAACAACTGGGCATTACCAGCGGTTTGATCCTGAGCTTCCTGCGCCACTTGAGCGAAGAAGAAGCACAGAAAACCCTCGATCAGGCGCTACCGTTCCGCGATGCGTTTGTAGCCGTGGGCCTGGACAGTTCGGAAATGGGACACCCGCCAAGCAAGTTCCAGCGCGTGTTTGACCGTGCACGTCACGAAGGCTTCCTGACCGTTGCCCACGCTGGCGAAGAAGGCCCGCCGGAATACATCTGGGAAGCCCTCGACCTGCTGAAAATCCAGCGCATCGACCATGGCGTGCGCGCCATCGAAGACGAGCGTTTGATGCAGCGGATCATCGACGAGCAGATCCCGCTGACCGTGTGCCCGTTGTCGAACACCAAACTCTGCGTGTTCGATCACATGTCCCAACACAACATCCTCGACATGCTTGAGCGTGGCGTGAAAGTGACCGTGAACTCCGATGACCCGGCGTACTTCGGCGGGTATGTGACCGAGAACTTCCATGCGTTGTACACCGACCTGGGCATGACCCAGGATCAGGCCAAGCGCCTGGCGCAAAACAGCCTTGATGCGCGATTGGTCAAACCATAAGCCACACCGCATACACCCTGTGGGAGCAGTCTGGCTCCCACAGCAGCTGGATGATGCTTCATCCCTAAAGCGCCATCTCCAACTCGGTTTCCTTCGCGAAGCGATGGATCTCACGCTGTCCCGCGGCGGTGACCTGCAAGGCGCGGGATTCATTGGGCAGGCTCAGCCAGCCCGATTGCATGAACAGCTGCAACAGGGCCGCGCCCAGTGAACCGCCCATGTGGGGGCGTCTTTCGCTCCAGTCGGGACATGCGCAGGCCACTCGGCTGTTGCGATGCGCCAGCGCCTGGATGAACACGCCACGTGTCGCCAATTGGGTGGAACCTTTGTGGGTAATCATGACCCGCTTTTCGATCTGTTCGATCCAGCCTGCATCCAGCAATCGCTGGTAAAGGTCGGCGGCCAGAGTACCGCCCAAATGGTCGTCGCACAGCCTGGCTCGCAGCAGTGACGAAGGCGCGGTCTGAGGTTTGGCGATAGGGTTGGGGCGCTTGAAAACATCCGGGACCTCTCTTGGTGTACTGGCCAGGGTCGCACTGGCCAATGCCTCGATGGCCGCACCGACTTCGGGGGCTGCCAGGCGGAAAAATCGCTTTCGCCCACGGATTTCAACTCTCAACAGACCGCCTGCGGACAATCGTCCCAGGTGTGCGCTGGCCGAAGAGGGTGACAGGCCGGCCAACAATGCCAGCTCTTCGGTTTGCCGCGCCGTGCCGTCCATCAAGGCCCACATCATTGCGCTGCGCTTTGGGTCAGCCAGCAACGTGGCGATCTGGCTGATGCAAGGTGCATGTTCCATGTATTCACTCCCTGTTGAATCGTTTCGTCTGCTGCTCAGAGACATCTTGACCAGTAATGTGTCGTCGGCCAAGCCGCGGAAACCGCCATAAGCCGGGCAAGGCACTCCACGCCCCGATGCCAAGGCTTCGCAGTCAGGGCGAAGGTCGGTGATTGAGCGGGGGGCCATGCCGACTGTAACGCGGACTCGCCATCGCGAGATTGACGGTGCGTACATGAGGCGGGCGCTAGTATAAGCGGGTTGACCGCCGGATCCTGCCCCTGGGAAACCGTGGGTGCTGATAGTTGCTGACAGAAATTTCGCTATTTACCTGCGACTAATGATCGATGCCCGATATCGTCGGAAATTGGCTGCTTAAATGAGCACATCGGCTGGCAAGCATTTCCCGTAACAGGTTCACAGGCTTACTCAATTGTGCGCGATGGGCGCACAGCAAATTCAGAGGTGCGCGCTCACAGAGCAGCTCTGGCATCAGCACTTTCAGCCGCCCGGCGAGCACATCGGCGGCGACATCGAGCCAGGATTTGTAAGCGATCCCTGCGCCTGCAACCGCCCACAACCGCACCACATCGGCATCGTCACTGAAACGGTCACCGCTGACGGTCAGGCCGACTTCACGTTTGCCGTCATGAAAACTCCAGTGATCGTGGACCCGGCCGCCGAGCATGAACAATAAGCAATTGTGCTGAGCCAGTTGCTCCAGCTGCCGGGGCTCGCCATGTTTAGCAAGATAACCAGGCGCTGCGCACAGTACCCGGCGGTTCTGCGGGGCGATGGGCAGCGCCACCAGGCTTGAGTCTTCCGGTTCGCCATAGCGCAGGGCAATGTCGACCGGTTGGCGGAACAGGTCGGCGATGCGGTCACCCAACAATAGCCGCACGGTCAGTTTCGGATGCTCACGCTGAAACTCGTCCAGCCACGGCAGCAACAGGTTGCGGCCAAAGTCCGACGGCGCGGACAACTGCAAAATCCCACTGACCTGGTCTTGACCACTGGCCAGCAATCGACGCCCCTCATCAAGGTTGCTCAGCGCCGCCCGGGCATATTCCAGAAAGCCCTCGCCTTCGGCCGTCAGGCGCAGGCTTCGGGTGGAGCGGGCGAGCAAACGTGCGCCAAGTTGCTGTTCGATGCGCTTCAACGCCGCACTGGCCACTGCCGCCGACATGTCCATCACCCGCGCCGCCGCCGACAGGCTCCCCAGATCCGCAGCCCGGACAAACAGCTGCAAGTCATCAAAACGCAGCATCTCCAGCCTCGATTATCAAAAAAATATTGAAAGAGACTGCTCTTTTAGCGGGTTTTATCTTGCTGCGAAATAGCCAATCATCTGCCCCATCGAATTCCTCACACTCCCGGAGTCGTCCATGTCCCAGCCATTTACCGCCATTGCCACGCTCATCGCCAAAGCCGGCCAACAAGACACTCTTGAACAGCACCTGCGCGCGCTGGTGGAACCGACCCGCGCCGAGGCCGGTTGTGGTCAATACGATCTGCACCAGGACCTCGCCAACCCGCAGGCCTTTTACATGATCGAGCAGTGGAGCAGCGACGAAGCCCTGCAAGCGCATGACGCCAGCGCCCACATCCAGAATTTCCGCGCCAAGGCCGGCGATTTTCTCGAACACTTCGACCTCAAGCGCCTGCGTACCGTGGCCTGATTCCTAATGCCGATCAGTCAAGCCGACGAGCACTTTGTAGCAGCTGGCGAAGCCTGCGTCCGGCTGCGAAGCAG
>NZ_AKJS01000088.1 GCF_000282215.1 Pseudomonas sp. GM21
TATCCTGACACCGGGGGATACCGTGCAGTCGCAAGATCTGACGGTTTCATTTCATAAGTGCGGGTTTGGCCGTCCTCGGGAATGTCGCCCGGCACATACAGATCAATTCCTTTGAACTCGTATGGCTGGGAGCCAAGCCGTTGAGTTGCACCCAAATACCAAAAGTCTTTGTCTTTGTACAACTGCATTTCTAGTGGGTCACCCACGAAATCACCATCGACGTCACTTTTGGCTGTAAACGTGCCGGTTGTAGAGTGTTTTGATGCATCAGGTTTTGTAGTAGGCATGATGCTGCTCCTTGGCTAATGGATTCGGCAGGAAAAGGTGTCCTGCCTGCCCAAACCGATGCCAAGCGCCATCGCTGCGTAACTGTCAAAGATGACAGGTCTAAAGGAATGGTCTGCTATCGCATTTCAAAATCAATCATCAGAAAAGCCCCGCAGCGATGTTGATCGAAAACCCGAGAATCGCTGTATTGAACACAAAGCCGATTAACGACTGCGCCAGCACAATCTTGCGCATCTCCGGCGTCGCCACGCTGACATCCGAGGTCTGCACTGCAACGCCGAGGGTGAAGGAGAAGTACAGGAAGTCCCAGTAATCAGGGTTTTCCAGGCCCTCCGGAAAGCGTAGCGCCAAGCCTTTGCCATCCCACGTGTAAAACAAACGGGCGTAATGCACGCTGAAAATCACCCCGATCAGTAGCCACGAACCGATGACGCTTAGTGCGGTAAAACCGTAATGCAGCCATTTGCGGGTGGTGTCCAGGTCTGTGTTGCCAGCCAGTTCGTAGGTGATGGTGGCCAGGCTGGCAAGCGCTGCGATGCACACCACAAACAGGACCAGCCCGGCGTTTTCGTCTTCGATCTCGGCGATGCGCTTCACGTCTGGCGCCTCGGAGCGGGCGGCGAGCCACAGCATCAGGATCAGATACGTCCAGACCCCGGCATTCCAGCCGACAAGAATTTTACCAACGACCGTATCGGCAGGAACCAGAATGGCTGTCGCCACGCCCAGGACGGTGGCGGCAGACAGGCGAGGGTGGGTGCGGGCGAGGAAAGGCATGGAGGCTCGATGCGTCAGGGCTTTGCAAATACCTTAGCCCAGTGCAGTCGGTTGTGACCACAAAGGTCAATGCAACACGACCCCATGTGGGAGCGAGCCTGCTCGCGATGAGGCCATCAGACTCACAATAATGTTGTCTGAAAGACCGCTATCGCGAGCAGGCTCGCTCCCACAGTTAGTCCGTGTGGTGGGTTACAGGTCCTTGTGCCGTTTGCGCACCAACTTCATTACCACCACAAAAAACACCGGCACAAACACCACCGCCATTGTTGCCGTGATCATTCCGCCAATCACCCCCGTACCAATCGCTTGCTGACTCGCCGAGCTGGCCCCGGTGGCCATTGCCAGCGGCACCACGCCGAGGATAAACGCCAGCGAGGTCATCACAATCGGTCGCAGTCGCAAGCGCGCGGCTTGCAGCGTTGCATCGATCAGGTCATGGCCTTCGTCGTACAGGCTCTTGGCGAATTCAATAATCAGGATCGCATTCTTCGCGGACAGGCCAATAATGGTGATCAGCCCGACTTTGAAAAACACATCATTGGGCATTCCGCGAAGGGTCACGGCCAATACCGCACCGAGCACACCCAGTGGCACCACCAGCAGCACCGAGGTCGGAATCGACCAACTCTCATACAGCGCCGCCAGGCACAAAAACACGATCAGCAGCGACAAGCCGAGCAGAATCGGCGCCTGACTGCCGGACAAGCGTTCCTGCAACGACAACCCCGTCCACTCCTGGCCCAATCCCGCCGGGCCCAGTGCGACCAGTCGCTCGATTTCAGCCATGGCTTCGCCGGTGCTGTGCCCCGGTGAGGGTTCACCTGAAATGGCGATGGCCGGGTAACCGTTGTAGCGGGTCAGTTGCGCCGGGCCCTGGGTCCATTTGGACTGGACAAAGGCCGACAGGGGCACCATTTTTTCGGCGTTGTTGCGCACGTGCATCTTCAACAGGTCGGCCACCTGGCTGCGTTGATCGCCTTCGGCCTGCACCACCACCCGCTGCATGCGCCCCTGATTGGGGAAGTCGTTGATGTAGGCCGAGCCGACGGCGGTGGACAGCACGTTACCGATGTCGGCAAAGGACACACCCAGCGCATTGGCTTGTTTGCGGTCGACTACCAATTGCACTTGCGGCGCTTCGGCCAGGGCGCTTTCGCGCACGTTCATCAGGATCGGGCTTTTCTCGGCAGCGGCGAGCAGTTCACTGCGTGCCTGCATTAGCGTGGCATGGCCGAGACCGCCTCGGTCCTGCAAGCGGAACTCGAAACCGCTGGATGTGCCGAGGCCGTCAACCGGAGGTGGCAGAACGGAGAAAACCACCGCGTCCTTGATCTGACTCAACGCGATGTTGGCCCGGTCGGCAATCGAACTGGCTGAATCGTCACTGCTGCGATCAGACCAATCCTTGAGGGTGGCAAACGACAGCGCGGCGTTCTGCCCGCTGCCGGAAAAGCTGAAACCGAGAATGATCGTGCTGTCGCCAATGCCCGGTTCCGTGGCGTTGTGCGCTTCAATCTGCTCAACCACCTGCACCGTGCGGTTCTTGCTTGCACCCGGTGGCAGTTGAATGTCGGTGATGGTGTAACCCTGGTCCTCGACCGGCAGGAACGAGGAGGGCAGGCGGCTGAAACACACCGCCAGTCCGATCAGCAGCACGCCATAGATCAGCAGGTAACGTCCGCTGCGTTTCAGCGCATAGGCGACCCAGTCTTGATAACGCTCGGTCAAACGGTCAAAGCCGCGATTGAACCAGCCGAAGAAACCGCTTTTCTCGTGGTGCTCACCCTTGGCAATCGGTTTGAGCAGCGTGGCGCACAACGCCGGGGTCAACGTCAGCGCAAGGAACGCCGAGAACAGGATCGAGGTGGCCATGGACAACGAGAACTGCCGATAAATCACTCCGACCGAACCCTGCATGAACGCCATCGGAATAAACACCGCCACCAGCACCAGCGTGATGCCGATGATCGCTCCGGTGATCTGCTTCATGGCCTTGCGCGTCGCCTCCTTGGGCGACAGCCCTTCGGTGGCCATGATTCGCTCGACGTTCTCCACCACGACAATGGCATCGTCCACCAGAATACCGATGGCCAGCACCATACCGAACATGGTCAGCACGTTGATCGAAAAGCCCAGCGCCAACATGGTCGCAAAGGTGCCCATCAGCGCCACCGGAACCACCAGTGTAGGGATCAGCGTGTAGCGGATGTTTTGCAGGAACAGGAACATCACTGCAAATACCAGCAGCATCGCCTCGCCAAGGGTGTAAACAACCTTGGTGATCGAGACCTTGACGAAGGGCGAGGTGTCGTAAGGGATTTTGTATTCCACGCCGGCCGGGAAGTAGCGCGACAGTTCGTCCATCTTCGCGCGCACCAGCGTGGCGGTGCTCAGGGCATTGGCACCCGGTGCCAGTTGTACGCTGACAGCCGTCGACGGTTTGCCGTTCAGGCGGGTAGAGAAGTTGTATTCCTGGCTGCCTATTTCGACCCGCGCGACATCGCCGATGCGCGCGGTAGCGCCATCGGGGCTGGCCTTGAGAACGATGTCGGCAAATTCTTGCGGCGTTGACAACTGGCCCTTCACCAAAATGGTCGCGGTGATTTCCTGGGTGGTACGGGTCGGCAGATCGCCGATGCTGCCGGCGGACACCTGAGCGTTTTGCGCGACGATGGCGGCGTTGACGTCGGCCGGGGTCAGGTTGAATCCGATCAGCTTCTGCGGGTCGATCCAGATGCGCATAGCCCGTTCGGCGCCATATAACTGCGCCTTGCCGACGCCGTCCAGGCGTTTGATCTCGTTCATCACGTTGCGTGCCAGGTAATCGCTGAGCGCTACGTCGTCGAGCTTGCCGTCGCTGGAAGTCAGGGTGACGAGCAGCAGGAAACCCGCGGAGACTTTTTCGACTTGCAGGCCTTGCTGAATGACTGCTTGCGGCAACCGTGACTCGACCACCTTGAGGCGGTTTTGCACATCGACCTGGGCCAATTCCGGGTCAGTGCCCGGTTGAAACGTGGCCTTGATGGTGGCGCTGCCAAGGCTGCTTTGCGACTCGAAGTACAGCAAATGATCGGCGCCGTTGAGTTCTTCCTCGATCAGGCTGACCACGCTCTCGTCCACGGTCTGCGCCGAAGCGCCCGGGTACACGGCGTAAATTTCGATTTGCGGCGGGGCGACGTCGGGGTACTGCGCCACCGGCAACTGCGGAATGGCCAAAGCACCCGCCAGCAGGATGAACAAGGCAACCACCCAGGCAAATACCGGGCGATCAATAAAGAACTGCGGCATAAAAAAGCGTCCTGCTTACTGACCAGAAACCTGGGCAAGTGGAAGAGGGGTACTGTCGATCTGGACCTGCTCACCGGGGCGCGCGTGTTGCAGGCCTTCGATGACAATGCGGTCGCCAGGCTTGAGGCCACCGGTGACGATCCAGCGATCATCCTGCACCGCGCCCAGTTCCACTGGTTGCAGGCCAACGCGCTCATCGGCGTCGAGTAGCAACACTTGCGCAATGCCAGCGCTGTCACGCTGGATCGCCCGTTGCGGCACGCTGATGCCTTGCTGGTTGACCGCTTGTTCCAGGCGTACACGGACGAAACTGCCGGGTAGCAGGTCGAGGTCCGGGTTGGGGAATTCGCTGCGCAGGACGATCTGGCCAGTGCCCGGATCCACGGTAATGTCGGTGAACAGCAGCTTGCCCGGTAGTGGATAGAGGCTGCCGTCATCCTGGATCAACGTTGCTCTGGCTTGACCCTGACCGACTTGCTGCAAGTGGCCGGAGCGGAAGGCCCGGCGCAGGTCGTTGAGTTCGCGGGTCGATTGGGTGAGGTCGGCATGGATGGGGTCCAGCTGTTGAATCAGCGCCAGTGGCGTGGTTTCGTTCTGGCCGACCAGCGCACCTTCGGTGACCAGTGCGCGGCCGATGCGGCCGGAAATCGGCGCGGTGACCGTGGCGTAACCGAGATTCAATTTCGCTCGCTCCACGGCCGCTTTGCTGGCGGCGACGTCGGCTGCGGTTTGCCGCACGTTGGCCCGGGCATTGTCGTAATCCTGGCCGCTGATGGCGTTGCCTTCGATCAACCGGGCATAACGCTGTTCTTGCAGCCACGCCTGGAACGCATTGGCCTCGGCCTTGCGCAACGCGGCTGCGGCGCTGTCCAGGTCGGCCTTGAACGGGGCCGGATCGATACGGAACAGTACGTCGCCTTTTTTCACATCGCTGCCTTCATTGAAGGTGCGTTGCAACACGACACCCGCGACACGGGCTCGGACTTCAGCCATCCGGGGCGCGGCAATCCGCCCGCTCAGTTCGCTGGTGATCGACAGTGGCCGTGCTTCGATGGTTTCGATGCGCACGGTGGCCGGAGGTGGCTGTTCTTCGGCGTGGGAGGACTTGTCACAGGCGCTCAGCGTCAGCGCCAGTGCAAGCAGGCCAAGCGCGGCAAGTAGATTCTTTGACATGGAAACACCCCAATATTGACCCCCCGCATCCTACGGGGAGCCGACGAGGGTAGCGGTGAAGCTTTGTTGGTGCTGTGTGAAATTGTGTAAGGGTTTTACTCAGGCGGGGGTGAGGGCGTATATCCTTTGCAGCTTGAAACTTTTTGCGACGGTCAGGCCGCTTTCGCGAGCAGGCTCGCTCCCACAGTAGTTTGGTGTGAGCACAGATTTTGTGAACACCACCGGCCACTGTGGGAGCAAGCCTGCTCGCGAAAGCGATCTATCGGTCGCCACTGCACTTTCTGGAAGCACCCATGCCCAACATCCTCCTGGTCGAAGACGACACCGCGCTCTCCGAACTGATCGCCAGCTACCTGGAACGCAATGGCTATTCGGTCAGCGTGATCAGCCGTGGCGACCACGTGCGCGAACGCGCGCGGGTCAATCCGCCGGACCTGGTGATCCTCGACCTGATGCTGCCGGGCCTCGACGGATTGCAAGTCTGCCGCTTGCTGCGGGCCGATTCGGCCACGCTGCCGATCCTGATGCTCACCGCCCGTGACGACAGCCACGATCAAGTCCTGGGCCTGGAAATGGGCGCCGATGATTACGTCACCAAGCCCTGCGAGCCCCGGGTTTTGCTGGCCCGCGTTCGCACGCTATTGCGCCGCAGCAGTCTTGGCGAGCCGCAGACCGTCAACGACCGCATTGTTATGGGCAACCTGTGCATCGACTTGTCCGAACGCACCGTGACCTGGCGCGAGCAATTGGTCGAACTGTCCAGCGGTGAATACAACCTGCTCGTGGTGTTGGCTCGACATGCCGGTGAAGTGCTGAGCCGCGACCAGATCCTGCAACGCCTGCGCGGCATCGAATTCAACGGCACCGACCGCTCGGTGGACGTAGCGATTTCCAAGCTGCGGCGTAAGTTCGACGACAATGCGGGCGAGGCGCGCAAGATCAAGACCGTATGGGGCAAGGGTTATCTGTTCAGCCGTTCCGAGTGGGAATGCTGAGACGATGTTCAGAATTCTGTTTCGCCTGTACCTGGTGACCATCGTCTCGTTCAGCGCGGCGATTTACCTGGTGCCAGACCTGGTGGTCAGGGTCTTCCACGAGCGCTTTGTCACCTACAACCTTGATTATTCACGCGGCTTGCAAACCCTGATCGTCAAGCAATTCCACGCCGTGCCCGAAGCACAATGGCCGGCAATGGCGGTTGAAATGGACAAGGAGTTCGCCCCGCTGCACATCGTGTTGACGCGCAACGACGATCCTGATTTCACCCTGTTCGAGCGCGAAAGCCTGCAGCGCGGCGAGAACGTGGTGCGCATCGGCGACTGGGGTTGGCGCACCTTGGCCGTAGCACCGCTCAATGAGCAAGCCGTGGTGAAAATGATCGTGCCACCGGACCCGATGGACGTCAGCCTGCTGTACTGGAGCATCAACGTGTTGATCGGTGCGACCATGCTCGCGTGTCTGCTGCTGTGGCTGCGCCCGCACTGGCGCGATCTGGAACGCCTTAAAGGTACCGCCGAGCGTTTCGGCAAAGGTTATCTGAGCGAGCGCACGCAGATTTCCCGACATTCCAACATCGGCAGCCTGGCCAACGTCTTCGACACCATGGCCGGCGACATCGAAAACCTGCTGAACCAGCAGCGCGACTTGCTCAACGCGGTGTCCCACGAACTGCGCACACCGCTGACCCGCCTGGACTTCGGCCTGGCCCTGGCACTCTCCGACGATTTGCCCGCAGGCAGTCGCGAGCGCTTGCAAGCGTTGGTCGCACACATCCGCGAACTCGATGAGTTGGTCCTGGAGTTGCTGTCCTACAGCCGCTTGCAAAACCCGGCTCAGTCGCCGGAGCAGGTTGAAGTGGCGCTGGATGAGTTTATCGACAGCATTCTGGGGAGCGTTGATGAAGAGCTGGAATCGCCGCACATCGTCATGGATGTGCGGCTTCACGGCCAACTCGAACGCTTCACGCTTGACCCGCGTCTGACCGCCCGCGCGATTCAGAACTTGTTGCGTAATGCCATGCGCTACTGCGAAAAGTGCATTCAGATTAGCGTGCAAGTGTCCGCGAAGGGCTGTGAGATCTGGGTGGATGACGATGGGATCGGTATTCCGGATGACGAACGGGAACGGATTTTCGAGCCGTTTTATCGGCTGGATCGCAGTCGGGATCGGGCAACGGGTGGTTTTGGCCTCGGACTGGCGATCAGTCGTCGGGCGCTGGAAGCACAAGGCGGCACGCTGACTGTCGAAACGTCACCGCTGGGCGGTGCACGGTTCCGTTTGTGGCTGCCCACCCAAACCTGACACGTTCTTTGTAGCAGCTGCCGAGCCTGCGAGGCTGCGTTCGAGGACGCAGTCCTCGCATGTTCGGAGGGCGTGGTTTTTCTGAAAGAACCGGTTGCCTGATTTTACGAGGACTGCGTCCTCGAACGCAGCCTCGCGGGCTCGGCAGCTGCTACAGAGCTAGGTGCTAACCCGGGTTCGTATCAATTTCGCCATGCCTTCGAGCTCTGCCACAGGGTTATGTCCGATCAACATCCACGCATGCTCCATGTCGGCCCAGTAGACAACATTCATTCCGTGCCGACGCTCATGGGCGAAATGTCGACTGCCGCTGTTGGAGCGCGTGACGCACAGGGCCATCGGGCCATGCGCCGGGTCGAGGTAGGTGATCTGGGCAATCGGTACGCCATCGTATTCGAGGATTTGCGCACGCTTGAATTCGGAGCGGGGCAAAGTCAGCTGTGCAGACGCAAGGTTCAGGCCCAGGCGCGCATCGATAACCCGCAGTTGGGCCCGTTGGCTGGCTTCATCGCTGGGCAGGTGCTCCAGGGTTTCTGGCACGTAGAGCGACATGTAATCCGCGACTAACCCACGCCAGTTGGGTTTTTGCTGACTCGATTGCCAACCGAGGAACAAACGGTCCGCCACCACGCTGCCGACCACCAAAGTGGCCGCGGCCGCGAGAAACCAGCGGCGATTCATTGATGGTCGTTCGGGGGAAGGCAAGGTGGCGAGCATGAACTGCAATCGGTCCAGGGGCGCCTGTTGGCCCATTTCGGCATAAGCCTCTTTGAACGGCAGGTTGCTGCGGGCCAGCCATTGCAGGCGCAGGTTTAGCGTCGAGTCTTCGGCGATGGCCGTGTCGATGCGGGTGCGTTGTTCGGCATCGAGTTGGTCGTCGAGATAGGCCACCAGTTGCTCGTCTGAGGGTGTGGCGCGATCGTTCATCGACGTTCTCCCGTGAAAGGGTTCGGTACAGCATGCAGCGGTGGGTATTCGGCCAGTTTTACCCGGGCAGCGGCCAGCCGGCTCATGACCGTGCCCATGGGCACTTGCAGTACTTCGGCGACTTCGCGGTACGACAAACCTTCGACGTACGCCAGATACACCGTTTCGCGTTGGGCTTCGGGCAACGCGTCGACACGCCGGATCACTTGAGCCGCCAGCACGTGGGTTTGCGCCGCGTGTTCGCCGTCAAACGACAACTGACTGTCGCCATCCACCAATCCCTGACCCTGGCGCACCCGCCGCGCACGCACCTCATTGAGCCAGATCGAGTGCAGTATGCTCAGCAGCCAGCGGTCCATGCGCGTGCCGGGAACAAACTGGCCTGCACGTTCAAGCGCCCGCACGCAGGTCGCCTGCACCAGGTCTTCGGCCACATGCCGTTGCCGGGACAACAACAAGCCGTAACGCCACAAACGCGCTAAATGCTGGCCCAGTTCGGCCCTGATTGTTTGATCGCTGGCGATGGCGACCTCCGTCTGTACAGGTGTCAGGTTTTCGATGAGTCGTTAATGGCTTCGGCCAGGTCCCGGTATTCCTCGCAGGTGCTGCCGCAGATCGATTTGATGTGCTGCAACTGTTCTTGCGCCAGGTCCAGTCTGCCTTTGATCACATACGCTTCACCGAGGTATTCGCGCACTTGCGCATACTGCGGGTCGAGTTTGACCGATTGCAGGTAATAACCAATGCCTTCGTCGGTACGCCCCAGCTTACGCGTGGCGTAACCGCGATAGTTTAAAGCTTTGGCCGTGTTCGGCTGCTTTAGCGTATCGAGCAGGGCCAAGGCTTCTTCGTAGCGATCGTCCTTCGCCAGGCGATAGGCATAATTGATACGGTCTTCGTCGGGCACCAGGCTATTGCTTTGCTTGAGGCATTTCTGCGATCTGGAATCGAAGACCTGGCCTTTGGGGCAGCTGGGTTTGGCGGGTGCATCATCGTCGCCATTGGCCTGGGCCAGCGAGCTGCTCAGTGCTGCCGCCAGACAACCGGCAAGCAGCAGCGGGGCGGTGAAAACAGCAAAACGCACGTTCATGGGCCAGGCTCCAAGGGTTGCGGGTTTCGGTTAAAACCACGATCGTTTTGGGTCATGAAATAAGAACACCGCAGCGTGCACAATTATTCATTTCTTTCTGGGGAACTTTTCAAAGAAAGTACAAACCTTGTGCTCTGTTGGAAATTCAAAAAAAGCCAGTCCCGTTTTTGGCCGAACCACTGCCTTACTCCCCCCACCCATGCCTTGTTATAGTCCGGGCCTCATTTTTTGCCCGGTAAAAGGATCACTGCCATGTCTCAGTACACCGCGTTCACCGTCGAACTCACCGACAACATCGCCCATGTGCAGATAAACCGTCCGGAAAAGATCAACTCGATGAACGCCGCGTTCTGGAGCGAGATCATTGAGATTTTCCAGTGGATCGACGACACCGATGAAGCTCGCGTCGTGGTCCTCAGTGGTGCCGGCAAGCATTTCTCCTCCGGCATCGACCTGATGATGCTGGCCGGTGTGGCCAATGAACTGGGCAAGGATGTCGGTCGCAACGCGCGCCTGCTGCGCCGCAAGATCCTCGCCCTGCAAGCGTCCTTCAATGCTGTCGACAATTGCCGCAAACCGGTGCTGGCGGCGATTCAGGGTTATTGCCTCGGCGGTGCCATCGACCTGATTGCCGCCTGCGACATGCGTTACGCCGCCGAAAACGCGCAATTCTCGATCAAGGAAATCGACATCGGCATGGCCGCCGATGTCGGCACGTTGCAACGCTTGCCGCGCATCGTCGGTGACGGCATGCTGCGTGAACTGGCTTACACTGGTCGCACGTTTGGCGCCGACGAAGCGCGCAACATCGGCCTGGTCAATCGCGTCTACAGCGACAGCGCGAGCCTGCTGGATGGCGTCATGGGGATTGCCCGCGAAATCGCCAGCAAATCGCCGATTGCGGTTACCGGCACCAAAGAAATGATCAGCTACATGCGCGACCATCGCATCGACGACGGCCTCGAATACGTCGCCACCTGGAACGCCGCCATGCTGCAATCCACTGACTTGCGCGTGGCCATGGCCGCCCATATGAGCAAACAGAAACCCGAATTTCTGGACTGATTAAACATGACTTCACGCTGGACCACCGCAGTACTGGACACCGATCAACCTGGGGGTTGGGCCGTGGCCCGCAGCCCGGACGGCTTCCTGTTCGATGACAATGGCGCGCTGTTCCCGCGTGAGTGGCTCAAGCGTCAGGATCTGCCGATTCTCGCCGAGCACGGCATCGGTCACCTTGATGGTGAGCCGGTGTATCTGCTGGAGCTGCGCAGTCCCGGTGAAGTGCCTGGTTGCAATTGGAAAGGTCTGCGGGCGTTCATGCTTGAGGGCGATCACACGGTGTACAAGGTGCTCGGCTATGCCGCGCAAATTGGCACCTGGTACCGAGAGCATCGCTTTTGTGGCAACTGTGGTCAGGCGGCAACGCAGATTCCACGCGAGCGGGCGATGTACTGCGAGCCGTGTAATTTGCGCTATTACCCACGGATTTCGCCGAGCATGATCGTGCTGGTCACCCGTGGCGATGAGATCCTGCTGGCCCGTTCGCCCCGTTTCGTCAGTGGGGTCTACAGCACATTGGCAGGGTTTGCCGAGCCGGGAGAGTCGGCCGAGGATTGCCTGATTCGCGAGGTTCGCGAGGAGGTGCAGATCGAGGTCAGGAACATCCAGTACCTGGGCAGCCAGTGCTGGCCGTTCCCGCACTCAATGATGCTCGGCTTCCATGCCGAGTACGCCGGTGGCGAGATTGTCTGTCAGGAAGACGAAATCGAAGACGCCCAGTGGTTCAGCGTTCATGCGCTGCCGCCGTTGCCGGCGTCACGCTCGATTGCCCGTTACCTGATCGACGTCTATGTGGCGCGGCGCTTAGGCCACGCTGAACCAGTGCTGCCAGGCTAACCGCACGGTCAAGCCCAGCACCACGGTGATGAATACCGGTCGAATGAACTTCGCACCGCCACTGATGGCGGTGCGTGCGCCAAAGAAAGCGCCGACCATCACCGACAGGCCCATGCTCAGGCCGATGATCCAGTCCACCTGCCCGGAAAATACAAACACCGACAGCGCCGCAATGTTGCTGACGAAGTTCATGCTGCGTGCCACGCCGCTGGCCTTCACCAGGTCGATGGGGTACATCAGCAACGTGCTGACGGTCCAGAACGCGCCCGTGCCGGGGCCGGCCACGCCGTCGTAGAAACCGAGGCTGAAGCCCTGGGTCGATTGCCACTTTTTCTTGATCGGCGCATCGCTGTCCAGTGGTGCCTTGGGCGTGCCGCCGAACAACAGGTACAGGCCGCAGGCGAAGACGATCACCGGAAGCATTTTATTCAGCCACTCGGCCGGCAAATAATGCGCGACCACCGCGCCGGTCAATGCGCCGACCAGTGTGCCAACGATGGCGTGCATCCACTGGCGGGGATGAAATAGCTTGCGACGGTAGAAGGTGAAACTGGCGGTGGCCGAGCCGAACGTCGAACTCAACTTGTTGGTGCCCAGTACCAGGTGCGGCGGCAAGCCGGCGGTGAGCAGGGCCGGGGTGGTCAGCAGACCGCCGCCACCGGCAATCGCGTCGATGAAACCGGCAATGAAGGCAACAACGGCCAGAATGGCCAGGGTGGTGAGGTCAACACTGAGTTCGAAAGGCATGGAATCGGCTTATTCGGCGGGGTGCAGGACAGGGCTGCGGGGAAGGGTCGGTATCTTACCTAGATCCAGACTTTGCGGCGACCCGTCTGGCCTCATCGCCAGCAGGCTCCCACATTGGATGTGCGTCGAACATAAGCCCCCTGTGGGAGCGAGCCTGCTCGCGATGGCTGAGTATCAGTCGATACATCCAGTGACTGTTACACCGCCATCGCCAGCAGGCTGGCTCCCACATTTTGGATTTAGGTGAATATTAGAGACCGAGGTCGGACAGCCCCGGGTGATCATCCGGGCGACGCCCCAGCGGCCAGTGGTACTTGCGCTCGCTTTCCTTGATCGGCAGGTCGTTGATGCTGGCAAACCGATTGGCCATCAGTCCGTTCTCGTCGAACTCCCAGTTTTCGTTGCCGTAGGAACGGAACCAGTTGCCCGAGTCGTCGTGCCATTCATAGGCATAACGCACGGCGATGCGGTTGCCGGTGAAGGCCCAGAGTTCCTTGATCAAGCGGTAATCCAGTTCCTTGGCCCATTTGCGGGTCAGGAACGCTTTGGCTTCTTCGCGGTTGTTTGCGAATTCGGCGCGGTTACGCCATCGGGTATCCAGTGTATAAGCCAGCGACACTCGCTCGGGGTCGCGAGAGTTCCAGCCGTCTTCGGCCAGGCGAACTTTTTCGATGGCAGATTCGCGGGTGAAGGGGGGCAATGGCGGACGAACTTCAGCGTTAGACATGTAAAGTCTCCCAGTAAAAGTACAGTTCAAACACGTAGCGGGTCATTTTGTTCGTGTTGCAAAACAGTAGAACGTTCGTTGTCCTTGGTCAGCAGAAGTTTTCTTCGCCTGTCATGCCGCCATCGCGAGCAGGAGACAGGTATACCAATGCGGTAACAAGACCCAAACCCATCCATGGTGTAAGCTCATGAATTCTTCGGATTCGACCCACTGCGAGCCCTATGCCGTCGCTTTTCAAACGCTCTCTGCTGCCCAAACTGCGCAGTTTTCCGCTGACCGCCGATGCCGTCACGATCCTTTCCGGTGCCGCCGAGTTTCGTCGTTGCCTGCTGGAGAAGATCGCCCAGGCCACGCACCGCATCTATATCGTTGCGCTGTACCTGCAACAGGATGAAGCCGGCCAGGAAATTCTCGATGCCTTGCACGCCGCCAAATTGGCGCGTCCGCAGCTGGACGTGGTCGTGGTGGTCGACTGGCTGCGCGCCCAGCGCGGCTTGATTGGTGCCGGCAAGCAACCGGGCAACTCGGCGTGGTATCAGGAAGCGACCCGCACCCACGCCAGTGAAGTGCCGGTGTATGGCGTACCGGTGCAGACGCGCGAACTGTTCGGCGTGCTGCATCTGAAGGGCTTTGTGATCGATGATTGCGTGATTTACAGCGGCGCGAGCCTGAACAATGTTTACCTGCACAAGTTCGACAAATACCGCTTCGACCGATACCACGTACTGCAGAACCAGGCGCTGGCCAATTCGATGCAGCACCTGATACAGCACGGTTTCCTTGAGTCCAAAGCCGTACACCGCCTCGATTTGCCGAA
The DNA here is from genome assembly GCF_000282215.1 of Pseudomonas sp. GM21. GTDB lineage: Bacteria > Pseudomonadota > Gammaproteobacteria > Pseudomonadales > Pseudomonadaceae > Aquipseudomonas. Next base: position 14,041 of record NZ_AKJS01000088.1, read on the forward strand.
CCTGCCGACCACCCGCAGCCTGCGCCATGACATCGGCGATTTGCGCAGCCGTCTCAAGCACGCGGCCTATGACACCACGGCGGGCAGCACGCTGAAGTCCGATCTGTCAGTCAGCCCGTTGCTCGGTGTCGGCAAGAACAACCCATTGAACAGGGTGATTTGCGAGTTGATCGCCAGCACCCGGCACCAACTGACGATCTGCACACCGTACTTCAACCTGCCACTGGCCGTGACCCGGGAAATCAACCGGGCGCTAGGGCGAGGGGTCAAGGTCGACATTGTAGTCGGCGACAAGACCGCCAACGATTTCTACATCCCGCCGAGCGAACCGTTCAAGGTGATCGCAGCGCTGCCTTACCTCTACGAGATCAGCCTGCGACGCTTTGCCAAAAAGCATCAGCACAGCATCGACAGCGGCAAACTGAACCTGCATTTGTGGCGTGATGGCGACAACACCTATCACCTCAAGGGCATGTGGATCGACCAGCGCTATACCTTGCTGACCGGCAACAACCTCAACCCTCGGGCATTCCGTCTTGACCTGGAAAACGCGCTACTGATCGATGACCCGAAAGGCGAACTGCTTGAGCAACGCAACGCCGAGCTGGTAGAGATTTTTCAGAACACCAGCCGCATCGAGCGTTATCAGGAGCTGGAAACGCTGCTGGATTACCCGCCAGCGGTGGCCAAGTTCCTCACGCGCGTCAGTCGTGTGCGGATTGAGCGGCTGCTCTATCGGATTCTGTAATGCTTGACGCTGCCGGGGGGTTTGGCCACAGGGCCACTAGCAGCAATAGCGCGGCGGCCACCAGATAGGGCAAGCGTGGTTCCAGGTCATAGATCAGCGTGGCCGCCAACGGCCCGATGACGACGCCAAACCCTTGCGCGGCACCGATGGAGCCGGCGGTGGCGCCTTGCTCGGAGGCGTCCACGGCATTGGCGGCCAGTGCGGCGAAAGAGGGGAAAATCAGCCCCATTCCGCCCGCTGAAACGAAGAAGCACAGCCACAAGCCCCACGCAGTATTGGCGAGGATGCTGCCGGCAAATCCCACGGACGCCACCACCGCGCCGGCGCGGATCAAGCGCAGCGGCGGCCATTCGAGCCGGCGCACCACCAGTTGCGAGCAGATCAAGGCGAAACCGACCATGGTCAAGGCAATGCCCGCCGTTTGCGCGGCGTCGGCCGGGTTCATGCCGAGCCGGTCGAGGGCAAAGAAACCGACGGTGATTTGCGCAATTGATACACACAGCATCGCCACAAACGCGACCGCCATGGGCCGGCGCAGACGTGGGTCGTTCAGGCGCACCTTGCGCGGTGCTTGCCGCAGGTGCAGTTCCTGGCCCTTGAGCTTGAAGCGCAACACCACAAAGGCCAGCAATGGCAGCACGGCCATGGCGTAAAACGGCAGGCTTAAGCTGAAACGCGACAGTAACGCGGCGATGGCCGGCCCGATCACCAGGCCACACGCATTGGCGGCACCCAATGCCGCCATGGCTTTGGCACGGTGCTGCGGTTCGATGTTGTCGGCGATCAGTGCGTTGCCACCCACCGGGATGGCGGCGTAGAACACGCCGATCAATCCACGCCCGATCATCAAGCCGATGAACCCCAGCAGCGCCGACGGCAGAAGTCGCAAGGACACGTCGATGAACAGGCACAAGGCCCAATAGGCGAGGGTGAAACCCGCGGTGGCGATCAACAGGATGCGTCGCCGGCCATAACGGTCACTGGCCTGGCCCCAAGGCCGGGCGAGCAGCATCCAGATGACCCCGGACACCGTCACCGCCGCACCGGCCTGCCACGTGGCAAGGCCCAACACCCGGGCAATCGGGCCGATCAGCGAGACAAACGCCATCATCGACATGGAGCAGGCCATGTTGGCAACCATTAACGGGCGCAAGTCGAAGGCGGGAGTGGTCATGGGTGAGTCTTCCGTGAGCTTTTATAGTTTGCGGGAGATGGTAGCTCGGGATATGTGCAAGCAGCAGGAATATCGGTGGCAGTGATAATGCAATCGTCGGAACGCCGCCCGGAGCCGGCTCACTCCCACAAGGGATCTGCACCCGGCAAGCGGCTGCGGTAAGATGCCGACACTCCAAAAAACAACAAGGCTTGCCGCGCTCAATGTCGGAAAAAGACACCATCTCCATCCAACTGGTGCGCGAAGCGCTGCTGCAGAGTTGCGCCCCCGGTCAGGCCACCGATGAGGTGTTGAACAAAGTCGGAATCGATCCAGCGCTGCTGCAAACCCACGATGCCCGCGTCCCGGCCACCGCGTATGCCCGGCTCTGGCGCTTGTTGGCCCGGCGCCGGGATGATGAGTTTTTTGGCATGGACCCGCGCAAGCTCAAGTCCGGCAGTCTGGAGTTTCTGTGTCGCTGCTCAATGGTCCAGCCGAGCCTCGCCGCCGGGCTGACGTCAGGTTTGAGCTTTCTGTCGTTGATGCTTGAGCACCTGCCCGCGCAACTGGTCCGCCAGCAAAGCCTGGCCGAAATCGTTCTATTGGAAGACGATCAGGACCCGCGTCGAGCCTTCACCTATTTCACCTATTGGATGATCGTTCATGGCGTTGCCTGTTGGCTGGCAGGACGGCGGATACCGATCCTGGCGGTGGAATTACGCTGCGCGGCACCGGATTTTTGCGATGATTATCAGGTGATGTTCTCCGAGAACCTGCGCTTCGACCGGCCGCGTACACGGATGATTTTCTCCGCCGACTGCCTGGATTTGCCGATCAAGCGCAGCGCTGAAGAACTCAAACGGTTTCTGGCCATTGCGCCGGCCAATATCCTGGTCAAGTACCGTGATCCAGATAGCCTGGCGAACCGTATCAAACAGAATTTGCGCCAACTGCCTGCCCAGCAATGGCCGGAAACCGAGCCGCTGGCGCAGCAACTGTGCATGTCGGCCTCGACCTTGCGCCGGCGTCTGGCGGAAGAAGGGCAGACCTATCAGGGGCTCAAGGACAGCGTGCGCAAGGAGCTGGCCATCGTTTGGCTGGCTGAGCCAAGTATCAGCTTCGCCGAGATTGCCACGCGGTTGGGGTTTGCCGATGCGAGTTCGTTCTACAAGGCGTTTCGCAAGTGGGCGGGGTCTAATCCGGGGCATTACCGGAGTTTGATTCTGAACGAGGCCCATTGATCCGAGGCCCTTGGTGACTGCGCTGACGCTATCGCGAGCAGGCTCGCTCCCACAGTGGTTTTGTGGTGTGAATGCAATCTATGCCATACCCGGAACCCCTGTGGGAGCGAGCCTGCTCGCGATGAGGCCCGAACGGGCACCACACCTCTGGAACCTTGGCCAAACCAGTCAAGCAACTTGATAACTTTGACCATTGCCCCGTACTGCCCACAGAGCGACTATTTCTCTGGCTTTACGGTTCCCCCAGCCCAATAAAAATACAAAGGGATTCTGGCAATGCGCGATTACCTGTCTGCCACATCACAATTCAACTATCAGCACACCGTCGACGCCGCCCTCAGCGGTTCCCTGCAAGCGCTCAACGCCTGCGTCGAGTGTTGCGACCGCCATGCTTTGCCAGGGCGCATCGCGCTGTTCTGGGAAGGCCGCGACGGCGCCAGCGCTACGTACACCTTCAGCGACTTGCAGGATAAAGCTGCGCGGTTTGCCAATTTCCTGCTGGCCCAAGGGGTGAAAAAAGGCGACAAGGTCGCCGGGCTTCTGCCTCGTAACTTCGAATTATTGATCACCGTGTTTGCCACCTGGCGCATTGGCGCGGTGTATCAGCCGCTATTCACTGCGTTCGGCCCCAAAGCCATTGAACATCGCCTCGGCACCTCGGCTGCCAAAGTCGTGGTCACCGACGCGGTCAATCGCTCGAAACTCGCTGAAGTGGCCGACTGCCCGACCATCGTCACCGTCGGTGGCGCCAAAGGTCAGGGGATCGTGCGTGGCGATTACAGTTTCTGGGCCGAACTGGCCAATTATTCCCCTGCGTGCGAACCGGTGCTGCTGACCGGCGAAGACCCGTTCCTGCTGATGTTCACCTCGGGCACCACCGGCCCGTCGAAAGCCTTGTCGGTGCCGCTCAAAGCCCTCGTCGCGTTTCAGAGCTATACCCGCGATGCCGTGGATCTGCGGCCCGAAGACGCGTTCTGGAACGTTGCGGATCCGGGTTGGGCCTACGGCATCTATTACGGTGTTACGGGGCCGATGTCGATGGGTCATCCGATCACCTTTTACGATGGTCCGTTCACCCTTGAAAGCACCTGCCGGGTGATCAACAAGTACGGGATCACCAACCTCACCGGGTCGCCGACCGCCTATCGTCTGCTGATCGCGGGCGGCGACGAGTTCGCCAAATCGATCAAGGGCAGGCTGCGCATCGTCAGCAGCGCCGGCGAGCCGCTCAATCCGGAAGTGATCCGTTGGTTCGCCGACAACCTCGGCGTGGTCATCCACGACCATTACGGACAGACCGAACTGGGTATGGTTCTGTGCAACCACCACGCACTGGAACACCCGGTCCACGTCGGCGCCGCCGGTTTCACCTCACCAGGGCATCGTATCGTGGTGCTGGACGACGAATACAAGGAACTTGGTGTCGGGCAGCCAGGCATTCTGGCCCTCGACCGCACCCAGTCGCCAATGTGCTGGTTCAATGGCTACGAAGGCGCGCCAACCAAAGCGTTCGTCGGTAACTATTACCTGAGCGGCGACACCGTGGAGTGGAACCCGGACGGCAGCATCAGCTTCGTCGGACGCAGCGATGATGTGATCACCACATCGGGCTACCGCGTCGGCCCGTTCGACGTGGAAAGTGCGCTGATCGAACATCCGGCGGTGATCGAGGCAGCCGTGGTGGGTAAACCCGATCCGGAGCGTACCGAACTGGTCAAGGCTTTCGTGGTGATTTGCGAACAATACCGCGCCACTCCGGAGCTGGCTGAAGAGCTGCGCCAACATGTGCGCAAACGTCTGGCGGCGCACTCTTACCCACGTGAAATCGAATTTGTCAGTGAGTTGCCGAAAACCCCAAGCGGCAAATTGCAGCGCTTTATCTTGCGCAATCAGGAAATCGCCAAGGCTCAAGAGGCCGCCGCGAAGAACGTTTCAGCTTGAATCCAAGGAAACAATGATGCAGATCGAAAACAAGGTTTTTCTCGTCACCGGCGGTGCTTCCGGTCTGGGTGCCGCCACGGCTGAATCGCTGATTGCAGCCGGCGCCAAAGTGATGCTGGTTGACATGAATGCCGAGGCGGTTGCGGCGCAGGCCCAGCGTCTGGGCGCGCAAAGTGTGGTGGCGGATATCAGCAACGAAGCGGCTGCCGAGGCGGCGGTGCAGGCGACGGTCAAAGCCTTTGGTGGCCTCAACGGTCTGGTCAATTGCGCCGGTATCGTGCGCGGCGAGAAAATCCTCGGCAAGAACGGCCCGCATGCGTTGGCCAGTTTCAGCCAGGTGATCAACGTCAACCTGATCGGCAGCTTCAACATGCTGCGTCTGGCGGCGACTGCCATTGCTGAAACCGAACCGGATGCCGACGGCGAGCGCGGCGTGATCATCAACACCGCTTCGGCTGCAGCCTACGACGGCCAGATCGGCCAGGCCGCTTATGCCGCTTCCAAAGGCGCCATTGTCAGCCTGACCTTGCCCGCCGCCCGTGAATTGGCGCGTTTTGGCATCCGCGTGATGACCATTGCCCCGGGCATTTTCGAAACCCCGATGATGGCCGGCATGACCCAGGAAGTGCGCGACTCGCTGGCTGCTGGCGTGCCATTCCCGCCGCGTTTGGGTAAACCGGGCGAGTACGCCGCACTGGTGCGGCATATCATTGAAAACAGCATGCTCAATGGCGAGGTGATCCGTCTCGACGGTGCCTTGCGCATGGCCGCCAAGTAAGGAGTTTTGTCATGACTATTGCCAACGATCCCATCGTAATCGTCAGCGCCGCCCGCACCCCGATGGGCGGTTTTCAGGGCGAACTGAAAAGTCTGACGGCACCGCAACTCGGCGCAGCCGCGATCCGTGCGGCGGTCGAGCGCGCCGGCATCAACGCTGAATCGGTCGAAGAAGTGCTGTTTGGCTGTGTTCTGTCCGCTGGCCTCGGCCAGGCACCGGCGCGTCAGGCTGCGCTGGGAGCCGGGCTCGATAAGTCGACCCGTTGCACCACGCTGAACAAGATGTGCGGTTCGGGCATGGAAGCGGCGATTCTGGCCCACGACATGTTGGTGGCCGGCAGCGCTGACGTGGTGGTGGCGGGCGGCATGGAAAGCATGTCCAATGCGCCATACCTGCAGGACCGTGCGCGCAGCGGCTATCGCATGGGCCACGGGCGTGTGCTCGATCATATGTTCCTCGACGGGCTGGAAGATGCCTACGACAAGGGTCGCCTGATGGGCACCTTTGCTGAGGATTGCGCCGAAACCAACGGTTTCAGCCGTGAAGCGCAGGACGGGTTCGCCATTGCCTCGACCACCCGCGCACAGCAGGCGATCAAGGACGGCAGCTTCAACGCCGAGATTGTCCCGGTGTCGGTGATGGTCGGTAAAGAACAGGTGCTGATCAGCAACGACGAACAGCCACCGAAAGCCAGGTTGGACAAGATTACGTCGTTGAAACCGGCGTTCCGCGACGGCGGCACGGTGACGGCGGCGAACTCCAGTTCCATTTCCGACGGCGCGGCGGCACTGGTGTTGATGCGCCGTTCCGAAGCCGAGAAACAAGGGCTGAAACCGCTGGCATTCATTCACGGCCACGCGGCGTTTGCCGATACTCCGGGCTTGTTCCCGGTAGCGCCGGTGGGCGCGATCAAGAAGCTGATGAAGAAAACTGGCTGGTCGCTGGACCAGGTCGATCTGTTCGAAGTGAACGAAGCTTTCGCCGTGGTCAGCCTGGTAACCATGACCAAACTGGAAATCCCCCACGAGAAGGTCAACGTTCACGGCGGTGCGTGTGCCTTGGGTCATCCGATTGGTGCATCGGGGGCGCGTATCCTCGTGACCCTGCTTTCGGCCCTGCGCCAGAAAGGCCTGAAGCGCGGCGTTGCAGCGATCTGCATCGGCGGCGGCGAAGCCACGGCCATGGCGGTTGAATGCCTCTACTGAAGCCCGCTCCCACAGGTTTTGCGCCGTAATCAAATTAAGGACTTGGCATGATTCCCAATGACGAACAACTGCAGATCAGCGAAGCGGCCCGGCAGTTTGCCCAGGAACGGTTGAAACCGTTCGCCGCCGAGTGGGATCGCGAACATCGCTTTCCCAAGGAAGCCATCGGTGAAATGGCCGAGCTGGGCTTCTTCGGCATGCTCGTTCCAGAGCAGTGGGGCGGTTGCGACACCGGTTATCTGGCGTACGCCATGGCCCTGGAAGAAATCGCCGCCGGTGATGGCGCGTGCTCGACCATCATGAGCGTGCACAACTCGGTGGGTTGCGTACCGATCCTGCACTACGGCAACGACGATCAGAAAGAACGCTTCCTCAAGCCACTGGCCAGCGGCGCGATGCTCGGCGCCTTTGCCCTCACCGAACCGCAGGCCGGTTCCGACGCCAGCGGCCTGAAAACCCGCGCGCGACTGGAAGGCGATCACTACGTGCTCAATGGCTGCAAGCAGTTCATCACCTCCGGGCAGAACGCCGGGGTGGTGATCGTGTTTGCAGTGACAGACCCGAGCGCCGGCAAGCGTGGTATCACCGCCCTGATCGTGCCGACCGATTCGCCGGGCTATAAAGTCGCCCGGGTCGAAGACAAGCTCGGTCAGCATGCATCCGATACCTGCCAGATCCTCTTCGAAGACGTCAAAGTACCGGTGGCCAACCGCTTGGGCGAGGAGGGTGAAGGTTACCGAATCGCCCTGGCCAACCTCGAAGGCGGCCGCGTCGGCATCGCTTCGCAATCGGTGGGCATGGCCCGCGCCGCGTTTGAAGCAGCCCGCGATTACGCCCGTGAGCGCGAAAGTTTCGGCAAGCCGATCATCGAACATCAGGCGGTTGCGTTCCGTCTGGCCGACATGGCCACGCAGATTGCCGTGGCCCGGCAGATGGTGCATTACGCGGCGGCCTTGAGGGACAGCGGCAAACCGGCACTGGTCGAAGCGTCCATGGCCAAGCTGTTCGCTTCGGAAATGGCCGAAAAGGTCTGTTCTTCGGCGTTGCAAACCCTAGGCGGTTACGGTTACCTCAACGACTTCCCGCTGGAGCGGATCTACCGCGACGTGCGGGTCTGCCAGATCTACGAAGGCACCAGCGATATTCAGCGCATGGTTATTTCGCGCAATTTATAAGAAGGAGTCCACTTGTGAGCTACGAAACGATTTTGCTGGAAACCCACGGCCGCGTCGGCCTGATTACCTTGAACCGTCCGCAAGCGCTGAACGCGTTGAACGCGCAGATCGTCAGCGAACTGAACCACGCCCTCGATGGCCTGGAAGCCGATTCGAACATCGGCTGCATCGTGCTGACCGGCTCGAAAAAAGCCTTTGCTGCCGGTGCCGACATCAAGGAAATGGCCGAGCTGACCTACCCGCAAATCTACATCGACGACCTGTTCAGCGACAGCGACCGCGTGGCCAACCGCCGCAAACCGATCATCGCCGCGGTCAACGGTTTTGCCCTGGGCGGTGGCTGTGAACTGGCGTTGATGTGCGACTTCATCCTGGCCGGCGACAACGCCAGATTCGGTCAGCCGGAAATCAACCTCGGTGTGCTGCCGGGCATGGGCGGCACTCAGCGCCTGACTCGTGCCGTGGGCAAGGCCAAAGCCATGGAAATGTGCCTGAGCGGGCGTTTGATCGATGCGGTGGAAGCGGAGCGTTGCGGTATCGTCGCGCGGATCGTCCCGGCGGATGAGCTGCTGGAAGAAGCGCTGAAAGTCGCGGCGCTGATCGCGAACAAATCGCTGCCGATTGCAATGATGGTCAAGGAAAGCGTTAACCGCGCATTTGAAGTGAGCCTGTCCGAAGGCGTGCGCTTTGAACGTCGGGTGTTCCATGCGGCGTTTGCGACGCAGGATCAAAAAGAAGGAATGGCGGCGTTTATTGCCAAGCGTGAGGCGCAGTTCCAAGGGAAGTAATGCGCTACTTTGACTGACGCCATCGCGAGCAGGCTCGCTCCCACAGTTGATCTCCAGTGTTCAGGAGATCCCCTGTGGGAGCGAGCCTGCTCGCGATGCTTTTTAGCCTTTAGACCAGATAATTTTTGAGTTCCCGGGCAATCACCATCCGCTGTATCTCGCTCGACCCTTCATATATCTGCGTGATCCGCGCATCCCGGTAGTACTTCTCCACCGGATAGTCTTCCAGATACCCGTAACCGCCATGAATCTGAATCGCGGACGAGCACACCTTCTCGGCTATTTCCGAGGCGAATAGCTTGGCCTGTGACGCCTCTGACAGGCAGGGTTTGCCGGCTGTGCGCAGGCGTGCCGCATGCAGGATGAGCAATCGCGCGGCGTTCAACTGCATGTGCATGTCGGCGAGCATATTGGCGATGCTCTGGTGTTCGATGATCGGCTTGTCGAACTGCACTCGATCCCGCGCATAGGCCAGCGCCGCTTCGAACGCGGCACGGGCAATGCCCAAGGCTTGCGCGGCGATGCCGATACGGCCGCCTTCGAGGTTGGACAGGGCGATGGCCAGGCCCTTGCCGCGTTCGCCCAGCAAATTGGCTTCGGGAACGGTGCAGTTACTCAGGGTCACCGCGCAGGTGTCTGACGCGCGGATGCCCATCTTGTGTTCAGTGCGGTCCACGATAAAACCGGCGGTGTCGGTCGGCACCAGGAATGCCGAAATACCGCGCTTGCCCAAATCCGGATCGGTCACGGCAAACACAATCGCCAGTTTCGCCCGCTTGCCGTTACTGACAAATTGCTTGGCGCCGTTGATCACCCATTGCCCGTCGCGCAGTTCGGCACGGGTGCGCAGGTTGTGCGCTTCGGAACCGGCTTGCGGTTCGGTCAGGCAGAAGCAGCCAATGGCCTGGCCGCTGGCGAGATCCGGCAGCCAGGTCTGTTTTTGTTCTTCGGTGCCGTAGTTGAGGACCGGCCCGCAGCCCACCGAGTTGTGGATGCTCATCAGTGCACCGGTAGCGCCATCACCAGCGGAAATCTCTTCCACCGCCAAGGCGTAGGCAACGTAGTCGACGTAGGTGCCGCCCCATTCTTCCGGCACCACCATACCGAGCAGGCCCAGTTCACCCATTTTCGCTACCAGACCGTCATCGATCCAGCCGGCCTTTTCCCAGGCCTGGGCGTGAGGCGCGATTTCACCACGGGCAAAATCCCGGGCCATGTCGCGGATCATGATTTGTTCTTCGCTCAATTCGATATCGTGCATGGCTCAGTTCCCGCTCTCATCAAGGCCCGTGAAAAAACTCGCGACGTGCTCGGCGTCCAGCGCCTGCAAGGTCGGCGGGTTCCAGCGCGGGCGCTTGTCTTTGTCGATCAGCAAGGCGCGCACGCCTTCGATCAGGTCGCCGCGCTCGAACCATTGACGGTCCAGGTGCAGCTCAAGGGCGAAGCAGTCTTCCAGACTCAAGTGCCGACCACGACGGAGCATTTCCAGGGTCACGCCCATGGCCAGCGGCGAACGGCTCTCCAGCAGGTCGGCGGTCGTAATCGCCCACTCACGGCCATCGGGAATCGTCACTTCACGCAGTTGTTCAACAATACTCGGCACATCGGGCAAGGCGAAGAAGTGGTCGATGGCCGGACGCAACACCTCTAACGGTGCGTCGGGCAGGTGCTGCACCGCGAGTTTAGCCAGCAAACCCTGGAGGTCTTTGAGCGGCGTGTCGCGCCATTCGAGTTGATCGAGCTTTTCATCGAGCGCGGTCAGTTTTTCACTATCCAGGTACCAGTCGGCAAGCCCGCAATAGAGCGCGTCCGCCGCGCGAATCTGCACACCGCTGACGCCGAGATATATCCCCAGTTCGCCCGGAATGCGCGGCAGGAAATAGCTGCCGCCGACGTCCGGGAAGTAACCGATGCCGACTTCCGGCATCGCCAGTCGGCTTTTTTCGGTGACCACCCGCAAATCCGCACCTTGCACCAGGCCCATGCCACCGCCCAGTACGAAACCGTCCATCAAGGCGAGCACAGGTTTGCGGTAGTGGTGAATGGTGAGGTCGAGGGCGTACTCCTCGACAAAGAAATCCTCGTGCAGCGTGTCGCCGCTTTTGAAGCTGTCATACAACGAGCGAATATCGCCACCAGCACAGAAGGCTTTCTCGCCGGCACCGCGCAATACCACGGCGTGAATGTCAGAATCCTGGGCCCAGGCGTCAAGCTGACGCTGCAGATTGCGCACCATGTCCAGGGTCAGGGCGTTGAGGCCGGCGGGGCGATTGAGGGTCAGGTGACCGATGTGGTTGCGAACCTCGGCCAGCACGTCGTTTTGCGTGGCATCCATGGACGAAGTCCCCTTCGATGAAACCTGAGCAGTCATCGATAACTCCCTGCTTTTATTGTTCTTTATAGAGGTGCTCGCACGCGAGCGATGCAGGATCGTACCAGTGCAAATTTGTGATGTACAAGCGGGATATGTGCAGGCTGTCTTTGCATTTATGCATGGGGTCACTGGGGTGCGGGGCGACGCAATGGCCGGATGGATCTACGCGCTACGGGACAGTACCTCACCGATGCTGCGCCGCTTGGCGTGCATTTCACTGGCATGGATCAACTGTTCGAGGTCTTCAGGCGTGACGTCGAAGAACGCCTCCATGTCCGCCAATGCCATTTTCAGGTCCTGGGCAGTGATCGCCTGAATCTCGATGGGTGGGTGGTCGGCGGGGATCATGGCCACCGGCTCGCTGGTGCCTTTTGGGTAGCGGATGCGCGTCAGGTTGTTGAAGGCCAGAGCGCTGAGCAGCATCGTCGATGCGCCTAGCATCACCGGGCCGAGGGCTTTCCAGTCCATGGCGATGGTGGCGGGGTCGGCCAGCACCAACAGCAGCGCCAACGCCCCCGCCGGTGGATGCAGGCAGCGCAGCCAGCACATCAGAATCAGCGCCATGCCCGCCGCGAGGCAGGCACTGCCGAGGGTGCGTCCGAGCACGTGGGCAACCAGCAGTGAAATCACACCGGCGCTCAAGTAGCCGCCAAGAATCGACCACGGCTGGGCGAGCGCGCCGGAGGACACAGCGAACAGCAACACCGCCGAAGCGCCCAGTGGACCGATCAGATGCAGTGCCACTTCAATACTGAACACTTGCCCGCATACCCAGACGCTGAGCATCGTGCCAAGGGCCATGCCGATGGCAGCGCGACTCCATTCGGAAGGACGGGTGTTAATGGCGGCGGGCAACCAGCGAGCAAGCATGTTCAAATCAATCCGTAGGCAAAAACTTGAGCAAAAAAAAGGCTTGGCTGGGATACCCAGAAAGCCCTTGAAGATGTTCCAACTATTGGGGGAGGAACGTGGCACAGTCTGCCGATGATTCCACGCCCTGACAAATTCATATAAATGAAGGTTGAATGCATTAATTTTGAAGTACTGCAACGATGCCCAGGATCAATGCCAGTAAAGCCAGCCGCCGAGCGGTAAAAAATCCATCAAGCAACAACCGAATCAGCAGGCCATTGCAGATGCGGAATCGGCAGGTTGCGTGACTCGCCACGGCCCATCGGGAAGTATTTGAAACCGCTGCGATCCAGGCGGTCCGCATCGTACAGGTTACGCCCGTCGAAAATCACCGGCGCGTTCAGACGCTGCTGGATCAGGTCGAAATCCGGTGCCTTGAACTGCTGCCACTCGGTGCAGACGATCAGGGCATCGGCGCCTGACAGGACGGATTCGGGTGTGCCCATCAGCATCAGTTTCGATTCGTCAGGGTACAGCCGCTGGGTTTCCTGCATGGCTTCCGGATCGTATGCACGCACGTTGGCCCCGGCTGCCCACAGCGACTCCAGCAGGACCCGGCTTGGCGCATCGCGCATGTCATCGGTATTGGGCTTGAACGCCAGCCCCCATACGGCAAAGGTCTTGCCGCTCAGGTCGCCACGGTAGAACGCGTTGATGCGCTCGAACAACTTGTGCTTCTGGCGCTCGTTGATCGCTTCCACCGCTTGCAGCAGGTCGCTGGAGCAGTGGGCTTGCTGGGCGCTGTGAATCAGTGCGCGCATGTCTTTGGGGAAACACGAACCGCCATAACCACAACCGGCGTAGATGAAGTGGTAACCGATGCGCGAATCTGCGCCGATGCCCAGGCGCACGGATTCGATGTCGGCGCCCAGGTGCTCGGCCAGTTCGGCGATCTGGTTGATGAAGCTGATCTTGGTGGCCAGCATGCAATTGGCAGCGTACTTGGTCAGTTCGGCGCTGCGCAGGTCCATGAACATAATGCGATCGTGGTTGCGATTGAACGGGGCATAGAGGTCGCGCATCACTTCGCGCACTTCGTCACGTTCACAGCCAATGATGATCCGGTCCGGGCGTCGGCAATCGGCGACAGCTGAACCTTCTTTGAGAAATTCAGGGTTGGAGACGATATCGAACTGCAGCACGCGGCCGGTCTTGATCAGGCAATCGTCGATATGCGCGCGCAACGCATCTCCGGTGCCCACCGGCACCGTGGACTTCTCAGCCAGAATCACCGGCTGCTGGCGATACCGCGCTACGGCATCTCCGACCGACATCACGTAACTCAAATCTGCCGAACCATCGTCCCCGGACGGCGTGCCGACCGCAATAAACAGCACCTGGCCATGCTGCACGGCGAGTTTCTCGTCGGTGGTGAATTGCAGTCGTTTGGCTTCCAGGCTTTCGCGTACCAGGCTGGCGAGCCCCGGTTCAAAAATGCTCACGTGGCCTTGTTGCAGCAATGCGACTTTCTTCTCGTCAATGTCCATGCAGATCACATCGTGACCGACTTCAGCCAGGACGGCTGCCTGGACCAGGCCTACATAACCGCTACCAAATACACTGATTTTCATGCTGCATCCCTGAGTTCCGTCGCGTGAACTGAACGAGAGTTGATGATGATAACCCCGAGCATGACCAGCGCCACCCCGAGGGTTTTTGAAAGGCTGAGCGTTTCGTTGAACAGCGGCAGGCTGGCGGCCAGCAAGTACACCAGCGCATAGCTGATGCTCAGCAGCGAATAGGCCCGGCCCAGCGGCAGGTCACGAAGGGCGACCAGCCAGCAGAGCATCGAAAGGGCGTAGGCGACAATGGCGCTCAGCACGACCACCATCGCGACCGGGTCGATGCTGGCTGATAACCAATGGTCGGGTGAGGGCAGGCGCGTCATGCTCCAGCGCATGCCCAACTGCGCGGTGCTGACCAGCAGCACGCTACCCATGGCGAAGGTGATTCCGCGACGAAGGCTCATGCTTGTTGCCCCAGCAGAACCACGCCACCGATCACCAGTGCCACACCCAACCAATGTTGGCGGTCGATGGTTTCATGGAAGACAAAACGGGCGACCAGCGTGACCAGCACAAAATTGAGACTCAGCATCGGGTAGGCAATGCCGACTTCCAGACGCTGCAGCACCAGCAACCAGACCAGCAAACCCGATCCCAGCGCGGCGAGCGCCAGCCACAGCCATGGCGAGCGCAGTTTTTCGGTCCATGTCGAAGCCTGGCCGCGCCAGCTTTCTACTGCGTATTTTTGGGCGATCTGACCCAGGCACGTCAACAGGCACGCGAGCAGAACCAGTAACAGGCTCATGACGGTACCTGAGGGAAGATCAGAATCACCAGGTTGCCCTGTTCATAACGTTTACCGTCCTTGGGCAACAGTTCGAGCTCGCTTAACTCTTGTTCACCCTTGACCCGCATGACCACACCGACAGAGCCGGTGCGGCGGGCGTCGAGCATCCACCCCTCAACCTGGCCGACGGTGACTAGCTGCTGTGCCGAATCGGGATAAGCAAGACCGTATTTCAACTCGCCTACAGAGCTGTACAGAAACACGTCCGGGTGTTTCATGCGCCAGGCCAGTGCCGCCGCGGCCCCGAGATCGTTACTCAGCAGTTTGCCAGTTTGCGACAGCTCATCCATGTGATGGAGGATGAATTGGTCGGGTGTCTTGTTGGCGACCACCGAATTGGGCAGGCCGGCCGGTATCAAACTGGCGAACATTAGGCTGCCGAGCGCCGGTGCGGCCCAGCATTGCAGCGGCCTGAAAGCTTGCATCAAGTTGGCCATGATCCAGCCGATCAAGGCAATGAACACCAGTACCAGGTTGTGCAGCTCATGGTCGTACAGCGGCTTTTTCAGTTGCAGGTAAACCAAGGCAATCAGGACAATCAGACCCAGCACCAGGTTGAGCCAACCGTTGAGCCCCAGCACCCGTCCCTGTCCCAGCTTCAGTCGGTCGGCCAGTGCATGCCCCAGTATCAAGGCCAAGGGCAGCAGGCACGGCAGAATGTAACTCGGTAATTTGCCTTTGCTGAGGCTGAAGAACGCCAGTGGCATCAGCATCCACAGCAGCAGGAAGCCGATATTGGCCTGGCGTCGGGTTTGCCAGGCCTGTTTCAGTGCCGACGGCAACAGCACCGCCCACGGCAGACTGAAGGCCACCAGCAGGGGCAGGTAGTACCACCACGGCTCGTCATGCTGAGCCTTGTCACCGGCAAAGCGCTCAATGTGCTCTTGCCAGAAGAAGTAGTGCCAGTAGTCGGGCTCTTGCAAGTGAACCGCCCACGCCCAAGGCAGACACACCGCAATGGCCACGACAATCGCTATAGGGCCGAAAACCAGCAGTTCTTTCCAGCGTTTTTGCCAGATCATATAGGGTAGCGCCACCAGTACCGGCAGCAACCAGGCGAGAAACCCCTTGGTCATGAAACCGATACCGCAGGCCAGTCCCAGTACCGCCCAACTGATGAGCTTCTGGCCACGACTGGTGCTGTCCAGAGCGAACCATAAAGCCACCAGACTCAGGTTGACCCAAAAAGTGAACTGCGGATCAAGGTTGGCATAACCGGCATGTGCGGTGATGACGATGAAACTTCCGTAGAGCAATGCACAGGCAAAACTCTTGCGCGGGTCGTTCCACATCCGGCGGGCGATCAGGAAGCACAGCAATACACTCAGGCCCATGCTCAGGGCCGAGGCAAACCGCACGCCAAACAGGTTTTGACCGAACACGGCCTGGCTGGCAGCGATCATCCAGTAACCCGCCGCCGGCTTCTCGAAATAGCGCACGCTCATGAAGTGCGGCGACACCCAGTTGCCGCTCAGGAGCATGTGCTGGCTGATCTGCGCGTAGCGGGTTTCGTCCGGGATCCATAAACCATGGGTGCCCAGTGGCAGCAGATAGGCCAGGGCGAACAGGACCAGCAGGAGGGGAAATGCCCAGCGTTTGCTCATGCGCCTTGCACTCCCAACCAGCCCTCGCGGCCTTCAAGGGCGCCGCGCACGACACGTCCTGTGGGCAAGGTGTCGGGGGCGTCGGGCAGTAGATCACCCAAGGGCTGGAAATGAATGTCCCGCCGGCGTGCATCGGCCAGCAGTTGACAGAAATCGTTGGCCATCAGAATCCCTTCTACTTCAGCATGAATGGTGTAGACATTGAGTTTTTCGGGGGAAAAGCGCTCAAGAATGAACGCGTTGAAGTCCTGGGCGGCGACCGTTGGACCGACCACCTCATCAAAGGTCGGCAAGTCCACCGGAATCTGCGGTGCACCTAATCCACCACCGACTAATGTCGGCTGAAACAGACTGCGCCCGCGGCAATCGCTGTTGTAGCGAAAGCCGAACGCTTCTTTGGCTTCGATCACCCGCTCATCCGCGCGCCAACCGGCTGCGGCCGAACAGTCGACCTTTTGCCCGAGGATGTCGCTGAGCGTGTCCACGCCCCGGCGGATCTGTTCGATCAGCTGTGCGTCGCTCCAGCGTCCGGCGTTGGCCTGCCAGCCATGGTGATCCCAGGCGTGCAGACCGACTTCATGTCCGGCCGCCTGCGCCTGGCGCATCAAGTGCCCCAGATCCCGGCCGATGGGTTTGCCTGGCCAGGCGGTGCCGGCCAGCAAAATGTCCCAGCCGTACAGCCCGGCTGCATTGGAACGAAGCATTTTCCAGAGGAATTGCGGACGGATCAGGCGCCACAGGTGGCGCCCCATGTTGTCCGGCCCGACGCTGAAGAAAAACGTCGCTTTGACTTGAGCTTCATCGAGGATTTCCAGCAGCCGAGGGACACCCTCAAGGGTGCCTCGGTAGGTGTCGACATCGATTCGAAGGCCTGCCTGCATTAGCGTGCTTTTTCGGTAGAGTGATCCGCGATTTCGAGCATGGCCTCGCGCAGGAAAAAGTCCAGCGTGTTGCCGATGGTCTCGCTCATCTCCACGGTGGGCGCCCAGTCCAGCAGGCGCTTGGCGTTGGCGATGCTTGGTTTGCGGTGGGACACGTCCTGGTAGCCGGCGCCGTAGAACGCTTTGCTTTCTACGTCGCGGAAACCGGCGAACGGCGGGAAGTTGTCGCGCAGTGGGTGAGCTTCGAACTGGCGCAGCAATTCTTCGCCCAACTGGCGAATACTGGCTTCGTTGTCGGGGTTGCCGATGTTGATGATCTGACCGTTGCAGGCGTCGTTTTCGTTGTCGATGATTCGCGCCAGGGCTTCTACGCCATCTGCAATGTCGGTGAAGCAGCGCTTTTGCTCGCCGCCGTCGAACAGGCGAATCGGTGTGCCTTCCACCAGGTTCAGGATCAACTGGGTAATGGCCCGGGAGCTGCCGATACGGGCCGAATCCAGACGGTCCAGACGTGGGCCCATCCAGTTGAAAGGGCGGAACAGGGTGAAGTTCAGGCCTTTCTGGCCGTAGGCCCAGATGACCCGGTCGAGCAATTGCTTGGAGATCGAGTAGATCCAGCGTTGCTTGTTGATCGGGCCGACGACCAGGTTGGAGGTGTCTTCGTCGAAGTTCTTGTCCTGGCACATGCCATAGACTTCCGAGGTCGACGGGAAGATCACGCGCTTGTTGTATTTGACGCAGTAGCGAACCAGCTTCAGGTTTTCTTCGAAATCCAGCTCGAAGACCCGCAGCGGATTGCGCGTGTATTCAATCGGCGTGGCGATGGCCACCAGCGGCAGGACCACGTCGCACTTCTTGATGTGATACTCGATCCACTCGGAGTGAATGCTGATATCGCCTTCGACGAAGTGGAAGTGTGGATGGCTGCGCAATCGGTCGATGGCGTCCGAACCAATGTCCAGGCCGTATACCTCGTATTGATCGTCACGCAGCAGGCGCTCGGACAAGTGATTGCCGATGAAGCCGTTGACGCCGAGAATCAGCACGCGGGTGCGGCGTGGCTTACGCCCGGATTCTGCGCCGCGCAGTACGGAGCCGTCGACCAGGCCCAACTCGTTGGCCAGTTGCGGGCCGCTCAGGTACAGACCGTTGTCATTGCGTTGACCGGCGGTGATCACCAGAGAGTCTTCGCCGCAAGCGATGCGCAGTGGATCGACGCTGATTACTCGGCCGGGTGCCAGGCCTTCATTGCCCTTGGCAACTTCGGCAGTCCAGACAATCAGCTTGTGCTCGCCCACGTCACAGAAAGCGCCCGGGTAAGGCTGGGTCACGGCGCGGACCAGGTTGAACAGTTCTTCTGCCGGTTTTTTCCAGAGTAGCTTGCCGTCGGCTGCCGTGCGGCGACCAAACACGGTGGCTTTGGATTCGTCCTGAACCGTTTCGGTGACTTTGCCTTGCAGCAGGGCGGGCAGGGTGTCGCGCAACAGGTCGGTGGCGGCCACGCGCAGTTTGCCATGCAGGGTCAGCGCGGTGTCGCTGCGCTCGATGGCAACCGTTTGCTGGGCGATGATCGCGCCGGCGTCGGCTCGTTTGACCATGCGGTGCAGGGTCACGCCGGTTTCGGTTTCACCGTTCACCAGTACCCAGTTGGCCGGTGCTCGGCCACGGTAGCGTGGCAGTAACGAACCGTGCAGGTTGAATGCGCCTTGGCGAGCGGTGGCCAGCAGCGGCACGGACAACAGGTGGCGATAGTAGAACGAGAACAGGTAATCGGGGTTGAGTTTGGCGATGCGCTCGATCCACAGCGGATGGTTGGCATCTTCCGGGGCATGCACCGGGATGCCCTTTTGGGCACACAACTGCGCAACGGAACCGTAAAAGGCGTTTTCTTTCGGGTCATCGGCATGCGTAAACACGGCGGCAATTTCAAAGCCGGCCGTGAGCAGGGATTCGATACCCGCACAGCCAATATCGTGGTACGCGAAGACAACAGCTTTTACGCTCATGAGAGAACCTGATCGGAAGAAGTGGAAGTGAGGCCGTCAACGGTGACAACGGGAGCGGGCGTGGCGGGTTGGCTACGCAAGACCTTTTCGACAAAGA
Source organism: Pseudomonas sp. GM21 (assembly GCF_000282215.1). Classification (GTDB taxonomy): domain Bacteria; phylum Pseudomonadota; class Gammaproteobacteria; order Pseudomonadales; family Pseudomonadaceae; genus Aquipseudomonas. The sequence continues at coordinate 33,296 of NZ_AKJS01000088.1, forward strand.
AACGGGGGCGGGCGCGGACGTCGCTGTACATGCGTCCCAGATACTCACCCAGCAGGCCCATGCCGATGAATTGCCCGCCGGTGAAGACGAACAGCACGGCGAACAGTACAAACGAACCGTCGCCGGCCCATTCGGCGCCGAATACCAGGCGCAAGAAAATCAACGTGATGGCGAACACTACGCCCAGAGCGGCCATGGCAAAGCCGACGATGCTCAGCAGACGCAACGGTGTGGTGGTCATGCAGGTGATCAGATCGAACATCAGGTTGATCAGGCGCATGGGGCTGTATTTGGATTCGCCGTGTTCACGCTCGGCATGTAACACCGGTATTTCCGTGGTGTGCCGGGCGAAACTGTTGGCCAGGATCGGGATGAAGGTGCTGCGTTCACTGCAGGCCAGCATCGCATCGACGATGGTGCGGCGATAAGCGCGAAGCATGCAGCCGTAATCGCTCATGGCAACGCCGGTCGAGCGCTGCACGGCCAGATTGATCAGCTTCGACGGCCAGCGACGCAGGGCGGAATCCTTACGGTTGTTGCGCACGGTGGCGACCACGTCGTACCCGAGTTCTGCCTGGGCGACCAGTCGCGGAATTTCTTCGGGCGGGTTTTGCAGATCGGCGTCGAGGGTGATGACGACATCACCTTTGCAGTGTTCGAAACCGGCCATGATCGCCGCGTGCTGGCCATAGTTGCGATTGAGGATGACCGCGACCACCGGGCTGCCTTCGCGATTGGCGGCATCTTCGAGAATTTGCGCCGAATTGTCGCGGCTGCCGTCGTCCACCAGGACGATCTCGTATTCATGGTGCAGCTGCTGGCACGCCGCTTCGGTACGCCTTAGCAACTCGGGCAGGCTGTCTTGCTCGTTGTAGACCGGGATAACAATCGATACACAACGGATTGGGTAAGGTTTCACTGAGCTCTGTCCATAACGTTTTTCAATGGCATCGACCACGGGATTGGCATCATCGGTGGTCATGTCGGGGAACAAGGGAATCGAACACCGGCGCGTCGAATTCCATTCGGTGTCGGGCAGGTAAAAGTTCGGGACATGTTGACGATAATACGTGTGCAAGCGGGTAGCGACAAAGTGGATGCCGGTGCCTGCACCTGCAAAACCGTCATGAAGGCGTCACGTTCCAGCCCGCAGCGCTCGGCGTAGTGAAGGGGGGTGATGGGAAGAAACGCCTGACTCATCGGGGCCTCGGGCAGGAATTGACACTCAGCGATACTGACATGCTTGATCTAAAAACAGCGTAGTCGATAAAAAACCAGCAGGTTCAATCGGTTACACAAAATACGTGATAAATCGCATTAATTGACTTTTTCTGCTCCGGTGGGCACGTTGCTGGCTTGTGAGGGACAGGCTTGTCTCATAGAGGGTAAGCTCAATTTCGTGAAAGAAACATGAAAACCCGGTGGGCGAATTGTTTATCCGAACGTCATACAGCCGGTGTTCAGACTCCTGCCGCTTACCGCGACCAGACAAGAAAACTCCTACAGAAGTCTTGGCTTTGTAGGAGGGCTGTTCCCATCCAAAGTTGCATTACTGAATTGTTTTCACTCAAGGCCGTTTCGTTTGATTGACTTACCTGTTACCCAACCTGTTGCTTCAACAACCAACCCGTTGACCTTGTATCTGGCCCGGCTCGCACCTTCCAGTCAGCTGACCATGCGTTACGTTTTGCAGGATGCCGCCGACCGCTTGGGTTTCGACGACATGAATCTCGAGGACATTCCCTGGCATCAGCTTCAGCCAGAAAATGTGATTGCGCTGGTCGCGGCGTTACGCGAAGACGGCTATGCGCCCAATACCTCTTCGCTGTACGTCAATGCGGTGCGCGGGGTGATGAATGAGGCGTGGCGCATGAGCCTCATCAGTCAGGATCATCTGCTGAAAATGCGCTCGGTCAAAGGGATCGCCGGTACCCGGTTGTCCCAGGGGCGCAACTTGCGGCGTACGCTGATCCAGGAGTTGATGGCGGTGTGTGCCGCCGACCCAAGGCCACAAGGATTACGGGACGCGGCAATCATCGGGATTTTGTACGGTTCGGGCATGCGCAAGTCCGAGTCGGTGAATCTGGACCTGTCACAGGTCGATTTTGCCGAGCGCAGCCTGCGGGTCACGGCCAAGGGCAACAAACAATTGATCAAGTACGCGCCGGCCTGGGCCCTGGCCAAACTGGAGGAATGGCTGGCGTTTCGTCGATCACAGCTCAAGGAAGGCGAGGTGGACGACCCGTTTCTGTTCAACCGCATCCGTCGTGGCAGCCATATCACCCGCGAGCGCATTACCAAACATGCGATCTATTACATTGCCCGCCAGCGAGGGACCGAAGTCGGAGTGAAGATCATGCCGCATGATTTTCGGCGTTCGTTCATCACCCGCGTCATCGAAGAACACGATTTGTCGATTGCCCAGAAACTGGCGCATCACAGCAATATTCAGACGACCGCCAATTACGATGTGCGCGATGACAATGAGCGGCGTCGCGCAGTGGATCGCTTCGATCTTTAACGTGGCGACTCGCTGAACACGTGCGCATGGCCGATGGTCGAGACGTGGACCGCGCTGCCGGCAGGGGGGGCATACATGCCTGACCCGCGTACGGTTAATGACCGGCCGGACTGTTTGCCCGAGGCGGGGGCCTGAAGTTCCACGGTCAATGTGCAGGTGTTGCCACTGAAGTCGCGATCAGTCACCACGGCGCGGCATCCGGCCATTTCGGTGGGGCTCGGCTGGATGCTGACGAGCTGCAATTGTTCGGGACGCAGCATGATCTGCGCTGAATGGTTGTTGCGGTGGTTGTTCACCGGGATCCGGCCGAGTTCGCAATGCGCCCAGCCGGCTTCGATTTTGGCGGGCAAGACCACGGCATCCCCGAGAAACAGCGCGGTTTGCTCGTCGTCGGGGTAACGGTACAGATCCAGTGGATGGCCAGATTGCACGAGCCGACCGTCACGCATGACCGCCAGTTGATCGGCAAACGACAGGGCTTCGCTCTGGTCATGGGTGACGAGGATGGTGGTGACACCGGCATCGGACAGCAGCCGGGCGACCATCTTGCGCATGGCGCCTCGCAGGCCGGTATCGAGGGCGGAAAACGGCTCGTCCAGCAGCATCAGGCGTGGTTGTTGCGCTAACGCCCGCGCCAGCGCCACCCGCTGTTGCTGGCCGCCGGAGAGTTCATGGGGCCAACGCTGGGCCATGCTTGCATCCAGGGCCACGCTGTCCATCAGCTCAGCGATACGATGGTTTTTTTCGCCGCCCTTGACCGAAAGCCCGAAGCCTATATTGGCCGCCACCGTCATGTGCGGGAACAAGGCGCCGTCCTGGGGAACGTAGCCAATCAGGCGCTGATGCGCCGGCACCTCATGAGTGGCGTCGGCGAGCGTCTGGCCATTGAGTGAAACACGGCCGGTGTCCGGGAACTCGAAGCCGGCGATCATCCGCAACAAGGTGGTTTTACCCGAGCCGGAAGGGCCGACAATCACCGTCCGGCTGCCAGCGGGCACCGACAGGCTGATGCTCTCCAGCGCCTTTTGGTCGCCGTAAGACTTGGATATGGCATGCAGTTCAAGAGCGTTCATCGGCCAGCCGTTCGTTTGGATTGGTGATAAAGAAGTCCGGTCAACGGGAGCGACAGCAGGATCATCAACAGTGCATAAGGGGCTGCGGCGGCATAATCGATTTCGCTGGTCATGGCCCAGAACCCGGTGGCCAGGGTGCGCGTACCATTGGGCGCGAGCAACAGGGTGGCGGTTAGCTCATTGGTGATGGCCAGAAAGACCAGCGCCGCCCCGGCGGCTGCCCCCGGCGCGGCCAGGCGCAAGGTGATCAGCCACAATGCCCGGCCAGGCGATCGGCCGAGACTGCGCGCGATGTTTTCCAGTTCCACCGGTGCCTGGGCGATTCCCGCCCGCAGACTCACCAGGGCTCGGGGCAAAAACATCAGCAGATACGCCAGCAGCACGGTCAGCGTAGTCTGGTAGATCGGCCGGGCGAAATGGATGGTGAACGTGACCAAGGCCAGGGCGACCACAATCCCGGGCAACGAACTGGTGATGTAGTTGCAGCTTTCCAGTAGCCGTTGCAAACGGCCTGGAGAACGAATCGACAGCCAGGCAATCGGGATCGCGGCGCAGGTGGTGATAACCGCGCCCATTGCGCCGAGCTGCAGTGTCTGTTGCAGCGCCGGCATCAATTCGTCCAGTTGCCAGACCTCTGAGCCGCCCGCGATCAGCCATTTGCCCACGGTGATCAACGGCACACCCAGCGCCAATGCGCAGGTGAAGACTTGCAGCGCCAGGCCAAGCATTTTTGCTTCCCAGTACAGGCGCACAACCCGCTGTGTACGAGCGCTGCCCGACCCGACTCGGGCGTAACGCGCCGTGCCGCGAGCGGCGGACTCGACTGTCAGCATCGCCAGGCAACACAGGGCCAACACACTGGCCAGCATGTTGGCGGCCGGGCCGTTGAAGGTGGATTTGAACTGGTCGAAAATCGCCGTGGTAAAGGTGTCGAAGCGAATCATTGCGTACAGGCCATATTCGGCCAGCAAATGCAGGCCCACCAATAAGGCTCCGCCGCAAATGGCCAGGCGCAGTTGCGGCAGCACCACACGGAAAAACACCGCCCACGGCTTGAGCCCCAGTGATTCGCCAACGTCCTCGATGGCCGGGTCGAGCCGGCGCAGCGTGGCAGCAATCGGCAGGTACAGGAACGGGAAGTAGGCGATGACCGAGACCAGGACGCCTGCAGGCAACCCGTGAATCGAGGGCACCAGGCTCACCCATGCATAGCTGTGCACGAAGGCCGGCACGGCCAGCGGCGCTGTCGCCAGTAGTGCCCATCCGCGTCGGCCCGGCAGGTTGGTGCGCTCTGTCAGCCAGGCCAACGCCAGGCCCAGCATGATGCACAGGGGAATGGTGATCACCACCAGCAATACGGTGTTGATCAGTAACTCAGCGACACGAGGTCGAAAAACCAGCGGCACCATGGCCGCCCAGCCTGTCTGAATGGACACGCCGATCACGAAAGCAATCGGTAGCAGCGACAGAAGCGAGACCAGTACGGACAAACCGATCACCCACGCGCCACCGCGACCGGCGAAGAGACCCCGGGAACGTCTTCGCAAGTTCGAGGGTAACGCCGTGGCGACACCCCCTGGCAGGGTTTCTGGCATCAATTAGAGCAGTCCCGCCTGAGTCATCAGCTCCACGGCTTTTTTACTGTCGAGTTTTGAGGCGTCGACTGTCGGCGCGTCGAGCTGCTGCAAAGGCACCAGTTTAGGGTTGGAAGGTGCGTTCTTGCCCACGGCGTATTCGAACGATTTACCGGTTTCGAGGACTTTCTGGCCTTCTTTGCCGGTGATCCACTTCAGCAATGCTTGAGCGTCGTCCTTGTGTTTGCTGGACGCCAGAACACCGCCCCCGGAGACGCTGACAAAGGCGCCCGGGTCGTTGTGTTTGAAGTAGTGCAGGGCGGTGTTCTTGCTGTTTTCGCCAGTCTTGGCCTGGTCGCCGTAGCTGTAATAGTGATAGATCACGCCACTGTCGACCTGGCCGGCATTGACCGCCTTGAGCACCGAGCTGTTGCCACGGTAAGCCGTGTAGTTGGCTTTCATTCCTTTGAGCCATTCAAGGGTGGCCGCTTCGCCCTTGAGCTCAAGCACTGCGGCGACGATGGCCTGGAAATCGGCACCGGCGGGGGACGCGCCCCAACGGCCTTTCCAGTTTGGCCCGGCCAGGTCCATCAGGGATTTTGGCAGATCGGCTTCAGGCAGTTTGCTCGGGTTGTAGACGAACACGGTGGAGCGCGCAGCGATCCCGACCCATTTGCCATCCGCCGGACGATACGCCGCGTCCACTTGCTCAAGCGTTGACGGCGCTACTGGTGCAAGCAGGCCCGCTTTGTCCACCAGCACCATGGCCGGAGAGTTTTCGGTCAGGAATACGTCGGCCGGGGAGGCGGCACCTTCCTGCACGATCTGATTGCCCATCTCGGTGTCGTCGCCGTTACGCACGGTGACTTTGATCCCGGTTTCCTTGGTGAATCCCTCGACCCAGGCCTTGGTCAGGCTTTCGTGTTGGGCGTTGTAGACCACAATGCCGTCAGTGTCGGCGGCATAGACGTGGCCGGCGCTCAGCAGTGCAGTGGACAGCAGTGCAGATTTGAGGAACGAAGGGATAGAGGGCGTCATTCTTGGGGGCAACTCCTGTTCTTTTTAGAAGTCATGCACGCCGATTCACTGGAGAAACAATGCGAACCATTTGCATGTTTTGAGGGGCAAGGAATTTAGAACGCAAAATGAGAAAAAAACGTGAAAGAAACCGTTAATACATGTCATTTTCATTCAGGTTAGCAGGCCTTCGGCACCTTGCCTGAGGATTTGAAGACGCTCGGTGAGTGTCGTTAGGCGGGGGTTGAGTCCAGCGGAGGCAGGGCACCGCTGAACACTACCGGGGGGGCGAAAAAAGAAACGTTAGCCAGAGGGCGGGCAGCTCTGTTGTGTCCCCTTGGCCGCCTGGCCGATCAGCGCAGCCAGGCGCTTGACGTTATTTTGCTGGGCCAAGGCCAGATCTTCGATGCTATCTCCCGATGGCGTTTGCAAGATGCTGCGACAGGTGGCAGACGCGCCATTGATGTCATTGGCGGGGCGCAAGCGCCAGGTCACATCAATCAGCCCGTATTGCCCCGGAAAGGAGTCAAAGCGCAGTACATCGAGGCGCAACGACAGCTTGCGCTGGGGATTGACGCTGGCAAGTTGATCCATCAGGGCACTGCGAAACTCCTGTCCCAGCGATGCCCCCCACCATTCGGATTCGAGCAGCACCAGGCCGCTGTTGCCTTGGCGAATAACCACCTGTTGCCGGTCGACCTGCGCCGGCACACTGAGGCTTTCAATCTCTATGAACTCCGCGCTACTGCGCGTTGCCCCCCCTGTGTGTGCTGGCATCAGGGTGTGGTAGTGAACAGGATCGCTGCGGCAGGCCGCGAGCAGCAGGAGCGCAGCGACCAAGGTGAGCTTCGGCGAAAAAGCCATGGATGTTGCTCCTTTCTTCTGCTGCGCGGTCATTGTTTGTAATCCTTTCCTGCGGGATTTTCAGGTCGACCACGAAGCAGCGATTCGGGATGCCGGATCAGGTAATCGGCCAGCTCACGCAATGCTCGCGATGTGCGTTCCAGTTCTTCCAGGGTCTGCCCGAGCTTTTCCCGTGAGGGCGAACCATCGGAAATGGTAGCGTTAGCCGATTGCAGGGTCGTGTTCGCCGACAGCAACGTCTTGCTGACGTCCGACAGGGCGGTATCGACGCCGGGCAGTGTCTTGCTGTTGAATTTCCCCAGCCCTTTGCGCAGTTCCACCAGGTTGCTATCGAGGTTGCCGGCAATGCGTTCGATCGGCAGGTTGTTGACCTTGTCGACCATGGATTCGAGTTTTTCCTGCAATTGTTCGAGGCTTCCCGGAACCGTTGGAATCACGACCGGGCGCGCGGTTGTATCGAAGACCACCTTGTCTGCTTTAGGGTAGAAGTCCAGGGCGATGTACAACTGGCCGGTCAACAAGTTGCCGGTGCGGGCCTGGGCGCGCAGGCCGTTTTCGATGAAGGTGCCAATCATCCGGACACCAGCCGCTTCGTCATTGGGATCATGATTGAGCGACTTGATCATTTTGGTGTGGGCCTGACCCAGTCGTTGCGGGTAGATCACGATGCCGACACTGATCGGAAAACTGCGTTTTTTCTCGTCGAAATCCAGATTGACCGACACCACCTTGCCGATTTCTATGCCCAGGAATTCGACCGGCGCATCAACCTTCAGCCCACGCATGGCCTGATCGAAACGCAAGGCCAGGAACTGTGCCTTGCCATTGGGTGGGGCGAGGGCGGTTTGCTGATCCTCGAACAGCTCGTAGGCATACTCTTCGGGGGCAGGTTTGTCGTCCGGGTTGTATTCCGGCGCACGGAAGGCAATACCGCCCACCAACAAGGAAGACAACGATTCGGTTTTGACATCAATGCCGTTGGCATCGAGGCTCACGTCCACACCGCTGGCATTCCAGAACCGGGTGTTTTCAGTGACGTACTGGTCATTGGGCGCGTGGACGAACAGGTCGATGTTCACCCCTTTGCCATCCGGGTCCAGGGCATAGGCCACTACCTGACCGACCGGAATCTTGCGGTAATACACCGGCGAGCCGACGTCCAGCGACCCCAAATCCTGCGTGTGCAAGGTGAAACGCTTGCCCGGTTCGCCATAGGTGATGGCCGGCGGGATTTCCAGGCCCTTGAAGTTTTTCGCGCGGCCATTGGCCTGACCGATATCAGCGCCGATGTAATCCCCGGACAGCAACGTATCGATCCCCGACACCCCACCGGCACCGATACGCGGACGCACGACCCAGAACTGCGAGTCTGAACGGGTGAAACCTTCGGCTTGTTTGGTCAGTTTGATCGTGGCGTTGACACTCTTCTGGTCGTTGCTCAGCTCCACATCCGAAACATGGCCGATGACTACACTGCGGTATTTGACCTCGGTCTTGTTGGCTGTCAAGCCGTCACCGGTCTTGAACATGACGGTGATGGTCGGGCCTTCCTGCAAGATGGTGTGGACCACCAGTGACAAACCCACCAATACCGCAACGATGGGGACGATCCAGACCAGTGAGACGCTACGACCGGTCTTGATTGGGGCCTGGCCTGGGGCTTGTGGCCCTTCAGTGGCTTGTGACTTCATCCATGACCTCCTCGTTTTGTGGGTTTTCCCGCTTTTTATCCCAGATCAGGCGCGGGTCGAAACTCATCGCCGACAGCATGGTGAACACCACCACCAAACCAAAAAACAGAATGCCCGCGCGCGGTTCGATGTCGGCCAGGGCTTTGAACTTCACCAGTGAGGCCACCAGTGCCACCACGATCACATCCAGCATTGACCAGTAACCGATGACCTCGACGAAGCGGTACAACTGTGACCGCTCCTTGCTCGCCCAGAGACTGCTGCGATGCACGGACATCAGCAAAAACGTAAGGGCTACGAACTTGACGCCCGGCACCGCGATGCTGGCGATAAAAATGATCAGCGCAATATCCCAGGCACCGGCCGCCCAGAACTCCAGTACCCCGCTCATGATCGTGCTGTCGGCGCCATTGCCGAGCATCTTGGTGTTCATGACCGGCAATAGATTGGCCGGGACGTAAAACGCCAGGGCCGTGAACATAAAGGCCCACGTACGGGCCAGCGAATTGGTTTTACGCCGATGCAACGGAGCGCCACAGCGTTCGCATTCGTGCGGTTGATCGGTGAAGTCGCAGGCCATGCCGCAGGTATGGCACAGACACAGGTTGAGATCGGCGGCGGCCGGGGGCGTGTTCATAAGATGTCCCATAATTCACGGATATCGCGCCCGGCGATGCGGATCACCACCAGGCTGAGCACGGCCAGGGCAAACAGGCCGATACCCGGCAGCACGTCGAGAAATCCGGCGAGTTTGATCACAGCGACCATCGCTCCCAGAAAGCAGACCTCCAGCATGCTCCAGGGCCGGAGGGCTTCGAGCCAGCGCATGCAGAATTTAAAACCGGGTGATCGACGATGGGTGAGCGCGAAACTCAGGACCCAGATCAGCAGCAACAGTTGGGAAATCGGCGCGAGGATCATTGCGATGGCCGCGACCAAAGCGATAAAGGTGATCGGCCCCTGGCTCAAGGCCAATACCGAATCCCACAATGTTGCGCTGTTTCTAACGCCTTTGAGGCTGATGGTCATGACGGGATAAAGGTTGGCGAAAATCCATAGCATCAAGGCCGCGCAGGTCAACGCCAGTCGTTGCTCCACCGTCATGCGGTTATGGCGCTGCAGCACGGCGCCGCAGCACGTACACAGGGTTTTCTGGTGTTCAACGAGCGTGACTTTTTCAAACACACAGTCGCAGTGCTCGCAGATGATCAATTGATCAGTAGTTGCCATGGGCCAAGGCTCTACAGGAGGCAGGAAATTCAGAGCACCCCCTCAATATAGAAGTGCCTTGCAATTGAGCAAATCGAAAGTCGAAACGGTGCGGATCTCTATCGCCGGTCGGTGGTATCGCCCTGTCGATTTCACAGCGACCCGTTCGACTATCCTTCAGGGAACTCGCGGTTAACCCTTGACGTTCCCTGTACGAGTACTCACTGGGAGAAGGCTATGCGCAAGCTCACCGTTGCCGCATTCATGAGTCTGGATGGCGTTATGCAAGCGCCCGGCGGGCCTGAAGAGGACACCAGCGACGGATTCCTCTATGGCGGCTGGATCGTGCCCTACGCCGACAACGTCTCCGGCCAGGCCATCCAGGACCTGTTCGCGAAACCGTTCGAATTGCTGCTGGGGCGGCGTACCTACGACATTTTTGCCGCTTACTGGCCGTACCGGGAGGCCGATGCAAACAGCCACGCCATCGCTGACCTGTTCAACAGCGTGCCCAAGCATGTGGCTACGCATCACCCCGATTCGCTGGATTGGCACAACAGCCATGCCTTGCAGGGACACCTGGTCGACGCGATACGCACACTCAAGCGCGGGGAGGGCGCCGATCTGTTGACCCAGGGTAGCGGCGATCTGGTGCGCCAACTGCTTGCCGCCGGGTTGGTGGACGAGCTCAGGCTTATGATTTTTCCCGTGGTACTGGGCCGTGGCAAGCGCTTGTTCGACGACACGGCGCAAGCGTTGGCGTTCACGTTGGCGCATTCGGTCAGCACGCCTGGCGGTGTGCTGATCGCCCGCTATGTCAGCCAGGGCGAGGTGCGCACAGGAACGTTTGAATAGATTGGCGTCAAGCTTGAATAAGCGCCTCAAGTTCGGCTTATTCAGCCGGCTGACCCATGCGGAAAATATCGACACGCTTCGCTCAAACCGGGCTTTACTGAAATAGGTCTGCAGTGTGCCGTGGGCTGCATTTTTTCGGCATCAGGCAAGTACCGTCAAACCTACTCCCGTTGAGGTTGAGGACGAGCCCCTTGTCCATGTCCTGGTTCTTCCCCACGCTGTTGTTCGTATTGCTGGTTGCCGGCTGCGCCACTACGCCCTTGCCCCACGAGTTCAGCGAGACACTACCCGCCAGTGATTCGTCGTTCGGGCGCTCCATTCAGGCCCAGGTCGCCCCGCATGAGGGGCGCTCGGGTTTTCGCCTGTTGCCTAACAGCAGTGAAGCGTTCCGGGCGCGCGCCGAGTTAGTCCGCAATGCGCAGAAAAGCATCGATTTGCAGTATTACATCGTACATAACGGTCTCAGCACCCGGGTACTGGTGCATGAATTGTTGGGGGCTGCCGATCGCGGTGTACGGATACGCATATTGCTCGATGACACAGCCAGCGACGGCCAGGAAGAAGTCATCGCAACCCTGGCCGTGCACCCGAACATTTATATTCGGGTCTTCAACCCTTTGCATCTGGGCCGCAGCACCCTGGTCACCCGAACCATGGGCCGCCTGCTTGATCTTTCCCAACAGCATCGGCGCATGCACAACAAACTGTGGCTGGCCGACAACAGCGTGGCTATCGTCGGCGGACGCAACCTGGGGGATGAATATTTCGACGCCAAGCCCGATCTCAACTTCACCGACATGGACGTGATGTGCTTCGGCCCGGTCGCCGAGCAGCTGGGCCACAGTTTCGATCAGTACTGGAACAGCACCTTGAGTCAGCCCATCAGTGACTTGGTGCTCAACAAGCCAACCGCTGAAGACTTGCTAAAGAGTCGCCAAGACCTCGAACAATCGCTCCAAAGCGCACGTAGCGAGAACAAAGCCTTGTACGACCACCTCATGACCTACCGGTCTAAACCGCAACTCAATACGTGGCGCAAGCAGCTGATCTGGGCCCATGGTCAGGCGATGTGGGATGCCCCGAGTAAGGTCCTGGCCGACGACGAACCAGCCCGTTCACTGTTGATGGCCACCCAACTACGACCTCAGCTCGACAGCGTCAGCAAGGAATTCATTTTGATTTCGGCTTACTTCGTCCCGCAAAAACCGGGCATGAGTTACCTCACCGGTCGTGCCGATGCTGGTGTTGATGTGCGCCTGTTGACCAACTCACTGGAAGCCACCGATGTACCAGCCGTGCATGGCGGCTATGCGCCTTACCGCAAGACCTTGCTCGAACATGGCGTGAAGCTCTATGAACTGCGGCGCCAGCAGGATGACCCCAGTGGCGGTTCTGGGAGTGGCTTCAGTGGTGGCTCGGATTCCAGTTTGCACACCAAGGCCATGATTCTGGACAAGCAGAAGGTGTTCATCGGCTCCTTCAATTTCGACCCGCGCTCAGTGTTCTGGAACACTGAAGTCGGGGTGCTGGTCGACAGCCCTGAATTGGCCGGCTACATGCGCGAGCTGGCGCTTGAGGGCATGGCGCCAGCCGTGAGTTACCAGGCTCGTCTGGAAAACGGCGAAATTGTCTGGATCGCCGAAGACGACGGCGTTCGGCATACCTTGCATGAGGAGCCCGGAGGCAAATGGCGCGGCTTCAAAGCCTGGCTCAGTGACAAGATCGGCCTGGAGAAAATGCTCTAGTCAGAAGTTCGAACAGGCTCTCCCCCCCGTTGCTCGGCCACCAACAGCAGCGACTGCGGCACCGGACTTTGCGGGTGCTGTGGCTCTTGCAAGCCGATCAGCCGAAAGCCAGCCATGTCCAACGCATTCAGCCAACTGGACAACGTGCGGAAGTACCACGGCATGGGTCGCCATTGCCCCTCGAACCCGGCGAAGGTCTCTTCCCGCCAACCATCCTGATAGTCATCCGCCGCAGCGGTCCACGGATGCAGCGTCTGGATCACCAGACTACCGCCAGGGGCGAGCAGGGCGTTCATGGCGGCAAGCAGGGGAATGATGTCCTGGTGCAACAGCGCGAAGTTGGCGCAGATCAGGTCGTAGTCGTGGCCGACGATCACTTTCGCTTCCACCAACGCGTCATAGCTCGCCAAATGCACCGGTGAAGCGCCCGCTGCCCGCGCCGCCTCGACCAGTGTCGCGTCACCATCCACACCGATCGCCTTGATGCCCCGTTCAGCCAGCGCGCGCAATAACCAACCCTCGCCACAGCCGAGGTCAAGTACGTGCTCGGGCTGGCGACCCATCACCGCCAACAGGATGGCTTGGTTGGTGACCCTCAGGCGGCTTTCAATGGCGCCGGTGCGGATGGCTTCGATCCAGGATTGGGCGTTGTGGTGCCAACTTTGCATCAGTGTGAGTTCGGGGGCAGATAGATCGATGTCCGGCGTTGTCTGTTGGATCGGCTCCATCACTCTTCTTCTCTCAGCACGTTGATCCGCCCTGATTTTTCCGCGGCCACCAGCGCGGCATGGTCTTTCTCATTTTGATCGGCATAGGCGATGGCAAATGTTCCGATGGCCTGGTCAAAGGAATCGGTCTTGCCCAGGTAGCCACTAATGAGTGCCGCATCCCCTGATTTGGCGTGAGCACGGGCCAGGGTAAGACCGCACCACTCGGCGTACATTTTCATCCGTGCAGCGGATATGCCTTCAATGGGCGCCGACATTTTCATGTCCCGCAACTGACGCACAAAGAAGTACCGGCCGTTTTGGCCGCGTGTCCAGCCCAAAAAAATGTCGCTGGACGACTGGGTCAGGCGCTGTCCTGTGACGACACGCTGTCCCTGGTTCTCGTAGGCGCTCTTGCCTGCATAGGGCGCCAGCACCGAGGGGCAGGCTTCCTTGAATTGCAGGAGCAATGGATGGTTTTCTGCTGAGAAGAACAGGCCGACGAAACAATAGGTCCCGACACTGCCGATCCCGACAGCTTTGACGGCAATGTCTTCGAGACGGTAGCGATCGAAGAGCACACGCCGTTCATGGGGCAGCGACAATCGATAGTCCTGCAGCGCCAGATTGACGCTGCGCGCGAAGCCCTTTTCATACACATGAAACAGTATGGGGGGTTGATCGATCAGGCGTCGCCGCCCTCCGACTTCGCCGCTGATCTTGGGAAACAGGTAATCGCCGACACGCATCCTGGCTTTTGCGACCAGTTGTTCGCGGATTTTCTTGATCTCGGCATTGGGCGCCATATCAATGATCGCCTGGGCATCCAGGCGGTCATACCAGACATCCATCGGGCTCATCTTGGAAAACTTGCGCAAGTACACGCGGTAAGCACGAACGCATTCGGCAGCTATGCCCCGTGCACTTTTATCGCTGAGGCGGTTATCGCGTGCGGCCACGGCAAAACTGATCGCCAGGCGTTTGACATCCCACTCCCAGGGAGCGGGGAGCGTTTCGTCGAAATCGTTTATGTCAAAAATCAGATTGCGCTCAGGGGTCGCGAACAACCCGAAGTTCATCAGGTGACAATCCCCGCAGGCCTGCACCTGAATGCCGGTGGAAGGGAGCATGGCCAGGTCATGGGCCATCAAACCCGCAGAACCGCGTAAAAAGGTGAATGGACTGCGCAACATGCGGCCGTACCGCACAGGCACCAGATTGGGCAGTCGATAGCGGTTGGACTCTTCGAGGAGTTTGATCGGGTCACGGTGTTTGCGCCCCGGTTTCCATTCGGCGTGAACGGCATGGGGCAGACGCGAGCGTAATAGCTCACCTTCGTACAGACGTTCCTTGCGCGAGTGAAAGACTCGTTCGTCCCCGTGGTCTTGCGATTGCCCTGTCATGCGGTTGGCAAGCCTGTTTTTGCGGGGGGCCATGTCCACTCCTTTGCTCAACGAAATATGACTCGCTTGGGCACAGGATCGGGTAATTCGACTGTTCCTTCAGCCACGGAGAACACGTGCGCCAGTAGGCTGCAAAGCACCACAGCTACTGTTTCCAGCGTAGCAGTTCTGATCCGGGATGCTGCAGGGTGCGTGTTGATGGTTGAACTTTGCGCGCACAATTTTTATCTAAAATAAATGTGGGAATACTTCCCGCTCAACGTTGCTGACTGGCTCTGAAGGATCGTGCGGAAACCGCAGTTGCTTGTTCTTGATATTGCTGCAGATAAATGACCGCGCCGGTTGGCTGGCCGCTCCAATGGGCGGCCGGGAACTCATTGGTGATCGCGTTCCATACGGAGATTACGACGCAACGCCAAGCGGAGGTGCATCATGCTGCTCAAGCAATGTGTATTGGCGCTCGCCATTGGCGGCGTCCTCTCGGCATCGACTGTTCTGGTGCCCGATTACATCAGTAGTTTCTCCAGCGTGTATGCCAAAGATGGCGGCAGTGGCAGCAGTGGCGGCGGCGGTAGCGGCGGAGGCAGTGGTGGTCACGGTGGTGGCTCCGGCAGCGGAGGTTCCGGAGGCAGTGGTCACGGTGGCGACGGCGGCGGTGGAGGCTCCAACAGTGGCGGCTCCAGCGGCGGTCACGGTAACAGCGGCCATGGAGAGGGCGGCGGTCACGCTGCCGGTCATGACGGTGTCGCCGGCAACAGAGGTCCCGGTAATGCGCATGACAACGACGCTAACAACAATGGCGCCGATGCGGCCAGGGATGCTGCCAAAAATGATGCAGATGCCGCCCGAGATACGGCGAGAGCCACTGCAGATGCCAACAGAAATGCTGCCCGAGCTGAGGCCGATGCGGCTAGGGATGCTGCAAAAGCTGCCGGTGTAGCGGGCGCGGACGCAACCAGAGACGCGGCAAGGGCCGCCGGCGATGCGACCCGGGACGCCGCCAAGGCTGACGCAGATGCCACCAGAGATGCGGCGAAGGCTGCTGCAGATGCGAACAGAGATGCAGCCCCGCAAGCATAAAGGACGGTTAAAAGTCGCAATCCCCGGAAAGACACCGGGGTTGCGACTTTCTTTCAAAATGGGGAAGCGACGGAATCGGGCAGGGGAGTCTTACGCGACAGGCGGAAATCAACACCCTTGTAGGACCGCCCATGTCGTCTATTGTTAAACACCACATTCCGAGGCTTTAAATTCGGTGTGCGTTGTCATCTCGAGCCAGTCAGCCTGTGCGGTGATCGGCAAGAGCACGAAGTGATTGAATACTCTGGTAGGAGGAAGTTCATGATGCGCAAACATTATTTGACTGTCCTGGCCACACTGGCCATCGCAACTGGCGGCATCTGGGGGTCGACGCTGGCCCATGCGACCGATCAGGCTGACCAACGACAGGAGTCCCGCGATGTCAAGCAGGAAGGGCGCGAGGGTTCCCGGGAAGCCAAGGAGGAATGCAAGGAGGGTGATGAAAAGAGTCGCAACGATTGCCGTCAGGACAAGCGCGACACCAAACAGGACTCGCGCGACACCGCTCGTGATGTGAAATATTGATAATTAACCCGTTTCAGTCCATCAACGGGTCAATTATCCGAGAGTCGGTCAAGGGGGCAGGAAGACGTCGCAACGGACTTTTCCGTCCGACAGAAGCCCTCACTTGACTGGTTGCTGGCTCCGTGTAGGTAAAAAGCACCAGTACAACCCGGCTGCGTTCGATCCATTTCCTTTCAGATGAACGCAGCGTGCTCAGCTAGACGGTGTTACAGCAACGATATCGGGTAGTTGATGAAGATGCGGTTTTCGTCAAACTCGTTGGTGCTGAAGTTTTTCCGAATACTTGCATTTCGCCATTTGACGCTCAGGTTTTTCAAAGCGCCAGACTGAATGGTATAGGCCAACTCCGATTCGCGGCCCCATTCCTTGCCATCGGTGATAGTGCCTGTGTGCACGTTGTCGCCACTGATGTAGCGGTTCATCAACGTCAGCCCCGGGACACCCATTCCGACGAAGTTATAGTCATGGCGAACCTGCCAGGAGCGTTCTTGGGCGTTGTCATAGCTAGAGTTGTAGCTGTCGTTCGCCAATGTGCCGCCACTGGAACCGTTGACCCGCATCCACGCGTTTTCACCAGTGAGCTTTTGCAGGCCAACATAGAAGGTGTTGCCACCCAGTTTGGCGGAGAACAGGCCAAAGGCTGTCTTGTTGTCCAGATCACCGGCCAGGCTGGCGCCGTTTTCCTTGCCCGTGAAATAGCCCATATTGGCGCCTAGAACCCAGTCACCTACAGGTTGGCTGTGGTTCAGGCTGAAATATTGCTGCTGGTAGATATCTTCAAGTTCGTCGTACCACAGCCCAACCGTGGTGCGCTTCTCATTGAAGTTGTATTCACCGCCGGCGAAGTTGAAGCGGTCGGAGGTGAACGCCGCTTTGCCGTTCATGGACATGTCTTCCATGCTGGCGTCATTGCGCGGGCTGTTCTGGCGGATTTGACCGCCATACAACGACAACCCACCGATTTCCTGCGAGGTGATCTGAGCACCTTGAAAGGTCTGGGGCAACGAGCGACCGTCATCCGAACGCAGAATAGGCAGGGTACTGACCCATTCGCCCACTTTTACAACCGTCTTTGAAACCTTGGCCTTGGCGGCAACCCCCAGCCGTCCAAAGTTGTCAGCAGGCTCTCCATCACCATGGACAGGCAACAGCTGCGTGCCGGCAGTGCCTTTGCCCCCGTCGAGCTTCTGCGAGTAAAGACCCAGAACATCAACGCCGAAACCTACCGGGCCTTGGGTATAGCCGGAACGGGTATCGAGGATAAAGTTTTGCGTCCATTCCTCAGCTTTGTTCTGTGGATTGGCAGCATTCGGGTAGGCGGGATTGACGAAGTTGCGATTGATGTAGGCGTTGCGCAGATTGAGCGTGGAAGTCGCGCCCTCGATGAAACCGGCGTTTTCATCGGCATGAACAACCGTCGCCGAGCCGGCACTGATTGCCAGGGCCAGGCCAATCAAGGAGTAATTTGCGGGCACGTTACGGCGAAAAACAGTGGGATGCATATTGGTTTTCTCGCATTCAATTATTTTTTTTTTTGGCGGTGTTTGCAGCCGACGCCTGAATTTCAGACGCAGGCGGCTCTGGCAAACATCTGCCGAGAGACCGCCGTTCAAGCGTTTAGCGAAGAGGGGTGTCAGCTGTTGGAAGCCTGACGACGCAGCAGGTCATCAATGGCCCTGATGGCGAGGGGATAACCGTCGGCCCCCATGCCGCAAATCACCGCATTGACCGCGCCAGACATGATCGAGTGGCGATGCAGTTCATCACGTGCATGGATGTTCGACAGATGCAGCTCAATCAGCGGTGTGCTGAGCAGCTTCAAGGCATCGAGCACCGGAATCGAGTGAAACGAAAAACCGGCCGGGTTGATGATCAAGGATGCGCCTTGTTCAAAAGCCTCTTGAATCCAGTCGACCATCACGCCTTCGTGGTTGGTCTGGCGAAAGTCGCATACCAGGTCAAGTTCCTCAGCGAGCCTTTCACTGCGTTGACGAATCTGATCGAGCGTGGTGTGGCCATAGATGTGCGGCTCACGACGACCCAGCAGGTTCAAGTTCGGGCCGTTAAGGATGAAGACGGTGCGGTTCATGATCGTCCTGCTGCGTTATTTGGAAAGAATGGCTGAAGCGCGAGTGTCGACCGCATCGTCTTTGGCGACGGCGTTAAGGTCGATACCACGGGTTTCACGACCCATGCGGATCATGGCCAGCGAAATCAGGTTGATCACGACACACAGGGTTACCAGAGGCCATGGCGAGTTGTTCGACTGGGCAAACAGATAAACCGCGATCATTGGCATTGGGCCGCCGATCACCAGGTTGGCGCCGGTGTAAGCCAGTGCGGAACCCGAATAACGAACCTCGGTAGGGAACGCTTCGGCGAAGGCCACCGGCTGAATGCCGCTCTGAAACTGAACGAAGCCCAGGAACAGGCCCATGATCGCCATGATGGCGGCGACGTTTAGCGTGTTGAGGATCGGGAAGTAGACGAACAGGATCAGCAAGGTCATGCAGGAACCAAAGGTCAGTGCCTTTTTACGGCCCCAACGGTCGGACAGATAACCACCGGCCAGCGCACCGAAAATCGCGCACATGTTAGCCACCATCAGCGACATGAAGCCGGTCGATTGGCTAAAGCCCAGGTGCTTGGTCAGGTAGCTGAGGGAGAAGATCACGATCAGATAGAACAGTGCAGCGGGCGAGCAGAAGAAAAACATCAAGCGCAGGATGGTTTTGTAGTGGCTGCCGACAGCGGTTTTGAGCGGGCTTTTTTCCTGCTTGGCCGGGGTCTTTTTCAAGGCGACGAATGCTGGGGTTTCATCGACTTTCAGTCGGATGAAGATCCCGACTACCACCAGTACGAAACTCATCAGGAACGGGATCCGCCAGCCGAAGCTTTCAAATTGTTCGCTGGAAAGTGTCGCGGCCAGGCCCATCAATACGCCGTTGGCCAATATCTGACTGAGTGGCGAGCACAAGCCGAGCATGCCGGAATAGCGCCCGCGACGGTCTGGGGATGCGTGCTCCAGCGCCATCAGTTGCGCACCGGTGGACTCGCCGCCCAGCGCGAAGCCTTGAATGATCCGCAGCAGCACCAGAAGGATCGGCGCCCAGATACCTACCTGACCATAGGTGGGCAACAAGCCCATCAATACCGAAGCCAGACCCATCAGGGTCACGGTGGCCAGCATCAGGTTGCGGCGGCCCACTTTGTCACCGAGGTAACCACAGGTAATCGCGCCCAATGGGCGAGCGGCCAGACCCACACCGAAGGTTGCCAGCGAGGCCAGCAGGCCGGCCGTTGGTTCCATCGCCGGGAAAAACAGCTTAGGCAGAATGGTTGCCGAAATCGCGCCATACAGCGTGAAGTCAAACCACTCCAGGGCAGTGCCAATGGTCGCGGCGGTCACCGCTTTGCGAGGCATGCGCGAATCATGAGTCTCGTGACTGGTTGTGCTCATTGATGTGCTCGTCGTTGTTTTTATGGTTACGGAATACCCACACGATTCCACTAGGGCCCAGGCTCTGGCAGGAAACGTCGAAGTGAGTAGACGTTAACGCATCTTGCTTGCAGAATAATTATCGAAATCCAGACAAATAGATAAGCTAGCCTTATGAGTGAGGGTTAATGGAACTGCGTCACCTAAAAGCCTTTGTGGTCGCCGCCGACCTGCAACACTTCAGCCGGGCGGCCGAACAGTTGGGTATTGCGCAACCGGCACTGAGCCAATTGATGCGAACGCTTGAGTCCGAACTGGGGCTGGCTCTGTTCCGGCGGGAAAATCGCGGGGTGGCGTTGACCGCCGCCGGCCTGGCATTCCTGCCGCATGCGCGCCAGTCCATCGAGTCCAGTGAACTGGCAACCGCCGCGGCCCAGCGTGCCCGGCGCGGGGAGGTCGGCGAGATCAACATCGGCTATCACTCAGCCTTGTTCGAGGCCAATCTGCCGCAATTGCTGCGTTACTATTTCAGCACGTTTCCCGAGGTGAACGTATCGCTGGTAGATGCCGGTATTCGTGCGCAGTTTGACATGTTGCTCGACCACAAGCTGGATCTTGCCTTTGCCCGGGTGTTCAAGGATCACCTGCCAGACCGTTTGCGCACCCATCATTTCAGTGAGTCCAACCTCGTTCTGCTCATGCCGGACAACCATGAGCTGGCAGAGAGCTTTACCGGAGAGTTGGCGACGCTTCGGCACGAGAAGTTTGTTTTTCTACACGACACCGCGGGTATCGGCTTGACCTCACACACCCTTCAGGCCTGCCGCCAAAACCAGTTGCATCCCAAAAACATCATGTATGTTCCATCGCTGATGAGCATTCCTGGATTGGTTGCCGCGGGCATCGGCTTGAGCATCGTGCCTGAAACGATGACTCGGTTGACCATGCCGGGCATACGGATTGTGCCGTTGGCTCAACCGGAAATGGTCAGTGAACTGTCGCTGATTTCACGGATCGATGAGCGTTCAAGCGCGGTGTTGCACTTCATCGAGGAGGCACACGGGTGGGGATAGCCCCATAACGCGATCTGTAGATACCGTTTTGAACCTCACCAGGCAATCGCGTTTTGTCAGACAAATCCCAGACGCAGCCTCGCGTTGCTCCTCAGCTGCTACGGGGTGGGTGGTGAGTCAGAACTGGTTGAGGGGATTTGTAGCAGCTGTCGAGCAGCGCGAGGCTGCGTCCGGCTGCGAAGCAGTCGTAAAGCCTGGGATTGCGGTCTTCCTGAAACACCATATCGTCTGATATCACGACTGCTGCGCAGCCGAACGCAGGCTTCGCCAGCTGCTACAGGTCGTGTTGCGGCTTAGGGGATCGGCATTAGCGAAACGTGTTGTACACCTGATTCGATAGTAAAGTGTCGAGCATCGTCGCAGCTAAACAGGGATGACCGATGTCTCAACGCCGCTCAACATTGATCGCCCTGTTGGTAGCGGTCACGTTCTTTATGGAGAACCTCGACGCGACGGTGATCGCCACCGCGCTGCCGGACATGGCCAGGACGTTTGGTGTGCCGGCGGTGGATGTGAGCATTGGAATGAGCGTGTACATGCTCGCGGTTGCGGTGTTCATCCCCATCAGTGGCTGGCTGGCGGATCGCTTTGGCTCACGCCTTGTATTCAGCGCGGCGATCGTACTGTTCAGCCTGTCTTCGTTGATGTGTGGGTTGAGTGAGAGCCTGGAAACCTTTGTCGCCGCGCGCGTGCTGCAGGGTATCAGCGGCGCGATGATGGTACCGGTCGGGCGTTTGGCGGTGCTTCGCACGACCGAGAAGAAAGACCTCGTGCGGGCAATTTCTTTTATTACCTGGCCCGGTCTCGTTGCTCCGATACTCGGGCCCCCCTTGGGCGGTTTCATCGTCACCCACGCTTCCTGGCCGTGGATTTTCTACCTCAATCTTCCGCTAGGCGTGCTGGCCTTGATAGCCGCGCTGGTGTTGATTCCCAGGCAGGACCACGTCATTGCCCGGCCATTCGATTTCACTGGCTTTCTGCTCGCGGGCGGCGCCAGCGCTGCATTGTTGTTCGGTGTGGAAATGCTGGGGCAAAGTCATGCCAATGTGTTGCCGGCACTCTCACTCAGTGGTGCAGGCGTAATACTCGGTGTTTTTGCCTGGCGGCATCTGCGTCGGCATGCGCAACCCTTGCTGGCGCTGGGTGTTTTGGAAATTCGTACCTTTAGTGTCTGCCTGTGGGGCGGCTCGATTTTCCGGATCGCCATCAGCACCTTGCCATTTCTCCTGCCGTTGATGTTCCAACTGGCCTTCGGTCTTTCGGCATTGGATGCGGGGCTACTGGTATTGGCCGTCTTTGCCGGCAATCTGGCGATGAAGCCGTTCACCACGCGAGTGATGCATCGTTGGGGATTTCGTCCGGTGCTGATGTTCAACGGCATCCTCGGCGTTCTGGCGATAGCCGCTTGTGCATTGCTCGATGAGCACATGAGTCGGGCGCTGGTTCTGTTGGTTCTGTTTGTCGGTGGCTTGTCGCGATCCATGCAGTTCACCGCGTTCAACACGCTGGGCTTTGCCGATGTCCCTAAAGAGCAGATGAGCGATGCTTCCACCTTGTTCAGCATGTTTTTCCAACTGAGCATGGCGATGGGGATTGCCACGGGTGCGTTGCTGTTACGTTTCTCCATGAGCATCCACGGCAACACCGCGCACGCAGAGACGGCGGACTTTCAGCTGACGTTCCTGTGTGTTGCCGTGCTGGCGGGAATCGCATTGCTGGATAACCTGAGACTGCCACCGAAGGCGGGTGAGTCGGTGTTGCAGCGAGCATAAGTTCGGGTGTTGAGCACTTGCGTCTCAACACCGTGCCTGGGTCGTTAGAAGTCGAAGAACACTGTCTCCGCTTCGCCTTGAATATGGATATCGAAGCGGTAGGCCAGCTTCCCGTCAACCATGCAACGCGTGGCGATCAGGGATTCGCGCCGATGGGGTTGTTCGATCAGATTCAATACGGGATCCACAGCATTCGCCTCTGGTTCGTCGTCGAAATACAGACGGGTCTGCAAGTGGATGTTGATGCCCCGGGCAAACAGCGACACGTTGATATGCGCGGCCATGGGAACGCCCGAGGCATTTTTCAGCACGCCGGGCTTCACGGTTTTGATCGTCCATTCACCGACATCGGTCGTGGCGGTACGCCCAAAACAGTTGAACGGTTTTTCCAGGTCGTAACCGGTGTCGTAGACACCCTCATGATTCGCCTGCCAGAACTCCAGAAACGCGTCACGAATCAAGTGGCCATTGCCGTCATAAACGTGGCCCATCACAAGAATGTGCTCACCTGGCGCGCCAGGTTTGGCCATGTCGCTCCAGATTTCCTGTTCCCTCGGTGGGTTGCCGGCAGCCTCCAGCGCCAAGCCGATATGGACATAGGGGCCGGCGGTTTGCGACGGGGTTTCAGGCAGAAGTTGAACGGGCATACGCAGGCCTCCTCAGCGGTTTTCGAAGTGGGTCTTGCGCTGACCGCGCAGGACGATGTCAAAACGATAAGCCAGGCAATCCATAGGATTGGCCATGCTCATATCCAGTTTGGCGATCAGACTCTGCACCGCCTCCTGATTCGAGATTGACTTGACGATCGGGCACATGGGGATGAGCGGGTCACCTTCGAAATACAGCTGAGTAATCAAACGCGTGGCAATTGACGGGCCACTGATCGAGACATGGATATGGGCCGGGCGCCAATCGTTGGGACCGTTGCGCCATGGGTAGGGGCCAGGTTTGACGGTGCGGAAGCTGTAGTTGCCATCGCGGTCAGTCAACGCACGGCCGACACCGCCGAAATTCGGGTCAAGGGGGGCAAGGTAGCTGTCTTTTTTATGCCGGTAACGGCCACCGGCATTGGCCTGCCACATCTCCACCAGGGTGTGGGGAATCGGTTTGCCGTACTGATCACACACTCGACCGGCGACGATGATGCGTTCACCAATGGGCAGGCCGCCGTGATTGAAATTCAACAGCAGATCGTTATCGTGCAGACCCATCTTCAGGTGGGAAAAATCCGGGCCGCTGGATTCGGATAAGGACTGGGGGATGCTCACCAGTGCCTGGCGGGGCGAGCGCAGGATCGAAGTCTTGTAGTCAGGGGTCAGGGCTTTGGGATGCCAATTACGGTCACGAATGACGAAGCGGCTGTCGTGCGCATCAGACATGTCGTTTTTCCTGTTCTTATGGTTGGACGGAGGCAGTCACTGCGTTGGCAGCGACGTGTAGCCAGTTTCCTCCGGGACGACCCAACCCAAAATTGAAAAAAACGACTTGATCCATATCCAAACGGTTATGGATAGTTTCCCTCACGACATTCTTGCCCGACTTCGCGCAGTGCATCCACGCACCACTGCGCCGCTGGTGTCACCGGCAACGCAGGATTGGTGCACAGCCCCACGGAGCCGCCGGGTTCACGCATTCCCAGATCCAGCTCCACCAAATCACCTTGCCTCAAATCCTGCCGGACCGCGTCAAATGGCGCGACCCAGATGGCCTGGCTGCATTGTACGTAGCGTCGACTCAGCGCTATCGATAACGTTTCCAGGCGTTGGTGTGATGGGGTGATCCCGTGCTGCACAAACAGGCTGTCGGCGAATTTTCGGATCGTCGTCCCCGCCAATGGCAGGACCAGCGGATAGCTTTCGAGGTTTTTATGCCCCACTGGATCGGCGAGAACCGGGTGGCCCGTGCGGACCACCAGGGTCATTGACTCGCTGTAGAGGTGTTCGAACGCCAGCCCCAGGATCAATGGGCTATCGGTCATCCTGCCCACCACCAGGTCCAGTTCACCGAGGCGTAGCTGTGACAGCAAATAGGCACTGGGCCCGGTCACGACACTGACCACCAAGGCCGGATGTCGCTCGTGTAAGCGGCGGACCATTTCAGGCACCAATAAACTTTCGACGGTGGACAGCACCCCGAGCTTCACGGCAATGGGCTCATGTACACCGGAGCGCAAACTGTTGACGCCTTCGCGCAGCGATTGCACGCTCGGCCCTGCATACCGCATAAAAGCCACGCCGGCCTCGGTCAGCGTCGAGCCTTTTTTACCCCGTTCAAACAGTCTGGCGTCCAGCAGCGACTCCAGCTCTTTCAGCGTCTTGGAAAGCGCCGGCTGGCTGATGGCCAGTTTGTCGCAAGCGCGTGCCAGGCTGCCTTGGCGTGCCACTTCGAGAAAACATACCAGATGACGAAATTTGATTCGGTTATCGATGTTCAATCGGGCGCTCTGCCTTCGTGGTAGGGAATCCATTAATGTTGGATGTGTAGTGTTTTTGTGGCGGTGGTCCAGTGTTGCGCTGCTCATTTTCTGCTTTTGACGTGATTTTTCACAGGGTGAGTAACTGCTTATGGCTGATTCGGTTGAAACAGTCGAATGTTCAACTGACCTGAACTCAGGCACGGGCTCACTCGTAGAGAACAAAAGACTCGCTCAGCGCCCACTGACGGTATCCACAGCTGTTTGTGTGATGTTGATTGTATTGGCAGGTTGCGCCGATCCAGGCCGGCATGCCGAGACGTTGGCGCGCAGCGGCCAGTTGCAGCGAGGCCAGGTCAATACCGACCGCTTTGTACTGACCAGCTTTTACCGAATAGCCAATCCTGACCGGCCGCTCACTGTTTATATCGAGGGCGATGGATTCGCCTGGCGATCCCGAACGATTCCTTCCGACGATCCCACGCCACATGTTGCGACAGGCCTGGCGCTGGCGGCGGCTGACCCGGAGGCCAACATCGTGTACCTGGCGCGACCCTGCCAATTCACGCCGCAGGCACTTGATCGTCATTGTGATAAGGCCTACTGGACCGACAAGCGCTTTTCCGAGGAAGTGGTCGCCACGATGAACCAGGCCGTCACGCATTATGCGGCGCAGGTACCGGGTCAACCCATCAATTTGATCGGGTATTCGGGAGGCGGTGCGCTGGTGGTGTTGATTGCCGCCCGGCGTCACGATGTCGCCTCGCTGCGCACCGTGGCTGGCAATCTGGATCATGCCGAAGTCAATCGCCTGCATCAGGTGTCGGCAATGCCGGCGTCGCTCAATGCCATTGATGTTGCGCGTCAGGTCGCTGCCATCCCTCAGATTCACTTTAGCGGAACCGATGACAGCGTCGTCCCTCCTTTAATTGCGCAACGATTTGTGAGCGCGACCGCCAGTCGATGCGCGCGCAGCATTTTCGTGGCGGGAATGAACCATGAGAGCGATTGGGCGCGCCGCTGGCCAGACCTACTCAGGTTCTCGCCATCGTGCGGGGCGAGTCTCCAGAGCCTGCCTTAGCGCGGTTCATAAGTTTTCAACGTTATTCAGCGTTCGGTGGGGCGGGGCTCAGTCCAATTAAGAGCAAGCGTTTGGCTCGCATGCGTTACTGCCGCATGGAATTCGTGGCGCCTGAAACAAAACAAGAGCGCGTGAACGGATAAATTTTTGATCGATTTTCTGCTTTCAAAATCGACGGGGCTGAAGTCTGCCAGAGATACATGGCGACTCAGACCCTCCTTAGGTGACCGTTGTAATGAATCGTATTTTTAGCGTGTGCGCACCGGTGGGGCTCTTGGCGTCAATGGTGCTTGGCGGCGCGATCCTGATGGCGCCGGGCCTGGCATTCGCCGCACCCGCCGGTTACCTAATAGTCACCAATGACCCCGGCTCGTTGAATACGGCGAACCAGCAAAGCGCCCTGGTGCCCTCCAGTGATATCTATTTCTATCCTTCCGCCAATACGCCATTGACCATCAATGGCGCCATGTTCGGCAATAGCGCGACCCACTCCTACATCGCCAATGGCGTTCTTGTTCAGAGCGCAGGTCAGTCCGCGTTTAATTATCTGGCTGTCGGGGAGGGCGCCGCTATCCCTGGGGCCGTCGGTGCACTCACTGTCAGCGGTGGCACGCTCGACATGACTCAATTACAGGTGGGTGATTACGGCGGCAACGGTACGGTGAGTCAGACAGAAGGCACGGTAAACTTCGGTGGCCTCGAAGCCGCGCTCAATATCGGCAATCAAGGCGGCACAGGACGATACGACATTTCCGGCGGGACGTTGTCGCTCAACCATACGCTCGTCGACATCGGACGTAACAGCGACGCAAATCCGGCCAGTAACGGCTCGCTTTCTATCAGTGGTGATGCTGCGGTGAACGCCAGCGCCGGCAGCACGATCATCATTGGCAATTGGGTACAGTCGAACACGCCAGGCACAGGCATTATCGATCAGACAGGCGGCACGCTCTCCATCGATGGCACATCGAAGCTTTACCTTGCTGCTTTCGGCAACGGTACCTATAACCTGTCCGGCGGCACACTTCAGATTGGCGGCAATTCACTGTCGGGGGTCTTCAACAATAAGGGTGGCAGCTACAGTTTTAATCTCGGTGGGGGTTTGATCCAGGTCATCGGCTCGACCTTGAATACCAGTGTCAATGCCCATCTGAGCGGGAACGCCTCGACCCTCGATACGAATGGTCTTGGGGCAGTATGGTCGGGCATTTTGTCAGGGGATGGCAGTCTTACGAAGGCTGGCGGTGGAACGCTCACGCTGACGGGACTCAACACCTACACCGGCGGCACGACAGTCACCGGCGGCACTTTGTCGGTGGGCCGCGATGCTAACCTGGGCGGCGCCAGTGGTGGCCTGACGCTGAACAATGGCACGTTGCTGAGCACGGCCAATATCACCAGCGAGCGCGACATCAACCTCAACGGCGGTGGCACACTCGACAACGGTGGTCACAGCGACAGTTTCTCTGGCGTGATCGCTGGTAGCGGTCCGCTGACGCTGGCGGGCGGCGGCAGGACGATGCTTTCTGGTGCGATGAACACCAGCCTGATCAACGCCAGCACCCTGCAGCTCAACAAGACGATCAATGTTGCCGGCAATTACGAGCAGGGCGCCGAGGCTAGCCTGATCCTCGGTGTGGCCAGCAACGCCGTGTCCACCGGCGATATCACCGACAGCGGCTATGGTCGCCTGGTGGTGGCCGGGACTGCCAACATCGCCGCTGGCTCCACGATCGGGTTGCAGAAACTGAGCAGCTATGGCTTTGCCCAAGGCCAGCGTTACCTCGTGGTTCAAGCCAATGCCATCGGCACCCACTACAATGCCGACAACCTCCATTACACCGTTGAAGGCTACAACGCCTCCGGCACCAGTGTGGTCAGCGGTAGCAACTCCAATTTATTGGTTACGGTAGGCAGCTCTACGGCATCGGTTGCAACGCCACCGGATATCACACCCCCTGTGGATGTCACACCACCGGAAGTCACGCCACCGGTAGTGGATGTCACACCACCAGAAGTTACGCCACCGGTAGTGGCTGTCACACCGCCGGAAGTCACACCGCCGGTTGTGGCTGTAACACCGCCGGAAGTCACGCCGCCGGTAGTGGCTGTCACGCCACCGGAAGTCACGCCGCCGATAGTGGCTGTCACACCGCCGGAAGT
>NZ_AKJS01000089.1 GCF_000282215.1 Pseudomonas sp. GM21
TGAGGGTCAGCAGGGTTTCCGACGCAGTATTGCCGTTGCTGTCGTTCACGGCTTGCGGCAGGTCGTCGACGATGTTGACGTCGAGTGTGCCATTGGCGGTGGTGCCGTTGTCGTCGACCACGGTGACGGCGAACTGCTCCGGCAACGTGTTCGTGCCGTTGCCGGTGGGGTGGGTTTCGTTGTCGGCCAGGGTGTAGCTGTAACTGACGACGCCGGTGGTGGCGTTGAACCCGGTGATGGTCAGCGTGCTGCCCAGCGGTGTGACAACCGACTGAGGAAAACCAGCGGCTACGCCACCCACCACCACGTTGATGCCACCCACGCTCAGGGTCTGCACGCCATCGAGGGCGGTGATGGTGAAGGTGCCGCTTTGGGTCAGTGCCGAAGCATCCGGGCTGCTGCCGTCGCCGAGATTTATTTCGGAGACGGTCAGTTCGCCACCGTTGACGTTGAGGCCGTCGAGGGTGACCGGGTCATCGTTGTTGTGGATTTGCAGCACCAGATTCGCGGTGCTGGTGTCGCCATCAGCGTCCGTCAGCGTGTAGGGAAAGGTTTCCGTGGCGCTGCCACCGCCGTGCAGGGCTTTGAAATCGGCATCGCTGGTGTTCAGGGTGTAGGTGTAAGTGCCGTTGGGATTGAGCACCAGGGTGCCGTAGGTCCCGGTGAAGGTGCCGCCAATAACCGGGCCACTGTTGGGCCCGACAGGAATGCGGTCTGCACCCTGCGTGTCGTTCGGCAACACGCTGCCGGTCAGGGTCAACAGGGTTTCCGATGCGGTATTGGCGTTGCTGTCATCGACCGCTAGGGGCACGTCGTCAGTAATATTGACATCCAGCGTGCCAGTGACGGTGTCACCGTTGCTGTCGCTGGCCACCACAGTGAGCTGCTCGATAAAAGGGGTCGCGCCGTCGCCCGCTGGATGCAGGACGCTTCCATTGAGCGTAAAGCTGTAGCTCACCACGCCAGTGACCGGGTCATACGTGATGGTCAGGGTGTTGCCCTGTGGGCTGGTGATCGACTGGGGAACGCCCGCGGCCACGCCACCGGTGATGACGTTGATGCCGCCAATGCTCAGGCTGTTCAGCCCGTCCAGCGCCGACACACTGAACGTGCCGCTCTGAGTCAACGCGACCGGATTACTCGCCGAACCGCCAGGCAAATTGGCTTCGCTGAAGGTCAACTCACCGCCCGCTACCGACAGGCCGCCGAACGTAATCGGGTTGTTGACGGGCGTTGGAGGGGGCACCACGACGGCCGGAGTGCCGTCGTCGTTCTGGATATCGGCGTTGTGCCGCTCTTCGGGAAATTCCGGGATGCCGCCAAACCCTGCCGTCGGAAAGCCAATCGTTGGATCGACACGCCCGCCCACTTCTTCCAGCATGACAAAACTGTGGCCGCCGCCCGCCACACCATTGCCCCCCGGGGTTGAGCCAGGCCCTGCCGCTGTGGCTTCAGTCGTCTGCGTCGGGTCAGCGCCCGCCGCGATAGCTTTTTGCAGTTGTTCGACATCGGTCAGCTGCACTTCGCTCGGCGTCACCGCCTCCGAGGTGCCAACGTGTGGTATCTGATGCGCAAGTAGCTGCGGCGTCATTTGCTGGTTACTGCCACGCCCGAGGGTCAGTTCCTCGCCATTTTCCAGGCGAACCGCCACCGCGCCTTCGGCCCCGGTGACCAGCTCATCACCGGCGAACAATCGATCGCCCTCGACCAACGCGCGCCGGGTGCCGTCGCTCGCAACCGCGAACACCTGACCAATGACCTTACTGACGATACCGATGAGCGTAGCCATGTGCACTTCCTCCGCTGCCAACAAGCTGTCGGCATCCTGTTTTTTTCGAAGAAGTGCCCGGGGTTTAAAAAGGTAACTGCGCGGATCGTCTGCAGGGCGGGTTTATTTGAGTAAGCCGCTGCCCTGGCGATGTGCTCGCCCAGTGTGTCACTCAACCGGAGCGTCGGCGGCAGTGCGATAAAACCCTCTGTAATCAAAGGCTTCGGGGCACACTTGCGTCGCAACTCACTTGATGAACGATGCGTAACAGTCCCGAAACAATCAAGTGACAAAAAACCGTCACCAAAAAACCGTTACGCTGCCCTCCCCTCTAGCACTTCCAAGTCCTTTGTCGATAATTGGATTGAACTTTTCAAAAAAACCTCTGCAAGCCCCTAAAGCTGACAATTCAAAGGTTTTCGGATGAAACAATGTGCTGGATTTTGCTGACGGCATAAGTTTTTTTTGGCATAAGTATTATGAAAAAACTTTCTTAGCTATTCTCTAGAATGTTCTTAGCTCTGTTGTTACAAGGGTGAAACGATTTTACCTATAAATGCCGTCAAATAATTGACGACTAATAAGCACCATCAGGAATTCAGGGAGATACACCCATGCGCGTTCTGACCCCCCTTTGCAGCGCGGTTCTGCTGGCCATTGCCTGCAATTCCAGCGCTCAAGCCATGTCGTTGACCGAGGCAATCCAAAGCACCATTGCAACCCATCCGGAACTGGCCTCGCGCGTGGACTCGCGCCTGTCTGCGGATGAGCAGGTGAAAGTTGCCAAAGGGGGCTTCTATCCATCAGTTGATCTGAGTTCCTCCTACGGTCGCGGGTACAGCGATAACACCAACACCCGGGCGTTCGGTAACCACCACACCGAAATCCTCAACTACACCACGTCGGAACTGCGCTTGCGGCAGATGCTGTTCGACGGTTTCAACACCTCGAACGAAGTTGCACGCACCAAAGACGTGGTCAATTCCCGTGCCTATTACGCACAAGGCACCGCCCAGGACCTGGCCCTGCGCACCATCGAGGTGTACCTCGAAGTGCTCAAGCACCGCGAACTGGTGACCCTGGCCAAGAACAACCTGCAAGCCCACTTGCGCGTCAATGACCAGATCGGCCTGCGCACCCAGCGTGGCGTCGGCAGCACCGCCGACTCTGATCAATCCAGCGCACGCCGGGCACTGGCGCAAAACAACCTCGACACCGCTGAAGTCAACCTGGCGGACGCCGAGTCGAACTTTTTCAGCGTCGTAGGGCGCCTGCCCGATGAGCTTGAAACACCGCCATCGACCCGCGGTGAATTGCCCGCCACTTTGCCGGATGCCCAGCAGAGCATGGTGGCCAACAACCCGTACCTGAAATCCGCCCAAGCTGACGTGCAATCGGCCGAGAGCCAGTACGAAGTCGCCAAATCGCCGTTCTACCCACGCTTCGACGCCGAAGCCGCAGTGGGCGCGAACAACAACGTGCAGGGCGATGAAGGCCACGACAACGAGTGGCGCGTGGGTGTGGTGATGAACTACAACCTGTTCCGCGGTGGCAGTGACAAGGCGCGCCTGGCTTCCGATGCGCACCTGATCAATCAATCGATGGACATCCGCAACAACGCCCTGCGCCAGCTCAACGAGAACATGAACCTGGCCTGGAACGCCATGGTCAATGCGAAGAAACAAACCCCGACCGCGCGTGAATACGCCGAAACCAGTAAACGCGTGCGCATTGCGTATCAGGACCAGTTCGGCCTGGGTCAGCGCTCACTGCTCGACTTGCTCGACAGTGAAAACGAGCTCTACAACGCCAACCGTCGCTACACCGAAGTGCGCTACACCGAGGAATATTCGATGTACCGCGTACTGGCCGGCATGGGTGAGTTGCTGAGCAAGCAACGGGTGGTGTTGCCCGCCGATGCCATCGCCTCCTCTGAAGTGAAAAGCGAAGCCCGTTTGCCTGAAATGAAGTAGCTCACTGGAGCGATCAATGTGACCAGCATGGAAACCGGCAACACCGGTGTCGATCCGCGCCTAAGCTTCGATGACCCGCTTCTGGATGGTCTGTTGATCCTCTGCAAACTCCACGGCGCGACTGTCAGCCGCGCCAGCCTGAGTGCAGGGCTCCCCCTGAACAAACAACGCTTGAGCCTGGACCTGCTGCCGCGTGCAGCGGCCCGGGCCAGCTTGCAGGCGCGTGTACTGCGCCGCGAGCTGGGGGATATTTGCGCCCTCAACCTGCCTGTAATGTTAATCCTCAACAACGGCCGCACGGCCGTCCTGCGACGCTTCGGCGATGATGGTCAGGTGCTGATCCTGCCCAGCGAAGCCGACGGCGGAGAACAATGGGTCAGCAAAGAAGAGCTGGCCGAAAATTACAGTGGCCAGGCCTTGTTTGCCCGGCCACGCCATGAACTCGAAGACTTGCGCTCGCCCCTGGTGCCGCGGGTGGAAGCCTGGTTTCGCGACACCCTGAAACTGTCCAAATGGCTGTACAGCGATGCGATTCTGGCGAGCTTTTTGATCAACCTGCTCGGGTTGATGGTGCCGCTGTTCGTGATGCAGACCTACGATCGCGTGGTTCCGAACCAGGCCACCTCGACCTTGTGGGTGCTGTCGATCGGCTTGCTGATCGGCACCGGTTTCGAACTGGTGCTGCGGGTCGTGCGCGCGCACTTGCTGGACACCGCCGGGAAGAAAACCGACGTAATCCTGTCGGCGACCTTGTTCGAGCGCATCACCGGCATGTCGATGAAAGCCCGTCCGGCGACCATCGGCGGTTTTGCCCAAAGCATTCATGACTTCCAGGGCCTGCGGGAGTTTCTCACCGCCGTCACCTTGACGAGTCTGATCGACCTGCCTTTCGCCGTGTTGATGCTGGTAGTGATCGGCTTGCTCGGCGGCTGGCTGGTGGTGATTCCGTTGCTGGCGTTTCCGATCACGATCATCTTCGCGATGGTGATCCAGGTGCGCCTGCGCGACACCGTGCAAAAAAGCCTGAGCCTGGGCGCCGAACGCCAGGCCTTGCTGATCGAAACCCTCGGTGGCCTGGAAACCCTCAAGGCCTGTAGCGCCGAGAGCGAGCGCCAGCACAAATGGGAGAGCACCCACGGCGCCCTGACACGCCTCGACAGCCACGCGCGCAACCTCTCGGCGGTAGCCACCAACGGGACCCTGTTCATCCAGCAGTTTTCCGGCATGGCGACCATCGTCGCCGGGGTCTACAGCATCATCGCCGGCAACCTCAGCGTGGGTGCGCTGGTGGCGACTTACATGCTCGGTAGCCGCGTGCTCGCGCCACTGGGGCAGATTGCCGGTTTGATCACCCGCTACCAGCAAGCGCAGCTGACCATGAAAAGTACCGATGCGCTCATGGGCCTGCCGCAGGAACGTGACGCGAAACAGCGGCCGCTGGAGCGCACACAACTGCAAGGCGCGCTCGAAGTCAGCGGCGTGACCTTCCACTACAACGGCCAGAACGCGCCGGCATTGGCCAACGTCAGCTTCAGCATGAAGCCCGGTGAACGCATCGGCATCATCGGTCGCAGTGGTTCGGGCAAAAGCACCCTGGGACGACTGCTCATGGGGTTCTATGCGCCGGAAGAAGGCCAGTTGCTGCTCGACGGCCTGGACCTGCGGCAACTGGATGTCGCGGACCTGCGCCAACAGATCGGTTACGTCGCCCATGACTTGCCGCTGCTGGCCGGCAGCCTGCGCGACAACCTGACCCTGGGCGCCCGCTACATCAGCGACTCACGGATGCTCGAAGTCGCCGAACTGACCGGCGTCACTGAATTGGCGCGCCAGCACCCTCAGGGTTTCGACCGACCTGTAGGCGAGCGCGGGCAGTTGCTGTCTGGAGGGCAACGTCAGGCGGTATTGCTGGCGCGGGCCTTGTTGCTCGACCCGCCGATCATGCTGCTCGACGAACCGACCAGCGCCATGGACAACAGCAGCGAAGACATTCTGCGGCAAAAACTCCACGGCTGGGTCCAGGGCAAAACCCTGCTGCTGGTCACTCACCGCACCTCGATGCTCAGCCTGGTGGATCGACTGGTGGTGCTGGATAACGGGCGGATCGTCGCCGACGGGCCGAAGGAAGCGGTCATCGATGCACTGCGCAAGGGCCGTGTCGGCTCTGCGGCTGTCTAGGAGCGACCATGGCCCGTTCATCATCTGACACACCAAAGGACCGGGGCTATTTCGGCAGTTTCGGTAAAACCGCCGAGAGTGAATTCATGCCGGAAACGGCCGGCGCCTCATTGCAGGATTCCCCCCGCTGGTCGCGGATCACCGTGTGGCTGGCGGCGGGGCTGATTATCAGCGCGGTGGTATGGGCCAAGTTTGCGGTGTTGCAGGAAGTCACCACGGGCGAAGGCAAGGCGATTCCATCGAGCAAGGTCCAGGTGATTCAGAACCTGGAGGGCGGCATCGTCAC
This sequence comes from Pseudomonas sp. GM21, assembly GCF_000282215.1. Classification (GTDB taxonomy): domain Bacteria; phylum Pseudomonadota; class Gammaproteobacteria; order Pseudomonadales; family Pseudomonadaceae; genus Aquipseudomonas. Next base: position 6,206 of record NZ_AKJS01000089.1, read on the forward strand.
CGAGATCTTCGTTCGCGAAGGGCAAATGGTGAACAAGGGCGATACGTTGCTACGCCTGGATGACACGCGGTTTCTGTCGAACAAGGGGGAGAGCGAAGCGGATCGTTATGCCTTGACGGCGCAGGTTGAACGGCTGTCGGCCGAAGCGGAAGGACGCCCCTTCAAGCTGTCAGAAGAAGTGATCGCCAAGGCACCGCAAGTGGCCGAGGACGAGCGCTCGCTGTACGAACAACGCCAGCGTCGACTCGCCAGTGAGCAACGCACATTGAGCGAACAACTTCGGCAAAAAACCCAGGAACTGGCGGAATTCCGTTCCAAACAAGGGCAGTTCAGCTCCAGCCTGGCGCTACTTCAACAAGAGATGAACATGTCCACGCCACTGGTGAGTACCGGGGCGGTTTCACCGGTGGAAATCCTGCGCCTCAAACGCAGCGCGGTGGAGATACGCGGCTCGCTGAATGCGACGACGCTGGCGATTCCCCGGGCAGAAGCGGCGATCAACGAGATCAAAAGCAAGATCGACGAGTCGGAACAAACTTTCCGTTCGGAGGCGGCGAAAGAGCTGAATGAGAAACGCACCGACCTGTCGAAAATAACGGCATCGAGTATCGCCATCGATGACCGCGTGACGCGCACGACGGTGGTGTCGCCGGTTCACGGCATTATCAAAGTACTGAAGGTCAACACCATCGGCGGCGTGGTTCAGCCCGGCAGCGACATGGTGGAAATCGTGCCACTGGAAGACAACTTGCTGATCGAGGCCAAGGTGCGGCCGCAGGACGTGGCGTTCCTGCATCCGGGGCAGAAAGCGATGGTCAAGTTCAGTGCGTATGACTATACGATTTATGGCGGGCTGAGCGCCAAACTCGAATTGATCGGCGCCGACACCATTACCGATGACAAGGGCAACAGCTTCTATCTGATTCAGGTTCGCACGGATAAAAACCACCTGGGCGGGGATGTGAAACCGTTGCTGATCATTCCGGGGATGGTTGCCACGGTGGACATCATCACCGGTGAGAAAAGTGTGCTGGATTACCTGCTCAAACCGGTGTTGAAAGCCCGGACCGAGGCGATGCGCGAACGCTAACCAATGATCGTTCCCACGCTCCGCGTGGGAACGCATCCTGTGACGCTCTGCGTCATGCATGATAGGGACGCAGAGCGTCCCGGGCGGCATTCCCACGCGGAGCGTGGGAACGATCATTGCCCGTGATTTTTAAAATAGGTCTCCTGCCCCATCGCCGCAATCTGCCCCTCGATCAACGCCTCGAACGGTTTCAGCAACGGCTCAAAGGTGCTCGGCGCTTCTAGCACCTGCAACGCCTGCACAATCGCCTCCACCGTCGACAACGACCCTGGCCCCGGTGCTTTGCGCAGTCGGTATCGCGACACCCCGCCGTCCGCCAAGGTCACCCGTGGCAGCGCGGCCAACAGTGGATTGAGGTGCAGCATCTTGCGCGCCTTGCGCCAGGTGCCGTCCGGGACGACCAGCAATAGCGGCCCCTCAATTGCCGTGTACGTTTTCATCGGTTGCGCGCCCTCGCCTGGAAACAACAACCGTGCCTGATACCCCGGTTGATTCAACAGCGCCGGCAAATCCTCAAACACCTCACCGACGATCAACTCGGCATTCTTCAAGCCCAACGCTGCCAACCGCGCGGTATTCAATGCGTGATTCACTTCGCTCGGATGTTGCAACAACAACACCCGAGTGCGGCTATCGAGGCTCGGGATCAGCGGGCACAAGCAATGGGTTTGCGGGCGCAGGCAACGGGGACACTGGATTCTGGACATGGATCAAGCCTGATTCAGTTGTGCTTTGAGCAAATCGCGAAAGGTCTGGATCAGCGGTTCGCGACTGCGACCACGGCGAACGATCATCGAGAACGGCGCCTGATAACCAAAGGTCGCTGGCAGCAATACACGCAAATCGCCCTTGTCCGCCCAGGCCTGCGCATAGTGCTCCGGCAGGTAACCGATGTAGGCACCGGACAGCACAAGAATCAGCTGCGCCTCCATGCTTTCCACCGTCGCCGCGCTGTGTTTGAAACCGTGACGCGCCAATTCCGCCTGACTCCAGTAACCCCGGCCAACCATCCGTTGCTGGGTGATGACTTGCTCAGGGATACGCCGCTCGGTGAACAGCGGATGCCGGCTGCTGCAATACAGCCAGTGCTGTTCGCGGTAAAGCGGCATGTAAACCAGACCGCTCATGCGTGTGGAGAACGCACCGATGGCCAGGTCCAGGCGATTATCCTGCACGCCGAGTTGCAGTTCGTACGGACTCATTACCGAAAGGTGCAAATGCACCGCCGGGTGTTCCTGGCTGTAGGCGCCGATGGCTTCGGCGAAGGGCAAGGCCTTGTCGCTGACGGTTGAGTCGATCACGCCAAGGTTCAGCGTGCCACGCAGTTCGCCCTTGAGCGCTGCGGCGTATTGCTCGAAGCCTTCGAGCTCGCCCAACAGACGCAAGGTTTCCTGATGAAACAGCTCGCCCTTGCTGGTCAGGCTGAAACCACCCCGACCGCGATGACAGAGCACCAGGCCGAGGGCCGCTTCAAGCTGGCTCATGTAGGTGCTGATGGCCGATGTCGAGAGGTTGAGTTCTTGCTGGGCGTTGGCAAACCCTTGATGACGGACCACGCTGACGAAGATGCGCAATAGTTTCAGGTCGGGTAAAGCGTTGGCCATGAGGATCTCCAGCAAAAAAACGCAGACGATGACACCTGTAGCAGCTGCCGAGCACCGCGAGGCTGCGTTCGGTTGCGTTCGGCTGCGAAGCAGTCGTGAATTCAGGCGATGCGGTTTTCAGGAAAACCTCGCGTCCAGGTTTGACGACTGCTTCGCAGCCGAACGCAGCCTCGCTGGCTCGGCAGCTGCTACATGAGCTTTGCGAGTCTATCGCTGCGCGAACTATTAGTTTAGAAAAATCTGAACTAAGTATTTGCCCGTAGCGATTCTTCCCGGCCACTACATTTCGCAGAATCGGCTCCTAACGGTGCCTGTGTCCGTCCGGACCTGTGCAACCCACATAAATAAAACAACGACGATGAGGCCCTACCCGTGGACAAGATTCTTCACCAACCACTGGGCGGCAATGAAATGCCGCGCTTCGGCGGCATCGCCACCATGATGCGACTCCCCCATTTAGATACCGCTGCCGGCCTGGACGCTGCCTTCATTGGCGTGCCACTGGACATCGGCACCTCGCTGCGCCCCGGTACCCGTTTCGGACCTCGCGAAATCCGCGCTGAATCGGTGATGATCCGCCCGTACAACATGGCGACCGGCGCTGCTCCGTTCGATTCGCTATCGGTGGCTGACATCGGCGACGTGGCGATCAATACGTTCAACCTGCTGGACGCGGTACGGATCATCGAAGAGTCCTACCACAAAATCCTCGAACACGATGTGATCCCCCTGACTCTCGGCGGCGACCACACCATTACCCTGCCGATCCTGCGCGCCATCCATAAAAAGCACGGCAAGATCGGCCTGGTGCACATTGATGCGCACGCTGATGTGAACGATCACATGTTTGGCGAGAAAATCGCCCACGGCACCACCTTCCGCCGCGCCGTCGAAGAAGGCCTGCTGGATTGCGACCGCGTGGTGCAAATCGGCCTGCGCGCTCAGGGCTACACCGCTGACGACTTCAACTGGAGCCGTAATCAGGGCTTCCGTGTCGTTCAGGCCGAAGAGTGCTGGCACAAATCCCTGGCCCCGTTGATGGCCGAAGTTCGCGAGAAAGTCGGTGGCGGTCCGGTGTACCTGAGTTTCGACATCGACGGCATTGACCCGGCCTGGGCGCCTGGCACCGGCACCCCGGAAATCGGCGGTCTGACGACCATTCAAGCAATTGAAATCGTTCGCGGCTGCCAAGGCCTCGACCTGATCGGTTGCGATCTGGTAGAAGTCTCGCCCGCTTACGACACCACCGGCAACACCTCGCTGCTGGCCGCCAACCTGCTGTACGAAATGCTCTGCGTACTGCCGGGTGTGGTCCACCGCTGAGGATGGATTCACTCGCTAAACCGGCGTAGCGACAAGCCACCTGATTCAACGCAATACCTGTGGTCAACACACTACCTGTGGGAGCGTGCGATGCGGCGTCCCGACTTGCCCGCGATGAACGATAACGCGGTCTGCCTGACAGATCGCGGCGCTCCCATCGCGGGCAAGCCACGCTCTCACAGCGATTGATTTTCGCCTCACCATAAAAAAAACAATTGGAGACACGCCGTCATGGCTTTGGATTTATTCGTCGTACTCATCTACGCCGCCGCGATGCTGATACTCGGCTACTACGGCATGCGCAAGGCCAAGACCAACGAAGACTTTTTGGTCGCCGGTCGTAACCTCGGTCCGAGCCTGTACATGGGCACCATGGCCGCCACCGTGCTGGGCGGCGCGTCCACCGTCGGCACCGTGCGCCTGGGCTACGTCCACGGCATCTCCGGTTTCTGGCTGTGCGCGGCCCTAGGCTGCGGGATCGTCGCGCTGAACCTGTTCCTCGCCAAACCGCTGCTGAAACTGAAGATCTATACCGTTACCCAAGTGCTGGAAAAACGCTACAACCCGATGGCCCGCTCCGCGAGCGCGGCGATCATGCTGGCGTATGCGCTGATGATCGGCGTGACCTCGATCCTGGCCATCGGCACCGTACTGCAAGTGCTGTTCGACCTGCCGTTCTGGGTCTCGGTATTGGTCGGCGGCGGTGTGGTGGTGATTTACTCCGCGATCGGCGGCATGTGGTCCCTGACCCTGACCGACATCGTCCAGTTCGTGATCAAGACCGTCGGCCTGATGTTCATCCTGTTGCCCATCTGCCTGTACCGCGTCGGCGGCTGGGATGAGTTGGTGTTGAAACTGCCGGCAACCGCCTTCAGCTTCACCACGATTGGCTGGGACACCATCATCACCTACTTCATGATCTACTTCTTCGGGATCCTGATCGGCCAGGACATCTGGCAGCGTGTGTTCACCGTCAAGACCGCCAAAGTGGCACAGGTCGCCGGTACGTTCGCAGGCTTTTACTGCATCCTCTACGGACTGGCCTGCGCCCTGATCGGCATGGCTGCCCACGTGCTGATCCCGGACCTGGACAACGTCAACAACGCCTTCGCCGCCATCGTCAAACTGTCCCTGCCGGACGGTATCCGTGGCCTGGTGATCGCTGCCGCACTGGCCGCCATGATGTCTACCGCCAGCGCCGGCCTGCTCGCCGCTGCCACCACCCTGACCGAAGACATGCTGCCGAAACTGCGTGGCGGTAAACCGTCGAGCCTGCGCGTCAACCGCCTGTTCACCCTGTTGACCGGCATCGTCGTACTGGGCATCGCTCTGGTCGTGAATGACGTGATCAGCGCCCTGACCCTGGCGTACAACCTGCTGGTGGGCGGCATGCTGATCCCGCTGATGGGGGCGATTTTCTGGAAACGCGCCACCACCGCCGGCGCGATCACCAGCATGGGCATGGGCTTTGCCACTGCGCTGGTGTTCATGTTCAAGGACGGTCTGGATGCCAATACCCCTATCTATTACAGCCTCGGTGTCGGTCTGCTGAGCTTCGTGCTGGTCAGCCTGATGTCCCGTCGCCCGGCAGCCCAGGCCAGCGCCGCCTAAGCTCAACATAACAACTGATGCTTTCTTCGACGGGTGTGGCACGGGCGCGTCCTCCCTTATTTCATGCGCCGCGTTGAAATAAGGGAGGACACGCCCACTTGCCACACCCGTATTTTTCGTCTGGAGAAAAGTGTTTATGAAGATCGTCAGCCGCGATCGTTGGTTCGAGGTGAAACAGCTCAGCGACGGCATTCGCCTGATTCACGAGCCCTACATCCGGCCTTTCTATCGCTGCAACCTCTGGCACATACAGGGTCGCGACAAGGATTTGCTGTTGGACAGTGGTTCCGGGCTGGTCAGCCTGCGGGAGCAATTGCCATGGATCACCGAACGGCCGCTGGTGGCGGTAGCGAGTCATTGCCATTTCGACCACATCGCCGGGCATCACGAATTCCCTGAACGACTGGTGCACCCCGCTGAGGCGGACATCCTCGCCGCACCGGACGGCAACAACGATTTGAGCAAAGCCTTTGTCGGTGACGACATGTTCGAGGCTCATCCTGACTGCCCGTTGTGCTACGCCGAATACCGGGTCAAGGCAGCGCCCGCCACGGGCATGATTGAAGAAGGCGATGTGCTGGACCTGGGCGACCGCGTACTGCAAGTGTTGCACACACCGGGGCATTCACCGGGAGGCATCAGCCTATACGAAGCGGCGACCGAGACGCTGTTCAGTGGCGACATCATCTACGACGGCCCGCTGGTAGAAGACGCCTATCACTCCAACCTCGACGACTACGCCCGCAGCCTGCAACGCCTGCGCGAGTTGCCTGTGCACACGGTGCATGGCGGGCATTTCGGCAGTTTTTCGGGGGAGCATTTGCGCACGATGATTGACGAGTGGCAGCGCTCACACGGCTGAGGCCTGCTGTACTCAATCGCAGGGACAACCAGTCGCCCTCGAAGAACAACCATGAAAAGAGCCGCCGTTCGCCTCACCGTCCACCAGTCCATCAGTCGCGTGCTGGACGGTCGGGATGACTTCAGCGACGACGCCAGCCTGGCGGAGTTGGGATTGGATAAAGAAGACATCGAAGAGCTGATCTTCCATCTGGAGGATGAGCTGGGGGTGACGGCGTTTACGGCGGAGGAAGACCGGCTGCTCAAGACCGCCAGGACGGCGAATGATTTGAGCCGGTTTTTGATTGAGATCGGGCGGCACTGAATTTGCCCGATCTCTGGCATCTGCCTGATCTGTAGCAGCTGCCGAGCACCGCGAGGCTGCGTTCGGGGCCGTCCACATTATTCGGACGGAGCCGTCGGTGACATCAGATTTTGCCGTGTGTCAGGTAGACGCAGCATGTAGGGATTTACGGCTGCTGTGCAGCCGAACGCTGCCTCGCGGTGCTCGACAGCTGCTACATGTGCTACATGCGGCGCGACTACCGGCGGCGTTGCTGGCGTCGGCGCTGCTCGTCGTCCGTACGAATAGGCACAGGTTGCAGAGGCGGTTCGATCAAACCGAGTGCAACACCCAGATCGTGCAGCCAGTTTTGGATTTTCTCTTTCATGGTGCCCCCTTCAGGGTAGTGCCGGGCGACCGGAATTCTGAGGTCGCTTCGCACTGATAATAGTCCGAAGTCCTACGTAATGCTCATCAAAAGACGCAATGATCTGTTACTGAATTGAACAAAATGCCTGACCGGTCGTTCAAGCAATCGCCCGGACCTGAACCGGTGCCGTCGGATAGACCGTCTGCTGCTGCTCGATCCACGCGTTCAAGTTGGCCCCGATCATGCCCTTGCGCCACATCAGCCACGTCGTCGCCCTGTCAAATGGTTCCGCCAAAGGGTGCACCGCCACGTTCTCGCGGCCCGGCAGACTGGCAAGCATTGACTCCGACATCAGCGCCACGCCCGAGCCTGCAATCACACAGGCGAGCATGCCCGGATAGGATTCGATCTCCATCGCCCGGCCCATCGCAGCATGGTCATGCGCGAACCAGGCCCCCAGGCGCATCCGGTAGGAACAACCCTGGAGAAAGGTAAACACCGATCGCCCTTCTACATCCAGCGCACTGCGCACTGGCGGGTGATCGGCCTCAGTGATCAGCACCAGCCGTTCGTCGCACAACGGCACGCCGTCCAGCCCCGCGAACTCCAGCGGGCCGTCCACCAGCGCCGCATCCAGTCGACCGCTGAGCAGGCCTTCAAGCAGTTCGCCGCTGGGCCCCGATTGCACTTGCAGGTTTACCGCCGGGTAACGGCGGTGATACCCCGGGCCCCATTGCCGTCACGTCGGATCATCAGGGCATCGTTCGATTGAGTGTGATCTATGGCTTGTACGGTCTGGGCTACATCATCCCCGCCACGTTTCTCTCGCAAAAGGCCAACGCGCAGTTTCACGGGCAATGGCTGGCCACCCTGAGCAGCCATTTCAGTGGCGGCTTGCAGCCCGCCTTGATCGTTGCCGGCAGCGGATTGCTTATCGCCGGGAGCTTGTTGCTGCGTCCGGTCAGGACTGCCCGAGGGCTTTGCGCAAACGACGGCGCACCCACTGTTCAGCGCTGACGAACGTGATGCCGAGCAGCACCAGCACGGCGCCGATAACAAAGTTGAGGCTCAGTTCTTCACCCAGCAACACCACCCCGAACGTAACGCCGAACAGTGGCGTCATGAACGAGAACACCGCCAGGTTCGCCGCCAGATAACGGCGCAGCAGCCAGAACCAGATCAAGTAACTGAAGAACGACACCACCAATCCCTGGAACAGTACGCTGGTCACCGCCACTGCGGTCAGGCTGACGTGAGTGATCTGGCCGCTGAGGAACGCGATCAGCACCAGGCCGACGAAACCGACGATCAGTTGATAGAACAACGTAAGCGTCACTGGCGCTTCCGACAGGCGCGAAGCGCGCACCACCACGGTGGTTGCGCCCCAGGCAGCGCCGGCCAGTACGCCCAGCGCATCGCCCAGCAACATGCGCTGATCGAGATTGTCCCAGGACACGCCACCGGCAAACGCGATGGCGATCCCGACGAAAGCGAGAAATATCCCCAGCCACTGCAAAGGCCTTAAGCGCTCACTCGGCAGCAACCAATGCACGCCCAACGCGGTAAAAATCGGTGCGGTGTAAAGGAACACCGACATGTGCGCCGCCGTGGTCAGTTGCAAGCCTTCAGAGATGAAGAAAAACTCCAGACCAAACAGCGCACCGGCCAGCAAACCGCCGCGCCACGTGGCGCCGACCTGATCCCAGCCGCCTTTCCAGCAGATCAGCAATCCTACGAGCAATGCGGAAATGCCCGACCGCCCCACCGCCTGCATGACCGGTGCGATGTCAGGCGCCGCCCACTTGATGATCACCTGTTGTACGCCCCAGATCAGGCACAACCCGATCATCACTTGCAGGGCAAATCCGTCGGCGCTACGCCGGCTGGCGCTCACCGTGACACCTCGACAACACAATCCATGGCAGAAACTCGGCAGAATAAAAACAAAACGCAACAATCCGTAGCTGCTGGCGAAGCCTGCCTCCGTCTCTGTAGCAGCTGTCGAGCCCCAGCGAGGCTGCGTCCGGCTGCGCAGCAGTCGTAAAAAACATGCAACGCGGTGTTTCAGAAAGTCCGCGTGTACTGGGTTTAAGACTACTTCGCAGCCGGACGCAGCCTCGCTGGGGCTCGACAGCTGCTACAGCGCGTGCGTTGGCTTGAATGACCGGTTGCGAAGTCAGCTTAGTTCGATGCGATCCGCGTGAATGACGATCTGGCCATTCTTGTACAGCGCGCCAATAGCCTTCTTGAAGTTGCCCTTGCTGACGCCAAACATGCTGGTGATCACTGTCGGGTCGCTCTTGTCGCTGACCGGCAGGCTGCCGTTGTTTTCACGCAACTTGGCCAGGATCTTCGAGTTGAGGCTGGTGGCGGCTTCTTCGCCTACGGGTTGCAGGCTCAGGCTGATCTTGCCGTCGGTGCGGACTTCTTTGATAAAGCCCTTCTCTTCTTTGCCGGCACGCATGAACTTGAAGATTTCGTTCTTGTGGATCAGGCCCCAGTGCTTGTTGTTGACGATGGCCTTGAAGCCCATGTCGGTCGCTTCGGCTACCAGCAAATCCACTTCCTGGCCAGGGGTGTAGCTGGCCGGGGTCTTGTCCAGGTAGCGATCCAGGCGCGCGGTCGCGGTGATACGACGGGTATGCTTGTCGAGGTAGACATGCACGACCACATACTCACCGGCGGTCATCTGGCGTTTTTCTTCGGAGTACGGCAGCAGCAGGTCCTTCGGCAGACCCCAGTCCAGGAACACGCCGATGCTGTTGACTTCAACAACTTTCAAACTGGCGAATTCACCGACCTGAACTTTCGGCTTTTCGGTAGTTGCGATGAGTTTGTCATCGCTGTCCAGATAAATAAAAACGTTGAGCCAGTCTTCATCTTCGCTGGGAATATCTTTGGGGATATAACGATTAGGCAACAGGATTTCGCCATCCGCCCCACCGTCCAGATATAAACCGAAGTTAGTGTGTTTAACCACTTGCAAACTGTTGTAACGCCCGACTAAAGCCATTTCAAATACCCTCATTACGTGGGCGCATTCTACCCGGTTTTGCGGGCAACGTTCGCTGGCCGGCCCGGTGGTGAAAGAAAATACTCTGCAAGCCCTGATTTTCCTGGGGATCGGCTCCGGGGACCTCGCCACTCGTCAGCCCGACGTGGTGAATTCTTCACCTGCCAGCCCATTCATGAGCGGGCTCTTTTCATCAACGTTCTTAGTTAAAACAGCGGGTTAGATACATATTTCAGACAATGATCCGAGATAAATCCCAGCCCGGCGACGTGTGTTTTGAGGGGATATTAGCCAAGCAATTGTCAAGTATTTCCTGTACGATGCTTGGCCAAGTTAATTTTCTACAGGTTAATGGCCGCCATGCGTGTAAAAGCATCCAACAGCAAAGCAAAGCCAGCTCCAGCCGTTGAAACCAGCGAATCGATCAACAACCAGATCGCTGCGTTCCTCAAGTCCGGTGGTGAAATCCAGCAAATTGCCAAAGGCGTCAGCGGCCAGACGTTCGGCCCGTCCAAGCAGATCACTTTGGGCAAGAAGTAACATCCCCCGAAGATCCGCCGCGTCAACTGGTCCATAAGCGCTTTGAGCTTCGAAGCGCTTGGACTGGAACCCTCCCGCAACACCCCGACAAACTCATCAATCATTCAAAAATCGACGAACGGCCTTCGCTGCCGAGCATTCGCCGGTATGCTTGCACACGTCTAGAACAAGCGTTTCAGCAGGTTTTTCGTTCCTGCTCCTCGCTGTCAATGGAGTGACGCATGCTCAAGCCCTTTCTCATAGTGCTCTGCACATTGCTGGCATGTCCGGTCGCCAACGCGCAAATTTTCCAGCGCGAACTGGGCGACTTCGACCTCAAGCTTGGCACTACAGCCAGTCGCAGCATGGCCCAAGGGCTGGTCAAGCCTTCCAGTTCCGGTTCTTTCCATGGTGGCCTCGACCTGACCCACGACAGTGGCTTCTACGTGGGCCAATGGGCTCCCAGCATGGGGTTGAGTCCGGGCAAGAATCTTGAAGTGGATTCCTACGTGGGATTTAAACAACCTTTCGATCAAACCCTCGGGTACGAAGTAGGCATGATCCACTACAGCTATCCGAAAGTGGACACCCTCGACAGCCAGGAACTATTCGGCGGCCTGACCCTGCTCGGCAGCCGTTTTGGCGCCGCCGTCAGCAACGACCCGGACAAACTGAACCGGACACTGTTTGCCAACCTCAGTGGCAATCAACCGTTCGGTATCGGGATCAGCATGAAGTACACCACCCACCAGTTCTACACACCGGTATCGGTAGACGATGGGTATATCGGCAGTTTTACCGATTGGTCGGTGCAACTTTCCCGGCCATTCATGGGCATCGATCTGGACCTGATCTACAGTGATTCAAGTCTCAGTGGCAATAATTGCTCGGCCTATTCCGGTCACAACAGCCAATGCGACGGGCTGGTCACGCTCAAGGCTGAACACACGTTTTATTGAACAGCTGAACTGCCGGGTTCATCCTGCGTTCACATGAGAACCTACGCTTAGCAAGGATCTGCCCATGTCGCGCTGGTTAATTCGTTTCGCCGCTCTGATAATCCTGAGCCTCGCCCTCGGCGCGTGCAGCCGAGTGGGCCTGGCCTACCGCAACCTCGACGTGATCATTCCGTGGACGCTCAACGACTATCTGGACATGAGCGGCGAGCAGAAAGGCTGGTTCAACGAACGTCTCAAGGAACATCTGGACTGGCATTGCACCACGCAATTGCCGGTCTACCTGGACTGGCTCGACCGCTTGCAAACCATGGTCGAAACCAACCAGGTGACCGATGCCGCGTTACAAGCCCGCACACGGGAAGCCAAAGCCGCCATCGCCCAGACCGCCCGGGAAATCACCCCGTCGGCCGTCGAGTTGTTGCAGGGGCTGGATGACAAGCAAGTCGCGGAAATGAATGATGCCTTCGCCAAGGACCTGCGCAAACGGCAGGAGGAATACCTCAAACCATCCCTCGATCAGCAAATCAAACAGCGTACCGAACGCATGGACAAACGTCTGGATGACTGGCTTGGCCCGCTGAGCCCCGCCCAGCAACAACGGGTGATCGCCTGGTCAAAGGCCTTGGGTGATCAGAACACGCAATGGATCGCCAACCGCGCGCACTGGCAGACGCAATTCAGCGCGGCCGTTGCCCAGCGTCATAGTCCGGATTTCCCACGGCGAATCGAGACACTTCTGGTTAATCGCGAGAGTTTGTGGACACTGGCCTATCGCCAGGCCTACGCCAACACCGAGGCTCAGGCTCGCAGTTTGATCGTGGACCTGATGGCCGAAAGTACGCCGGCCCAGCGTCAGCAGTTGTTAAAGAAAATCGAAGGAGTGCGCAAAGACTTCAACGAGCTGAAGTGCCTGAAGTCAGCCAAATAAAGCTAATCCCTAACACATCTCCCTGTGGGAGCGGGCTTGCTCGCGAAGGTGGAGTGTCAGACAACGATGATGTTGACTGACACTCCACCTTCGCGGGCAAGCCCGCTCCCACATTGGTTTGGGGTGTACTTCAGGCAATCTGCGCTCTCGACGCCACTTCATCAAACGTCACTTCATCCAGCGCATCCTCCTGCTCATCCAGCACCTGCCGCGGATGATCATTACCAGGAATGCTGCTGTCGATCAGGCTCAATAAACTGGAGCCGCGCAGTGTCAAAATGTAATTCGAACCGGTGCCCCCCTGCTCCTCGGGCCGAGGCTCAATGTAGCCTCGCTGCAGCAGCAACTTTTCGTACTCGCCGGCCACTGCTTTCAGGTGATCGAGGTTTTCCGTCTGCTCACCTTCCGCTGTTTTTTCCGCCACGTACTGCTCGGCATAGGGCCGTGGTGTGAAGCTGCTGGCACCGTTTTGTACTTCGTGCAGCAAGCGTTCAATCAAATCCCAGTTATAAGTCGTCATCCTGATTCAGCCTCCAGACCGCGTGATTGAGAGAGCCTTCTCAGGTTGTGACCGAAACCGGGCGCAGCCGTTCAGCCGTGGTTTTGGACACCACCGACCGGCGGTATGTCGAATCTGGCGCAGGCCAAACGACTAGGCTGTGTAAGTCATCTCCCAGCCTCCCGCAGGAGCAATGCCAATGAACATTCAGAATCATCCCGTGGTGTCCCGCGAAGAATGGCTCGCCGCGCGCAAGCAACATCTGGCCCACGAAAAGGCATTCACCAAGGAGCGAGACAAACTCAGTGCCGAACGCCGCGCCCTGCCCTGGGTGAAAATCGAAAAGGACTACCACTTTCAAGGTCCCCACGGCGAACTGAAACTCGCCGACCTGTTTGGCGGCCGCAGCCAATTGGTCATCTACCACTTCATGTTCGCCGAAGGATGGGACGAAGGCTGCCCGGGCTGCTCGTTCCTCTCTGATCACATCGACGGCGCCAACCAACACCTGGCGCACCATGACATCGCCGTCGTGGCGGTTTCCCACGCACCGTTCGCCGAATTCCAGGCCTTCAAGCGGCGCATGGGCTGGAAGTTCGACTGGTTTTCATCAGAAGGCTGCGACTTTAACTACGACTTTGGCGTGACAGCCCGAGCCGAAGACGTCGCCGCTGGCAAAGCCACTTACAACTACGAAAAAACCGACGGCGCCGAAGAGGAACTCCCCGGCCTCAGCGTGTTTTATCGCAACGAAGCCGGCGACATCTTCCATACCTATTCCACCTATGCACGAGGCCTGGACATGCTGGTCGGCGCCTACAACTATCTCGACCTCACGCCCAAGGGCCGTAATGAAGAGGAAATCATGGAGTGGGTAAGGCATCACGATCGTTATGAAGAGAAAGCTGCGGCCAGTTGCTGCCATGGGGGGTAGCCTTCAGAGACCGAGTCGCGGCCATCGCAGGTAAGCCAGCTCCCACATTGGATCTGTGTCGAATACATAATTTCCAAATACCACACACCCAATGTGGGAGCGAACGTCCTCCGTCCAACCCCACTGAACTTTTTCTGCGCTTCAACCCTCAACCGGTTAACCCGCCTTAACCGGAACTGAGGCTCACCTATGAAAACCTTGCTAAAGATCACCCTCGCCGCCACCCTCGCCTGCGCCCTCCCCGTTTGGGCCTGCACCCCCGAGGAAGCCACCGCCAAGCGCGAGCAATTGGCTCAGGAGGTGGCCAAGCTCACCGAGCAGAATCCGGCCAAAGCCAAAGAGATCAACGCCGAGTTGCAAAAGATGGATCTGGGCACGGCCAGCAAGGACTTGCCGGACAAGTGCCAGTTGATCGATCAGCGGTTGAAAGAGTTGGGGACGGCGGACAAGAAAGCCGAAAGCTGACCGCAAATCCCGCACATAAAAAAACCGGACATCCGTCCGGTTTTTTTGGGGTCACGACAACGGCTTAATCAGCCGCCGGCGCTTCCGGCTTGCGACGCTTGAGCGGCGCCATGCCGTCTTTGCTGACCAGCGACAGAGCGTCGGTCTTCGGGCGGTTGGCGATTTTGCGTTTGGTCGGTGCCTTGGCGCCGGATTTTTTCTTGTCGCCTTTGGCGTCGACCTTTTTCTTCTTCACGCCAACGGCTTTACCCGAGGCCTTGACCTTTTTCGGTCCGCCGTAGGTGCCTTTGACTTCCTTGATGGTACGGCGCTCGAAGCTCTGCTTGAGGTAGCGCTCGATGCTCGACATCAGGTTCCAGTCGCCGTGGCAGATCAGCGAGATGGCCAGGCCTTCGTTACCGGCGCGGCCGGTGCGACCGATACGGTGAACGTATTCGTCGCCGCTGCGTGGCATGTCGAAGTTGATCACCAGGTCCAGGCCATCCACGTCCAGGCCGCGTGCGGCGACGTCGGTGGCGACGAGGATTTTCACGCCGCCCTGCTTCAGGCGGTCGATGGCCAGCTTGCGGTCTTTCTGGTCTTTGTCGCCGTGCAGCACGAACGCTTTGTATTCCTGCGCCACCAGGCGACCGTAGATGCGGTCGGCCATGGCCCGGGTGTTGGTGAAAACGATGGCCTTCTGATAGGTCTCGTTGGCCAGCAACCAGTTGAGGATCTGCTCTTTGTGCACGTTGTGGTCAGCGGTGATGATCTGCTGACGGGTGGTCGCGTTCAGGTCACTGACGTTGTTGACCTGCAGGTGCTCAGGGTTGTTCAACACCTTGGCCACCATGTCGCGCAGACCCGAACCACCGGTGGTGGCAGAGAACAGCATGGTCTGCTGGCGGTTGGTGCACTCGGCCACCAGACGCTGCACGTCTTCGGCAAAGCCCATGTCGAGCATGCGGTCGGCTTCGTCGAGCACCAGCACTTCAACTTCTTTCAAGTCGAGGTTGCCAGCGTTCAGTTGCTCGATCATCCGCCCCGGCGTACCGATCAGGATGTCCGGCACCTTGCGCAGCATGGCGGCCTGGACCTTGAAGTCTTCACCGCCAGTGATCAGACCGGACTTGATGAAAGTGAACTGCGCGAAGCGCTCGACTTCCTTGATGGTCTGCTGAGCCAGCTCGCGGGTCGGCAGCAGGATCAGGGTCTTGATGCTGACGCGGACTTTCGCCGGGCCGATCAGACGGTGGAGGATCGGCAAAACGAAAGCAGCGGTTTTGCCGCTACCGGTTTGCGCTGTCACCCGCAGGTCACGCCCTTGGAGCGCCAGCGGAATAGCCGCTGCTTGCACTGGCGTTGGCTCGACAAATTTAAGCTCGGCCACGGCTTTGAGCAGGCGTTCGTGCAGGGCGAATTGGGAAAACACGGGTGCTACCTCGAAGAAATACAAAAAAACAGCTGCATAGGGTAACGGTTTCGAGCGCTCAGGCCGAGTTTCTTTACGAAAACGACGATAAACAGTGGATTTTTGTTGCCTGATTTGTCTTCAAACGTCATCCAAACCGACTTAAATGCTCTAATCGCTCGATCGCGTCCTTCAGGAGAATCGTTTTAGCCCATGGATATCAAACAGCTCTGGCTCAACATTCAAGACCTCTGGGGCACCCTCGATCAGCATCCGCTCCTGCATTCAAGCCTGGCGCTGATGCTGTTGCTGGTGATTGCGCTGGTCCTCGGACGAGTGGCGCGTTACCTCATGCTTCACGCGACCAAAATGCTCGGCCGCCAACCGGCCCTGCACTGGATCAATGATTTTCGGCACAACAAGGTCTTCCATCGCCTGGCGCAGATGACGCCCTCGCTGGTGATCCAGTTCGGCTTGCGCCTGGTGCCGGAGCTGAGCAAGACCAGCCTGAACTTCCTCGGCAATGTGGCGCTGGCGTTCACCATCCTGTTCCTGCTGCTGGCGTTCAGCGCCCTGCTCAGCGCCTTGCTGGACATCTATGCCCGTACCGAACACGCCCGCACCCGCTCGATCAAAGGCTACGTGCAACTGACGAAATTGGTCTTGTATGTGCTGGGGGCGATCATCATCGTCGCCACCCTGATCGACCGCTCGCCACTGTTGCTGCTGTCGGGTCTGGGCGCCATGTCGGCGGTGATCATATTGGTCTACAAAGACACCCTGCTGTCATTCGTGGCCAGCGTGCAATTGACCAGCAACGACATGCTGCGGGTGGGCGACTGGATCGAAGTGCCGCAAGTCGGCGCTGACGGTGATGTGGTCGACATCACGCTGCATACGGTGAAAGTGCAGAACTTCGATAAAACCATCGTCTCGATTCCGACCTGGCGCTTGATGTCCGAGTCGTTCAAGAACTGGCGCGGCATGCAGCAATCCGGCGGTAGACGGATCAAGCGCAGCCTGTTCATCGATGCCAGCGGCGTGCGTTTTATCCGTGATGACGAAGAGCAGAAGTTGTCGCAGGTGCATCTGCTGACCGATTACATCGGTCGCAAGCAGGCCGAACTCAAAGCCTGGAACGAAGCGCAGGGCAATGTGGCGGCCATGTCGGCCAACCGTCGGCGGATGACCAACATCGGCACCTTCCGCGCCTATGCATTGGCGTATTTGAAGAGTCACCCTGAGATTCAACCCGGCATGACCTGCATGGTCCGCCAGATGCAGACCACCGCGCAGGGCATTCCGCTGGAAATCTACTGCTTCACCAGCACCACGGCGTGGGCGGATTACGAGCGGATTCAGGGGGATATTTTTGATTACTTGCTGGCGGTGCTGCCGGAGTTTGGGTTGAGTCTTTATCAGCAGCCGAGTGGTGGGGATTTGCGGGCCGGGTTGTTGCCGGCGATGCTGGGCGCAAGCCACATCATCCCCGACGCCGAAAAACACATCATGTAATACCCCCCTGTAGGAGCGGGCTTTCCCGCTCCTACAGGGGTTTGCATCGTTTCCGAAATTTGCGCCTTACTTGACCTGCCGCTGAGGCGCCTTGTGCACCATGGTGTAGGCGTAATCCACGCCCATGCCATACGCGCCGCTGTGTTCCAGCACCAACTCCATCACCGCTTCGTAAGTGTCTTTGTGTGCCCAGTCACGTTGGTACTCAAGCAGCACCTGTTGCCAGGTCACCGGCACCGCACCCGCTTGAATCATCCGCTGCACCGACATGTCGTGCGCTTCCTTGGTGGTACCGCCAGAGGCGTCCGTGACGATGTACACCTCGTAACCTTCAGCCAACGCTTCCAGTGCCGGGAAGGTCAGGCAGACCTCGGTCCACAGCGCGGCAATGATCAGTTTTTTGCGGCCGGTGGCTTTCACCGCGTCTACCAGCGCCTTGTCTTCCCACGAGTTCATCGAGGTACGCTCGATCGGCTTTTGCTCCGGGTGAACCGCCAGCAGCTCGGGCCAGATGTAACCGCTGAAGCTTTCGGTTTCCACCGAGGTGTAAATGGTCGGCACGTTGAAAATCTTCGCGGCCTTGGCCAGGCCTACCGTGTTGTTCTTCAGCGTCTGACGGTCGATCGACTGCACGCCGAACGCCATTTGTGGCTGGTGGTCGATCAGGATCAGGGCGGAATTGTTTGGGTTGAGCAGTTCACGGATAGACATGGCGCGTTCCTTTTGATGTCGATTTTCAAAGTGAGTAAGGGGTGAGTCGACGTTGCCTTCAGCGGCGTTGTCGTCGGCTTGGATGTCACTTTAGGGGCTGGCACAAAAAGGGACAATCCTCTAAAATCGAGAATCATTGATTCCAAAAAAGGGACAATCATGGACCGCATCGAATGCATGCGCGCCTTTGTCGTCACGGTCGGCGAAAACGGCTTCGCCGCCGCTGCACGGGCAATGGATGTGCCACGATCAAAAGTCAGCAAACAGATTCAGGCGCTGGAGGACGCAATTGGCGTGCAGTTGCTGCAGCGCACCACTCGCAGCCTGCACCTGACCGAGGCAGGCGCCGAATACTTCGACGCGGCACGCGAAGTGCTGGCTTCGCTGGACGAAGCCGAACAGCGAGCGCGTGAGGGCATCGGTGAATTGCGCGGGGTGTTGCGAGTCAATGCGCCGATGTCCTTTGGCTTGCGCCGACTGGGGCCATTGATCCCGCTGTTTCATGAACAGCACCCGAACATCGAGCTGCAACTGGTGCTCAGTGACCAACAGGTGGACCCGGTGCGCGGTGGTTTCGACGTGACCATCCGCATCGCCAGCCTGCCGGACTCGACGATGATTGCCCGGCAACTGGCGCCGGCCCCGCGAATTCTGGTGGCGTCCCCGGCCTATCTGGCGCGCGCTGGCACACCGCAAACCCCGCAAGACTTGCGCGCGCATCAGTGCCTCAATTACGGGTACTTGCAAAGCGGCGTCAGCCTGCAACTGTGCAACGGCCAGGAAACCCAGCGGGTCAACGTGACAGGCCCCTTGCATGCCAACAACGGCGACTTGCTCGCTCAGGCCGCCGAAGCTGGCATGGGCATCGCCCTGCTGCCTGACTTCATTGTCGAGGATGCGCTGACGGCAGGCCGCCTGGTGCCATTGATGTGTGAATGGCAGGCGCCCGCGATCACCATTAACGCGGTGTACCCTTCCGCACGTCGGGTCCCGCAGAAGACCCGCACGTTTATTGAGTTTTTGGTGGCGCAGTTGGCAGAGAAATAACGCTCATCCCTTGTAGGAGTCTATTTTCCGAAGAGTCGGCGCACCTGATCCGCATCGGCGCTACCGTTCTGTTCAAGCGCGAGGAAATACTTCAGCTGCCATTGCTGCGTCCTGATCGCCTGTTTTGCGACAGGTCTGACCCACGGTGGATAAACACGAATCGCACGCTTGCCACCGACACCGTCAATCGACATGACCCCTTTGGCGGCCAGTATCTTTTGATCGAACACAAACTGCCCGCGGTGCGTGTCATCAGCAACACTCACCACCACAAAGGCAATGCCATCGCCGGTGTCGAATGGTGCAATCTCGCTGACCGACGTCGGTCGCTTCCATAGCGTAACGAACTGGCCAATCTTGGTCGGCGTGGTCTTCGCCACACGGAAGACCACCTCATGGTCATCGAGGCCAAGGCGGCAGGCTTCGTACTCGGCACTCTCCGGTTCGCGTTGAGCCTCCTGGGTCAATGTCATGCCTGCTGGTTTGTACACCTGCTCGATGGCGGTGATCAGTTCTTGCGGAAGGTCCGTCATCGTCGTTCCTGCACCGGCTGAATGTCTCGTCTGATGCCCAACCGACTAACCCACACCGCCATCAAAATCACCGACCCACCGAGGAACAATCGCCCCAGTTCCTCATGCTGATTCCAGATCAGCAGATTGATCAGCAAGCCCACGGGCACATGCAGGTTGTTCATCACCGCCAGCGTCCCGCCATTGACCATGCAAGCGCCCTTGTTCCACCAATACAAACCCAGCGCCGTCGAAACCAACCCGAGAAACACCAACACGCCCCATTGCAGCGGCGCTTCGGGCAGGAAATTCTGTTTGCCGAACAGCAGAAACGCCGGCAAGGCCACCGCCAATGCCCCCAGATAGAAGTAACCGAATCGGCGGTAGTGCGGCAGATCGCTCGGATGGCGCGCCACCAGATGCTTATAAAGCACCTGCCCGGCGGCGTAGGTGAAGTTGGCGAGTTGCAGCAGCAGGAACCCCATGAAGAAATCCGGGTTGATCCGGTCGTAGCGAATCACTGCCGCCCCCATCACCGCCACCACCGCAGCAATCAATGCCCACGGATTGAAACGCCGGTTCAGCGCATCTTCGATCAGGGTCACGTGCAACGGCGTGAGGATGGTGAACAACAAGACTTCCGGCACTGTCAGCACGCGGAAGCTCAGGTACAGGCACACGTACGTCACACCGAACTGCAACGCGCCGATCAGGAGCATGCCGCGCATGAACGCAGGCTCCACCGAACGCCAGCGCGTCAGCGGAATGAACACCAGCCCCGCCAGCACTACGCGCACCAGTACCGCAAAGTAACTGTCGACATGACCGGCCAGGTATTCGCCGATCAAACTGAAGGAAAACGCCTGGATCAGCGTGACAAAAAGTAGATAGCCCATGCTCGCCTCGTTTTGAATGGCGGCGACGATAGCGGGTTTTACTTGTAATCGCGAACGCTCAGCCATCACCTGCTCCCACAGGGGGATGTGTATGTCAGCCAAATCCCAGGCAAAAAAAACCCGATCTCGCTAAGCGTTCAATCGGGCAAGAGCACTCAGGAGCAATAAGTGCAAAGGGAGGTTCGATGCGCGTAAAGCCTTGAAGGGGTTGCGCCAGGTCACTTGAACATCAAGGGATTATCTGGCGATTAAAGCCTCATGCCACCTGGGAAAGCTTGGCGTTGGCCTGGTTCAGGCCCTTCTCGTGGAAGTCGCCGCCCAGGTTCATGCCTTCGGCGTGAATAAAGGTCACGTCGTGGATACCGATGAACGCCATGACCTGACGCAAGTACGGTTCCTGGTGATCCGCTGTGCTGCCGGCGTAGATTCCGCCGCGAGCAGTCAGCACGTAGGCACGCTTGCCGCTGAGCAGACCTTGCGGACCCGTGTCGGTGTATTTGAAAGTCACGCCTGCACGCAGCACATGGTCGAGCCAGGCTTTAAGTGTGCTGGGGATAGCGAAGTTGTACATCGGCGCAGCCATGACCAGCACGTCGGCGGCCAGCAATTCGTCGGTCAACTGGTTGGAGCGTTCCAGCGAAGACTCCTCGATGTCGCTGCGCTGCCCGGCAGGTTTCATCCAGCCGCCCAGCAGGTTGATGTCCAGGTGCGGCACCGGGCTGACGGCCAGATCACGAACGGTGATCTGATCGCCTGGATGAGCCGTTTTCCACTGGTTGATGAAGGTCTGGGTCAGTTGACGGGAAACCGAGTCTTGCTGACGGGCGCTGCTTTCGATGATCAGAACGCGTGACATGGGATGTAGGCTCCATCTGAGAATGCTGTAAGGCGATGGAGTGAAGGTTAAACAGAGTCATATCGATGAAAAAGCGCAAATAACTGCTACAACCCATCAATAAATTCGTTTATAAGCTGAGCATACCCGTGTAGGAGCGGGCTTGCCCCAAGGCCGATCAGTTAAGCCATCACACGACCCGTAGCAGCTGGCGAAGCCTGCGTTCGGCTGCGCAGCAGTCGTTAAATCAGGCGATGCTGTGTTTCAGAAAGACCGCCAACACAGGTTTTACGACTGCTGCGCAGCCGAACGCAGGCTTCGCCAGCTGCTACGGACAAAGTTATGGCTTAACTGATCGGCATTAGGGCAAGCCCGCTCCCACAGGTGCTGAAGTCATTTGGGCGTGCACGTTAGCTCGATACGCAGCTTGATAATGCCGCGGGTGAACTTGGCGGTGGCATCTTTGTGTTTTCCCGCCGGCACATCGATCTTGCGAGTACGCGGTGCTTCCGGGCCGTTGCTGAAAACCGCTTTGCAGGTCGCATCAACGTCGCCGTAGTTCGCCACCCGGATGGAGCCCATGTCGTTATCCGTGTCATAGGTGGTGTAGTCGATCTTCAAGCCATTGAGTTTTTTCTGCACATCAATCGGATACGCAAACGCCGTCAGCGGCAGCACCGCCAGCAGCACACAAAAAAGTTTTTTCATCCAGCAGTCTCCATAAAGGGCTGCCAGCTTAGGACAAGAGGAGCCATTCATGAAAGCGCCCCGCGTGACCCTTGATCAATGGCGAACGTTGCAGGCCGTGGTCGACCACGGTGGTTTCGCCCAGGCCGCCGAAGCGCTGCATCGCTCGCAATCGTCGGTGAGCTACACCGTGGCACGCATGCAGGACCAACTCGGTGTGCCGCTGTTGCGCATCGACGGGCGCAAAGCCGTGTTGACCGAAGCCGGTGGCGTGTTGCTGCGTCGTTCGCGGCAACTGGTGAAACAGGCCAGTCAGCTGGAAGACCTGGCCCATCACATGGAACAGGGTTGGGAAGCCGAAGTGCGGCTGGTGGTCGACGCGGCATACCCTAGCGCCCGCCTCGTCCGTGCCTTGACCGCGTTCATGCCGCAAAGCCGCGGCTGCCGGGTTCGTTTGCGCGAAGAGGTGCTGTCGGGGGTAGAAGAAGTCCTGCTCGAAGGCGTGGCAGACCTGGCGATCACCGGGTTCAGCATTCCAGGTTATTTGGGGGCGGAATTGAGCGATGTCGAATTCGTCGCAGTCGCCCACCCCGAACATGCGCTGCACCGCCTCAACCGTGAGTTGAATTTCCAGGACCTGGAAAGCCAGATGCAAGTGGTGATCCGTGACTCCGGGCGCCAGCAGCCGCGTGATGTCGGCTGGCTTGGGGCCGAACAGCGCTGGACCGTCGGCAGCCTGGCCACCGCCGCGACATTTGTCAGCAGCGGCCTGGGTTTCGCTTGGCTGCCCCGGCACATGATTGAACGGGAACTCATGGAAGGTACGCTCAAGCTGCTACCGTTGGATCAGGGCGGCAGTCGTAACCCGAGTTTTTACCTGTATTCAAATAAGGACAAACCCCTGGGACCTGCGACGCAGATTCTCATTGAACTGCTGCGCACCTTCGACACCGCACCGCTGGACGCGCCTTTCGCCGCCCCTGAACAAGCCTGACAAGGAGTGAATGCATGGCCTATTTCGAACATGAAGGCTGCAATCTGCACTACGAGGAATACGGCCATGGTACGCCGTTGCTACTGGTCCACGGTTTAGGGTCCAGCACGCTGGACTGGGAAATGCAGATCCCGGCACTGTCCGCGCGCTACCGGGTGATCGTCCCGGATGTACGTGGCCACGGTCGTTCCGACAAACCTCGCGAGCGCTACAGCATCGCCGGCTTCAGCGCCGACGTCGTCGCACTGATCGAGCATTTGAACCTCGGTCCGGTGCACTACGTGGGGCTTTCGATGGGCGGCATGATCGGCTTTCAATTGGCCGTGGATCAACCGCAATTGCTGAAAAGCCTGACCATCGTCAACAGCGCGCCACAGGTCAAATTGCGCAGTCGCGACGATTACTGGCAGTGGTTAAAACGCTGGAGCCTGATGCGCGCCCTCAGCCTGGGCACCATTGGCAAGGCCCTCGGTGGCAAGTTGTTCCCGAATCCGGAACAGGCAGATGTGCGTCAAAAGATGGCCGAGCGCTGGGCAAAAAACGACAAACATGCTTATCTCGCCAGCTTCGATGCCATCGTTGGCTGGGGGGTTCAGGAACGACTTTCGAAGGTCGCCTGTCCAACCCTCATCGTCAGCGCCGACCGTGATTACACACCCGTCGCGCTGAAAGAATCCTATGTAAAACTGCTGCCCGATGCACGGCTGGTGGTGATTGCCGATTCGCGTCACGCCACCCCGCTGGACCAACCCGAACGCTTCAACCAAACACTGCTCGAGTTTCTCACCGCAGTCGACACCACCCCACTCAGGATCACTGACCCATGCTGAAAAAAATCGCCCTCGTCGCCGGCACCGTACTGTTTGCTGCCAACCTGATGGCTGCAACGCCCACCAAGGCACCACACGTATTGCTGGACACTACCAACGGCCAGATTGAAATCGAACTGGACCCGGTCAAGGCGCCGGAGAGCACCAAAAACTTCCTCAAGTACGTAAACAGTGGCTTTTACAACAACACCATTTTCCACCGCGTCATCCCGGGCTTCATGATCCAGGGCGGTGGTTTCACTCAGCAAATGCAGCAAAAGCCGACTGAAGCACCAATCAAGAACGAATCCAAAAACGGTCTGCATAACGTCCGTGGCACGCTGTCCATGGCCCGTACCTCCGATCCGGATTCGGCCACCAGCCAGTTCTTTGTCAACGTCAAGGACAACGACTTCCTCGACCAAGGTGATGGTTACGCCGTGTTCGGCAAAGTCGTGAAAGGCATGGACGTGGTGGATGTCATCGTCAACTCGCCAACCACTAAGCGCAACGGCATGAGCGACGTGCCCGCCGATCCTGTGTACATCAAGTCGGCCAAAGTCATCGACTAAGCTTCACAGGAAGTCTTGAGCGGCTACCGGCCTGCGGGGCCGCTCACACTGTTCAATGGAGAGCCCGTGCGCGGGCGGAGAACTGATGCTTTATCGCCGTTTTGAAAAACTGATCGACGTATTCCGCGATGCACCAACGGCTGCGCCCCCTGATCGGGTTTTCCCTTTCTATACCTATTACCTGAAGCAGGTCTGGCCGAGTTTCGCCGCCCTGCTGATCGTCGGCCTGTTTGGCGCGCTGATCGAAGTCGCACTGTTCAGTTACCTGAGCCGCATCATCGACCTGGCCCAAGGCACGCCCAACGTCAATTTCTTCAAGGAACACGGCATCGAACTGGCCTGGATGGCGGTGGTGGCGTTGATCCTGCGCCCGGTGTTCGTCGGCCTGCATGACCTTCTGGTGCACCAGACCCTGAGCCCCAGCATGACCAGCATGATCCGCTGGCAGAACCACAGCTACGTGCTCAAACAGAGCCTCAATTTCTTCCAGAACGACTTCGCCGGGCGCATCGCCCAGCGCATCATGCAAACCGGCAACTCATTGCGCGATTCTGCGGTGCAAGCGGTGGACGCGCTGTGGCACGTGCTGATCTACGCGATCAGTTCGCTGGTGTTGTTTGCCGAAGCCGACTGGCGCCTGATGATCCCGCTGCTGAGCTGGATCGCTGCGTACATGGGTGCGCTTTATTACTTCGTGCCACGGGTCAAAGAGCGTTCGGTGGTGTCTTCCGATGCGCGTTCCAAACTGATGGGACGGATCGTCGACGGCTACACCAACATCACCACGCTGAAACTGTTCGCCCATACCAATTTCGAACAGCAATACGCCAAGGAAGCCATTGAAGAACAGACGGTGAAGGCGCAACTGGCTGGCCGGGTGGTCACCAGCATGGACGTGGTCATCACCAGCATGAACGGCTTGCTGATTGTCACCACCACCGGCCTGGCGCTGTGGCTGTGGACGCAGTCGCTGATCTCCGTGGGGGCGATTGCCCTGGCCACGGGCCTGGTGATCCGCATCGTCAACATGTCCGGCTGGATCATGTGGGTGGTCACCGGCATCTTCGAAAACATCGGCATGGTTCAGGACGGCTTGCAGACCATTTCTCAACCGGTCAGCGTGATGGATCAGGACGAGGCCAAACCACTGGCCGTCGCCCGGGGCGAAGTGCGTTTCGAGCACGTCGATTTCCACTACGGCAAGAAGAGCGGGATCATTGGCGACCTCAACCTGAGCATCAAGGCCGGTGAAAAAATCGGCCTGATCGGTCCCTCCGGCGCCGGCAAATCAACCTTGGTCAACCTGCTGTTGCGCTTGTATGACGTGGAGGGAGGGCAAATCCTCATCGACGGTCAGAACATTGCCGAGGTCGGTCAGGAAAGCCTGCGCGAGCGTATCGGCATGATCACTCAGGACACGTCGCTGCTGCACCGCTCGATCCGCGACAATTTGCTGTATGGCAAACCCGATGCCACTGATGCCGAACTCTGGGAAGCGGTGCACAAGGCCCGCGCCGACGAGTTCATCCCGCTGCTCTCGGATGCCGAAGACCGCACGGGATTCGATGCGCACGTGGGTGAGCGCGGGGTGAAACTGTCTGGCGGTCAGCGTCAGCGGATAGCGATTGCCCGCGTGCTGCTCAAGGATGCGCCGATTTTGATCATGGACGAGGCGACGTCCGCCCTCGATTCGGAAGTGGAAGCGGCCATCCAGGAAAGCCTGGAAACCCTGATGCAGGGCAAAACCGTGATCGCCATCGCCCACCGTCTCTCGACCATTGCCCAGATGGATCGTCTGGTGGTGCTGGAAAACGGCAGGATCGCCGAAACCGGCACCCACGCCGAACTGCTGGCCCATGGCGGGTTGTATGCACGGTTGTGGCAGCACCAGACCGGGGGTTTTGTCGGGATCGATTAATTCAAAATCCCCCCTATCCCCTGTCTGATCGTTCCCACGCTCTGCGTGGGAACGCAGCCCGGGACGCTCTGCGTCCCAAAAGCGGACGCAGAGCGTCTATTGAGGCATTCCCACGCAGAGCGTGGGAACGATC
>NZ_AKJS01000090.1 GCF_000282215.1 Pseudomonas sp. GM21
GGCGGCCGGCCCCCTGCCACTGTTTGGTGCGCCGCTTTCCCCGCTGCTGACGGTGTTGTCGATGGTGCCGCCGCTGGCAATCCTGCCGATTCTGTTCATCGTGTTCGGCCTGGGGGAATTGTCGAAAGTGATGCTGATCGTGATCGGCATCACCCCCGCCCTGGCCCGTGATCTGGAACAACGCGCCCGGGAAATTCCGGTCGAGTTGTTGATCAAGGCCCAGACCCTCGGCGCCTCGACCTGGACCCTGATGCTGCGCGTGGTACTGCCGCAACTGCTGCCGCGTTTGCTGATTTCGCTGCGGCTGATGCTCGGTTCGGCGTGGTTGTTCCTGATCGCCGCTGAAGCCATCGCCTCGACCGACGGCCTCGGCTACCGGATCTTCCTGGTGCGCCGTTACCTGGCGATGGACGTGATCCTGCCGTACGTGGTGTGGATCACCCTCCTCGCCTGGCTGATGGACTGGGGCCTCAAGCGCCTGACCCAACGTGCTTTCCCTTGGTATGAAGGAGCACGCGCATGAGCTTCATCAACGTAAAGAACGTGTGGCAGCAATATGGCGATCAGGTGGTGCTCGAAGGGCTGAACCTCAACATCAACGAGGGTGAGTTCTGCACCCTCGTCGGCGCCTCAGGCTGCGGCAAGTCAACCTTCCTGCGCTTGTTGCTCGGTCAGGAACGCGCCAGTCGCGGCGAGATTTTGTTGGACGGTCAGGCCCTGGCCGGCGAACCGGATGCCAGCCGTGGCGTGGTGTTTCAGCGCTACTCGGTGTTCCCGCATTTAACGGTGCTGGACAACGTCGCCCTCGGTCTCGAACTGCCGCGCTCGCCACTGCTCGGACGTCTGTTCGGCAGCGCCAAGCGTGATGCGCGGGAACAGGCCTCGGTGTTGCTGCACAAAGTTGGCCTGGGCCACTCGCTGGACAAGTACCCGGCGCAACTTTCCGGCGGCATGCAGCAACGGCTGGCCATCGCTCAGGCACTGATCATGAAACCCCGGGTGTTGCTGCTCGACGAACCGTTCGGCGCGCTCGATCCGGGTATCCGCAAAGACATGCACGCCTTGCTGCTGGAGCTGTGGCGCGAGACGCAACTGACGGTATTCATGGTCACCCACGACCTGTCCGAAGGTTTCAGCCTCGGCACGCGCCTGCTGGTGTTCGACAAGGTCCGCGTCGACCCGCACGCCCCCGGCGCCTATGGCGCACGCATCACCTACGACATCCCTTTGAACAGCGACCGCCGCACCACCCGTGCCGCCGTCGACGCCCTGCCGGTGCCACTGGCAGGCACGCTTCGTATCGCTTAGAGGAATATGGAAATGACTGATTCGACCCAGCTATTCACGCCCTTCGCCGAAGAATTGCTACCCGGTGGCGGCCATCGTTCGTTCGTGTTGAAACGCGGCCAATTGCTGCGCCTGACCGACCTGCGCGGCGGTGCCAACGTCAGCCTGACGTTGCTCAACGCCAATGAAAAAACCGAACGCCTGAACCTGCCTGACAGCCTTAAATGCCAACACACCGCCAAACTCACCAGCGGCCATTGCCTGTACTCGGACATGGGTCGCGTACTGGCTGCGATCACTGCCGACACCTGCGGCTGGAGCGACAGCCTCGGCGGTGTGCTGTGTGCTGAAGAGGTCGCGGAAAAATACGGCGCGGGGCGCTATCAGGAACTGCGCAACGGCTTCTTCCGCAACGGTACCGACAACCTGTTGGTGGAACTGGGCAAGTGGGGGTTGGGCCTGTCGGACTTGCTGATGACCCTCAACCTGTTCAGCCGGGTGGACGTCGATGAAGCAGGACGCTTCCACTTCGTCGAAGGCAATTCCAGGGCTGGCGATTACATCGAGATGTACGCGCCGATGGACACGCTGGTGGTGCTCACCGCGCTGCAACACCCGATGGACCCGTCACCCGAATACGCACCCAAGCCTCTGAAGCTCAGCTGGATGAACGCCGACGCCAGCGTCGCCGAACACTGCCGCACTTCGCGCCCGGAAAACGAGCGCGGCTTCATCAACACCGACCGTCTGTTCGCCTGAGGATCGCTGCCATGTCACTCGCTATCGCCACCGCTCATCAACAGCCGGACACCGCGATCTACCGCGCCACCATCCCCGCCGGCGAACCCTGGCTGATGGAGGTCAAGGCCGGTCAGACCTTGCGTATTCTCGACCTGGAAGGCAATCAAGCCGTCGACACCCTTTTCTACAGTGTCGCCAATCCAAAGGAACGCTACGACGTGCAGCGCACCTTGCGCCGGCAAAACAGCGTCTACCTGAGCACCGGCAGCGTGCTGTATTCCAACCTCGGCAAACCGATGCTGACCATCGTCGCCGACACCTGCGGCCGTCACGACACCCTCGGCGGCGCCTGCGCGCAAGAGAGCAACACCGTGCGCTACGCCCTGGAAAAACGCTACATGCACAGCTGCCGCGACAACTACCTGCGCGCCTGCGTTCACGACGGGCGACTGGGCAAAGGCGATATCGGGCCGAACATCAACTTCTTCATGAACGTGCCGGTCACGGCGGACGGCGGGCTGACCTTTGAAGACGGCATTTCGGCACCGGGCAAATACGTCGACCTGCGGGCCGAGATGGACGTGATCGTGCTGATCTCCAATTGCCCGCAATTGAACAACCCTTGTAACGCCTACAACCCGACACCGGCGGAGTTATTGGTATGGAACTGAAAATCGCGCGGTTGCGTAAATGGTTGTTCGCCCTGTGTCAGGCCCGCTCCGGGCAGTGCCTGAAAAAGTAAAACCACCCCCAATTCCCTGTGGGAGCGAGCCTGCTCGCGAAGGCGTCAGCACATTCACCATTGATGTCGCCTGACACACCGCTTTCGCGAGCAGGCTCGCTCCCACAAGGGGACGGTGGTGTTTTGAAGTGAAGTGTTTTTTTCACCCGGGACGACCCGGGTGCATCTCGAAAAACTGCGGGACGGCCCGCATCCCAGGTCGAGGCTGATGCGCTATCGCCTCCGGGGGTTATGCCATGTTCGAAAAAGTCCTGATTGCCAACCGTGGCGCCATTGCCTGCCGCATCCTGCGCACCCTGCGCGACTTGCAGGTCAAAGGCGTCGCCGTGTACTCCGAAGCCGATGCCGCCAGCCTGCACATCCTGCAAGCCGATGAAGCCCACAGCCTCGGTGAAGGCGCAGCCGCCGGCACCTATCTGGCGGTCGACAAGATCCTCGCCATCGCCAAAGCCACTGGCGCCACAGCGATTCATCCCGGCTACGGTTTCCTCTCGGAAAACGCCGCATTCGCCGAAGCCTGCGAAGCCGCCAACATTGCCTTCATCGGCCCGACCCCCGAGCAGCTGCGCGTATTTGGCCTGAAACACACCGCCCGCGCCTTGGCCAAGCAACACGGCGTACCGATGCTCGAAGGCACCGAGCTGCTCGACAGCCTCGACGCCGCCCTGATCGCCGGCGAACAGGTCGGCTACCCGGTGATGCTCAAAAGCACCGCAGGTGGTGGCGGCATCGGTATGCGCGTATGCCGCAGCGCAGCGGAGTTGAGTGAGTCCTTTGAAGCAGTCAAACGCCTCGGCCAGAACAACTTCAGCGATGCGGGCGTGTTCATCGAGAAGTACATCCAGCGCGCGCGGCACCTGGAAGTTCAGGTGTTCGGCGATGGTCGCGGCGAGGTGATTGCCCTCGGCGTGCGCGACTGCTCGGTACAACGGCGCAACCAGAAAGTCCTCGAAGAAACCCCGGCACCTAACCTTCCCGAGGGCATGGCCGAAGAGCTTTGCGCAGCCGCCATCAAACTGGCCAAAGCGGTGAGTTACCGCAGCGCCGGCACCGTGGAATTTGTTTTCGACAGCGAAGATCAACGCTTCTACTTCCTTGAAGTGAACACCCGCTTGCAGGTGGAACACGGCGTTACCGAACAAGTGTGGGGCGTCGATCTGGTGCGCTGGATGGTGGAACTGGCGGCCGGTGATTTGCCGTCACTGCGTGAGTTGAGCCAAGGGTTGAGAGCCGAGGGGCACGCGATTCAGGCACGCCTGTATGCCGAAGATCCGGGCCGCGATTTCCAGCCAAGCCCTGGCTTGCTCACCGCCGTAAATTTCCCTGCCGCCAACGGCATCCAACTGCGCATCGACACCTGGGTCGAGGCCGGTTGCGAGATCCCGCCGTACTTCGACCCGATGATCGCCAAGGTCATCAGTTGGGCACCGACCCGTGAAGAAGCACGCGCCGATCTGCATCAGGCATTGGCCGACAGTCAGCTCTATGGCGTGGAAACCAACCGCGATTACTTGCGGCAAATTCTGCTCGATGCGCCATTCGCCAGCGGCCAGCCGTGGACCCGTTGCCTTGAAGGTCTGGTCTATCAGGCCAACACTTTCGAAGTGCTCGGCGCCGGGACGCAGACCAGCGTTCAGGACTATCCGGGGCGTCTCGGTTATTGGGCCGTAGGCGTGCCGCCGTCGGGGCCGATGGACAGTCGCGCGTTGCGTCTGGGCAATCTTTTGCTCGGCAACGAAGAAGGTGCCGCCGCGCTGGAAATCACCATGAGCGGGCCATTGCTGCGCTTCAATTGTGATGCGGTAGTGGCGGTCACCGGCGCGGCAATTCCACTGACGCTGAACGGTGAAAGCGTCGCGATGAACACGGCGCTGTTGGTGCCGGCGGGAGCCACGTTGAGCCTTGGGACGATTGCCGGTGCAGGCGCGCGCAGCTATCTGTGCGTGCGCGGTGGTTTGCAGGTTCCGGATTATCTGGGAAGCAAAAGCACCTTCACCCTCGGTCAGTTTGGCGGGCATGGCGGTCGTGCCCTGCGCGCGGGTGATGTGTTGCATGTTCCTGCTTTGATCGACCGCAGCGTCGGTGCCGAACTGACTGAAGTCCAAGTCACCGAGTTGCCTGCTGTGCGGCAAATCCGCGTGATTTACGGCCCCCATGGCGCACCGGAATACTTCACCGAAAACTACATCGGCACGTTCTTCGCGACCCAATGGGAAGTGCATTTCAACTCCAGTCGAACCGGCGTGCGACTGATCGGGCCGAAACCGCAATGGGTGCGTGCCGACGGCGGTGAAGCGGGACTGCATCCGTCGAACATTCATGACAATCCGTACGCCATTGGTGCAGTGGATTTTACCGGGGACATGCCGGTGATCCTTGGCCCGGACGGCCCGAGTCTGGGCGGGTTTGTGTGCCCGGTGACGGTGATTGAAGCGGACCTTTGGCAGCTGGGACAGTTGAAGGCTGGGGACAAAGTGCAGTTCATCCCGGTCGATATCCAGACCGCCCGCACCCTCGCCTTGAAATGGAACACCCCCTGTGGGAGCGAGCCTGCTCGCGAAGAGGGCGTGTCAGCCGCCATTGATGTTTCAGGTATACCGCTTTCGCGAGCAGGCTCGCTCCCACAGGGGGTTGTGTCGCCTGTGGTGCTGGATTTGGGTCAGGGGGATACGCGGCTGGTCGCGAGGCTGTCCGGTGATACACATCTGCTGCTGGAAATCGGCGCGCCGGAACTCGACTTGGTTTTACGCTTCCGCGCCCACGCCCTCATGCAAGCGCTGGAAAGCAAACACTTGCACGGCGTGATCGACCTCACCCCCGGCATCCGCTCGCTGCAAGTGCACTACCAACCCGAGCAACTGCCGCTGGCCGACCTGCTCGGCATCGTCGCCGGCGAATGGGACGCCGTGTGCGCCGCCAATGATCTGCAAGTGCCCTCGCGCATCGTCCACTTGCCACTGTCCTGGGATGATCCGGCCTGCCAGTTGGCCATCGAGAAATACATGACCACCGTGCGCAAGGACGCACCGTGGTGCCCCAGCAATCTGGAGTTCATCCGCCGCATCAACGACCTGCCCAACCTCGACGAAGTGCAGCGCACGGTGTTCGACGCCAGCTATCTGGTGATGGGCCTGGGCGATGTCTACCTCGGCGCACCCGTCGCCACCCCGCTCGACCCGCGTCATCGCCTGGTGACCACCAAGTACAACCCGGCTCGTACCTGGACCTCCGAAAACTCGGTGGGCATCGGTGGCGCCTACATGTGCGTGTACGGCATGGAAGGCCCCGGCGGTTATCAGTTTGTCGGGCGCACCTTGCAGATGTGGAACCGCTACCGCGAAGTTGCCGCGTTCGATGGCAAACCGTGGCTGCTGCGCTTCTTCGACCAGATCCGCTTCTACCCGGTGAGCGCCGATGAACTGCTGCGCATCCGCAAGGACTTTCCGCTCGGGCGTTTCGAGCTGAACATTGAACACAGCCAGTTGAACCTCGCGGATTACCAGACGTTCCTGGCGCAAGAAGCCAAGGCCATCGCCGCGTTTCGCGATCAGCAACAAGGCGCGTTCAACGCCGAGCGCGAGCGCTGGATCGCCAGCGGCCAGGCGCATTTCGACAGTGAAGAACCGGCCCCGCAAGCGACCGAAGATGCAGCGCTGGCCAGTGGTGAAATGAGCGTCGACAGCCACATCGCCGGCAACCTCTGGCAGGTCCAGGTGAAAACCGGCAGCCGCGTGGCCACCGGTGATGTGCTGGTGATTCTGGAGTCGATGAAGATGGAAATTCCGCTGCTGGCACCCGTGGCCGGCGTGGTGCGCGAGATTCGTGTGCAACCGGGTTCGGCGGTGCGCGCCGGACAACGCGTTGTGGTGCTGGAAGTCGACTGAACCCATTTCGAAAAGGATTAACCCCATGACCCTCAATCTGCAACTCGACGCCCTGCGCAGCGCTTACCGCGACGGCAGCATCACACCTCGAAAACTGCTGTCGAGCCTGCGCGACAAAGCCGCCGCGCTGAACCCGGACTATCACCTGTTCATCCACTTGCTCAGTGCCGAAGAACTGGAACCGTACCTCGCCGCCCTCGACGACCGCGACATCGACAGCCTGCCGCTGTACGGCGTGCCGTTTGCGATCAAGGACAACATCGACCTGGCGGGCATACCGACCACAGCGGCGTGCCCGGACTTTGCCTATGTGCCAGAGCGTTCGGCGACTATCGTCGAGCAATTGCTGGCGCTGGGGGCGATTCCGTTGGGCAAGACCAACCTCGATCAATTCGCCACCGGCCTCAACGGCAGGCGGG
>NZ_AKJS01000091.1 GCF_000282215.1 Pseudomonas sp. GM21
TAGCGCCGCCGCACAAGGCGACGGCGCTACCCCGGGTGCCAGCGGCCAATACAACTGCACGCCAGGCCAGCCGACCGCGTTTGCAGGCCCCGTTGCCCAGCTCACCGATCGCGGCATGGTCACCCTCACGTTCAAAACGAGCTTCTAAACCAGGCTTTTTCTGATTACCGGAGACACCCATGAATTTTGTCAAATCGATACTGGCTACCACGCTGCTGCTGTCCATTGCCGCTGCTGCTGACGCGGCAGTAACTGCTGAACAAGCCACGCAACTCGGCATCAACCTGACCGGCGTCGGTGCCGAAAAGGCTGGTAATGCCGAGGGCACCATTCCACCGTTCAACGGCGGTCTGACCACGCCACCGGCGAGTTTCCAACCAGGCAGCTCGGTGCGTCCGGACCCGTTCGAGGGAGAAAAGCCTCGCGTCGTCATCAATGGTAAAAATGCCGCCGAATACACTGGCAAACTCACCGCGTCCACCCAGGAACTGCTCAAGCGCTACCCGAACTTTCGGGTCGACGTATACCCGACTCACCGCACGGTCGGCCTGCCGGCGCAGGTATTGGCAAACACCAAGTTGAATGCCGTGGGTGCCAAGACCACAGAAGAGGGCCTGACGATGGAAGACGCCTTGCCGGGCGTGCCGTTCCCGATCCCGGGTGACGGCAATGAGGCGATGTGGAATCACCTGTTGCGTTACCTGGGCAGTAGCCTGACCAACAAGTACGACTCGTGGAACGTCGACTCGTCCGGCACCGCTTCGTTGAGCACCACCGGGTTGTTCAACATTGAATACCCGTTGTTTGCGGCGAATCGCCCGGCGGGCCCAGTCACGCCCAACGAGGTGTTCTACAAGATCAAGCTGCAATACACCGGCCCAGCCCGGCGCGCGGGCGAAGCACTATTGTTGATGGACGCCGTCAATCCGCTGGTGCAGCCACGTCGAGCCTGGCAATACCTGCCCGGGCAACGTCGGGTGAAACTGGCGCCGAACCTGGCGTATGACACCCCTAACCCGACCACGACGGGTACCGCAACCTATGACGATGCATTCCTGTTTAACGGCGCCATGGACCGTTACGATTTCAAACTGGCGGGCAAGAAAGAGATGCTGGTTCCGTACAACACCTACAAACTCAACTACCACACCAATGCCGCCGACGTGACCACCGCCAACTTTGTCAACCCGGACCTGATGCGTTGGGAGCTGCATCGCGTGTGGGTGGTACAGGCCACGTTGAAACCGGGCAAACGGCACATCTACAGCAAGCGCACCTTCTACCTCGACGAGGACAGCTGGGCGGTTCTGGCTTCCGACGAGTACGACGCCCGGGGTCAATTGTTCCGCGGCGGCTTCACCCACCTGACCTACAGCTACGACGTGCAGGCTCCGGACACGCTGAATCACATGATTTATGACTTTGTCTCCGGCGCGTACAACCTCAACGGTTTCTACGGTCCTTATGGCGGCATGAAGTACATCGAGCCGCTTTCCAAGGCGCAGTGGGTTCCCGAGTCGCTGGCCGGCACCGGCATCCGCTGACAGAACGCCCCAGTGATATCTGCCACTGGCGGGCCGCATCCCGCCAGTGGTTTCTCCCCCCGAGAACCAACCATGAAAATCTTCAAGTGTGTAGCCCTCGCCGGATTGCTCGGCGGGTCGGCATTGCCGTTTTTTGACCCCGTGGTCGCTGCCGGATTCGTGGATGTGCTGGACACTCCGTCCTTGCACAGCGAGCTGGCGACCAAGGGCATGCTCACCGGTCTGACCCATGCCGGTGAGCGTCTGGTCGCTGTCGGCCAGCGTGGGCACATCCTGTTTTCCGATGATGCGGGCCTGCACTGGCAACAGGCGCAAGTACCGGTCAGTTCGGACCTGGTTGCCGTGCATTTTCCGACGTCCCGGCAAGGCTGGGCGGTGGGCCACGATGGCGTGGTCCTTCACAGCAGTGACGCCGGCGCGAGTTGGGAGCGCCAACTGGATGCACGACAGATCGGTGCTTTGCTGCTCGGTTATTACCGCCAGAAACTGAACGCCAGGCCGGACAATGAAGCGTTGATGACGCGGGTCGCCGATGCTCAGCGGATCAATGACGAGGGGGCTGATCAATCCTTTCTCGACGTGTGGTTTCAGGACGACCAGGTTGGCTATGTGGTCGGCGCTTTCAACCTGATTTTTCGCACCGAAGACGGCGGCCGCCATTGGACTCCCTGGCTGGACCGGACCGACAACCCCGGCGCCCTGAACCTCTATGCGCTGCGCCCGATTGGCGATCAGTTGTTCATCGTTGGCGAACAAGGCCTGGTGCTCAAACTGGCCCCGTTGGCCGGGCGTTTCAACGCTACGCCAATGCCTTACAACGGTTCGTTTTTCGGCATCACCGGCAAACCGGGCGTGGCCCTGGTGTATGGCCTGCGCGGCAACGTGTATCGCAGTGTCGATGAAGGTACGAGCTGGAGCAAGGTGGAACTGGGCCTGCCCTTGACCATTACCGCCGGCACCGTCACGCCGGACGGGCGCATCCTGCTGCTCAGCCAGGCAGGACATGTACTGCTCAGCATCGACGATGGCGCCAGCTTCACGCTGCAAGCGGAAAGCGCTCTGGCGCCGGTGGCCGCTGCACTGGTATCCGGCGCTGGCACCCTCGTGGTTGCCGGAGCGCGTGGTCTGCGTCAGTTGCCCTTCGAGTGAGCCCACTCCCACCATTACAAAGAGAGCCGTTACCTCATGGGTAAATACGAACTCGATACAATGCCGGTGATTCGCGAGCTCAAGGGCTTCGATGCACGCTCCGGCAATCGCCTGGAACGCCTCATCTTCAACAACCGCCTGTGGGTGGTTCTGACCTGCCTGCTGGTGACGGTTGCTTTGAGCTTTTTCGCCGTCTCGCGCCTGACGCTCAATGCCAGTTTCGAGAAGATGATTCCGCACAATCAGCCCTTCATCAAAAACTACCTGGACAACCGCCAGGCCCTGCGGGGGCTGGGCAACGCGGTGCGGGTGGTGGTGGAAAGCAGCGATGGCGACATTTTTGACCAACACTATCTGGACGCACTAAAGGAAATCAGCGACGAACTGTTCCTGATGCCTGGCGTCGACCGCGCCTGGATGAAGTCGCTCTGGACTCCATCCGTACGCTGGACCGAGGTGACCGAAGAGGGTTTTCAGGGCGGTCCGGTGATGCCCGACTCCTATGACGGTTCGCCACAATCGGTTCAACAGTTGCGGATGAATATCGCCCGCTCCGGCATCGTCGGCAGCCTGATCGGCAACAACTTCAAATCCAGCATGATCTTCGTGCCCTTGCTGGAGACAGACCCGATCACCGGCAAATCCATCGACTACCACGCATTCTCGCGCCAGCTGGAAGACAAGCTGCGTAATCACTATGAGTTTTCCGGTCAAAGCGCCTCACACAGCTCGGGCGAGGAGGGCAAGGGCCCGATCAAGATACGCGTCATCGGTTTTGCAAAACTGGTGGGTGATCTGATCGATGGCCTGATGCAGGTGATGCTGTACTTTGGCGTCGCCGCGCTGATTGCCATCGCGATCATCTTTTACTTCACCCGCTGTGCCCGTAGCACCGCGCTGGTGATCAGTTGTTCGGTGATCGCTGTGGTCTGGCAGCTCGGGCTGGTGGCGCTGCTCGGTTTCGAACTGGACCCGTTCTCGATCCTGGTGCCGTTCCTGGTGTTTGCCATCGGCGTGTCCCATGGCGCGCAGAAGATGAACGGCATCATGCAGGATGTGGGGCGCGGCACTCACCAACTGATCGCCGCGCGTTATACCTTCCGGCGTCTGTTCCTCGCCGGGCTGACGGCATTGCTCGCCGATGCAGTCGGGTTCGCGGTGCTGATGCTGGTCGACATTCCTGTTATCCAGGACCTGGCCATTACGGCGAGCATCGGTGTAGCGGTGCTGATCTTTACCAACCTGGTGTTGCTGCCAGTGTTGCTCTCGTATTTCGGCGTCAGTCGCCAAGCGGCCGAACGCAGCTTGCGTGCCGAGAATCAACAAGGGCCAGGCAGCGGGCCAGGAACACTGTGGATATTTCTCGAGCGTTTCACCGAACGCCGTTGGGCCAGCGGGGCAATCACGGTCGCGGGGTTACTGGCGATTGGCGGTCTGATTGTCAGCTCGCACCTGAAAATTGGCGACCTCGATCCCGGTGCTCCGGAGTTGCGTTCGGATTCGCGCTACAACCGCGACAACGCTTACATCACCGCCAACTACTCGCTGTCCAGTGACCAATTCGCGATCATGCTAAAGACTCCGAAGGAGGGCTGCCTGAAGTACGAGACGTTGGTGGAGGCTGACCGGCTGGGTTGGTTGTTGCAGCAACAACCGGGTGTGCAAACCACGGTTTCACTGGTGAACGCGGTGCGGCAGATCACGGCGGGCTCGTTCGAAGGCAATCCGAAATGGCTGACCATTGCCCGTAATCAAAACGTCTTGAACTACGCGGCGCAGCAGGCTTCAGTCAACAACCCGGAGCTGTTCAACAGCGATTGCTCGATGATGCCGATCATCGCCTACCTGTCAGATCACAAGGCCGAAACCCTCGACCGGGTGGTGCAGGTCTCGCAAGCGTTCGCCACCGAACACAGCACGCCGGATCGTCAGTTCATGCTGGCGGCGGGTAGTGCCGGGATCGAGGCGGCGACCAACATTGTCGTGCGCGATGCCAACCACACCGTGCTGCTCTACGTGTACGCCGCGGTGATCGTGTTGTGCTTCATCACTTTCCGCAGTTGGCGCGCGGTGGTGGTGGCGGTGGTGCCGCTGGTGCTCACTTCGATTCTTTGCGAAGCGCTGATGGTCTGGCTGGGCATGGGGGTGAAGGTCGCGACGTTGCCGGTGATTGCGCTGGGTGTTGGCATTGGCGTGGATTACGCGCTGTACCTGCTGAGCGTGCAATTGGCCCAGCAACGCGCTGGCTTGTCGCTGACCGAGGCCTACCGCAACTCGGTGCGCTTTACCGGAAAGGTGGTGGCCCTGGTCGGCATTACCCTGGCGGCGGGCGTAGTCACCTGGGCCTGGTCACCGATCAAGTTCCAGGCCGACATGGGCATTCTACTGACGTTCATGTTCATCTGGAACATGGTCGGGGCGCTGGTGCTGATTCCTGCGCTGTCGCATTTTTTGCTGGCCACGCCTCGTCGGGTCAGTCGATAAAGGGGTTGGGGTCGCTGGTTTCCAGGCGACCCCTATCCGACTGCCTGCCTTCAGAACTGCTCGGCATTCAAACGGAACAGATCTTTGCTGCCCGCGCGAATCGAAGTGTCCAGGCTCTCGATGCGTGGCAACAAACGGTTGAAGAAGAACGCCGCCGTCGCGTGTTTCGCTTGTTGGAAGGGGCTGTTGTCATTAGCCGCCTGGTCCATGCGTGCCCACATGTAGGCGTAGGCCACGTAGCCGAACACATGCAAATATTCCACACAGGAACTG
Organism: Pseudomonas sp. GM21; assembly: GCF_000282215.1. GTDB lineage: Bacteria > Pseudomonadota > Gammaproteobacteria > Pseudomonadales > Pseudomonadaceae > Aquipseudomonas. The sequence goes on from NZ_AKJS01000091.1 coordinate 5,451, forward strand.
CCGACCAGATTGGCGTCCGCCCCGACATGCTGCATCAGCCAGTCGCTGAGGCCTTCGAGGCGTTGGACGGCTGCAGTCAGTTCGACGGCGTAGGACGAGTTCGATTGCTGGATGAACTGTTCTATCTCGAGGGTGAATACCCGCAGAGCCGCGCCACCATTGCCAAGCACTTTTCGTCCCAGCAGATCCAGTGCCTGGATACCGTTGGTGCCTTCATAGATTTGTGCGATGCGCACGTCGCGAACTAATTGCTCCTGGCCCCATTCGCGGATGTAACCGTGGCCACCAAACACTTGCTGGCCGAGTACGCAGCTGTCGAGTCCGGTGTCGGTGAAAAACGCTTTGGCCACCGGTGTCAGCAAAGCGACAAGCAGGGCGGCACGTTGTTGTTCGTCGGCCTGGTCGGAAAACTTTGCCAAGTCCAGTTGCTGCCCGACATAGCATGCGAAGGCGCGGCCACCTTCAGTCATGGCTTTCATGCTCAACAGCATGCGACGCACGTCGGGGTGGACGATGATCGGGTCAGCGATCTTGTTGGCGGCAATCGGTCCCCCCGGTGCGCGGCTTTGCAGGCGATCACGGGCATAGGCGCGTGCACTCTGGTACGACGCCTCGGCGCAGCCTAGGCCCTGTATGCCGATGGACAGCCGCTCGTAGTTCATCATCGTGAACATGGCGGCGAGGCCTTTGTTTTCTTCGCCGATCAGCCAGCCTTGCGCCCCGTCGAAGTTCATCACGCAGGTGGCCGAGGCCTTGATGCCCATCTTGTGTTCGATGGAGCCGCAGCTGACAGCGTTGGTTTCACCCAGCGAGCCATCGCCGTTGACCAGGCGCTTGGGCACTAGGAACAGCGAAATGCCCTTCGGGCCAGCCGGCGCATCCGGCAGCTTGGCCAGCACCAGGTGAATGATGTTTTCAGTCAAGTCCTGTTCGCCGCCGGTAATGAAAATCTTGCTGCCGCTGATGCAGTAGCTGCCATCAGCCTGGACCTGCGCCCGGGTGCGGATCAGACCCAGATCGGTGCCTGCGTGAGCTTCGGTCAGGCACATCGACCCCGCCCAACGACCTTCGTACATCGGTGGCAAGTAGCGATTCTTCAGTTCGGCACTGGCATGCGCATCGATGGCCAGGCACGCGCCGGAACTCAGCGCCGAGTACAACGCAAAGCTGCAGTTTGCGGCGTACAGCATTTCCTCGAAGAACACCGCGAGCATCTTCGGCATGCCCATGCCGCCGTACTGAGAATTACCACTCAGGCCCACCCATCCCCCCTCGGCATAGGTCGCATAAGCCTCTTTGAAGCCGGACGGCGTGCGTACCTGCCCTTGTTCCCATTGCGCGCCTTCTTCATCGCCGCTGCGGTTGAGCGGGGCGAGCAGGCCGCCAGTGATCTTGCCGGCCTCGTCGAGAATCGCTTCGGCGGTTTGCCCGTCGAGGGTGTCTGCCAGTGCCGGCAGGCGCGCCCAAAGCGCCGGTGCGCAAAAAACTTCGTTCAGCAGAAAGCGCATATCGGTTAACGGAGCAGTGAATTGGGGCATTGCTGAGCCTCAGCGTAGGTGGGGTAAAAATTATTTTTAGAAAACTATTGATGACTCTATCAAAAATGATGAATATATCAATAACTCGCGTCGGGACCGTTTTGGCCTCGGACACGGGCACCACAAAAACAACATCAAGAGCAGGATGAAGTCATGAATGCGATACACCCGGAAGACACCGCGCAAAATCTCGCTGCCTCGGTTGATAAAGGCATTGCCCTGCAGGACTACGCGCGTTCGCTGATCCCGACATTGAAGGCCCGCAGCAAGGAAACAGCGGCCCTAGGTCGCCTGCCCGCCGAAACCATCGCCGACCTCGAAGCAGGCGGCCTGTTGAGCATGACCACGCCGCGCCAGTTCGGCGGTGACGCGGTGTCGGTGCGGACCTTTCTCAATGTGGTGACCGAACTGGCTCGCGCCGACGCCGGCGTTGCCTGGGTCACGGCGCTGACCAACGTCACCACCTGGTGCGCAGCAACATTCTTTGGTGCTGAAGCCGCTGAGGAAGTCTTTCGCGGTGCCAAACCGGCACGGGTGACCGGCGTGCTGTCGCCACGCAAGGCTGTGGTGAAGAAAGTTGAAGGTGGTTACCTGATCGAAGAGGGGCTGTGGGGCTTCAACTCCGGTATCTACCACGCGACCTGGGACATGCTGGGTATTCCGCTGGTCGATGCAAGCGGCAAAGTGGTGGACCAGGGCGTCGCACTGATTCCTGTCGAGCAGATTGAGATTCTCAACGACTGGAATGTGATTGGCATCAGCGGCAGCGGCAGCTCCAGCGTGTCGGTGAAGAACGTGTTCGTGCCGGACGCGCGTATCGGTTCGGTCACCCGGGCCATCGAGGGCGACTATCCGTCCAGCCACCTCGCGGACGAACCGTTGTTCCAGACGGCCTGCATGCCAATGCTCGCAATCATCCTGGCTTTCCCGGCGCTGGGCCTGGGCATTGCAGCGCTGGAAACCTTTCTGGAAACCCTGCCACGGCGCAGCATCCAGTATTCCTGGTACGCCAAGCAGTCCGAGGCTCCCATCACCCACCTGCAAGTGGGCGAAGCGTCGGCCAAGATCGATGCTGCGCGCACCATTCTTGAACGCCATGCCGATGCCATGGACGCCAGCGCGGCTTCCGGCGTCTACATGGATTTCCTTGAGCGCGCCAAGGTGCGACGCGACGTCGGCTATGCGGAGACGCTGATCTGGCAAGGTGTCGACATGCTCGCGTCGGCCTCCGGTGGCTCGCTGGCCTCATCCAACAACCCGATGACCAAAATCTGGCAGGACGCCCGGATCGCCTCGCTGCACGGCATCGTCACTCCGAACACCAACTTCGAAACCTATGGCCGGATCCTTTGCGGCATGACGCCCGGCACTCCGTTTATCTAAACGAAGTTCGACGGGTATCAACGAGGAGTCCTGGTTATGCAAGTTCGCGATGTAGATGCGCGGTCGTTTCGCCGCGTAATGGGCAAGTTCGCCACCGGCGTCACGGTGGTCAGTTTTATCCATGAAGGCCAGCCCACCGGCATGACCGCCAACGCCTTCATGTCGCTGTCGGTCGACCCGCCCATGGTGTTGATTGCCGTCCGCACCCAGGCGCGCTTTGCCGGCAACATCAAGCCTGGGGATGCCTTCGGTATCAGCTTTCTGCGCGAGGAGCATGAAGGGGTAAGCAGCCATTTCGGAGGCCGCCCGGTTCCTGGTCACAGCCCCGCGTTCAACGACCTTGGAGCGGCGCCGGTGCTCGATGGCGCCTTGGTGCAACTGGCGGTTCGGGCGAATGCCGTGCACGTCGGCGGTGATCACTTGATCTACACCGCCGACGTCGAGGCCTTGGAGGAATCGGACGGGCGCCCGTTGCTGTTCTTCTCCGGCGCCTACAAGCAGCTGCACGCCCTCGATCCGGCCACGTGCTGGTTTGATCTGAGTTAACAATAAAAAAGGAGCACAGCATGATTGCCATACGTGACATTGCCTACGTGCGCTATCAGGTTCCCGATCTCGATGCGCACGCCGACTTCCTGCGGGATTTTGGCTTGCTGCAACACGCGAAAAATGCCACCTCGTTGCAGATGGCGAGCTACGGCGGCGGGTATCCGGTCTACCTGGCCACACAAGGGCCAAACAAGGCCTTGGGTGTCGGCTACCGAGTCGCCAGCATGGACGAACTGAGCCGCGTGGCTGCGCAGTTCGATGTGCCTGTGCAGGCCAACGAAGAGCTCGATGCGGGCTCAATTGTGACACTCCACGATCCCGATGGCGGACGCGTGGATTTACTGTTTGGCGGCAATGTGATTAGCCCGTACCCGGTGCGTCAGGCGTTGCAACTGAACACCGCTGACAAGCGTCACCGTCTCGGCACCACCAACCGAGTAGCGGTGCAGGCTTCCCATGTGATGCGTCTGGGTCACGTGGTCCTGAAGACCGTCGATTTCCCGGCCATGTTTGCCTTCTATCAGGACGTGCTCGGCCTGCGAGTCTCCGACAGCTACTTCGGCGGTGTACCGAACAATACCGTCGCGGCCTTCATGCACTGCGGCCTGGGCGACGAGTTCACCGATCATCACACGGTGGCCTTGCTCAACCTCGGCGCCACAGAACGCGGGTTCGACCATTGCGCATTCGAGGTGCTGGATTGGGACGACCTGTCCTGCGGCAACCAGCATCTGGCGCAACGACAACATCGCCACTCCTGGGGCATCGGCCGACACGTACAGGGCAGTCAGGTATTCGATTACTGGCTGGATCCGGCCGGCAACAAGATCGAGCACTGGACCGATGGCGACTTGGTCAACGACGCCACCGCGGTGACCCATGAGCCACTGACGCCCGATGCACTGTCCCAGTGGGCCCCGCCTTTGAACCCCGAATTTCTGGCCTGAGCCACGTACCGATTAAGGAATACTTCCATGAAACTCGCTCGCTACAGCTATAACGGCACCACCTCCATCGGCCGCGTCGAGGGTGATCGCCTGATCGACCTCGCGCCACTGTTGCCCGCCGGTGCGGCCGACGTCGCCGCGGTACTGGCCTTGCCGCAAGTGTTGGCCGACGCTGCCAGCCTCGAAGTCACCGCGCAGAACAGCATCGCCCTGGACCAGCTTCGCCTGCTGGCGCCGATTCTGCGTCCAGGCAAATTCATGTGCCTGGGCATGAACTACAAGGACCACGAAGCGGAAGCGCGCCGACTAGGCGTCGCCATTCCGGAGTCGCAAGTCTGGTTCAGCAAGCAGATCACCTGCATCACCGGTCCTTATGACGACGTGCACTTCCCGCAAGTGGTCGAGCGCCTCGATTACGAAGCGGAAATGGGCGTGGTGATCGGCAAGGGCGGGCGTCGCATCAGCGAGGCGGATGCCTTGCAACACGTGGCCGGTTACTTCGTCGCCAACGATGTCAGCGCCCGTGACTGGCAGGCCAAGAGCCCGACGTGGACCCTGGGTAAATCCTTCGACACCCACGGCCCGATCGGCCCATGGATCGTCACCGCCGACGAGATCGCCGATCCGCAGCAACTCACCGTGAGCCTCAGCGTCAACGGTGAGCGCCGTCAGCATTCGTCCACCGAACTGATGACCTACAGCGTCGCCAGGCAGATTGCCTACCTCAGCGAAGTGATGACCCTCGAGCCAGGCGACATCCTCATCACCGGCACCCCGGCGGGTGTTGGCATCGCCATGCAGCCACCGACTTTCCTGCAGGTGGGTGATGTGGTCCGGGTGGAAATCGAAGGCATCGGTCATATCCAGAACACCATCGTCGCCGAGCCCCGCTGAGCCAGTGCCGGCCGATCTGCATCGGCCGGCAACCTTGCGGTGATACAACAACAAGAGGAGCCCTGCAATGGCAGCCCCCAGCAAAAAAATCATCATCACCTGCGCGATCACCGGTTCCATTCATACTCCGTCGATGTCGCCGTATTTACCCATCACACCGGCTCAGATCGCCCGTTCCGCGATCGAGGCCGCCGAGGCCGGGGCAGCAGTGGTGCACCTGCATGCGCGTGATCCGCAAAGCGGTTTCCCCAGCCAGGACCCAGCCCTTTACGAGCAGTTCCTGCCGCAGATCAAACGTGAATCGAATGTGGTGATCAACCTCACCACGGGTGGCTCGCCGACCATGAGCGTGGAAGAACGCATCGAACCGGCAATGCGCTTCAAGCCGGAAGTGGCGTCGCTGAATATGGGCTCGATGAACTTCGGCATGTACGAGCTACTACAGCGATACAAAGAGTTCAAGCACGACTGGGAACAACCGTACCTGGCCAACAGCGAAGAACGCATCTTCCGCAATACCTTCAAGGACATTGCCCATATCCTCACGGCCTGCAGCGAGCAGGGCACCCGATTTGAAATCGAGTGCTACGACATCGGTCACCTGTACACCGCGGCGCATTTCCGTGAGCGTCTGTTGGTCAAAGACCCGCTGTTTATCCAGTCGGTATTCGGCATCCGCGGTGGCATCGGTACGCACCCGGAGGACATCGCCCACATGAAACGGACTGCCGACCGTCTGTTTGGCGACACGTACAACTGGTCGGTACTCGGTGTTGGTGCCCAGCAACCGCGCATCGCAACCCAGTCGCTGCTGCTGGGTGGGCATGTGCGTGTGGGGCTTGAGGACAATCTGTGGCTGAGCAAGGGGCGCCTGGCGCAGAGCAATGCCGAGCAGGTACGCGCCATCAAGGGCGTGATCGAATCGCTCGGCTTCGAAGTTGCCAGCGCTGACGAAGCACGGCAAATCATGCAACTCAAAGGTCATGTCAACGTGGCGTTCTGATCGCCGCGTCCTCGCCCCCTTACCACCTGACGAAACCGACACACCTGCCGCCACCCGCGGCAGCGCCGGCGTGCGCGCTGGATTCGCCGATATCGGCAAAAACAGCGCGCCGCCACGCTCATAGATGCCAATAAAAACAAGAGTCATACAGGAATTTTATGAATACCAACCTTGCGTTGAAAACACAGTCCTTACGCGGCCCTTTGGTAGGCTTGGGGCTGCTTCTGTGCAGTACGCAAGCCTGCCAGGCAATGAATTTCAATATGCCCACGTCGGCGGGCATCGAGTCCGCGCAAATGGGTGGCGCATCCTTGGCGTTCGCGCAATCGAGCATGATCGCCAGCGACAATCCTGCCGGTATGGCTGACCTGGGTAACCGTATGGACGGTGGCCTGCAGATGTTCTTCGGCAGTTTTCGCTCCAGCTTCGGCAACGAAAACAACAAGGATGATTTCAAGGTGAAGGTGCCGATTCCGAGCGGCGGTTTCAACCATGTGATCGATGAGCGCATGTCTGTCGGCATCTCGGTCTACTCCATCGGCTCCGGCTCCGATTACAGCCACGCGGCGGTGCCGGGCATGGGTTTTCCGGCGGTGAAGACCAAGATGATGTACATCAACTTCGCTCCGACACTTTCTTATAAAGTGACACCGGATTTCGCTGTGGGTGTGTCGGCACTGATAGGTGTTCAGCAACTGCAGGCCCGCGGCCTGGTCGCCCCCGGCGCCGATGGCAGCCTGGCGTTGTCACCTACCCATGGTATTTCCACCACCATGGGCTATGGCTGGCGGTTAGGGGCGTTATGGAAGATCAACCCCTTGCTCAGCGTCGGTGGCTCTTACTCGCCAAAAATGCGTTTTGGCGATGCAGACGGGTACAAGGACGACCTGCTGGCTGTGGCGGATGGTCACCTGGATTTGCCGGAGCAATATGGCGTAGGCCTGGCCTTGCATGTCACCGAGGATCTGACTCTGGCGGCGGACTATCTGCGCATTGGCTGGAGTGATGTCGGCTTTCTCAACAACCCCGAAGGTGCCGGGCTCAACAGTCAGAACGTTTACCGCGTTGGCGCTTCTTGGGACGCGACAAAATCCGTGACCCTGCGCGCGGGTTTCAAGCGCGCCAGCGCAGCGGTTGACTCTGAACACACCGCGGCCAACTACTATTCGCCAGGCATTCTCAACAACTCGATTTCCACCGGTTTCACTTACCACTTGCCCGGACAGACCGATATTTCCCTGGGCTACGAGTACCACTTGCCCGACACCGTTCGTGGCAGCGGGCCGAGTACCGGCAGCAACATCGGCGCGCACTATTCCCAAGTGCTGCTGGGGCTTGGCATGAAGTTCTGAACCAGGCAGCGGTGCCGCTCTCGACGGTGGTGCCGCGGCGTTTTGCCAACCGGGGACGCGGCTGTCCTGGCCGGGTTGAGTCGGGTATCCTTGCGCCGTTACGCTCCAACACCCCCAGTCGGAACCGGTGATGAACGACAAGGCCAAACCTACCCCCAAACCCGTCAAGGCAACCGCGGTTGCCAGCAAACAGCCCGCCGCAGCGAAGAAGTCCGCTGCGGCGCCAAAGCCGGTTGCTGCGAAAAAGACCAAGGTCGCCGAGCCTGCCGTTGAACCAAGACAACCGCGAATCAACGAAAAAGCCCGTCAGCGCACCCGTACCCGGCTGCTGCGCGCCGCCCGTTCCGTCATGGGCCGCAAAGGCATCGAAGCCACCGCCATCAATGACATCACCGACGAAGCCGAGCTGTCCTTCGGTTCTTTCTACAACTACTTCGCCAGCAAGGAAGAAGTGGCTCGCGCCGTGTTCATCGAAGATGCGCTAGCCATGATCGAGGAGCTGGATTCGGGCACCTCGCCCGAGGCCGGCATCGCGGAGCGGGTAGGGGTGAACATTCGCCGCACAATCCACCGTGGTCTGACCGACCCGGTTTGGGGCTGGTTCCTGGTGCATTCCATGTACAGCATCAACGACATGGTCTCCACCATGGGCAACCCGCTGGCTCGCGACATCCACACCGGCAACAGCGAGAACTCCTTCGATGTGGTGGATGTCGACTCCACGGTGGACTGCATCATCGGCGGCATGATCTTCCTGCTGCGCAAAATCCTCGAAGAACAGCGCCCGGCAAGTGCGGTGGAGAGCATGGTGCAGTACATACTTCGTGGTATGGGCGTTGCGCATGAAGAGGTTGAACGGATTATTCGCATCGATCTGTCGAACTAGGGTGTTGGCGCCGACGCCGAACTGACCCAGTACCGAGATGTCACTGACCGAGTCTGTTCTTCGCGAACCATTGCCTTTGCTGCATTTGTGCCGAATTGGAGGTGGGTCAAGCTTGCGTTAGCACGTGGGTCAGTTCGGCGTCGGCGCCAACAGTAAAGGCTACCTCGTTAGTCGAGCTGTTTATTTACAAGCGCATTGCGCTCGCCTTCCGTTGTGAGGTTGCGTCTGCCATGGAGAGCTTGTTCTCCGTAAGCTGTGCAGTCTCTATGGACTCTTCATCAGACACCTTTCCTGTTTTATCTGCTGATATCAAAGGATAAGAGGGCGCTCGCACTATCACTGGCTGCGTCTCTGACCATTCTTTCCAACTCGTTGGTGAGCCCAGCGCTTTCTGGAACTGAAGCAAGTTTCCCCGATCAGCCCCACGCGGTACTAATCACTCGAATGCTGGTGACCGCACCGTCGTGGGTGGTCGCTATTTTTTCTTCGTTATGATCTGTCCATCCGTCCAATTATCTCAACCGGTGTTGATATAAATGGCGGGTGCACGTAGGCTCGTAAAAAAGCCAAATCGGGTTCCAAGTTTAAACAACAAAATAATCTCACCATGAGCGATAGCCGCCTAAAACTGTTCGCGCCGTCCCAGCCGCTGCCGCCTGCGAGATCCAGCCTGCTAACTCGACAAGCTCCATGAGTTGGTCCCGACGTTGCGCGAGTGCGCATTTGCCGCCGAGCGTGTCAGACGGCTGGCTGCCTTTGTAGTGACCGGTATCTCCAATGTGAAACAAGACGCTCCTGCTGCCCGAGAACATACCGGCTAGTGGGGGGCTCACCCGGCGCGCCACTTTTTACAAGGCACGCGGATCGGCCTGCAGCCTCAAGCTGCCAGTTCGTTTGCCAATACAATAATAAGGAAACAACACATGAAACGCTGGTTAGTACTCGTTGGATGCTTTCTCGGGATGAGCATCGCGTCGCCCGCCATTCTCCTGATTCCGCTGGGCCTGTTCATGAAGTCGGTGACCGGCGAGTTCGGTTGGTCCCGTACCGATTTCTCCATCATCATTTCCGCCGCGGCCATCTGTAATGCCCTAGTGATGCCACTGGCCGGCTTCCTTGTCGACCGTTTTGGCGCACGCCGGGTCGCGTTGGTCGGCACGGTGTTGGGGTGTGGCAGCTACATGTGCCTGTCGCTCACACACTCCTTCGGCGCTTTTGTCGCGATCACAGCGTTGAGTGTGGCCTTTGGCAATCTGGCGAGTTATCCGGCCTTCCTGTATTTGACCCAGCGCTGGTTCGACAAGCACCTGGGGCTTGCCTTTGCCATTACCTCCTCGGGCCTTGCGGTAGGCACTGGCGGATTTTCCTACCTTATTTCGCAAAACATCGTACTGCACGGATGGCGGGAGGCTTTTGTGGCGGCTGGGGCAATTGCTCTGGTCATTGGCCTGGTCAATCTCGCCGTGTTTGTCCGTGACAATAAGGGGCCGATGCCCGAGGCGGAACGCCGCGGTGCGAAAACGCAATCTGGTCAGGACGGTCTGACCCTGCGCAGTGCCATGGCGACGCGGGATTTCTGGCTGTATTCGATGGCCTTTGTACTGGTGCTGTTTGGTGCTGTCGGCGCAAGCTTTCACCTGCCGGCGATGCTGTCGGATTGGGGCGTATCCGCCGCTCAGATAGCCGGCATCGTTGCGGCGGGTTCTGTCGGCTCACTAGTGGGGCGACTGTTCGGCGGCGCCTTGCTGGATCATCTGCACACCCGCACCGTGGCCGGGATTTTTCTCGCCTGCCAGCTTGTCGGCTTCCTTATGCTGATTGAGGGGCCGAACTGGGCGCTGCCCGCCAGCTTTCTGATCGGTGCCTCTCAGGGGGCCGAGATCGATATTCTGGGTTACCTGATTGCCCGCCGATTTGGTCGACTGGCTTACGCACGGATCTTTGGCAGCGCCTTTTCGGTCACCCTGCTGGGAGCAATTATCGGACCTATCGTATTGGGTATGGTCTTCGATAAAAGCGGCTCCTACAGCTTGGGTTTGATGCTCTTTCCGGCACTGCCGATTCTTGCGTTCGGCTTGTTGTGCATGTCCGCCAAGTCGCCGCAACAGGCGTGGATTTCTACTGCAGCCAAAGTCACATAGTGCGATCCAATCTCTTTAGCTTCTGAATACAAAAAAAATAAAAAGGTAATCGTATGCGGCCCAACTCAATCGGGATGAACCGAATCCGTAAGCACGCGCCCGAATTTATACGGGTTACGCTGGCGGCATCCCTGGCAATATGGGCAGCTCATTCTTTGAATGCTCGTGCTGAAACAACACCGACTCAGCAATATTTAGCTGGGCAGGTTGCCCCGGAGCTGAAACTGCCGGTTGCGTCGCTTGACGCGGCGGCCGGGAAAAAATCACTGCCCGAAAGTCAATTGCTTGGCCAAATTATCGAGCGTAAAAAGCAATTCGCGAAAATCGATGCTTTGGTTGAACACGGCCAACTGACCGAGTTGCCACCGCCGTCCGAAAGTATCCTCGGCGACGCCGGTGGACTGCGTAATGATCTTGCTGAGCACGGGATCGGCTTCAGCATCCTCAACATGTCCAATTTTACCAATAACTACCTGGATCACGACCGGCACAATCCGCAAGCCTATAGCGGCGAGCGTCCGACTTACTCGTCGAACCTGGTGGCGGGGTTTACCTACGACCTGGGGCAAGTTGGCCTGAAAAATGGCCAATTTATCTTTGGAGTAGGAAGTTACTACTCCAGCTGGGATGAAGTAAATCCGTCATCGAAATTCAGTTACACGCGTATCGCTTACTACCAGAGCCTGTGGGATAAAACCGTCGAATTCAAGATCGGCGTGTTCCCCAACGACCTGGAGTTCGTCGGCCCGTTCACTGGCGGTACGCTAGCGGGTGGCACCCAAGGTCTGCAGGCCCTTATCCCGTACCAGGTCGGCTTGAGCCACGCGCCTGTTTCCAGTCCTGCAGCCAATGTGACCTTGAACCTCGGCAACTTCTATAACAAATTCGGTGTTCAACGCAGTATCAGTCCCGACGGTATGGACGCGGAAATCGACCGCAATCTAGGGGAGCTTGACATGTACGTAGACCATGGCGGCGCACTGTACATTGATGAGCTCGGTTTCAAACGCAACGCTACGCCAGGCACCCCGTATGCGTGGTTGCGTGCCGGTTATATTTACAACTCATCGGACTACAGCCAGTTTTTGAGCAGCGAGCGCAGCGACGACAACTACGCGGGTTATGTACTCGGCGACTACCAGTTCTACCAGTTCGAAAGCGCCATCGCCTCACGCGGCCTTTATGCCGGCTTTACCTGGATGTCGGCACCAGAAGATCGAAACCTGTTTGACCTGTATTACGGCTTGCGCGTGTTCACAAAAGGGCCATTTGACTCGCGCCCGTTCGACATGTTGACGCTGGAATACGGGTTTACCAGCTACAGCGACGATGCCAACACCAAGCTCGATAAGCTCCATGTATCGAACGCCGATGATTCAAAGTCGACGACGCTTGCTTACAACATGCGCCTTGCCGCCGGCACCTATTTGCGTACCGGGCTCAGTTTTGTCGAGCATCCGGCATTCAGTCCCGATGTCAAAGATGCACTTAATCTGCAAGTCGGCATCACTTTGTTCTTTTGATACTTGGTTGGTTTCTTCCAGGAGACGAATTCTTTGATACTCATCACTTCCGCTAATGGCAATCAGGGCAAGCGGCTGGTACCCAAGCTGCTCGCATCCGGCCATCAGGTGCGGGCCTGCGTTAGAACCGAAGCGTCGGCCGGGCAGCTTCGAGCGCTCGGCGCACAAGAAATCCTGGTGGGCGATCTTGCCGATCCGGCCTTCATTGCCCGCGCCATGAAGGGCGTCACAAGCCTGTATCACATTGGCCCGACGCTCCATCAGGACGAGCGTGCGATGGGTTTCGCCATGATTGACGCCGCCAGGGCAGAGGGCGTTGGCCACTTCGTCTTCAGTTCAGTGCTCCACGCCATCGCCAGCGACTTGATCCAGCATGAGATCAAGCGCGATATTGAGGAGCACTTGCTGTCCTCCGGGCTCGAATACACCATTTTGCAGCCGGCCAACTACATGCTGGCTTCGCGCATGAAGGCGGTGTTCGAGGAAGGAGTTTTCCGCCTGGCGTGGTCGCTGGACAAACGACAGTCGATGGTGGACCTGGAAGACGTCACCGAGGTGGTTGCGCAGGTTCTCTCTGACCCACAGCGTCACACTGGCGCCACCTATGAGCTGGTCGGTCCTGGGCGCTTCACCGCGTATGACATCGGGACGGTCGCTTCGAAGGTGACAGGACGCGAGATTGCCGTCGAACGCTTCGATGTCGAGGTGTTCGTCCGGGAGCGGTTCGAAAATTTGGACCCCGCTGCGCTCCAGCATATGTTGCGGATGAATCTCGCTATCGCAGCGCATTACAGCAACCATGACTTTGTCGGTAATTCCAACGTGCTGTCCTTCCTCCTTGGCCGTCCTGCGACCAGCTTCGAAGAGTTCGTCCGTAGGGAGTACGCAAACTTCAGGCAGAGCCTGAAAACTCTTACCGATTGAGGCGGTAAATACACGTCTGATCAGTCGAGCCGCTCGTGCAATGCGGCGGCTCGGCGGGGCGTCCGGGGCTATTAGCATTTCAGCTAGCTCGCATCATTATTGGCCATTGGCCGACCCGCAGGCATACGGGATAGGCTCTAAACGCAAGCGGCGCAGAGCGTCGACAATCTAAGAACAACAAGAAGAATTCATATGCCCAGCGCGTCATCGTGCTCCACGCCATATCCTTTTTGGTTCAGATTCGGCCGCCATGACCTTAATGCGACTTGCACTTTTCTGTCGTTGCTCAAAGGGTCGTCCCTATGATCGCGCGCGTCCTGGGCAATCTGTCAGTCGGCACTAAGCTGACGCTGGGCTTCGGTCTGGTCCTGTTATCGACACTGGGCGTTGCAGCGACCGGGTTTTATGCCCTCAACGTGCTCGAAGCTCGGGCGCAGAAGATGAATGACGTCGCAGCCGTTGAGTCACTGCTGTTGCAGGCGCAAGTCGCGGTTAAGGCGTTCGGCCTGGACCTGGCTGAGGAGGAGGCGCGCAAGGTTTCCCGCGTCACCGGCGAGCTGGTCGCATTGCTGGAAAATTCCCCGGTGGAAACCGGGCAGGGCGGTGCCATGGAAGCCGCGAAAATTTATCTCGCCCAGTTCGAGCGGTACGCTCAAGCCCAGCGCGATGCCCGCGAGGCTCGCCTGCGCATGCAGCATCTTGCCCAGGTGCTTGGCGAGCGATTCACTGTGGTGATGCTCGATCAGCTCGACGCCGTCAACCTATTGGCCACTCGGGCGCAACCGGCTAATTCGGTGCGCATGCTGCAGCTTGAACAAGCCTCGACGCTGCGTGACAAGCTGGCCAACCTGCGCGACAGCGAACTCTATTTCACGCTGCAAGGCAGCACTGAAGTGCGCAATGCCTGGGAGGCGCGGGTTATCGAGCTGCGCTCGTACATGGAAAACCTGGAGTTGCGCCTCGAAGGTGCGGAGCGCGAGTCTCTGGCCCAGGCGCGTGCGGCGCTGGATGAATACCACGCCGCGTTCAACGGTTACGCCGCAAGCCGTGATCAAACCAGCGACAGCCAGGCCGTGATGAATGTCGCTGCGTTCAAGGTCAGCGCACTGCTTGGCGAAGTGCGCGTCGCCCAAGTGCAAGCCTCGCAGGTGATGAGTCAGCGGGTATCGCGGCTGCTCGGGGGGATTGTGCTGTTAGCGCTTAGCTTCGGCATCGGCGCCAGCCTGTTGATTCGCCATTTGATCCTGCAGCCATTGCGTCAGGCGGTTGAGCTGACCAGGCGCGTGGCATCGGGCGATCTCAGCGCACAGATCGATGCCGCTGGACGCCGTGATGAGCTGGGGCAGTTGCTCGGCAGCGTCGGACTCATGCTCGCCAGTCTGCGTGGGCTGATGGGCCGGATTGGTCAGGGTGTCGAGCAGTTGAATCAGTCCGCCAACGGGCTGGTGCAGGTGACAGAACGTACTCGTCAGGGTGTCGACTCGCAGCGCGAGGAAACCGAATTGGCAGCCACCGCCATGCAACAGATGGCGGCTACCGCCCAGGACGTCGCGCGCAATACCAGTCAGACCCGTAATGCCGTCGAGCAGGCCAATAGCCAGGCGCGCAAAGGCGAGGAACTGGTACGTCAGGCGACGACCAAGATTGGTCACCTGGCACAGGAAATGAGCGGATGTTCCGAGTCCATGGGCTCGCTGCTCAATGAGAGTGCGGCCATCGGCAAGGTGCTGGATGTGATCAAGGCCTTGGCGGAACAGACCAATCTGCTGGCCCTGAATGCGGCGATTGAAGCGGCACGTGCCGGCGAAAACGGTCGTGGCTTTGCTGTGGTGGCTGACGAGGTACGCAACCTGGCGCGACGCACACAAGCCTCCACCGACAGCATCGCCACCATCATCCAGCAACTGCGCAGCGTAGCCGAGCAGGCCGACAGTCGATTGCAGGGTAGCCAGGTGCTGACCGGCGAAAGCGTGGTGCTTGCCGCACAGGCGTCCCAGGCGCTGCAGGAAATCGCCGCAGCGGTATCGACCGTGGAGCAGATGAGTCAGCAGATCGCCGCGGCGGCCGAGCAGCAGAGTACGGTGGCTGAACAGGTTGGCGAAAGTATGGAACGGGTAAGGGCGGTCGCGGAGCAGAGCACCGCCGCCAGCGGGCTGCTGGAAGTGTCGGTGCGCGGGCTGAAGCAGGTGGGCAGCGCGCTCAATGCGGCGGTTGGAGATTTCCGCACGACGACCTGAAACGGGCTCGGGTAAAAGCTTGGCATCTTTATCGATCAATCCAGTTTCAGGCTCTCAATCAGTGCTGAAACTTAAGTAATGAAGCTTAGTACGGCGGCACGTTCTGTCGGTTCATCTCTAAGCAAACAACAATAAGAGTGGAGGCAGACATGAGTTCGCTAAATGAAAGCACTGGGTCAATGGCATCGCTGGATAGTGACCGGGATGAAACGCAGGAATGGCTGGAGTCGCTGGAGGCCGTCGTGCGCGATGGCGGATCCGAGCGAGGCCAGTTCCTGCTTAAACAGTTAGAGCAACACGCAAGAGCACTTGGCATCACCTCGCATGTGCACCCGTACTCGGCGTATCGGAACACAATTCCGATTGAAAGGCAGGGTCCCTATCCAGGAGACCTTGCTGTCGAGGAACGGATTACTTCGATCATTCGTTGGAATGCATTGGCCATGGTGGTGCGCGCAAACCAGGCCTACGGAGAACTGGGTGGGCATATCGCAAGTTATGCATCTGCCGCCGAAATCTTTGAGGTCGGCTTTAACCACTTCTTCCGTGCCCGGGATGAAAAACACGGCGGCGATCTAGTGTTTTACCAGCCGCATTCGGCACCTGGCGTCTACGCCCGTGCGTTCCTTGAGGGACGACTGTCCGAAGAGCAACTTGCTAACTACCGCCAGGAAGTCGGGGGCAATGGGCTGAGTTCTTATCCGCACCCTTGGTTGATGCCTGACTTCTGGCAGTTCCCGACCGGATCGATGGGCATTGGCCCCATCAGTGCTGTCTATCAAGCGCGTTATATGCGCTACCTCGAAAACCGTAATCTTGCCGATACCAGCGAGCGTCATGTCTGGGGGGTATTTGGTGACGGTGAAATGGATGAGCCAGAGTCGATTGCGGGGCTCACCCTTGCTGCGCGGGAAAAACTCGACAACCTCACCTTTATCGTCAATTGCAACTTGCAGCGTCTGGATGGACCGGTTCGTGGCAACGGCCAGGTCATTCAAGAACTCGAGGCGCTGTTTACCGGTGCCGGCTGGAATGTGGTCAAGGTCATCTGGGGATCGGACTGGGACCCGTTGTTCGCACGGGACACCAACCATGCCCTGTTGCAGCGCTTTGCCCAGACCGTCGATGGCCAATACCAGACGCTCGGTTCCAAGGACGGTGCCTACAACCTGCTGCACTTCTTCCAACAGGATCCAGAGGTCAAGGAGCTGGTCTCGCATATGTCCGATGCCGAGATTGATGCCCTCAAGCGCGGCGGTCACGATTTCCGCAAGTTGCATGCAGCGTTCGCCGCTGCCAAAGCGCACAAGGGACGGCCGACCGTCATCCTGGCCAAAACCAAGAAAGGTTACGGCATGGGCGGCGCCGGCGAATCGCGCATGACCTCGCACCAGGCGAAGAAGCTGGATATCGACGCACTCAAGGCGTTCCGCGATCGCTTCGCGCTGCCACTGTCGGACGATGATGTGGCGCAACTGCGCTTCTATCGCCCGGCTGAAGACAGTCAGGAGATGCGATATCTGCGTGAGCGCAGAGCAGCGTTGGGCGGCTACATGCCTAAGCGGCAAAAAGGTAACGAGCACGTCACTGTGCCAGCCTTGGCTGACTACGCTCGTTTCGCGTTCGAGGCCGACGGCAAAGAGATGTCCACCACGATGGCCGTGGTACGGATGCTCGGTGGCTTGCTCAAAGACAAAGAGCTGGGGCCACGCGTCGTTCCTATCGTTGCGGACGAAGCCCGTACCTTCGGTATGGCCAACCTGTTTCGCCAGATCGGTATCTACTCGCCGCTGGGGCAGCTTTACGAGCCAGAAGATGCAGGCTCGATGCTGTATTACCGTGAAGCCCGCGATGGCCAGCTGTTGGAGGAGGGCATTACTGAAGCGGGCGCACTGTCTTCCTGGGTGGCTGCCGCGACTTCCTACAGCGCACACGGTAAACCGATGCTGCCGTTCTACATCTACTACTCGATGTTCGGTTTTCAGCGCGTCGGCGATTTGATTTGGGCAGCGGCTGATCAACGTGCCCGCGGCTTCTTGCTGGGCGCCACCGCAGGGCGTACGACCCTGGGTGGAGAAGGGCTGCAGCATCAGGATGGCAGTAGCCATGTAGTGGCTGCGACCGTGCCCAACTGCCGCGCCTATGACCCGGCTTTCGCGGGCGAACTCGCGGTGATTGTCGACCATGGCATGCGCCAGATGATGGAACGGGATGTCGATGAGTTCTATTACATCACCGTGATGAACGAGAACTACGCCCAGCCTTCGTTGCCGGCCGGCGTCGAGGATCAAGTCATTCGCGGCATGTATCGCTACGCCGTGACGGATGCAGCGTCATCCCGTGGCTCGGTCCGCTTGCTGGGCAGCGGGACCATCCTGCGGGAAGTGATCGCAGCGTCCGAGTTGCTGGCGGCCGACTGGCAGGTATCGAGCGAGGTGTGGAGCGTCACCAGCTTCAGCGAGCTGGCTCGGGAAGCGCGGGAAGTGGAACGACACAATCGCCTGAACCCGGCAGATCCTGAGCAAGTCAGCCACCTTTGCGCCTCCCTCGCCGGCGATGCGCCAGTGATTGTCGCCTCCGACTACGTTCGCGCCTGGCCGCAACTGATCGCCAGCTATGTCGATGCGCGCTTCATTGCCCTGGGTACCGACGGATTTGGCCGCAGTGATACCCGTGCCGCCTTGCGCAGCTTCTTTGAAGTCGATCGTCACCAGGTGGTCCTGGCGGCTCTGGACGGTTTGGTGCGTGACGGCAGTTTGCCGCGTCAGGTGCTGGCAGAAGCCATCGAGCGCTACGGCCTGAAAGGTGATCGTCCGGCTCCGTGGACGCGCTAACAGGTTTTCTCTTCGCATGCGCTCGATGAGCGCTCCTTCCGTTGCGTGAACCCGCAACGGATCTATTTCTGGGCGACGGTAAGTCATGAGTGAAATCAGAGAGATTCATGTCCCTGACATCGGGGACTTCAAAGACCTCCCGGTGATCGAGGTGTTGGTCAAGCCGGGCGATAAAGTGGCGTTCGATGACCCTTTGTTGACCCTGGAATCGGACAAGGCATCGATGGACGTACCGAGCCCAGGTGCCGGCACCGTTGTGTCGGTGACGATCAAGGAGGGCGATCGGGTTTCCAAGGGCAGTTCGATTCTCACTTTGCAGATGGCCGTTGATGAAACGCTTCCTGCTCAAAGTGCCGAGAACAGCACTGTGGTGGCTGATGTAGTCGTGAGTAAGCCAGATTCGAATCCACCTCCCTCAGTCGTCGTGATGCCCGTTGCGCCAGCGGTGAGTACATCTGGCCCGAAACCACACGCCAGTCCTTCAGTGCGCAGCTATGCGCGAAAACTGGGTGTGGACGTCACTCGAGTGGCGGCCACCGGCAAGGGCGGGCGAATGCTTCGTGAGGATGTCGAACGCTTCGTCAAGGACGCCCTGGTTCGCCTCGACAGTCCTGTACTTCGGGCCGACAACTCAGGCGGACTCAACCTGCTGCCTTGGCCAGACATCGATTTTGCCAAATTCGGCACTGTCGAGAAGGTCGCGCTGTCGCGTATCAAGAAAATCTCCGGCGCTAACCTCTCGCGTAACTGGGTGATGATTCCCCACGTCACCAACAGCGAAGAAGCGGATATCACCGGGCTTGAAGCGTTTCGCGTCCAGCTCAACACCGAAGGCGGCAAGGACGCGATCAAGTACACCATGTTGGCTTTCCTGATCAAGGCCGCGGTCGCCAGCCTGAAAGCCTTCCCGCAGTTCAATAGCTCGTTGGGCAACGAAGACGGCGAGCCGATCCTGATCCTGAAGCAGTACTACCACATTGGTTTTGCTGCTGACACGCCAAACGGCCTGGTTGTGCCGGTGATTCGCGATGCCGATCAAAAAGGCATCGGCCAGATCGCCACAGAATGTGGAGAGTTGGCGCGCAAAGCACGGGACGGCAAGTTGGGCCCCGCGGACATGACGGGTGGAACCTTCACCGTTTCCAGTCTC
>NZ_AKJS01000092.1 GCF_000282215.1 Pseudomonas sp. GM21
GCCGAACGCAGGCTTCGCCAGCTGCTACGGTCCGCGTTAAGGCTTAACTGATCGGCATTAGGGCAAGCCCGCTCCCACAGGGTTATGCGTCGGGGATAAAACTTGTGGTTGCCGTTGATCAAAATGTGCGAGCCTGCTCGCGATTGCGGTTTGTCAGTCAACTTATTTGCTGAATGTGCTGCCGTCTTCGCGACCAAGCCCGCTCCTAATCGAGCAACCGATCCTTTTAAGCTACTTTTTCCGATGCTTGCCGCTCCCGTTCGGCCACCAGTTTGCGGGTCAGGGGGATCAGGCGCTTGCCGTAGTCGATGGCGTCGTCGAGCGGGTCGAAGCCGCGGATCAGGAAAGTGGTGATGCCCAGGTCGTAGTAATCAAGCAGCGCTTCGGCTACTTGTTCCGGAGTGCCGACCAGAGAGGTTGAATTGCCTTGTGCACCCAGCAGGCCGGCGATGCCGGTCCACAGGCGCTTGTCCAGACGTGAGCCCTGGGCGGCAGCGGCGAGCAGGCGGCGAGAGCCTTCGTTCGGAGGTTCCCTGCGTACAAAACCGTTTTGCTCGGCCAGCGCGGTAGCTTGCTGCAGGATGTGCTCGGCACGTTCCCATGCCTGGGCTTCGGTGTCCGCCAGAATCGGCCGCAATGACAAACTGAAGCGAATGCTGCGGCCATGTCTGGCAGCCTCGGCGCGTACTTGCTTTACCACCTCGCGAACTTGTTCATAGGTTTCACCCCACAACGCGTACACGTCCGCATGCTTGCCCGCCACTTCGATGGCCACTGTCGAAGAACCACCGAAATACAGTGGAATGTGCGGCAGTTGCGCCGACTTCACCAGCGAATGCGCACCCTCCACTTGGTAATACTGCCCTGCGTAGTTGAAAGGCTTTTCGCTGGTCCATTCCTGGCGCAGCACATGAAGGTATTCGTCCGTGCGGGCATAGCGCTCGTCCTTGCCGATGTAGCTGCCGTCGGCGCGCAGTTCGCGATCATCGCCGCCGGTAATGATGTGCACGGCGGTGCGTCCGCCATTGAATACGTCGAGGGTAGTGAACTGTCGCGCGGCCAGGGTCGGCGCGACAAAACCGGGCCGATGGGCGATCAGGAACTTGAGGCTTTTGGTCACGCTGGCAGCGTGCGAGGCAATCAGGGTGCTGTCAGGGCTGTTGGAATGGAAGGCAACCAGGGCGCGGTCAAATCCGGCTTCCTCATGGGCGCGTGCCACTTTTTCCACGTAGTCGGGCTGCAGCACAGGCCCGCTGCGAGGGTGGATTTCCGAAGAATGGTGACCGCCGATGTAGCCGATGAATTCAATACTCATGGGAGCTCCTTTTCGTTGAATAGGCGTGATTCAAGCCTCCACCTGGCGTTGGGGTCGGTCTGTGGAATGCAAAATAGGCGTAGCAGGGCGCGGCTGTGAAATGCCGTTTGGTTCTAAGTTAATTATTAATTTAAAGAATGATGATTGTTTTTCAATATCAGCTAGGTGCATTTTAATCGGTGTCATTCATGCAGGCCGCAGCGGGGCAGGGATGCAGGTGTTTATTATGCAAATAATTTATCAGCTGAACTTTATATCTGATTTATAAGCATATTAGATTATTCCTAAAAAGAATTTCACTGAGGTTTTTTATGCGAATAGCATGAAAACCGAAGCTGACGCATGGCACCTCTGGCCATGTTTTTTGAGGAAGGAAGCCTGATGACTGAAAAGACCTTCGATACACAGAGCACCAATGGCTCGTTTTCCGTCAACAAGGCTGTTCGCCATCGCGGTGAGCTGCAGGGGGCGTCAAGGCTGTTGCCGCACTGGCTGCGCAACTGGCAGACACCTGAAGTCTTGCTGCGTTTACTCAGCCCCATCGGATTGTTGCTGTTATGGGAATTGGCGTCGCAATGGGGTCTGATCCCACAACGGGTCATCGCGGCGCCCTCGCAAATCGGCGGCACGCTTTGGGCCATGATCGCTTCCGGGGAACTGGGCAAACACTTGCTGGTATCGCTGCAACGGGCGCTGGTGGGTTTGAGTATCGGTGTCAGTCTCGGCGTGGTGGCTGCGCTGATCAGCGGCCTGTCCAAGCGCGGCGAGGTGGTCCTCGATTCACCGCTGCAGATGTTGCGCACCATCCCGTCGCTGGCTCTGGTGCCGTTGTTCATTCTCTGGTTCGGCATTGGCGAATTTACCAAGATTGCGCTGATCGTCGTCGGTACAACCTTCCCGGTGTACATGAATCTGTTCGCCGGCATTCGCAGCATCGACCCCAAGTTGATCGAGGCCGCCAACACCCTTGGACTGAGTCGTCGCGAACTGATCTGGCACGTGATCCTGCCGGGCTCGTTGCCCTCGTTTTTTGTCGGCTTGCGCTACTCCCTGGGAATTTCCTGGCTGGCGCTGGTGTTCGTCGAGCAAATCAACACCACCGCCGGCATCGGTTTTCTGGCCAGCGACGCGCGGGACTTCATGCGCACTGACGTCATCGTGATCTGCCTGCTTATCTACAGCGTCCTCGGCCTGTTGATCGACGGACTGATCCGCACGCTGGAGCGTTTTGCCCTGGCCTGGCGCCCAACTTTCGTGAGGAACTGATATGTCGAGCATCGATCTTTTGGACCCGTCGAAATCTGCCCATTCGGCAGCACCGGTACAACTGCGCAATGTGGTGCGCCAGTTCGGCGAGCAACGGGTCATTGATGGTCTGGACCTGGACATCGCACCGGGTGAGTTCGTCGCGTTATTGGGGGCCAGCGGCTCGGGCAAGACCACCTTGCTGCGGAGCCTGGCCGGCCTCGACAGTATCGACAGCGGTCAGTTACTGGTGCCAAAGGCGCGGGCGGCGGTGTTTCAGGAACCTCGTTTGATGCCCTGGAAACGTGCTTGGAAAAACGTGATTCTCGGGCTGCACATCCCCGACGCCAAAGCTCGCGCCGTGCAGGCACTGACTGAAGTGGGGCTGGCCCATCGGCTGGACGCTTACCCGGCCACGCTTTCCGGCGGCGAAGCACAACGTGTGGCACTGGCACGTGGTCTGGTGCGCGAACCCAAGCTGTTGTTGCTCGATGAACCGTTTGCCGCACTCGACGCGCTGACCCGGATTCGCATGCATCGGCTAATCATCGAATTGTGGCGCAAACACACCCCTGCGGTGTTGCTGGTCACCCATGACGTTGATGAAGCGATCCTGCTGGCCGATCGGGTCATCGTGCTGGCCAACGGCAAGATCGCCGAACAGGTGTCTATCGATCTGCCCCGGGCTCGCGACACCGGACAATCCGGTTTCCAGGCCATCCGTGCGCGTTTGCTGACTTTGCTGGGTGTGGAAGTGGAATCAGCTGCTGTCGCCGAGCGGCAGGCACCCACCAGTACCGCCCGGCGTTTCGCCCATGGTTGATGCAAATTCCAGTTTTTTTTTGATACAGGGAGATTCCACCATGTCGATATGCGTAAGGAAATCTGCAGTTGTGTTGTTATCGGCGGCTGCGTTGCTGCTCGGCGGTTGCGGTGAGTCGGTCGAAAGCAAAACGACTTCCGCTACCCGTTCAGACTTGTCCGGTGTGACGCTGGTGCTGGGTGATCAGGCCAAAGGCTTGCGCACTGTAGTGGAGGCGGCGAATGCGCTGGAGGGCATCGACTATAAGGTCGAGTGGGCGAACTTCCAGGGTGCCGCGCCGTTGTTTGAAGCTTTGCGCGCCGGTGCCGTCGATTTGGGGCCCGCCGGTGATACGCCGGTCCTTGCCGCTGCTACCGGGGGCACGCCGTTGCGTATCGTCGCGGTACGGCGCAGTCAATCAAGGAGCATTGCGATCCTGGTGCCAGCCGATTCGACCATCACTAAGGTGGCGGATCTGAAAGGTCGAAATGTCGTGGTGTCGTCGGCCCGAGGCAGCATTTCCCAATACCTGTTGATTCGCGCACTGGCCAATGCCGGGGTTGATGAGAAGGACGTCAACATCGGGTTCGTTTTGCCCACCGACGCCTTGTCTGCATTCAGCGCCGGGAAAATCGAAGCCTGGGCCACCTTTGGTATCTACCAGGCGTTTGCAGAACAGCAAGGCGCTCGGGTGTTGATCACCGGGGAGGGCATCAATACCGGACTGACCTTTATTACCGCCTCTGATGAAGTCCTCGCCGACCCGCTTAAGCGCAAAGCACTCAGTGACGTGTTGCAACGCTTTGCCAAGGCCTTCGAATGGGCTCGGCAGAACCCCGAGGAGTACGCGCGGGTCTTCGCCAAGGTCAACGATGTGCCGCTGGACGTCTCGACACGACTGCGCAGCTGGGGCGACGAATCGCTGTTGCCGGTCGAGCCACGGGATGTCCAGGCCTTGCAGCAAGTCGATGACCTGTTCGTGGAAAAGAAGATCTTTCCCCATCGCGTCGACGTGGAAAAGTTCACGGATACCACGGTGTTTACCGCTGTGCCTTTGACGGTGACGCAATCGCAGTCGACGCGGTAGTCCGGTTGGTTTTTTAAAGGCTGTCCGGATCCCCAAAAAACATCTGTATCCGGGAACGCAGCCAGCGTTCTCCCGGATCATTATCCTGCGACCCACGCCAGGCCATGTGCAATTCAAAACTGCGCACCGGCAGCGGCGGATCTTCAGCACGGACACCACCGGCCGCCGTCAGTGCATCGGCCGTATAGTCAGGCACCGTCGCCACAATATCGGTGCCGCTCAGCAGCGTGCTCAGCCCGTTGAACTGCGGTACCGCGAGCACGACATGGCGTTTGCGCCCGAGCTTTTCCAGTTCGTCATCGATAAAGCCGCTAAGGTCACCCGCGAACGACACCAGCGCATGCGGCCGGGCACAGAAGTCATCCAGGCTCAATGGCCCGGGCACGGTGTCGGCTCGCAACAGTTTCGGCATACTGCGGCGCAGCACCTTGCGTTTGGCGTTGGCCGGCAGATCGGCGGTGTAGCTGACGCCGATGGAAATCTCGCCCGAAGCCAGCAGGCTCGGCATCAGAATGTAGTTGGCCCGACGCACCACCAGCACGATCCCAGGCGATTCGGCGCGCAGGCGTTTGAGCAGCATCGGCAGCAGGGCGAACTCGACATCGTCCGACAGGCCAATGCGGAACACCGCGGTGCTGGTGGCCGGATCAAACTCTGCCGCACGGCTGACGGCCGTGGAAATCGAGTCCAGCGCGGGGGAGAGCAGTGCGAAGATTTCTATCGCCCGTGCAGACGGCTCCATGCTGCGACCGGTGCGCACGAACAGCGGATCATCGAACAGCCCGCGCAGGCGCGAGAGCGCCGCACTGATGGCCGGCTGGCCGAGAAACAGTTTCTCTGCAGCGCGGGTCACGCTGCGTTCGTGCATCAATGTTTCGAAAACGATCAACAGGTTCAGGTCGACACGACGCAGGTCATTACGATTCATCTGGAGTCCCTGGCAGAGTCATCAAGCTTGACGAGAGCGGCCATATAAGAACAATGGCCGGCATGAATCTTACGGGGAAAGGCTGCTACTCTGCACCGTGTAATTCAGTTTTTCCTGAAGGACCGCTTCGATTTTCACGACATTTTGACAATGTCGCCGGTGCTGCGGAATCAATGACAGGCATGTCGACTATTAATAGCCACTGATAGTCTTGGGTACAAAGCCCAGATAGAGTTCAGGGCATTAGAGGTTACTTTGACGAGGTTTGCGATGTCCCGCACGATCCGTTTTCACAAGTTTGGTCCGGCCGAGGTGCTCAAATGCGAAGAGCATGCGGCAGTACTTCCTGCTCCAGGCGAAGTGCAGGTGCGCGTCGAGGCGATTGGCATCAGCTGGTACGACACACTTTGGCGCCAGAACCTGGCCCCGTCTCACGCTCGCCTGCCTGCCGGTATTGGTCAGGAAATGGCCGGTGTAGTGACGGCGCTCGGCGAGGGCGTCGATGACCTGGCAGTCGGTGACAAGGTCGCCAGCTTTCCGGCCCAAAGCCCGAACGACTATCCGGTGTACGGCGAGCAAATTGTTTTGCCGCGCTCGTCACTGACCCTTTATCCGCAGGTGCTGAGTCCGATCGAAGCGGCCGTGCATTACACACCGTTGCTGATTGCCTACTTCGCGCTCGTCGATCTGGCTCGCGTCAAACCGGGGCAATTTGTCCTGGTGACCGACGCCAGCCATTGTGCCGGACCTTCGTTCGTACAACTGGGCAAAGCCTTGGGCGTTCGAGTGATTGCCGCCACCAAAACGGCGGAAGAGCGTGAATACCTGTTAACGCTGGGTGCCGAGAAAGTCATCGTCACCGAAGATGAAGATCTGCTCATGCGGATTAACAAAATCACGAACAACCGCGGTGTGGATGTGGTGTTCGACGGGTTGGGTGGTCCGCAGATGTCGCTGCTGGGCGATGCGCTCGCGCCGCGTGGCAGCCTGGTGTTATACGGCCTGCAAGGCGGTAACCAGACGCCGTTCCCGGCCTGTGCAGCGTTCCAGAAGAACATTCAGTTCTTTGTGCACTGTATCGGCAACTTCACGGGCAAGCCGGAGCTGGGCATCACTCAGGACCAGGCCGCACTGCAGCGCGCATTGCGTGACATCAACCAGTTGACCGCTGACCACGTGCTACTGCCGCTCAAGACTCGGGTCTTCCCGTTTTCCGAGTTTGTCGAAGCACACCGCTACATGGACGAATGCCCATGCCGCGAGCGGGTCGCCCTTAAGGTCGAGCCTGCGTAACACGTCCCCGAAAAATGTGGCGAGGGAGCAAGTTCCCCCGCCACACGTTTTTATTCTCCCTCCAAAATTATGAGGCTTCCCGTCAACCCATGATGGGGCCGTTCAGCAACTGAACTGGTTTTTGCCCTCAATCTGTATCTTCTAATCACCCTATAAGCCCCGATAATTGAATGATTACTTTCATCTCAAGGAATGAGCTATGGCCAGGTATCGGGCAGATACTTTTCAATGCGCCCCGGCAATACAAACTCAACAATTAGAGTGTCGTCGAACAGTTGCCGAAAAACTTAGGGTGACTTCTTTCTTTATTTGTCGTGCTACTTCTCTGTGGGACGCTGTCGGATATTTCCTAGGAACTCCCGCATCATCGCCAGGCGCCCGCTCTGTCGGGCCTGGAGGCCTGCGGCCGCCTGGCGGTTTGTCTGCCAGTTCTAATCGTTTCAAATAATGACTAAAAACTAAGTGTTAGCATTTGATATCAAGCACGGCACTCTAATCATGACGGGCAACCGATTGCGCAATGCAAAGCGTTGTTTGCGTGATATCGAACCTATGAGTAACAGGTAAACAATGATGACCAATACCCATGATCAGGCAATGAACTATGTTTATCAGCAAGTACTGCAGCGATTGCTGAGTTTCTTCTCACGGGCCGAACGCACTGCATTGCAGCTGTTGATTCAGCGCGTGGTGGTTGCTGCGGGTGGCATGGAACGTATTGGCGAGTTCAAGGTGCTGACAATCCAGACCGGGACACGTGACAGCTGTTACACCCTTGCACTGCTGCGCGCCGCGCAATTGAGCATAGCCGGCCGGGCACCCGCGACGTTCCAGCTGCGGGTGGCGACCTTGCGCTTGAACGGCACAGCCTCGACGGCCCTTGAAAACATCCATCGCAGCTGCAGTGCGTTGTTTCTTTATGATGATCCTCGGGTTGAAGTGTTGATGGTCGATAACCGCGAAGTCTTGCCGTTCAATCACGGGGTTGGAGTCTCTGAAGCCGGCCGCGAGTCAAATCGCCTCAATCTGTTGATGATCGGTCACCGCCGCACCTGGAACGGCCCCCTGGATCTGTGGGATGACGGCTACCTGGCAACGGGCGAGTTCTACGGGCAGATCGCCCGCTGGGAGCGGGGCGTCGATGCCTTGGTCAGTAGCGACTCACCGCGCCAGCAACAGCAGTTTATGGAGGGATTGAACCGTGCTGCGGCAAAGGCCGGCTTCCCGATGCCGGAGCAGCCTGAAACCGGCTATGAGCAGCTGTTCACGCGGCTTGATGAACTGGGCAGCGATTGCTATCGCGAGTTTTATTCCGGACATGAGCAGCCCGTGTGGCGCCCCGCAGAAAGTTTTGAGGCGTGTCGCCGCGCGACATTCATCGACATTCACGACATGCTGGTCAGCAACCTGGAAGAGCGCTGGCCGTTGCTGACCGAGTTTCTGAAGTATCAACCTGACGGGCTGACGTCTCAGGTTGGTGATAACGAATACGTCAGCCTTTCGATTTGCGCACACCTGCGTGGGCTGCAAGCCTGCTTCGTGCAGGGACATACGTACGAGGCCGGCATCAGCGATTATTTGCAGCGGCTATTGGTCATGATGCAGCGCAAGCAACTTTCAGAGCATGTGTGCGACCAGGCACTGCAGACGTACGGCAACCCGGCAGCCCTGTCGGATCAGCGCGAACTGGCGGCGGTCGAGGCGCAAAGAAACCTCGGCCTGAACGAAGCTCAACTGGTGTGTTTACTGTTTGCGCCCTTTGTCGAGAACGGCGCCTCGCTTGAACGTTTTCTACGCCAGTGTCATCCCGGCATGCTCGTGGCGTTGCCCGAACTGCATCGGGCCATGCAGGGCAAGCCTGCGCCCGAGCAGGTACTGCAATGGATGGTCGACGTCAGCGGGTTGCCCGTCAGCCTGATCGGTACGCTTTATCGCATGGGGCCGGTAGTCAGCGCCGAACCAGGGGACACGCTTCTCCAGGCAGAAGTGATGGCGATTAATGCCATGACGGGCGAACGGTCAACGGGACGTTGAAAGTGCCGGGCTTGATAGCACGCACTCAGCGCCAGCGGGACGAGCTCTGTATGCTCGACCATTGCTCATGAAAGGACCGCGAGAAACCGACTTCGCCTATCAGGCGGTGTACCGCTACCTGACTCATTTGATCAGCGAGCCGGTCAGCGACACGCGTGTGCGGCTTCCTTCGTTACGGCAGTTGGCGGAACGCCTGAGTGTATCGATCTCGACCATTCAGTACGCGTATTCGCTGTTGGAAAAGGAAGGGCGGGTCTATTCGGTGGCCAAATCCGGTTATTACGCGCTGCCCGTGTCGTTCATTCGGCCTGCGTGCAGCGGCAATGACCTGCTGGAGACTCTCTATGTCAATGCCAGACGCCCGGGAATGCTGGTTCTGAGCGCCGATGAACCGGCACTGCTGCAACCGTTGGACAGCCCGCTGTTGCTGCTTGAAAGAGAATTGTTGCGCCAGTATCCACGCCAGCCGCAACCGGCCTCTCAGCCCTGTGGCGAGCGGGAACTGCGTGCGGCCCTGGCGGCACGATATACCTCTTCTCCGGCACGCTGCTGGCACGCCGACGATGTCTACATCGGTGCTGATCTGCGGGGCGTCCTGGAAATATTGATCGCGGCGCTTCACCTCAAAGACTCCACGGTCGTGGTGGAGTCGCCTTGCGACTGGGCGATCCTGCGATTGTTTCAGGACGCCGACGTGCAGGTCATCGAATTGTCATTGCAAGCCGATGGCGGTATCGACCTTGAGCATTTGCAGACGCTGCTGGAAACCGAACCGGTGAGGCTGGTGATGTTGTCGTCCGGCCTGAACATGCCACGCGGCAGTATGGCCTGCGACAGCAATCGACAATCGACTGCGCAGTTGCTGGAGCGGCACGGCAGTTGGGTGTTGGAGAATGATTGTTACGCAGAACTCGAATTTGAACCGGGTCGGCCACGGTTTCGCGATTGGCTGGACCCTGAGCGATTGATCGTGTTCTCCACGTTCGAGAAGGTCATCGGGCCCGAAGCACCTTATGGTTATCTGCTGTCGCGGCAACTGCGAGGCGAACTGCAGCGGCACTTTCTGCTGAGATCGTTCCGGTTATCGCCGATCCGCCAGAAGGCCATCGCGCGTCTGTACAACAATGGACGAATCGATCAGCACTTGCTGATGCTGCGCCGGCTGCTCAAAGAGCGCAAAGTGCAAATGACCCAATTGCTGGAGGAGCGACTGGCAGACGCCTTGCACTTCGTCGACCCCCTGGGCGGCTCAACAATCTGGGTACGCTCGTTGCGGCGAGTGGATGTGCGAGGCGTGTTCCACCGTCTGCTCAAGCAGCAGGTAGTGGTGGCGCCGGGGGAATTGTTTAGTTTGCGTGGTCTGCATGGGCAACACTTGCGGCTGAGCCATACCTTTGGCGGTGAGCATGACCTCGCCGTTTCACTGGGCCTGCTGGGGGATGCCCTGCGTCTGGAGGCCACCGATTGAGCGAGGCCGTCAAACATGCTGAATCATCTTGAATCGATCCCATCGCGTTGCGGTTAAACTGCCAGTAAACTGCGTTCCAATTCCTGACCCGTCTATTCCAGAGGTTTTGCATGACACTCAGTTCCTTTGCGGGCAAAACGGCACCGGCAGAATTGCTGGTCGACATCCCGCGACTGGTAACGGCTTACTACACTGGCCAGCCTGACGCCGCCATCTCTACCCAACGTGTAGCCTTTGGCACCTCCGGGCACCGAGGCAGTTCGTTCGACCTGAGTTTCAACGAATGGCACGTTCTGGCAATCAGTCAGGCGATTTGCCTGTACCGCGAGGCCCAGGGCATCGACGGCCCGTTATTCGTCGGGATCGACACCCACGCACTGTCCACGCCAGCGGGTGCCAGTGCCCTGGAAGTATTGGCCGCCAACGGCGTCACCGTGATGATTGCCGAAGGTGATGAATACACACCGACCCCGGCCATCTCTCACGCGATTCTTTGCTACAACCGTGGCCGTACTTCCGGACTGGCGGACGGTATCGTCATTACGCCGTCACACAACCCGCCGCAAAGCGGGGGCTACAAATACAACCCTACCAACGGTGGCCCGGCCGATACCCATATCACCAAGTGGATCGAAGCCAAGGCTAACGAGCTGCTGGCAGCCAGACTCGCTGGCGTCAAACGCATCAGCTACGAGCAGGCGCTGAAAGCCAGCACAACCCATCGTCACGATTACTTGAACACCTACGTCGCCGATCTGATCAACGTGATCGATTTCGACGCCATCCGGGATGCCAAGCTGCGTCTGGGCGTTGATCCGCTGGGCGGAGCAGGGGTGCGCTACTGGTCGGCGATTGCCGAGCACTACCGTCTGGACCTCGACGTAGTCAACAAACAGGTCGACCCGACGTTCCGCTTCATGACCGTCGACTGGGATGGTCAGATTCGCATGGACCCATCGTCCACCCACGCGATGCAAGGCCTGATCGGTCTGAAGGAACGCTTTGACGTGGCCTTTGCCTGCGACCCGGATCACGACCGCCATGGCATCGTTACGCCGTCCGGTGGTTTGCTGGCGCCTAACAATTACCTCGCGGTATCCATCGACTACCTGTTCCAGAACCGCCCTCAGTGGCGCGCCGATGCTGCCGTGGGAAAAACCGTGGTCAGCAGCGGCTTGATTGATCGCGTGGCCAAGCGTCTGGGCCGCCGTTTGTATGAAGTGCCGGTCGGTTTCAAATGGTTCGCTGACGGTTTGTTCGACGGCTCGCTGGGCTTTGGCGGTGAAGAAAGTGCTGGCGCCTCGTTCCTGCGCAAGGACGGCAGCGTCTGGTGCACCGACAAGGATGGATTGATCCCGGCATTGCTGGCCGCCGAAATGACTGCTCGCACCGGTCGCGATCCAAGTCAGGCCTATCGCGCGTTGACTGACGAACTCGGCGAGCCGTTCTCGGTACGCGTGGATGCCAAGGCCAACCCGGAACAGAAAGCCTTGCTGAGCAAACTGTCACCGGATCAGGTCACCTCGACCCAACTGGCGGGCGAAGCGATCCAGAGCATCCTCAGTCATGCGCCAGGCAACGATCAGGCCATTGGCGGCCTGAAAGTCATGACCGAAAATGGTTGGTTCGCGGCACGTCCGTCGGGCACAGAAGACATCTACAAGATTTACGCCGAAAGCTTTGTGAGTGATGACCACCTCAAGCAGTTGGTGGCAGAGGCTCAAACGCTGGTGGATGGCGCAATCGCAGCCAAGTAATCCAGACGGCAAAAAGGGGCGATCATCACGGTCGCCCCTTTTTTTTGCCTGGCGTTTATCGAATCAAGCCAGGTCAACCAGGACGATTTCGCTGTCCTCAATAGCCGTCACCCGCAACAGCTGCTCATCGGCCACCGCAACACCGTCTCGAGCTTGCGCACGTAAGCCATTGACTTCAATCACCCCAGTGGCGGGAACCAGGTAAGCTCGGCGACCACTGTCGAGGCGATACTCAGCAGATTCACCGGCCTTCAGGTTCGCTGCCACCAAGCGTGCATCGGCACGGATTCGCAGGCTCTGATCATCGCCGGATTTGCCACTGGCCAAGGTCACGAAGCCTTCACGTTCACCTTTCGGGAACGGCTTGGCGCCCCAGGACGGCGCCAGGCCGGATTCGTTCGGGATAATCCAGATCTGGAAGATCTTGGTCGGCGTCGCTTCCAGGTTGTATTCGCTGTGGGCGATGCCCGTACCAGCGCTCATGACCTGAACGTCGCCGGCTTCGGTGCGGCCCTTGTTACCCAGGTTGTCTTCGTGAGTAATCGCGCCTTCACGCACATAAGTAATGATCTCCATGTCCCGGTGCGGGTGTTTTGGGAATCCGGTGCCGGAGGCAATCACGTCATCGTTCCACACTCGCAGGTTGCCCCAGTTCATACGCTTGGGATCATGGTACTCGGCGAACGAAAAGTGATGATGGGCATCCAACCAGCCGTGATGGGCGCCGCCCAGGGAGCTGAAGGGTCTGAGTTCGAGCATGGTCATCTCCTGAAAGGGGGTTAATGGCGAGCATCATCTATTAGCTACGCATCGATAAAAAGCGTAAAAAATGCCGCATTACAATCGAATTAGTTGATGTTAATGACCCTCGTAATTCTCTTGCCCAACCTTCACTTCATCGCATAAGCCAATGACCTAAAAGCATTTCACTAGAACTCAAGGGCAAATGCAGACACCATAGCCCTCAACAGCCTCACACCCTGGAGTCAGCCCGCGTGCCGCAACACACCCCCGATCTTCCTCCTGAACTTCGTCCTCTGGCCGAGATGCCGTTGCTCAAGCGTCTCGCCGCCCGATTCTTCGGTCATGGCTTGACCCGCCTGCGTGCGCAACATCGCGCTTCCTGGTTGCACGGGCAGGCTGACGGCTTTCGCAGCGGTCACAGCGCGGGGTGTGATTACGGCTTCCAGGAAGGAAAACTTGAGGGGCTGGAAGAAGGTCGGCAGGTACTGCTGATCCGCGATTCGCGCTCCACCGAGCATCGGCCACCCAACGTTGATGACAATCTGTTTGACGATTGGCGACTGCCATTGAGCGCTGAACTGAAGAAACGCATGAAGGCCGATGTCGCCCGACTCTTGCCACCCCATGCCCAGCCGAGCGTTGCGCAGTGGAAGATGATTTTCAGTGACACACCCTCGACGTCGGTGATTGCCGGGGCGGGCGCCGGCAAATCGACCACACTGGTGTTGCGTATTCTATTGCTGACCCACTATTTGGGCTTCGAGTTGAGCTCGATGACGGTGGTGACCTTTACCCGCGAGTCGCGCAAAGACTTCATCAATAAACTGATCGAGCTGTTTGGGGTGTGGGGCCGGGCGCTTAGCTTAAAAGAAGCGCGTGATCTGGTGCGCACCTTTCACTCGCGCATTCTGCCAATGGTTCGCAGCCTGCCAGGGTTCGAACGACTGCAAGCCTTCGAAAACCTCAGCAACCGCCTGCAAACTGGCGAGGAAGAGGTCGACAGCAATCCGTTCGACCTGCGTATCAATGACGCTCAGCGACAGCAGCTCAACGCCTGCTATCACCAGCTTCATATTCGCGATGAGCGCTTTCGCGAGTTGATCAAGCCTTTGTCCCGCCACGCCTTGCAGCTCAAGGAGCTGGAGCGCGACCATCCCGATGTGCAAAAACGCGTGGCTGTGACCGAACTGGCGGCCAAGCGCGACGAAGAGCTCTGTGACGCCATTGAAGATCTGTGGTTTCGCGCGGGCGCCTGGCCGATCAAAGGCATTGAACCCAATCGTCAATCTTTCGATATCAATGGCTCGACGTTCCGTTGCCACGGCTACATCCCGAGCCTGGATGCGTGGGTCGTACTGGGTTTCGATCCTCGGGAGAACCCGCAAGTCTGCCGCCCGAATGCCAAGCTGACCGTTCGGGCGGAGTGGGCGGTTAAACGCACCCTGTTTCAAGCTTTCTGTCGTAAGCCATTGATATGGCTTGATAGTTATGAATCATCGAGGCGCGTTGTGGCCTCTTTGGCAGGCGATGCCAGCGCGGGGCCGGGTTTTGATTACAAGGTCAAAGGCGAGCTCGCTTCTGCACCG
The DNA here is from genome assembly GCF_000282215.1 of Pseudomonas sp. GM21. Classification (GTDB taxonomy): domain Bacteria; phylum Pseudomonadota; class Gammaproteobacteria; order Pseudomonadales; family Pseudomonadaceae; genus Aquipseudomonas. Next base: position 14,260 of record NZ_AKJS01000092.1, read on the forward strand.
TTGTTGGACTGTTTTGTCGCGGCGGCCGGGTTTATTGAAAATTTGGGGCTGGATGTTCCGAACGCCGTTGGCCAGATGAGTTTCGCCAAGGACGACCCTGACAGGTTCTTCTTCGAAGCCTTGAGCCTGTTCTGGCGAGCGCTGGAAGATCATCTGCTGGATCAAAAACCGCCGGTGATGACCTACAACCGGATGTTCGCCTTGTTCAGCGAGCATTCTCCGGAAAATTTGAAGCTACTCAGCGACGAACTGCTGCGGCCACTGTCGCACCTGATGATCGACGAATTCCAGGACGTATCGCCACAGATCGTTTCCTGGATTCGTGCCAGTCTGGCCGAAATCCGCAGCCGAGGCCCCGCCATGCATGTCGGTCGGGGGGCGCAACGCTCGTCTTTGCTTTGCGTGGGGGATGACTGGCAGTCCATTTACGGCTGGCGCGGCAGTTCGCCGACGTATTTCATGGACTTCAACAAAGAGTTCCCTTCACCGAGCACCACCAAAGTCATGCTCAGTGACAACTATCGCAGTCATCAGCACATTATCGACGCCGCCGAGCATATCGTCCGGGCAGCGCCGGCTATCGCGGGCAAGAAAGCCAAAGCCTGCGGCGAGCCTAAAGCGTTGTTGCCGGTCAACGTTCTGGATCGAGACGATCAGGGCATGGCCCAACGCTTGATTGAGCATTACCGAAAGGGTGATTCAATCTTGATGCTGTATCGAAAAAGTAGCGATAAGCTATTGATTGAACAGTATATTCAAGCTGTAGTTAATGTAGATTCTAGCTTGCCTTTTGAAGCGCGACGTCTCAAACAGCTGACCTACCACAGCGCCAAAGGCTTGCAGGCTGACGCAGTGTTTTTGCTCGGCGATTGTCAGCATTTGACCAGTTCCCCCTACAAGAACCAGGTTTACCGTATGGCGGGACTCGGCAAGGCCGGCGACAGCGAGCCGTACGACAGCGCACAAAAAGACGAAATCCTGCGCTTGGCTTACGTCGGCATCACCCGGGCAGTGAGTCACTGCTACTGGTATGTCGAGGGGCAGGACATGGCGGCGAACATGCCCAAGGCGTCTGACCGTATCGGCAAGGGGAAAACGTTTTTTGCCGATCATCGAGTCAGCCAGAAACTGGCGTAACCCTGAGTCGTCGCCCAAAAAAAAAGCCCACATAAAGTGGGCTATTAATTAAGTGTTCAGCCTTCAGGCATAACTTCTGAGGGCCACAGGTGGAATGAATGCCTCAAGCTCATCCTCGACAGCTTCAATGATTCGCTCGACATCCGCCGCATTCATGACCGTTGCGCAAGGTATACCGGCAATGGCGATCATGGTCTCGCCACTGGCGCGATCAAACAACCGGGCAATCATGCTGCCCGGTGCGTCCATGCTCGCCTCGAATCCCATGGGATGAAAATGCCAGCGCATCAGCTGGCAGGCGTTCGGAAACGTAACTTTGCTGAAAGACCCTTTATTCATATATAGCCCGCCTTCTTCATCGAGCGCTTCCTTTAGCTCATGTTAGGAGGGAAGAGCCTTCAATGGCTCAACCGGTGACTGCCTTTAAAAGTAGCACTCGAATGTGAAATTCATGTGATTTTTTTTAGGCCGTTGGGCGGGTCGTCGATTCTATTTGGTGAAGGCCACCTGGCCATTTTTTTCAGCCATTGAACCCAGTGGCGAAGTTCGGCAAGCTCGGCGTTTTCCCGTTGAGATCTTTATGCACCCCGAAGAAGATGGGCCACAGCAAACCCGGGCCACGGGCGAGACGGTCCTGCGCTACCACTTGTGCTGGAAACACCGCGATCTGGACGGTGTGATGGCGCTTTATCACCCAGACATCCGGTATCACGATTTTTTCCAGAACCGAGTGATGGGGCTCGCCGAACTGCGCGAGTACGTGCGCGTCAACATGCCTCGTAATCCGGGTGAAGCGCTGGAGCATTCCGACCGGATTCGCCTGGACGGCAATACCGCATTTATCCAATACCGGATGACGTTGCGTGGTGGCGAGGGGCTGGTGTCCTTTCACACCAGCGAGGCAATCACGGTCCGTGACGGGTTGATCTGGCGAGTCAACGAATACGCCACGCTGGTCCATGAGCAGTCATCCAGCAAGGCAACGAAGACCCTGCGTCCGGCCGTCAGTCGGCTCGGGCTGTCCCCGCGCCAGTTGAGCGTCATGGCTGATGACTTGCAACAGTATTTCCAACGCCAGCAACCCTACCTGGACCCCGAACTCGATCTGCAACGGGTGGCGAAGGAGTGCGGCTACAGTCGCAACCAGATTTCCTACTTGTTGAATCAAGTGCTGGGCCAGAGTTTCTATCGCTACGTTAACCTGGCGCGCCTGCAACACTTGCTCGGCATGCTGGACACTGTTGCGCCGCCGTTGCGCATCGACGAGCTGGCATTTGCCGCGGGGTTCAATTCGCTGTCGGCGTTCTACACCTGTTTTCGCCAGCACACCGGTCTGACGCCCAAGGCGTACGCCAAACAAATTTCCTTGCGTGCCCGCGCGCAAGACAGCCACTGAGTCCACGCACTAGGATCGACGTCATCGTAGTTTGAGTGGCGGAGTCTTGCATGTCGGCGTGGCGCACTATCAGTTTGTGGATGGATCAACTCGACGAGCCGCTGTTGGCCCGACCGGCACTGGAGCACGATCTCGACGTCGACGTGGCCATCATTGGCGCGGGGTATACCGGGCTCTGGACCGCGTATTACCTCAAGCGTCTGGCGCCGGGACTGGACATCGCCATTGTCGAAGCGCAAACCGCCGGTTTCGGCGCGTCGGGCCGTAATGGCGGCTGGTTGATGGGCAACCTGTTGGGTGAAGACCGTTTGCTCGCCGGCTTGTCTGAGGACCAACGCCGCGCCTCATTCGACTTGCTGCACAGCATTCCTGATGAAGTAGAAGTCGTGCTGGAGCGTGAAGGCATCGCCTGCGATTTCCGCAAAGGCGGGGTGCTTTACTGTGCCGCACGCTACCCCGAGCAGGAAGCCAGCCTGCGCCGCTATCTGGATGACCTCTACCGCCAGGGCCTGACCGAAAGTGATTACCGCTGGCTCAGCCCCGAGCAATTGGCGCAACAGATCAGAGTTGCGAAGCCTTATGGCGGTATCTATGCACCGCACGTTGCGACCATCCACCCGGCAAAGTTGGTGCGTGGTTTAGCACGGGCAGTGGAGAGCATGGGGGTCAGAATCTATGAAAACAGCGCGGTCATGCAGTGGCAGTCGGGGAGCTTGCACACCGCCAAGGCGGCGGTTCGCAGTCGTTGGATTGTCCCGGCCGTAGAAGGTTACGCGACGACTCTGCCGCCGCTGGGGCGTTATCAAATGCCGGTGCAAAGCCTGATCGTCGCCACCGAGCCACTGTCCGCGGCGACCTGGGACGAAATCGGTCTGAGTCGCGGCCAGGCCTTCAGCGAGAGCAGCCGCCAGGTGACTTACGGCCAACGCACTGCCGACAACCGGCTGGTGTTCGGGGCGCGGGGTGGTTACCAGTTTGCCGGCAAGTTACGCCATGACTTCGACCTGACGGCCGGCGAAGTGGAGTTACGACGCTATCTGTTCGGCGAGCTCTTCCCGCAACTGAAGAATGTGCAAATCACTCACGCCTGGGGCGGCAATCTTGGCATGTCGCGGCGCTTCAAACCGCACATGCTCTGCGATCGCGCCAGCGGCATCGCCTTGTCTGGCGGTTATGGCGGCGAAGGCGTCGGTGCCAGCAACCTGGGCGGCAGAACCCTCGCTGACCTGATTCTTGAACGCGATACCGAGTTGGTGCGCCAGCCGTGGGTCACGCCGCAGGGCGGGCTTGACACACTCAAGGCCTGGGAGCCGGAGCCCTGCCGCTGGCTCGGTTACAACGCGATCATCCGCAGCTTCGTCCACGAGGACCAGACCCTGGCCAACCCGGCTACCGCACCCTGGCGCCGCAAGCTGGCCAGCGGGGTCGCGGGGTTCATGGAAGGTTTCATGCAATAAACAGCGCTTTCTCCATCGACAGGTACGCCCATGAGCATCACGCAATTCAAGAACACCGCCAGCCTTAAACTCGAAGAATCCAACCCGGTTGCTGTGCCACTGGGATTACCCGTGGCAGTGGCTTCGACCACCAGCGTCGAGCGCGACGATAGTGTCGAAACCGGTGTCTGGGAATGCACCCCCGGACGTTGGCGCCGGCAAATCGTGGCTCAGGAGTTTTGTCACTTCATCCAGGGCCGTTGCACCTTCACCCCGGACGGCGGTGAACCCCTCTACATAGAAGCTGGCGATGCACTGATGTTGCCAGCCAACAGTCTCGGCATCTGGGATATCCAGGAAACCGTGCGCAAAACCTACGTTTTGATTTTTTGATCTTCTGATTGCCTGCCAATAACAAAAGCCCCTACAGGAATCGACCCATGATCCGAAAGACACTGACACTGGCGCCACTTGCACTCGTCGCGACCCTTGGCCAGGCGGCCGAGACGGTCAAAATCTACAACTGGTCCGACTACATCGCCCCGGACACCACGAAAAATTTCCAGAAAGAAACCGGCATCGCCTTTACCTACGACGTCTACGACAGCAACGAAACCCTCGACGGCAAGTTGATGACCGGCAAATCCGGGTACGACGTCGTGTTCCCATCCAACCATTTCATGGCGCGACAGATTGAAGGGGGCGCACTGAAGAAACTTGACAAGAATCAGCTGCCGAACTGGAAGAACCTCAACCCGGTGCTGCTCACGGCGTTGCAGACCAACGATCCGGGCAACGAGCATGGTTTTCCGTACCTGTGGGGCAGCACGGGTATTGGCTACAACGTCGCCAAGGTCAAGGCCGTGCTGGGCGACAACGCGCCGGTGGATTCCTGGGATCTGATCTTCAAACCCGAGAACATGGAAAAGCTGAAAAAATGCGGCGTTGCCATCCTCGACAACGGCCCGGAAATCTTGCCCGCAGCCCTGAACTACCTGGGCCTGCCGCCTCACAGTAAAAACCCGGAAGACTATAAAAAGGCCGAAGCGCTACTACTTAAAGTCCGGCCTTACGTCAGCTATTTCCATTCGTCCAAGTACACCAGCGACCTGGCCAACGGCGACATCTGCGTGGCGGTCGGCTTCTCCGGTGACATCCTGCAAGCCGAGAATCGCGCCAAGGAAGCCAACAACGGCATCGACATCGGTTACGCCATTCCCAAGGAAGGCGCCGCCATCTGGTTCGACATGGTCGCCATGCCCACCGATGCCCCGGACGAGAAGGCCGGCTACGCCTTCATGAACTACCTGTTGCGCCCGGACGTCATGGCCAGTGTCAGCAACCATGTGCACTACGCCAACGGTAACGAACAGGCCGACAGTCTGATCGACCCGACAATCAAGAACGACACCAAGGTTTATCCGAGCCCCGAGATGATGGGTAAGCTGTTCGCACTGGAGGCGATGCCGCTAAATATTGACCGGGTTCGTACGCGGGTGTGGAACAAGATTCGGACGGGGAGTTAGTCACCCCTATTGGCCCCTACCTGTAATTTCTGACAGTAGATGCTCGCCGAAGCAAATCATAGAGTTAAACCCGCAGGCATGGAGCCTGCAGGAGAGAGCTCTATGAAAAAGTCAGCATTCAGAAAGATGATCGAAGATGAAATTGACGGCGCAGCCGGGAACTTCATGGCGAAAGGCACCACATCCGATGACATCGCTTTCGGGCGATTGAATGTATTACTGAGCCTTCGTCGAACCCTGGACAACAAGACGACGCCCGAAGACATCGGAATGGGGGGCGCGTTTAACGATATTCTCCAGCTGTTGAGGGTGCTCGATGGCAACGAGACAATTTTCTCTGGAATTGCAGCTTAGCGGATGATTTGCCACACAGCGCCGGGGAAGCCACGCTTCCCCGCTACTGCTATTTTTGCTTATGCTTCGTTGATATCAATACACTGGCGCTTCTATTAATCAGTCCAACAAAATGAGACACACTAGACAAAAAACAATCTTGTTGTATTTAATATTTAAATGACTAATCGTCATACAATTTGCGCAAATTCATAAAAGCTAAACAAACTTTCGACAGCACAGGCGTCAATGACGGGCGCTTGCTGGATTCGCACAGTTTGACGTAAAAAAAACACTAGACGTTTGATTTCAACTTGTGTCAGTTTTATTTCTCCTTTCATTGGGCGAGTGATAGGACGATCTCGCCAGAGATCGTCGCTATCTGACAAAAACTGTTCCATAGCCAAACAAGGAAGTGTGTTTATGTCGAAAGTAAAGAACAATGCTATTGATCTGGCCGAACAGGCCATAACCCCCTTGCAAGCATTGGCTGCGCCGAGTTCTGCGTTTAGTCAGATCGACAGTTTCAGCCATCAGTATGACCGCGGTGGCAATCTCACGGTCAATGGCAAACCTTCATACTCCGTCGACCAGGCAGCGACCCAATTGCTGCGCGACGGTGCTGCCTACCAGGACAAGGACGGCAGCGGCAAAATCGAACTGACCTACACGTTCCTGACCTCGGCGTCATCGAGCACCATGAACAAGCACGGGATTACCGGCTTCAGTCAGTTCAGCACGCAGCAAAAAGCCCAGGCGGTACTCGCCATGCAATCCTGGGCTGATGTAGCCAACGTTACCTTCACCAATAAGTCTACGGGTGGTGACGGTCACATGACCTTCGGCAACTACAGCGGTGGCCAGGACGGCGCTGCGGCATTTGCTTATCTGCCCGGCACGGGCCGGGGGTATGACGGTACTTCCTGGTATCTGACCAACAGCAGCTACACACCCAACAAGACGCCGGACTTGAACAATTACGGACGTCAAACACTGACCCACGAAATCGGTCACTCGTTGGGCCTGGCCCACCCTGGCGACTACAACGCCGGTGAGGGCGCGCCGACTTACAATGACGCCACCTACGGGCAGGATACCCGCGGTTACAGCGTCATGAGCTACTGGAGTGAAAGCAATACCAGCCAGAACTTCAGCAAGGGCGGTGTCGAAGCGTATTCGTCCGGCCCGCTGATGGACGACATTGCAGCCATCCAGAAGCTCTACGGAGCCAATACCACCATCCGTACCGGTGACACCACGTACGGCTTCAACTCCAACGCCGGTCGCGACTTCCTGAGCGCTTCGTCAACGTCGGACAAGGTCGTGTTTTCGGTGTGGGATGCAGGCGGCAAAGATACTCTGGATTTCTCCGGTTTCACCCAAAACCAGAAAATCAACCTCAATGAAGCCTCGTTCTCCGACGTTGGCGGCCTGGTGGGCAACGTTTCCATTGCCAAGGGTGCAATCATCGAAAACGCGATCGGCGGTTCGGGCAACGACCTGCTAATCGGCAATGCCGTCGCCAACGTACTGAAGGGCGGTGCCGGCAACGACATCCTCTACGGCGCAGGCGGTGCGGACAAGCTGTGGGGCGGTGCCGGTTCGGACACCTTTGTGTTCGCCGCCAGCAGTGACTCCAAACCGGGTGTCGCGGATCAGATCCTCGATTTTGTCAGCGGCCTGGACAAGATCGACCTGACCGGTATCACCCAAGGCGCAGGCCTGCATTTCGTGAGCTCGTTCACCGGTGCGTCAGGTGATGCCGTATTGACCACTTCGGGCGGTAACAGCCTGTTGTCGGTGGACTTCTCCGGGCACGGCGTGGCTGATTTCCTGGTCAGCACCGTCGGCCAGGCTGCGTTCTCGGACATCGCAGCCTGATGTAAGGCGATAAGGAGGGTGGCGCCGATGCGCTGCCCTCTGTGGCTGGAGTAAAACAAAGATGGCCACTAATGCCTTTGCCGCATGGCTCTTGGCGATGTTCATGATTTTTTCTGGAGAAGCAGCCATGGCGAGCAGCCTGAAATTAGCAGACCCCTCGGAACTGGCCGGTAAATGGCAGGCCACCCTGAGCACCCGGGACGACGCGCCAGAGACTCAGACAATGCAGGACAAGCCTTCCAACGTCTGTGTCATCGAATTGCAGCTCCAGCAAACACTGGGTGAGGGCGCCGACTGTTTAAGTGCATGGCTTGCAGGCGAAAAAGCCATCGGCTGGTTTACCGAGCCGGACGGCATTGCGATCACCGGCAACGAAGGCTCGAAGATTCTGTTTTTCAGTTGCCAGCGTGATGGTTCCTATAGAGCAAACTTGAAATCTACGCTGGTCATAAAACTTGTGCGTCAGGCGAATTAATAAAAAATGAGCGTTTCGTTATAGAACCATAACGAAATTAAGTTGTAGTTTGTTTGTAAGCGCTAGTGCGCACAACGCACATCCGTGCCTGCGAGTACGGCGAATGGAAACTTCGTCACGTATGACGAGGAATAACACCTCAGGAAGAGCCCATGAAGATGTCAAAGAGCCCGGTCAGTGCACCGTTATACAAAGCATTGGGCGACTACAAGAGCATCCTGATCAGCGTCGGTTGTTTTACCGCATTAATTAACGTGCTGATGCTGGTCCCGTCGATTTATATGCTGCAAGTTTATGATCGCGTGCTGTCTTCGCAGAACGAAACGACCTTAGCCATGTTGTCGCTCATGGTGGTCGGGTTCTTCGCCTTTATCGGATTACTGGAAGTGGTGCGCAGCTTCATCGTCATCCGCATCGGCAGCCAACTGGAACGACGCTTCAACCTGAAAGTTTATCAAGCCGCATTCGAGCGCAACCTGTTCAAGGGTGAGGGCAACGCAGGCCAATCGCTGGGGGATCTGACGCACATCCGCCAGTTCGTCACCGGCCCGGCGCTGTTTGCCTTCTTCGATGCACCGTGGTTTCCGGTTTACCTGTTGGTGATCTACCTGTTCAACGTATGGCTCGGGGTGTTCGCGACCGTGGGTGCGCTGGTGTTGATTGGCCTCGCATGCCTTAACGAAGCATTGACCAAAAAGCCCTTGGGCGAAGCCGCCGGTTTTTCCCAGCAGTCCAGCCAATTGGCTACCAGTCACTTGCATAACGCCGAATCCATTCAAGCGATGGGCATGCTGGGCGCGCTGCGCAAGCGCTGGTTTGACGTGCATTCACGCTTTCTCGGCTTGCAGAACCAGGCCAGCGACACCGGCGCGGTCATCAGTTCCCTGAGCAAAACCTTGCGCCTGTGCCTGCAATCGCTGGTCCTGGGACTGGGTGCGTTGCTGGTGATCAAGGGCGACATGACCGCCGGAATGATGATCGCCGGTTCGATCCTGATGGGCCGCGTCCTGAGCCCCATCGATCAATTGATTGCCGTCTGGAAACAGTGGAGCGGCGCCAAGCTGGCCTACCGTCGTCTGGATGCATTGCTGCAAGCCTTTCCACCGAGTGACGAGGCCATGGCGCTGCCAGCGCCGAAAGGGCAGATCACTTTCGAACAGGTCAGCGCCGCGCCGCCGGGGCAGCGTACGGCGACGCTGCACCTGGTCAACTTCAACCTTGGCGCAGGGGAAGTGTTGGGCGTGCTGGGCGCTTCCGGCTCAGGCAAATCGACCCTGGCCCGGGTGCTGGTCGGCGTGTGGCCCACCCTCGGCGGCACGGTTCGACTCGACGGCGCGGACGTTCATCGCTGGAACCGCGATGACCTCGGCCCCTACATCGGCTATCTGCCGCAAGACATCGAATTGTTCAGCGGCAGCATTGCCGAAAACATCGCCCGCTTTCGCGCAACCGATCCGCAAAAAGTCGTTGAAGCCGCGCAACAGGCCGGCGTCCACGAACTGATCCTGCGCCTGCCGCAAGGCTACGACACGGTGCTGGGTGAAGATGGCAGCGGTTTGTCCGGCGGCCAGAAGCAACGTGTGGCATTGGCTCGCGCCCTGTATGGCCGCCCGCGTCTGGTGGTGCTGGATGAACCGAACTCCAATCTAGACACCGTGGGCGAAGCCGCGTTGGCCAGTGCCATCGCGCACATGAAGGCCCAAGGCACCAGCGTGATTCTGGTCACCCACCGTTCTTCGGCGTTGGCTCAGGCCGACAAATTGCTGGTGCTGAACGACGGGCGCTTGCAGGCGTTCGGCCCGAGCCAGGAGGTATTGAAAGCACTGTCCGGCGCCCAGGAACACCTGCGGGAAAAACCGCCGCAGGCACCCGGCGGACTGAGCATGAGCCGACAGTATCAGCCCTCGACAAGGAGTTCGGGCGTATGAATCAGTGCAACGAAGCCAGGCTGGAACACGAGCGTGATGCGCGTTTCTTCGCCCGCATGGGCTGGATGCTGGCGCTTGTTGGCGCCGGGAGCTTTTTCACTTGGGCCAGCCTCGCACCGCTCGATCAAGGCATACCGGTGCAAGGCACGGTCGTGGTATCGGGCAAGCGCAAAGCCGTGCAATCGATGAGCCCCGGCGTGGTCAGCCGGATTCTGGTGCGTGAAGGGCAAGTGGTGAAGCTGGGCCAGCCGCTGTTCCAACTTGACCAGACTCAGGTCGCGGCTGACGTCGATTCATTGCAGGCGCAGTACAACATGGCCTGGGCCAGCGTCGCGCGCTGGGAAAGCGAACGGGACAACCTCAAGCAAGTGAATTTCCCGATCGAGCTGAGCAAGGATGCCGACCCGCGGCTGGCGCTGGTGCTCGAAGGCCAACAGCAATTGTTCAGCAGTCGCCGCGAAGCCTACTTCCGCGAGCAGGGCGGGTTGCGCGCCAACATGGAAGGCGCCGCCGCGCAATTGGCGGGCATGCGTCGCGCACGTACCGACCTGATGGCCCAGGCCAACTCGCTGCAACAACAACTGGGCAATCTTCAGCCCTTGGCGGATAACGGCTACATCCCGCGCAACCGGTTGATGGAATACCAGCGTCAACTGTCGCAGGTGCAACAGCAACTGGCCGAGAACACCGGCGAAAGCGGCCGGGTGGAGCAGGGCATCCTCGAAGCGAAACTCAAGCTGCAACAACACATCGAGGAGTATCAGAAAGAGGTCCGCACCCAACTGGCCGACGCGCAACTCAAGAGCGTGACCCTCAAAGAGCAACTGACTTCCGCCGGGTTCAACCTGCAACACAGCGAGATCATCGCCACCGCCGACGGCATCGCGGTCAACCTGGGGGTGCACACCGAAGGCGCGGTGGTGCGCCAGGGCGACACCTTGCTGGAAATTGTGCCGCAGGGCACCCGCCTGGAAGTGGAAGGGCACTTGCCGATCAATCTGGTCGACAAGGTCGGCACCCATTTGCCCGTGGACATCCTGTTCACCGCGTTTAACCAGAGCCGCACGCCGCGAGTGCCCGGCGCAGTCAGCCTGATCTCTGCCGACCAGATGGTCGACGAAAAAACCGGCGCGCCGTACTACGTGCTGCGCAGCAGCGTCAGCGACCAGGCCATGGAAAAGCTCAATGGCCTGGTGATCAAACCGGGTATGCCGGCGGAAATGTTCGTGCGTACGGGTGAACGTTCACTCCTCAATTATCTGTTCAAACCGCTGCTCGACCGGGCCGGCTCCGCGTTGACCGAGGAATAAGGATGTCCGGTTGTATGAATAAGCTTTCCAGGCTCGTAGCGACCCTGACGTTGCTGACGTGCAACAGCGTGATGGCCATGGGGCCGTTCGATATTTACGAGCAAGCGTTGCGCAATGACCCGGTGTTCCTGGGCGCGCTCAAGGAACGTGAGGCTGGTCTTGAAAACCGCATCATCGGCCGGGCTGGCTTGCTGCCAAGGGTGGGGTACAACTACAACAAGGGCCGCAACTCGTCCAAGGCCACCTACCTCAATGAGCACCGGCAGAATCAGACGGATGACCGCCATTACAACAGTTACGGTTCGACCTTGACCCTGCAACAGCCTTTGATCGATTACGAAGCCTATGCGGCGTACCGCAAAGGCGTGGCCCAGTCGTTGTTTGCCGATGAAGCGTTTCGCGGCAAGAGCCAGCAATTGCTGGTGCGTGTGTTGGAGCACTACACCAAGGCGTTGTTTGCTCAGGATCAGATCGACATTGCGTTGGCCAGGAAGAAAGCCTACGAACAGCAGTTCCAGCAGAACGAGCAGCTGTTTCACCAGGGCGAAGGCACGCGCACCGATATTCTTGAGGCCGAGTCCCGTTACGAACTGGCCACCGCCGAAGAAATCGAGGCGCGCAACGAGCAAGACGCGTCCTTGCGCGAACTCGGTGCGTTGATTGGTGTGCCGGTGATCGACATCACCGACCTGGCGCCGCTGGCGCCGCACTTCCAGACGTTCAGTCTGCAACCGGCCAACTACGACACCTGGCACGAAATGGCCGTGGCCAACAACCCGAACCTGGCCTCCCAGCGCCAGGCGGTGGAAGTGGCGCGTTACGAAGTCGAACGCAACCGCGCCGGGCATCTGCCGAAAGTCAGTGCCTTTGCTTCGGTGCGCCAGAACGAATCGGAAAGCGGCAATACCTATAACCAGCGTTACGACACCAACACCATTGGCATCGAAGTCAACGTGCCGCTGTATGCCGGCGGCGGGGTGTCGGCGTCCACTCGCCAGGCCAGCCGCACCATGGAACAGGCCGAGTACGAACTGGATGGCCAGACCCGCGAAACCCTGATCGAGCTGCGCCGACAGTTCAGCGCCTGCCTGTCGGGTGTGAGCAAGCTGCGCGCCTACCAAAAGGCCCTGACGGCTGCCGAAGCGCTGGTGGTGTCGACCCGGCAAAGCATCTTGGGCGGCGAGCGCGTCAACCTGGATGCGCTGAACGCCGTACAACAACTATTTACCACCCGCCGCGATCTGGCACAGGCACGCTACGACTACTTGATGGCCTGGACCCGGTTGCACTACTACGCCGGAACGTTGAATGAACAGGATCTGGCCAGGGTCGACGAGGCATTTGGCCAAGGTCGGAGGACTTGATGAGTTGATCGGTAGCAGCTGCCGAAGGCTGCGTCCGGCTGCGCAGCAGTCGCCGTCCGGTCTATCTGATAAACCGCGTTGTCAGGTTTTACGACTGCTTCGCAGCCGGACGCAGGCTGCGCCAGCTGCTACTGGGAGATGCGGTGGGGCTCCCAACGGGAAACCAGAATTCTAAAAAAGCCAAAAAAGCGAGTCGTCATGCACAAGGAAGTCTCCAACAACCCGATCTCGGTCGGCACACTCTTGTTGCTGGTGTCAGCAATGCCTCACGCCGTACAGGCTGCCTACCTGGAAGCCGGTAAACCCGGCGATGCCGCCAGTTGGCGCAGCGCCGAGTTCCAGCGTGACTGGGGCCTGGTCCGCATGCAGGCGGATCAGGCGTATGCCGCCGGTATCACCGGCAAAGGCGTGAAAGTCGGCGAACTGGATTCCGGTTTCGATGCCACCCATCCAGAATTTGCCAGCGATCGTTACCACACGGTGACCGCCAGCGGCAGCTATGTCGACGGTACGGTGTTCAATGTCGACGGCACGCTCAACCCCAACAACGATTCCCACGGCACCCACGTCGCCGGCACCATCGGTGCCTCTCGCGATGGCATCGGCATGCACGGCGTGGCGTATAACGCCCAGCTCCTTGTCGGCAACACCAACAAGAACGACAGTTTCCTGTTCGGTCCCAATCCCGATCCGCACTATTTCAAAGCGGTCTACAACGCCTTGGCCGATGCCGGTGTGCGAGCGATCAACAACAGTTGGGGCAGCCAGCCGCCGGACGTCAGTTACCGCACCCTGGCCGACTTGCACGCGGCCTACGCCCAACACTGGAACAAAGGCACCTGGCTCGATGCTGCCGCCGATGTTTCGCGGCGTGGCGTGATCAACGTGTTCAGCGCCGGCAATAGCGGCTATCCGAACGCCAGCGTGCGCTCGGCGTTGCCGTATTTTCAGCCGGATCTGGAGGGCCATTGGTTGGCGGTGTCGGGGCTGGATCAAGGCAATCAGCAGAAATACAACCAGTGCGGGCTCGCCAAGTATTGGTGCATCACCACGCCCGGCGCGAAGATCGACAGCACCATTCCCGATGGCGGCTACGCGATCAAATCCGGCACCTCGATGGCGGCGCCCCATGCGACCGGCGCACTGGCGCTGGTGATGGAACGTTACCCGTACATGAGCAACCAACAGGCACTTGAAACGCTGTTGACCACGGCCACTCAACTCGATGGTTCGATCACCGATGCACCAAACTCTCGAGTGGGCTGGGGCGTGGCCAATCTTGATCGAGCGATGCGAGGGCCGGGGCAGTTGCTTGGGCGTTTCGATGCCAATCTGGGGGCAGGGCAGAGCGATGTCTGGAGCAATGGCATCACCGACAAGGCCTTGATTCAACGTCAAACAGAAGACCTCGCCGAACACAGTGCCTGGCAGCAGACGCTGAAAAACAAAGGCTGGGAAAACGGCGTTCCGGTGGGCGCCAGTCAGCAGGATCAGACGGATTACGCGGTCGGCATGACGCGCGATGCCGCTGCCGCCAGCCGCGTTTACGAAGGCAGTCTGATCAAGACCGGCGACGGGCGACTGATGCTGACCGGCGACAATACCTATCGCGGACCGACCACGGTCAACGGCGGCTTACTCGCGGTCAACGGCTCACTGACCTCCCGTGTGACCGTCAATGACGGCGGTACGCTCGGTGGTTCGGGGCGAATCGGTGCATTGACCGCCCATCACGGCGCAACGGTGGCGCCCGGCAATTCAATTGGCAGCTTGCAGGTCACGGGTGACGTGACGTTCGCGCCCGGTTCGACTTACGCGGTCGAACTCTCACCCACCCGCAGTGATCGCATTGTGGCCGGCGGTACAGCCACGCTCAGCGGTGCGACGGTGACACTGTCGCTGGAGAACAGCCCAACCTTGCTCAGCGCCACTGAAGTGCAAAGCCTGCTCGGGCACCAATACACCATCCTGCTAGCGGCGGGCGGTGTTCAAGGCCAGTTCGGCGCGGTGTTGCCCAACTATCTGTTTATCGGCGGTAGCCTCGATTACGCCGCGAGCGGTGTTCAACTGAGTGTCGAACGCAACGACACGTCTTTTGCCAGCGTCGGGCAAACGCCCAATCAACGCGCCGTTGCCACTGCCATTGAAGGGCTGGGGGTGGGGGATTCAGTCTACGAAAGCCTGTTGCTGTCGCCGTCCGCCCGTTCGGCACAACAGGCGTTCCAGCAGTTGTCCGGTGAAATCTACCCGGCGCTGGCTTCGGTGCTGATCAATGACAGTCGTTACGTGCGTGATGCCGTGGGTGAACGCCTGGTGGAGGCCAAAGGCACTCAAGGCAATGGCTGGATCAAGGCGCTGGGTGCCTGGGGCAAGACTGATGACCGCAATGACACCGCCGGTTATACGACGTCGATTGGCGGCTTGCTCGCCGGTGTCGATGGGGCGCTGGATGAGCAAACCCGCATCGGACTGGTTACCGGTTACAGCGACAGCTCGGTGAGCATGGGTTCGGGCACGCATTCATCGGCCCAGGTCGACAGTTATCTCCTTGGCGCTTACGCCGGCCGCGAGTCGGGTGCCTGGCGCCTGAGCGCTGGCGGTGCCTACAGCTGGCATCGCGCCGACGTCAGGCGTGACCTGCAATACGGCGAAGTCAGCGCCAGACAGAAAACCAAAATCGATGCCGCAACCACCCAGGTGTTCGGCGAAGCGGCGTATCGACTGGACCTGCAACCCTTGGTTCTGGAGCCTTTTGCCAATCTGGCCTACGTGCACCTCGACACTGAAGGTTTCGCCGAGAAAGGTGATGCGGCCGCACTGAAAAGCAGCGGTGACACGCGCGACGCGGTGCTCAGCACCTTGGGTGCGCGCGCGCTGAAAACGGTGAACCTGTCCGCACAGCAGCTGGACCTGAGCGCGAGCCTGGGTTGGCAACACAACCTGAGCAATACCGATTCCGAGGAACACCTGGCATTCGCCAGCGGTAGCACGCCGTTTTTGGTGCAAAGCTCACCCATGGTGCGTGATGCGGCACTGGTCGGCGCCCATGCCAGCCTGGCTCTGAGCCGGGACATGCGCTTGAACCTCGATTACACCGGGCAACTGGCCAACCGCGAGAACATCCACGGAGTAGGGCTCAGCCTCAATTGGCAGTTTTAACGCAACCCTGTAGCAGC
>NZ_AKJS01000093.1 GCF_000282215.1 Pseudomonas sp. GM21
CATTTCCATGCTGATCACCCTGTGTTCTCCTGCTCAAAAATTGAGCAGAAGCAGTTGAACACCTGGGTCAGTTTTCAGTCGGCAGAACAGCCTTTACTGGGTCAGTTTTCGGTCAGCGGCAACATATTTCCGGCAGCCCGAAAAACAACTGATGCTCAGCGAATCCGGCGTGTATGCGCTACTGGTGTATCACTACGTTCCAGGGAATCGATTGTTGCGAGAGTGGTTGACTCATCAGGTCGTGCCAGCCTTGCGCGACGCAGAACATTTGGGACATTCAGATCGCCCGATGCTGAGTTTGTTGGATTGGCCGGAAATGTCGTTGAGTTTGCTGCATTGGCAGGATGAAGGCTGGATCCGGCTGCGGGACATGCCTTACCTGTTGAACGATCAGACTCAACGGCGGACTGCGATGGCAAAGCCTTGGTGGCGGAAGGTTGCGCAGATGTTTCAGTCTTCGAAGCACTCGATGGGTTAACGATGCGTTTGTAGGATCACGCGAGATCCGTCGCTATTTCCTGTAGGAATTTTCGTAGACAGCTGTGATGGCCACTCAGTATCGTCCGAGGGTTTTCAACCCTCGGCGATTTTATGAGCGACAAGAAAAAAGATACTGACTGGAGCATCCCTGAAATTGAGGCAGCAGTTGACGCCTATCTGAAGATGCTTGAGTTAGAGCGAATCGGCCAAAAATTTAACAAGGCACATGAGAATCGGGTACTGCGTGCATCAGCCCTACCCAGCCGCACCGAAGGCTCAGTTGAATTCCGGATGCAGAATATCTCTGCTGTTCTAATGAGAATGCACCGGGAGTACATCAAGGGGTACAAGCCAGCCAGAAACGTTGGGGCAAACGTTGAACCAGCGATCCGAGCCGTGCTGATGGAAAAAGGCGTTACGCCTGGAGATCCAACGGCTCCGACAGCTGATGAAGAAACGTTAGAGCGAAGAGCGGCAGCACTAGAAAAGCTGCCTCTCGAGGATGAGCCGGTTGGGATTTTGAAGCCGAAACGTGCTACTGCCCAAGGCACAGCCTTTATACGCGATCCGAAGGTTCGAGCCTGGGTTCGTAAGAAAGCCAAAGGGATATGTGAAGGGTGCGGTCAACCGGCGCCATTCACTAAAAATGACTCGCCCTACCTTGAAGTTCACCACGTTAAGCACTTGGCAAATAAGGGTTCTGATCGAACTAGCAACGCTGTGGCGCTTTGTCCCAACTGTCATCGGCGCTGTCACCATTCGAACGACAACAAGGAGTTCACTGAATCGCTTTACCTGAACGTGAAGCGACTCAAGCGAGAATGATGGAATCGCACTGAACCTGTGGCGAGGGGATTTATCCCCGATCGGCTGCGGAGCACTCGTTGAATGGATCACCTCATCAATCAGAATGATCGCATTTGCTGGGCTTGGGGCAGCTTCGCTGCTCATCGGGAATAAATCCCCTCACCTCAAGCCCACTCCCACAGGCTATGTGATGTTTTGAAATCAGTGAGTGCAACCCGCCCCGCCTCCCGCTATTAATACCCTTCCCCACTCAAGGATCCGAGCCAGCCATGAAATTCGACCTCGCCTACTGCCTAAGCCTCGACGACAAGCTGTCGATCTATGACGTGCGCGATCTGAATTTCGACGAAACCATGGAGTTCGACTCCGTCAAAGAGTACTTCCAGTGCCCCAACGATGCCTGTCGCTCGGCATTCGATGCGGCCAACGTGCTGACAACCTTCAACGCCAAAAACGTAAATTACGTCCGCACCCCGCACTTCAAAAACACCCCCAACACCCGGCATGTGGCGGATTGTCCTTATGCCAGTCTCAAGGCCTCGGCATCCGGTGTAGACGCGGACGGTGCGGAACCGGATGACAGCCGCGAGGAGCATTTTCCGTCGGAGTTGTTGCTAACCCGGCGTCAGTATGTGCGCCAGCCGTCCAACCCGGCCGGGGTGGCGGAAGTGACTCGCGATACGCCTAAAGCCATTTCAGCGGACAGTGACAAGGACCTCCCAAGCCGCGAATCGGCACCGGACAAGACCAGTGTCTTCGCTCACCCGGTGGAATGTTTTGTCTCGAACTTCGAGGACAAGGAGCTGCTCAAGCGCATGCCGCTGAAGATTGGCGAGCACACTGCGCCGTACGGGTCGTTCTTCAAGAAGATTGAGTATCTGCAGGACAACAAGGGGCTGATTTACTGGGGCAAGATCAAGGAGATCAAGGATTACACCCAGAGCTTTCGCATCGATTTCGAACAGAAGGTCTGGTTCAAGCAGGCGGATGAGGCGAAGAAGAAGCCTTATTCGGTCAATGTTTACTTGAGCAAGAAGCTGATCGACAACTACCGCAAGCGCAAAGCGTTTCTGGAAGAGATTAAGCACGCCATCGAGAGTGGGAAGGATTTGTGTTGCTTCTTTTATGGCGTGACGCCGGAGTTGAAGCAGGTGCCTAGCAAGAAAAACCCCGAGCAGACGTTCGGGGTGTTCAGTGCGAATATTGAGAATCTGGATCACTTCATTGTTCGGGAAGCGCCGGGGTTGGACAGGTAGTTATCCATCCTGCTGAAGCTGTCTTTCCAGTTCACGAAACTCCTGCCTCGCGTCTTTGCGCCGGTCACGTGCAGCCTGAAGACCTTGTTCATCAAGCCCACAGTATTGACGTAACCAGTGCACCATCATCTCCTCGTCAGGGGCGTAATAGTCTTTGTAACCCTTGCTGTTTCTGAAGGTGTCGTTCATCTGCGCGTCGAAGCGTCCAGCGGCGAACTCATCCGGCGGGAGAGTGCCCCACTCAGCGGCGAAGCCCTGGAAGATCCAGGCGATATCATCGATGTGTTTTTGCGCACCACGATGCCTGCGCTTATAAAAAACGTACTCGCGGCAACTCTCTTGGAAACGCTCCATCATCGGCTCGTCATCGACCCATTGCAGAATATCGTGCTGCGCCGCGTGATGAATCAGGCCGTAGATCCAGCGTTCCCTAAACCGCTGGATAAAACCTTCAACATCTGCCTTTTTCGCGTCCGCGAAAATCATGCAGTAGCGGGTTTTTATGTGAATGACGAACAGTACGTGTTTGCGCTGAACCGTGATCACATGGACCAGCCACTGTTCCGCCGAATCACCCAATTCATCCTCTTCAGGAGTGGGCGATGGCGGTTGGGCCTCTACCGGCGTGATTGTTTTGCCCTTGTGTACGCGGCTGAAGAATTTGCTGGCCGCTTCGGTGCAGTTGAAAATCAGCATCCGTAGTTCTCTGGTGAGTCGGTGAAATAAAGCGCTCAGTCCTTGCGCACAGTCTCTTCAAGCCATTCAATCTCAGAGGGCTGACGAACCACCTCCCTTATGGAGTGCAGTGCGGTTTCACTGAGGACTGATAACTCCTCCTCGGTCAGCAAGTCATGCATGACCATCAACCACAGCCCCATGAGTGCACTGGAACGGGATTGGCCGTTATTGTCGAACGTGTCGACGATGACCTTGTCACGATCTCGCATCAGGCGATAAAGCATTCGATACCGGGTGTGAGCCGATAGCGCGCCATTTTGGCTGATGGTTTTGGCGTCGGCCAGGACACCCTGGCAGAAACGATCAAGCGCTATCTCGCGCAGTTCCTTGAGTTTTTTCCAGTCACTTTCGAGGATCGGCATGGGCAGTCTCCTTTGAAAAGTCTCAGATGGTCACCAGCCTATTCTTCCGAAATTTCCATCCGATACCAAACGGAAAATCGCCGGCGACGATGCCTCTACCGTCCGTCTGGATGGAAGCCTCGAAATAGAACAAATCAAAAAATGAGTTTGATCCGGGCGCAAAACAACTGTACAAAAACACAGTATATTTTGAATCAACACTCTCGAGCCCGGAGAACACCATGGCCTCTCATGCGATGAAAATCACCCTGGAACGTATCGCCCTCTTCCAATTCACCCCGGCCCACTGCGCCCAGGCCCGAGCGATGCTGGGTTGGAGTGTTGATGAGCTGGCCCGGGAATCCGGGGTTTCGGTAGAGGCCATCGAGCGGTTTGAGGCCAAGCGCGATGTGCTGGATGTTACCCGGCTGGCGTTGGCGTATTGCTTTGAGGCGCAAGGGTTGGTGTTTTTTCCTGGGTTTGCGCCGGGTCGCGGGATGAATGTGAAAGGGTCGACGCCGAACCCGGTTGGGCGGGCGGATTATGCGATGGTTGAGTGAGGTGTCAGCGGATGATTGATGTCGATGGAAGTGAAAGGCGAGCCAAATCCGAATACGTGATGAAAATCGGGCTTCTTCTTGAAACCGGTCGGTTGGACAAGACTGAGGCGGCGCAGAAGCTCGGGTTGTCTGAAGCGGAGTTGGATGAAATGCTCCGGGGAAAGTTTCGCGATTTGACCGTGGCGAAGATCTCGGAATACCTGAACCTGCTGCTCGATACGCGGAGCTAGTCTGGATGTGGAGCCCGGGCCGCTTCCTTCGGCCCGGCAGTCAGACATCAAGCGTTCTGCGCTGAGACCTGATCGCTTTCACTTTCCATCCCGAGCCACCACGCACTCCCGCGCTGCGGATACATCACGTTAAACGCCTCACCCATTTGCGGCGTGGTAATCGACACATTGCGCTCCCAGGCCAACGCCAGAATGCGGTCGAAGGGCTCGAACCAGGCGTGCATCGACAAATCGAAGGTGCCGTTGTGAATCGGCAATAACCAACGGCCCTTTAGGTCGATGTGCGCTTGCAGGGTTTCTTCCGGCTGCATGTGAATGTGCGGCCACTCGACGTTATAGGCGCCGGTTTCCATCAGCGTCAGGTCGAACGGGCCGTACTGTTCGCCGATGCGTTTGAAGCCATCGAAATAACCGCTGTCGCCACTGAAGAAGATCCGCGTGTCGCCGTCGATCATCACCCAGGACGCCCAAAGCGTGCTGTTGCCGTCGAACAAACCACGGCCGGAAAAGTGTTGCGACGGGGTGGCAATGAACTGGACGCCGTCCACTTCAGTGCCCTGCCACCAATCGAACTGGCGCACTTTGCTGGCATCGACGCCCCACTTGATCAGGGTGTCGCCGACGCCCAGCGGGGTGAGGAAGTATTTGGCCTTGTCTGCCAGTTTGAGCACCGCGTGATAATCGAGGTGGTCGTAGTGATCGTGGGACAGGATCACCGCTTCAATCGGCGGCAACTCTTCCAGGCTGATCGGCGGCTGGTGGAAGCGTTTGGGGCCGGCCCATTGCACCGGTGAAGCGCGCTCGGCGAAGACCGGGTCGGTGATCCAGAATTTGTCCCGCAGTTTCAGCAGTACGGTGGAATGGCCGAGGCGGTAGACGCTGTGGTTGGGTGCAGCGATCAACGCCCCCTGAGTCAGGGGTTGTACCGGCACCGGGGCGGTCGGGCGGGTGTTGCGTGGTTTGTGGAAAATCATGTTCCACATGATGCGCAACATGTTGCGACCACTTGCGCGTTGCACGGGGGCATGGTTTCGAAAGAGCCCTTCGGCCTGACGGGAAGCTTCAGGCGTATTGGCGTTTTCCGCAGCGGAGGATGAAGTGGCCATGACTGAGTGACTCCAGAAAAACCGCAAATGGCAGTTCTTCACGGTGGGACGATAAATGGCCAAAGCACGCACGCATCAGCCGGACGATCTATTTTTCGCTGCACAGGATTAACAAAACATTACACTGAGCAGTGTAGTTTCTAGGTTGCATCAAAGCCGCTCACAAGTAAACTACCGAGTGTAATTCCCCTCTGCATCCTGCCGAAGCGTACTTATGACAGCTCCACAGCGCCTCACCGACCGAAAACGCGAAGCCATTATTCAGGCGGCGATTGCCGAATTCCGTGCAAACGGTTTCGACATCACCAGCATGGACAAGATCGCCGCCACTGCCGGTGTGTCGAAGCGCACGGTGTACAACCACTTCCCGAGCAAGGAAGAGTTGTTTGCCGAAATCCTCAATCAACTTTGGACACGGCTGACGGCAGTAGAAGAAATGTCCTACCGCCCTGACCTGCCTCTGCGCGATCAGATGCGTCTGATGTTTCAGGCGAAATTGCAGATGCTGGGCGATGACAATTTTCTCGATCTGGCGCGGGTGGCCATTGCCGCCACCATCCATTCTCCGGAGCGTGCACAGCATATGGTCGCCAGAATGGGCGAGCGTGAAGAAGACCTGACCGTGTGGATCCGCGCAGCCCAGCTGGACGGTCGATTGAAACCGGTCGACCCCGCCTTTGCCGCCCAACAGATCCAGGGAATGCTCAAGTCCTTTGCGTTCTGGCCGCAGATTTCCATGGGGTTGACGGGCCTGTCGCCCGAGATGCAGACCACCGTGGTGGAGTCGGCGCTGGACATGTTCCTGGCCTGTTATCAGGTCTGCGAAAAGTGACAATTTCCGCTACTCCCCCCTTATCGCTCAGCTCAAAATAAAACAGCACAAGGTGTTTCAGAATGAAACTGGGGCTGGGGCTATAGTAAGCCTCAGTCCCAGCGCCATGCAGAGAGCATCATGACCACCCCGACCACCGAAACCATGTCCACCGCTCCCGTCGACCACCTGCGCTTTCACCGCCCTCACGCCCACTTGGCACCCACCTTCGGCAACGACAAATTCGCCCTGCGCGCCGAAGCCTTCGCGCGGTTCTTCGGCACGCCGACCTTTCTCGGTGCTCAGACGCTGATCGTGGTGCTCTGGGTGTGCCTCAATGTCTTCGGCGTGACCCATTTCGACGTCTATCCGTTCATCCTTCTAAACCTGGCGTTCAGCCTGCAATCGGCCTACGCCGCCCCGCTGATTCTGCTGGCCCAGACTCGTCAGGCGGCGCGCGACAAAGCGCAGTCGGAAGCCGATGCGCAGCACCGTGAGGCCATCGCCGTGGCCAACACCGAACGTCAGGCCCAAGCCGCAAAAAACACCGCACAATTGTTGGAATTGCTCGAACAAAACACTCGGCTCACCGAGATGACCAAGACCCTCACCGAACGCATTGAAAACCTGACCACTGAGATGCATCAGCACTTCGTGCGCAAAGCGCCACCAACGGTTTAGCGCTCGCTCAGGGCAGTCGCAATGCTCGTCCCAACTCATCAAACAGCGTCACCACCGAGCGTAACGCGCGGCAGTCAGGTCGGGTGAGCAACCAGAGCGCGGTGTCGTAGCCGTGCGCTACAAGCCGTTGGCCACGATTCACAGGGGGATTTGCGGGCAGTTGAGCTCAAGGGGCATCCGTTCTTTGTCGCCACGCTGTTTCAGCCGGAACGTGCGGCGCTCAAGGGCACGATGCCGCCGCTGGTCCGCGCTTTCATCAACGTTTGTTTGAGGTAGAAACCATGACAACGCCTTACTACGCGGTGATTTTCACATCCCGGCGCATTGAAGGGGATCAGGGTTACGCCGAGGCCGCTGAACGCATGCTGGAACTGGCCCGTGAACAGCCGGGGTTTCTCGGCGTGGAATCGGCCCGGGGCGAGGATGGGCTCGGGATTACGGTTTCGTATTGGGCCAGTGAAGCGGCGATTCTGGCGTGGAAACATCATCCCGAGCACAGTGAGATACGTGAGCGTGGGCGTTCGACCTGGTATTCGGCGTGTCATACACGGGTTTGCAGGGTTGAGCGGGATTATCGGTTTCAGCGCTGAAAATTGCGCTGTCCTTTAGGCCGCCTTCGCGAGCAGGCTCGCTCCCACAGGGGGGCAGCGTCGCTCACAAATCCCATGTGGGAGCGAGCCTGCTCGCGAAGAGGCCAGCACAGTCGCCGCAAAAGTCAGCCCTGGACCAGACTCCTGACCGCCGAAATCTCCCGCACCTCCCGCCGCTTCATGTACACCCGCAAAGGCTCGGTAATGTTGATCCGGTCATCAATGTTCTGGTCCAGCAACAACTGAATCAACTCGCGTTTGAGCGTCATGACCTGCTCCGGCCCCGGCTCCCAGACAAACTCGCTCACTGGAATGATGCCGTCATCGGCCACGTCCATGCCGAACGAGTCTTCGCTGAATCGCACAATGTAATGACCCGTCTTGCGGTTGAGGCCGACAAAGCCGTTGAGTTGGTCGGCGGCCTGGCAGATGAGCTCGGAAGTGATGCGCATATAAACCTCACAAAAGGTCGGTAACGACCGGTGATCGATGGTTTACACGCAAGGGAAACGACGCGGGTTTCCCTCTTCCGGGGAAACTGCCGTGGCCAAGAGTACTGCAAAGCAGCGCCCATGGGCGCTGAAAAAATCTGTTTCAAACACGTTTATGTCGGTCTGGCGATAGCGCTGGTAACGCTCAGTTGTTAAAAGAGACGTCTTTGAAAATCTCTCTGCGAAAGGATCTCGACATGCCGGTTACCATCACCCAAAGCGCCCTGTTGCTGAGTCTGATGCTCGGCCTCGGCCAGGCACAGGCCGCCAGCGAACCCGCCCCGAACGCGCTGGCAAGCCGATTGGGCATTCCGCACCCGGCGGTGATCGCTCACCGTGGCGCGTCGTTCGATGCTCCGGAATCCACCGCCGCCGCCTACAAACTGGCCCGCGACCTGGGGGCTGATTATCTGGAGTTGGACCTGCAACGCAGCAAGGACGGCGTGCTGTTTGCCCTGCACGACAACAACCTGCAACGCACCACGGACGTCGCCACCAAATTCCCTGAGCGCAAGGACAGCGTGGCCAACGAATTCACCATTGCCGAGCTGAAAACCCTCGACGCCGGCAGTTGGTTCAACACGGCTTACCCGGATCGCGCGCGTCCTTCCTACGCTGGCCTGAAAATCCTGACCCTGGACGAAATCATCGACATCGCCCAGGGCAACCCGTTGCACAAACCCGGTTTGTACATCGAGACCAAAGAGCCGAAGCAATTCCCCGGCATCGAGCGCGACCTCAAGGACAAGTTGCAGGACCGTGGCTGGCTGAGCCCGGTGGGTTCGAAACTGGCGAAGAGTGATGTGGCGGTCGGTCAGGGCAAAGGCAAAGTGGTGTTGCAAACGTTCGAGAAGAGCAGCCTCGAACTGCTGCAACAGGAAATGCCGAAAGTGCCGAAGATCCTGCTGTTGTGGGTCGGCGAAGGCAGCATCGAGCCGCAATCCAAGGTGACGTTCGCCGAGTCCGGCGACAAGGACAAAGCCACCTACTACGCCAAACAGGAACCGAAAGACAAAGCCGAATTCCAGCAATGGGTGGAGTATGCCAAGGCCCAGGGCGCCATCGGCACCGGCCCCTCCGCCGCGTTGACCGAAGGTGGCGACCAGAGCTACTCGGACCTGGTGAAACCGTGGATGAACCAATTCACCCACGATCAGGGTTTGTTGGTGCACGTTTACACCATTGACGATGCGGTGGATTACCAGAAGGTGATGGAGGCCGGGGTTGACGGGATTTTTACCAATCGAGCCAGTGAGTTGTTGAAGTTTTATAAACGGCCGGCGGCGGGGACGGTTGCGCAGTTGCTGCAAAATAACGGGTATTGAAACCCTAAAGATCGTTCCCACGCTCTGCGTGGGAACGATCCGGTAACGGGAATTAAGGATGAATTAAGTTGCCCCCGCTAATCTGATCCTACTTAAACAGATCAATCCAAGGAAAGAACCTCATGAAAACCCTGACTGCCCTGTTCACCGCTGCCGCCTTGACCCTCACCGCGGGCTTGGCTCAGGCTAAAGACGTTCCTGTCAATCAGATCCCTCAGCTGGTCAAGGACGGCAAGATCAAGCCGCTGGAAGAACTGAACCAGATCGTTATGAAGTTGCACCCGGGTGCCACGATTACCGACAGCGATCTGGACAACCACTTCAACAGCTACGAATACGAAGTCGAATTGCGCGACGCCAAAGGTGTTGAATGGGACGTGGATTTGAATGCCGCCACCGGCGAAGTCCTGAAAAACAAACAAGACGACTGATACACACCGCAAAAAGCCGCACGATTTGCCAATCGTGCGGCTTTTTTGCATCTCTGCGGGCATGACAGACACCTAAGCCTCCCCCGGGACCGGCCGACGCAGGCTGCGCCAGCTGCTACAGGGTTGCGCGGTGGATTCGGATGAACGGAATAACAAAAACCCAAAACCCTGACCTGGAGCAGTCTCCCTGTAACGAATAGCGCCGACCATCGCGGATACACCTCCCTCCTCTGGATTGTCCGGTATGGCCACCCCTTCCTTCTCCGCCACCGCTCAGGCACCCGCCAGCAGCGCCAGACCCCAACTCGACAAAAAACCCAGCGCCTTCACGCTGGTGATTTTTTTTGGCGTGCTGGCCATCGGGTTGCTGTTCACGGCTTATAGCCTGATGAGCGACGTGAAAGAAGTCGGCACGGTCGTCACCACCTGGACCCCGTATTTACTGCTGGGTGTGGCGCTATTGATTGCCCTCGGCTTTGAGTTCGTCAACGGTTTCCACGACACCGCCAACGCCGTGGCGACAGTGATTTACACCAACTCGATGCCGCCGAATTTCGCGGTGGCGTGGTCCGGGTTCTTCAATTTCCTCGGCGTGCTGCTGTCCAGCGGTGCGGTGGCGTTCGGCATCATTGCCCTGTTGCCGGTGGAACTGATTCTGCAAGTCGGCTCGTCCGCCGGCTTCGCCATGATTTTCGCCCTGTTGATCGCCGCGATCCTGTGGAACCTCGGCACCTGGTGGCTGGGCTTGCCGGCCTCGTCTTCTCACACGCTGATCGGCTCGATCATCGGCGTTGGGGTGGCCAATGCCCTGATGCACGGCCGTGACGGCACCAGCGGTGTGGATTGGGCACAGGCGACCAAGATCGGTTATGCGTTGCTGCTCTCGCCGCTGGTCGGTTTTGGTTTCGCCGCCCTGCTGTTGCTGGCGCTGCGCGCATTCGTCAAGAACCGCTCGCTGTACAAGGCCCCTGAAGGCAACACCCCGCCACCGTGGTGGATTCGCGGCATGTTGATCGTGACCTGCACCGGCGTGTCGTTTGCCCACGGCTCCAACGATGGCCAGAAAGGCATGGGCCTGATCATGTTGATTCTGGTGGGCACGCTGCCCATGGCCTACGCACTGAACCGCGCCATGCCGGCTGACCAGGCGCTGCAGTTTGCCGCCGTGGCGCAAGTGACCCAGCAGGCGCTGATCAAGGCTGCACCGCAACTGGCCCCGGCCGACCCGCGCCCGGTGCTGTCTGACTACGTGCGCAGCAAGGAAGCCACGCCGCAACTGGTGCCGGCGCTCGCCGCACTCACCGGCAGCATTGGCGCTCAGGTCAAGGGTTACGGCTCGCTTTCCGATGTGCCGGCCGACGCTGTGGGTAACGTGCGTAACGACATGTACCTGACCAGCGAAACCATTCGCCTGATGGACAAGAACAAGGTCGGTAATTTCGACGCCGACACCAGCGCCAAGCTGCAACTGTTCAAGCAGCAGATCGATAACTCAACGCGGTTTATTCCAACCTGGGTCAAGATCGCGGTAGCGATTGCGCTCGGGTTGGGCACCATGGTGGGCTGGAAGCGCATTGTGGTGACGGTCGGCGAGAAGATCGGCAAGACCCACCTGACCTACGCCCAGGGTGCCTCGGCGGAAACCGTGGCGATGCTGACGATTGGTGCCGCCGATATGTTCGGCCTGCCGGTCTCGACCACCCACGTATTGTCGTCGGGTGTGGCCGGGACCATGGTCGCCAACGGTGGCGGTTTACAGATGAAGACCATCCGTAACTTGCTCATGGCCTGGGTGCTGACCTTGCCGGCGGCGATCCTGTTGTCGGGCAGCCTGTACTGGTTATTCACCCAACTGTTCTGACTAAACACAAAACCCTGTAGCAGCTGGCGCAGCCTGCGTTCGGCTGCGCAGCAGTCGTAAACCATAACGCGTGGTACATCAGACAAACCGCGTGCACAGGATTTACGACTGCTGCGCAGCCGAACGCAGGCTTCGCCGGCTGCTACAGGGATTTTTTTGCCTGTGCGAAAAGCATTTCGTCGCAAAAACAGGCATTTACGCATTTATTGAGCGACCACCCGCCGGTTGGCACTTCAGTTTGCTAACGTGTTGCCGACTCTTAGGAGACTCGATGCATTCAGGAGTGGAATCGTGAATCTGTATATCAATCAGCTTCAGCAAAAAGCTGACTTCAAAGAAGCTATCTACGCCGGCGACATCTTCCTGAACACTCAGCTGCGGGCGGCCAAAGAGCTGTGTGCGTTCGCTCAGGACAGCATCACCGCCGCTTTCGACGGCGAGACCAACCACCAGGCCCTGCACACGCTGATGCCGGTGGAAGAATTCGTGGTATTGGTGACGCGCCTCAAGGGCCAGTTCACCAATAGCCAGCGCGCCAAGGATTTGATCCTGTCGTTTATCGACGAGATCGGTGTCGACCCGCGCGAGTACATTTTCGACGTGCCGCGCATTCGCGTGGTGCCCAACTATGACTACCTGCATGCCGGTGTCAGCTACGCGTACAAACCGCATCGCGACACGTGGTACGGCAGCGTCGATTGCCAGATCAACACCTGGATGCCGGTGCACACTATCCGCCCCGACCAGACCATGATGATCAACGCCGGCTACTTTGACGTGCCGGTGAAGAACACTTCCAGTGAATGGAGCCTCAACGACTGGATCAACAACCAGCGGCACAAGGCCAAGGACAACCTCAAGGAGGAAGTCCGCGTGCACCCGGTGCCGCTGGAGGCGATCAATACCGCGTCTGAAGTACGCATTGCCAGCAACACCGGTGAGATGCTGATTTTCTCCGGCTCGCACCTGCACGGCACGGTCGCCAACCACACCGAACAAACCCGCTTCAGCGTGGATTTCCGCCTGATGCACCTCGATGACCTCAAGCACAAGCGTGGCGCGATCAACGTCGACAGCGCCTGCCCTGACGTCGGCGCCGGTTTCAAAGACTATTTCCACGCCCACGACTTCTCGAATTTCCAAGGAATCCAGCAATGACCAAGCGTCGCATCACGCCTGCCGAGGCCCAGTACAACGAAACCCGTGCCAACGTTCTGAAACGGGTCGATGCCGAATACGTGGCCGACGCCCCGTTCGTGTTCGCCAACCGCATCGGCGTGACCGCTGCACTGTCGCGCATGGAACTGTTCAAGAAAGTCGCTGAAGTACCGGGCGCGATCATCGAGTGCGGCGTGTACAAGGGCAACTCGCTGATGCTGTACATGCACTTGTCGATGATTCTGGAACCGTACGCGATCAACCGTTCGATCATTGGCTTCGACACCTTCGAAGGCTTCCAGAGCATCGACAAGAAAGAAGACCCGGCCGACGTCAACGAGACCATGTTCTCTGACACCGACCAGTCGTTGATCCAGGACATGATCGACGCCAACGACCTGCTGCGCCCGGTCAACCGCATCCCGCGTTGCGAGCTGGTGAAGGGCGACATCGTCAAAACCGTGCCGGAGTGGGTCAAGACCCGTCCAGACCTGGTCGTGGCCATGCTGATCCTCGACACAGACCTATACGAATCGACCAAAGTCGCGCTGGAAACCTTCCTGCCGTACATGCCAAAAGGCGCGATCGTGGTATTGGACGAAGTCGCTTACCGCAACTTCCCGGGCGAAACAAAAGCCCTGCGCGAAGTGCTGGACCTGAACAAGATTGAGCTCAAGCGCTTGCCGTTTGACTCCTGCGTCGGCTATTTCCACGTCTGACACAAAACCCCTGTGGGAGCGAGCCGGCTCCGGGCGGCGTTCC
>NZ_AKJS01000094.1 GCF_000282215.1 Pseudomonas sp. GM21
TTTGATTTCACGACTGCTACGCCCCAGCGCGGACCGGCCGACGCAGGCTGCGCCAGCTGCTACAAGGTTCGCGTTGACTTAAGTGAACAGTATTAGGCTCCTACAGGGGATCTTCGGCAGGTGGAAGCCGCCCTGCCATCAGGCGATGTACAGGATCACCAGGTCATTGATCACCGAAGGCCGATCCTGCCCCACCACATGGGTGTTGAGCTCCAGGGTCAACTGGGTCCCTCGGGCTGACAGGTCGACTTTTTTCACCCGGGCCCGCGAATGGATGCGCGAGCCGGCCGGTACCGGCGCCGGGAATCGCAGGCGATCGGAGCCGTAGTTGATCTGGGTGGTGAAACCGCTGATTTCGAAACCCAGCGATAACTTCATCCGCGACTGCAGCACCTGCACCAATGCGCCATGTGCAATGGTGCCACCAAACGGACTTTGCAGGCGCGCCCGATCCGGATCGGTATGGATCCAGTAATCGTCGCCCGACAACTCGGCAAAGGAATCGATCAGTGCCTGGTCGACCACCACGACATTGCTCCAGTCGCTGAACTGCTCGCTGACAAGAGCTTGCAAGGCCGGCCCATCGTTGAGGTCGATCTGCCGGGCAGACGGTTGCACCGACGTGGCAGGCAACGGTTCGCTGTCCTGCGCGGGGAGCGACTCAAGGCTCGCCGCATCTTTGTCCACCCCGGTGAAACGCAGCAGGCGGTTGCCCTTGGCGTCGACTTCGGCAAACACCGGCTGCAAGGACATGCCGATCTGGATCTCGTTTTCGTCAAGGCCTACCAGGTTTGTGTTGATGCGCACCCCTTGGGCCAACTCGACCACCGCCAGTTTCTGCGGCATCTCATCAATGAAGTCGGGCAAGGTCGCAATGCGCGTCACGGTGTAGCTGTATAGCGTGGCGGCGCCGTCGACTTCGCGCCAGGCCAGGTCGTGTTCCAGGCACACCGGGCAATGCCGGCGCGGATAGAAGTTCCAGTGCGCACAGGCGTTGCATTGCTGAATCAACAGGCGGCGAGCCTTCAATCCCTCCCAGAAGGGAGCGGAGATCTGCGTCGCGACCGGCATCGGTTTGTTGTTGGACATGTGCTTATGCTCCCTGAAGTATCAATGCGCCCTGCTCACTCATCACGCCGCCGGTGCCAGAAACGTAGACACTGTCGCAGCGCCCTAGCTGGCGTTCACCGGCAGTGCCGGCGATCTGCGTCACAGCCTCGATTACTTGACTCATGCCCCCGGCGGAAGCCGACTGGCCAAAACTCAATTGCCCGCCATGGGTGTTCATCGGGAAATCGCCACGCCAGGTCAGGTCGTGTTCGCGCACGAATGCCATGCCTTCGCCCTTGCCGCAAAAACCGGCATCTTCAAGGGTCAACAAGGTGGTGATGGTGTAACAGTCGTAGATCTGTGCAGCATCGACGTCTACAGGCTTGAGCCCGGCCATGGCAAAAGCCTGCCGAGAAGCAGGACCAATGGGCGTATTCAGCATGTCCTCGGCATAGGACGGCGACTTGAATGCCAGGTGTTCGCCAAACCCGGTAATGAATGCCGGACGCTTGCGGGCCCGCGCCGCCACTTCCTTGTTGGTGATGATCATCGCGGCGCCACCGGCCACCGGCATGACAATTTCGAGGACATGCAACGGGTCGGCGACCATTTTGCTGGCCAGCACTTGTTCGATGGTCAACGGCTGGCCATAGAACATCGCTTGCGGGTTAGCCAAGGCATTAGTGCGCTGGTCGACGGCGATCTTGGCCATCGCCCGCTGGTCGTAGTCGTACTGAGCAGCATAACGCTGGGCAATCATCGCGTAGCCGGTGTTCTGACCCATGTGCCCATAAGGCAGGTCGAACTCGGCTTCGGGTGCGCCAAACGCTGTGCTGTGTCCACCAAAGCGCATGGCCCGGGCCATCCAGCCGGCGTCCTCGTCTGGCCCCAACGGCGCCATGCGCGCGGGGATGACACAGAGTACCGCCTGGCATAACCCAAGTTCGATCGCGGCGGCGGCGCGCCAGACCATGCCGACCGAGGTACAGCCGCCCAGGTCCACCACCTCGGCGAAGTTCAGGCGCAGTCCCAAGTATTCGGCGGCCATCGCCGGTACGAACACCGAGGCTTCATGAAATTGCGGGCCGTTGATCACCAGCCCGTCGAGGTCCGAGGCCTTGAGCCCGGCATCGCGCAGCGCCTGAGCCGCCAGGTCGGCGACTTGCTCAAGGTGAAACATCTTGGGTGCGGTCGAATACTTCTCCGGTTTGTATTGCGCAGTGCCAACAATGGCCGCGTGCCCTTTGAGCCCCATAGTGCCTCCATGCCGAAGCGTTACGCTGCGGCTATTTCCAGGTTGTGATGAAGGTCCGGGCGCAGCAAGTCGACCCGAACCTTGAGTGGTCGATCAGAAGGTGTATTTCATCGAGAACGTGGCGTAGTCGCGGTCGGCGAATGGACGATCGATCGGGTCGGCTTCACCCAGATAGCCAACGTAGGTCAGGCCCATCTCCAGGTTGCCCAAATATTTGAACGTGGTACCCACGCTCAGGCGTCGGTCGCCGTGTATCCCGGAGATGCTCCCGGAC
This sequence comes from Pseudomonas sp. GM21, assembly GCF_000282215.1. Taxonomy (GTDB): domain Bacteria; phylum Pseudomonadota; class Gammaproteobacteria; order Pseudomonadales; family Pseudomonadaceae; genus Aquipseudomonas. The sequence goes on from NZ_AKJS01000094.1 coordinate 2,580, forward strand.
ATCGGTGTCGAGCCGCTGAACACGTTGGAGAAGCGCACCGGCACTTCCAGATCCCAGCCTTGGAAAACTCCCGGATAACTGAACGATGCCCCCAGGGTGTAGGCGCTGGAGGACTTGGTGCGCACGCCTGCGGCGGTGCTGTAGGTGTAGTCATCGGAAGGCGCCACTAGTGCTGCCACCGAGGGCAGCAGATTTAGACCTTGCAGGTTGGGTGCCGCCGAAGTGGATTCGACGCTGTCGACCTGCACGCGGATGATTTCGGCAGTCAGGCTGGTCTGGCTGGCCCAGGGACGGTCCCCCAGGATACGGATCGCCGACAACTGCATTTGCTGACCCTTGCCCTTGGCCGGCACCGCGCCAAGGCCGGTATTGACCATCACTGGCGCACCGTCGCGGTACGACCATTCGGCGCCGACCTGGGTATCGCCGATCTTGGTCGAGGCACTGATGCCGGTCAGTTTGATGTCCTCGAAATACTTGATCCGATAACCGTTGATGGCCATGGCCAACCTGCCGTTGCCAACCGGGAACGGGTCGTAGCCGACCAGCGCGGTGGCCGGGTTTTTGTCGTGGTAGTTGACGTGGAACAGCGACAGCTCGACCGCCGGTACCGGGCGATAGCGCATTTGCACACCCCACTGGCCGCCATCACTCGGTTCGTCGGTACCGAGGTAGTTGACCTTCTGGCCGTTGGCGTAGATAAACTCGCGCCCTGGCCCCACTACGTCGGTGCCCGACAGGTAGCTGCCTACCGGCGGCAGTTCAGTGCCCTTCCATTCGTACTGCACGTACGCACCAAAGGTCAGGCTGGGGTTCAGACGGAACGAACCGGAGAACTGGCCCACCGGCAACAGTATTTCCTTGACTTCAACACCCGGCTGCGAGGCTTTTACCGCATCGGAAGGGTTTTGCACGCCGTTCACACCTGGGTAGTACAGACTCTCGCCCCAGGACTCGATGTGTCGCCCGGCCTTGACGTCGAGCATGGTGTCGTTGTCAAAGCGCCAGCCGCCGAACACATAGGTATCCAGCATTTTGCTACGACCGCCGCTGTAGTAACGGGTATCGCTGGTGAACTCGTCGTTGCTGCCGTTTTTGTTCACTGTGGCGGGTGAATCGTTATCGTTCTTGCGGTGGTAGACGTCGTCGTAGAAGGTACTGCCGCGCACCACGGCACCGTAGTTGTCCTTGCGCAGGATCAATTCGCCCAGCGCGCCGACGCGGTTGGTGGTCAGGCTGCCACTATCGAAGTTACGGTTGGCATCATCGGCGTTGATCGTCAGCAAGCGATCACTCGAACCGCCAGTGCGCACACCGATACCGTAGCTGGTGGTCACCGACCAGTCGACGGTCGCGCCGTTGTCGAACTCGATCGTGTCACCGGCCCAAACGGGTGTGGACACCAGCGCAATGGCGGCCGCCAGGCTGCTGACCTGAAATGCGCGCGAACCGATGACCGTAGAGTTATTGTTGTTTTTGTTGATCACACTGACTCTCCTCAATGACAACCGGCTGGTTGCCTGGAATGTTCAACTCTGCTGCCGTGCCGCCCGCTCAAAACATCTTGATCGGATCAACAGCGCACGCTCCCCTTACAGCACGCCGGTAGCGATATAGCCCCCGGTCCTCTTCCCGCTCCAGCGACCCTTCGGCCACCAGGTAGTTGGCATGGGCCAACGTTTCGCCAAGCGCCATCAGTTCGTCGAAACGACCTGACAGCTTTGGAAACAACAGGGCCATCAGTTCGAGCACGGTGCGCGGCTCGTCACAGTTGGCCAGCATCAACGCCAGATGCCCGCGGTGATGGGCCTCCAGCTGATCCAAGCGCTGATGCAGATTGAAGAACGGCCGCTCATGCGCCGGCAGCACCAGCACACTGTCGGGCAAAGTGCGCAAGTGCTCGATCGAGTCGAGCCAGTCGCGCAGCGGGTTGGCCAACGGCTCCGTGGCATGCACGCCGACGGTGGAAGTGATGCGCGGCAACACCTGGTCGCCGGAGATCAGCAAACCGTCATCGGCGGCATACAGACAGGCATGCTCCGGTGAGTGACCGCGGCCGATGACCACCTGCCAGGCGCGGCCACCGATATTCAGTACGCTGCCCTCGCGCAAACGGCGGTAATGGTTCAGTGGCGCGGGCAGGAAATGGGCGTTGCTCATCACCGCGAACATCTCGGTGCTTTGTTCGTCAGTCACGCCGGCCTTGCGATAGAAATCCAGGAAGTCCCAGCCCGGCGGCTGATCGGCGGGAAACCTGACGTGCAACGACTGGAACTCGCTTGCTGTCATGTACACCGGGCAGTGAAAACGCTCCGAAAGCCACGCGGCGACCCCGGCATGATCAGAGTGAAAATGGGTGCAGACCACCGCCAGCAGTGGCAGCCCGGCACACACTTCATTCAGCACCCGGTCCCAGACCTCGCGGGTCTGTTCGGTATTCATACCGGTGTCGACCACTACCCAGCCATCGGTATGGCGCAGCAGATAGAGGTTGATGTGGTCAAGTCGAAACGGCAGCGGCATGCGCAGCCACCACACACCCGGCGACACTTCGCGCACCTGTCCGGAGTCAGGTGGCTGCGGCCAGGGATAACGCAATCCGCTGCGCAGTTCGTGACCGTTGGCGTCGAGATCAGTCATAGTCGGCCACCGCGAAGGGGGTCAGGCCGGCTCGCATCAGGGCCTCCAGTGAATAGGGCACATAGGTGCGGGCCTGTTCGTCGCGGATGAACAATGGATCACTGCAACGCGCCGGGCAGTAGCCTTGGCGCTGCAGATCAACCTTGCGCAACTTGAAGCTGGCCGTAAGGTCTGCCGACTGGGTGACCCGTACGAACACCGGGGCCGCATAGCGCGGCAGGCGTACCTCGGTCAGGGCGTACAGGGCAGCTGGATCAAACGCCTGGTCCGCCTGCATCAGCACCGCGGCCATGCCGGCGCGGCCTTCATGGCCCGGCACCTGGACGCCATAGATGTTCATCAACTCCAGACCCGACAGATCGCCCAGGGCGTCCGCCACTTCCAGCGTCGAAACGTTCTCGCTCTTCCAGCGATAGGTGTCGCCGATGCGGTCGACGAAGTAGCAGTAGCCGTCGGCGTCTTCGCGCAGCAAATCACCTGAACTCCACCAGGCATCGCCCTCGCGAAACACATTGCGACGGATCTTGCTCTCGGTGGCATCGCTTGAGGTGTAGCCCTCGAAACGCCCGCCACCGATGTCCGGGTGATCGACGATAAAGCCCATGGCCTCACCAATCTCGCCCACTTTGCAGACTTGATAGAAACCGTTTTCGTCCCGTGGATGGCAGTCGTTTTCGATGTCGTAACGCACCAGCCGCAGGTTGGTCTTGTTCCAGTCCGGCACCCGTCCGCAGGAACCGAAATAGTTGTCGACGTTGATCACTGCAGCATTGGCTTCGGTAGCGCCCCAGCCCTCGAACACCTGGATCGGACCGAAACGTTCCAGCCAGCGCTGCCAGGAGTCCGGCGACAGACCGGCGCCAAGCATGCAGCGCAGGCTGTGCTCGCGCTCGCCCACTTTCAGCGGCTGATTGAGCAGGTAGCGGCAAATCTCACCGATGTACTGGAAGATGCTGATCTGATGCCGAGACACATCGTTCCAGAACTCACGCACGCTGAACTTGCGGCGCACCACGATGGCGGCACCGGCCCGCAACGCGGTAGAGGTCACCGACGTGGCTGCGGCACCGTGGTACAGCGGCAGGCAGCAATAGAACACGTCCTCGCGGGTAGCTTGCAGGGTGACTTCCATCACATCGCCGGAGGACATCCAACGCATGTGGCTATAGCGCGCCGCCTTGGGCAAGCCGGTGGTGCCCGAGGTAAATATCAGAAGGGTCGGGGCTTGCGCTTCGATGTGCGCGCGGATGTCCCGGGGAAACGGCGTTCGCGGGGCTTTCTCCAGGCGCGCAGCGAAATGACCGTCGATGCCCTTGGGCAACGGGCCGCTCCAGGGATTTTCCGTGTCGCGTATCAGCCAGCACGGCAGGTTCGGAAAACCTTCAGTGGCCTGCACATTGGCCAGGCATTCTTCGCCGATCACCAACGCCTTGGCGTCGGTGGTTTGCAACGCATGCAGCAGCGGACGGCCGATGACCTGAGTGTTGATGAAGGCCACCACCACCCCGAGCTTGACCAGGCCGAACCAGGTGCAGAAGAACGCCGGGCGGTTTTCCATGGCCAGGGCGCAGACATCGCCGGCACGCAGGCCATTGGCATAAAACGTGTGAGCCATCTGATTGGACCGCGCATCGACCTCAAAGTAGCTCAGGGTCTGCTCGCCATAAATCAGAAACGTGCGCTCGCCCTGCTCTGCCGCCCTTTGCTCCAGACGGTCGGCCAGGGTATAGAGGTCTTTCGGCTTTATCTGTCCGGCAGCGTTCGAACGCTGATCGAGCAGCGCCTGGGTCTGCTCCCGTGGTACCGGGCTGGTCGGCAGGACGCGGGGCAAGTCGTTCAGGTTCATTGCGCCACCTCCTGGGCGATTGTTTGATAGGCGGGGTAATCCGAGTAGCCAGCCGAGCCCGGCGTATAAAGCGTCTTGCGATCAAAGCGACTAAGCGGCAAGCCACGCTGCAAGCGCTCCACCAGATCGGGGTTGGCAATAAAGTGACGGCCAAACGACACGGCAGCGCCCTCGCCCGACGCGAGAGCGGCACTGGCCGAAGGACCGTCGAAACCATCGTTGAGAATCAAGGCATGGGGGCTGTGCCGACGCGCCAGGGCGAAGGCATCGAGGTCGGCCAGTGGCGAGCGCATGATGTGCAGGTAGGCCAGGTCCAGCGACGCCACGGCATCACACAAGGCGGCTGCCGTGGCAGCTGGATCTGTGTCGTCGATGTCGTTGTAGGGATTTGCCGGACACAGGCGAAAGCCGACACGTCCTGCGCCAATCGCGCTGGCCATGGCCTCGATCACTTCCTTGGCAAAACGCACCCGCCCGGCCACATCGCCGCCGTAGGCATCGCTGCGCTGATTGCTTCCAGTGGCCATGAATTGCATCGGCAGATAGCCGCTGGTGCAGTGCAGTTCGACACCGTCGAAGCCAGCCAGGCGCGCATTCAATGCGGCCTGGCGATAGTCTTCGATGACCTCGCCAATGCCTTGCAAGGTCAGCGCCTGCGGCTCGTCGGTGTCCACCAGCCCGGCAGCGTCGCTGAACACCTGGGTGCGTGCGCGCAATGCCGAAGGTGCCACCGTGGCCGCCCCCGTCGGCTTGTTGTGCCGGCTGGCGGCGCGACCCACATGCATCAGCTGCAGGACGATACGCCCACCCTCGGCATGCACCGCCTCGGTGACCCGTTGCCATCCGACCATCTGCTCGTCGCTGTAGATCGCCGGGGTGCGACAATAGCCCAGGCCGCAGGCAGACGGCGCGGTGCCCTCGGCCACGATCAGCCCGGCACTGGCACGCTGACGGTAGTACTCGACCATCTCGAAACCGGGTACGGCATCGGCAAGGGCGCGGCTGCGAGTCATGGGGGCCATGACAATGCGGTTAGCCAATTGAAGCTCGCCCAGGGCGACCGGCTCGAACAAGACGCTCATTTCAATTCCTCAGCTTCTTATTGTTTTCAGGCTGTCGCAGGGCTCGCCACAACGTGGGCAAGCGCTGACATGGCAGCGGATATGGGCTGAATGATTGACCGTGAGCGCAAGCGAAACATCGTCCGACAAGACTAGGTTCGCTATCGTGTACGTCGGCTTGTAGGGGGATGAAAAAGATGGTCTGAACGGACGATGAAAAAAACACAGTGCACGTGGAGCATCGCGCCAACTAGAACAAAACCGGGAGCACCCGCAGTGAACCAATCCACCCCCGTGACATGGCGAACGCACTACGCGCTTTTCGTGCTCGCCAGCATCTATGTGTTCAACTACATCGACCGCCAGTTGATGGCGATCCTGATCGAGCCGGTCAAACTCGAATTTGGCATTTCCGATACCGGCATCGGCCTACTTTCCGGGGTGACGTTCGCGGTGTTCTACACTGTGTTCGGCTTCCCGCTGGGGCGCCTGTCGGACCGCATCGGGCGCAAGCCGGTGATCGCCTTCAGCTGCATCGCCTGGAGCCTGATGACCATGCTTTGTGGCATGGCCGGCAACTTCCTGACCTTGGTGCTGGCGCGGATCGGCGTGGCCGTGGGTGAGGCCGGCGGCACGGCGCCGTCGGTGGCGATGGTCTCGGATTTGTACCCGGCGAACCGCCGCTCCACTGCTCTGTCAGTACTGATGCTCGGCTCCAGCCTGGGGGCGATCGTCGGCCTGGGCCTGGGTGGCTGGATTGCCCAGCACCACGGTTGGCGCTACGCCTTCTTGTTGATCGGCGCGCCCGGCATCTTCCTGGGCCTGCTTCTGCTGCTGACCGTGCGTACGCCCAAGCGCGTAGCACCGCTGGGCAACGTCGCGGCGCAACAGGATGGCTGGCTCAAGACGCTCGTCGAGCTGTTTCGCATGCCCTCTTTCCTGTGCCTGGTACTCACCGGCGGCGCGGCGGCGATTGCCGGTTACGCCATCGGCACCTGGAGCCCGAGCTTCCTGATCCGTTCCCACGGCCTCAACCTGCAAGAGGCCGGGTTCCTGGTGGGCGTGGTGGGCGGCACCGGATCGACCGTCGGCACCCTGGTCTGCGGCATGCTCACCGACCGCATGGCGCGGCGCGATGTTGGCTGGCAAATCGGCGTACCACTGCTAGGCACGCTGATCAGCATTCCCTTCGCCCTTGCGTACTTCCTCTGGCCCCAGGGCACAGCGTTCTACATCGGCAGCATCGCCGTGCCGCAAGCGTTCCTGTTCTACAGTGCCTTCGGCTTCTTCGGTGTGTGGTGGGCAACACCTTGCCTGAGTGCCATCACCCACCTGTTCCCGGCCACACGACTGGCCCAGGCCACGGCGATTTTCGTGATGTCCATGACCCTCTTGGGTGTCGGTGTCGGGCCATTGTTGGTGGGCATGCTCAGCGACTTCTTCGTGCCCACCCTGGGCAGTGAATCCCTGCGCTATGCCCTTGCTTCGTCAGTGTCATTGCTGGTTCTGGCCAGCGTGTTCCTGACTCTGGCGCTGCCGCGTTACCGTCAACAAATGCAGAACCCCGCCCCGCTCCTCCCACCGGTCCAGGCCGCCACTGCCTGACCTGCTTTCCCACAACACCACGCCGCTGCAACCTTGCCAGGTTCCAGCGGCTTTTTAATGAGCATCATCATGAGTATCAGCGCCATACACATCAGCAACCTGCTCTACCGATACGCCGAATGCCTGGACGATGGTCAATTGGTCGAAGCCGCAGAGCTGTTCCGCCATGCCCGCATCAAGGTACAAAGCCAGCCAGTCTTCCTTGATCACGCAGCCTTGCTGGGAATCTGGCAGCAACGAATCAAGATCTACCCCGGCGGTACACCCCGTACCAGGCACATCATCAGCAACCCCAACATCGAGATCGACGAAACCGCAGGAACCGCAACCGTTCGCTCTTGCTACACCGTCCTGCAAGCCACCGACACCCTGCCCCTCCAACCCATCGCCAGCGGGCGTTATTTTGATGAGTTCGAACGTGTCGACGGGGTATGGCGATTCAGCTTTCGTGATTATTCGCAGCTGGACATGATTGGGGACTTGAGTTGGCATTTGTTAGCGTAGGAGCCAGGCTTGCCCTAATGCCGATCAGTTAAGCAATTTATGCGGCAACGCAATTTTTGTAGCAGCTGGCGAAGCCTGCGTTCGGCTGCGCAGCAGTCGTAAAACTTGAGTTTACGGTCTTCCTGAAACACTGCATCGTCTGATTTCGCGACTGCTGCGCAGCCGAACGCAGGCTTCGCCAGCTGCTACGGATCGCGTTATGGCTTAACTGATCGGCATAAGGCTTGCCCGCGAAAAACGATAACACGGTGCCGCAGGTACACCGCCGTGTCCGGTTCACTGGATCGTGGATGACAAAAAAACCCCACCGGATACCGATGGGGCTTTTGTTATTGCAACAACCTGGGTCTTAGCGCCCGATAGCCCGCGCCGCATCTGCCGTGTATTGGTCCGGAGTGAATTTGCCTTCGTTGAGGATCGGACCTTTCTTCGACTCATTGGTCATGCCGTAGCCGGTGTACTGGCCGGAGTTCAAGTCCATGAAGAACTGCGAACCGGCCTGCCAGCCGCTCATGTCAGGGTGGTAGTAATAGTTGACCATGGCGTGTTTCCACAGTTGCCCACGGGCGTCGTAGTTGTCGGCCATGACCGCGTTCCAGGTGTCTTCGTCGATGAACAGCACGCGCTTGCCATAGACATGGCGATAGCCTTCCTTCAAGTCGGCTTCCAATACCCACACGCGACGCAACTCATAACGCATCAAATCTGGATTGGGATGGTTGGGTGTCAGCATGTCGGCGTGCTTGACAGTCCCGGCGTTGGTCTTGAAGGTGTTGGCCGGGCTATAGATTTCGCGCTTGCCGATGAGTTTCCAGGTGAAGCGCTCCGGTGAGCCATTAAACAAGCGGTCTTCGTCGACGGTCATGGTGCCGTTGGTGCCGATCATCGGCTGATCGTAACCATACCCCGGCAGTTGTCGCACACGCCGGGTCGAGGGGCTGTAGGACCACGCCTGACGCGACTCGACGGCGAAGTTGTAGGGTTCATGGGCAATACTGAGTGTGCCGTTGTCGCGGGCCGGTTTTAAGGTCATGTTGTTACTCATGGCCTGAATCTTGCCATCCGTAGTGGGCTCGACGGTTGGCGAGTTGGCCTGTGACAGGTTACGTGCATACGCACGTCCCCAACCAATGCTGCCATTGGGCAGGACCGAAGCCAGATCGCTGGTTTTTTCCTCGGTGTAGGCACGGGCTGGCAGTTGATGGTTCCACAGCAGCTCCATACCGTTCTTTGGAATCGGGAACGGCACCTGGCCCAATCCTTCGAAACCTGCACCGTCGTTGACCAGCTTCGCGTGCAGCGCGTTATCCATCGCACGGCGGCAGACGTAATCCGGGTAGCGGAAATCCCGATGGCCTGGGTAAATGTTCATCTTGTAGGTGGTCGGGTACTTCTTCAGCAGCGCCTTCTGACCTTCGGTCAGGTGCGATTCGTACTGGCCCATGTTCTGCGCAGTGATCACCAGGATCGGCTTCTCCGCCGCATAGGGATCAACCGGCTGGTCACCGGAAAATTTCACATGATTCCAGCCCGGTACTTCCCCCAGGTACTTGCCGGTGTACGGCGGAATAGTGCCCTCGGCGTTGCCCGCTTGCTCGGCGCCGACACAGGTCAGCTCCTTGCCCAGCTTGGCGGCTTCCTGAGATGACACCGCAGCGTTCGCATAACCCATCAGCCCGCTATTGGCTGTGACTGCGACCGCGAGCATGAGACCTGTTCTTGTTATTTTCATGTAATGCCTCCTTCGCTGATAAGGCTTTGTGATTTAGACCCATTGTTCGTGTTCTGCCGGCCCCGACATCGTCCGGAAAGACTAAGGAAGCGTTATGCGCCCAACTTTTCTTGCAGTTGAGCCTTGAGCACCTTGCCAGTGGCATTGCGTGGCAAGGGTTCGAGTACCCGATAGACCTGCGCCGGCACTTTGTAGGCGGCCAGGCGTTCGGCGATGAATGCGCAGATTTGAGCCTCTTGGGGCAGCGTCGATGCCATGCCATGCACGGCAAGCCCCACCGTCTCACCCAACAGAGAGTCGGCGATGGCAAATGCAGCCGCTTCCAGGACTCCGGGCATATCGAGGACGCACGTCTCGATTTCAGCGGCGGAAATTTTTTCGCCACCACGGTTGATCAACTCCTTGACCCGGCCGGTGATGTGGAGGAACTCCTCTTCGTCGAGGTAACCGATATCGCCGGTGTCCAGCCAACCGTCGCGCAGGCTTTGCGCAGTGGCTTCGGGCAGGTTCCAGTAGGCGCTCATCAAGGTTGGGGAACGCAACCAGATCACCCCGCGAGTGCCCGCCACCTGTGGCTGGTCAGGGCTGTCACCGATACGAATATCGACGATCGGCAGCGCCCAACCCGCTGTCTGCGGCTTGTACACGAACGGATCACCCCCGATGGCCGCGCCGATGCCATTGCTTTCGGTCAGGCCGTACCCGGCACCGCCAATGACGTCGGGCTTGAGCTTGAGCATGTTGTCCAGCACCCCGGCGGACGACGCTGCACCGCCCAGTCCGAGACCGAACAGACTGGTGGTGTGCTCGCCGCCAAAACGTGGGGACGCAAGCAGTTGCTGCATCATCACCGGTGCCCCGTTGAACTGGGTACAGCGCTCATCGCGAATGAGGTCGATGGCACGTTCGACGTCCCACTTGTACATCAGCATCAAGCGCCGACCGCCGCGTAATGCCGACAGGAACTGCGCATGCAAGCCGCTGACATGGAACAGCGGCACAGCCGCAAGCGTGGTGGGTGCATAGCCGCTGTTGATAACCACGCCGATACGCTCGGGCGAACTCATGGCGCAAAACGCGCCCTGGAAATCCAGGGCAAACAGGGCCTGGCAGATGGCCCGGTGACTGGACACGGCGCCCTTGGCGCGGCTGGTGGTGCCCGAGGTGTAGAGGATCAGTGCCGGCGCGTCAGGATCGATTTCCAGCGTGAGTACAGGTTGCGCCGGGGCGCTGATCAAGTCCTCGAAACGCAGGCAGTACTCGGATAGCGACTCGTCCTGGGCACCGACGACAATGGTCGCCCGATGCTCACGTGCCAGATCTTCTTGCAGGGTATCGAGACGGGCTTTGTCGCACAGCAGCAGGCGCGAACCGCTGTCCTGCAGCGCGTATTGCAACTCATCGCGCAGGCCCCAACTGTTGAGCGGCACACACACTGCACCGCAGCGCTGGATAGCGGCAAAGGCCACCAGCCACGCTGGCTGGTTGCGCATGGCAATCGCCACCCGCTCGCCCGGTTGCAGGGCCAAACGGGCGACCATCTGCCCGGCCAGGCGGTCGACCTGATCGAAGAATTGGTTGAAGGTCAGGCGTTGTGATTGCCAGACCAGAAACTCACGGTCACCGTGAACCCGACCGGCGTCGAACACCTGCATCAAGTTGTGCGCGGCGTGACGGAAGTAACGTGGCGCGCCGTCATCGGGCGTCACCACTTCAAACGGCGCGCCGGGGGCGATCAGGTCGCGCCACGCGGTTTGCCATCGTTCAATGCTCATTTTTGTTTTCTCCAGAACAGCCGTGGTAGCACATCCACAGGTGTGCAATTGGGCCAATGTCAGTCGGTCAAGCGAATATCCCTGTGGGAGCGAGCCTGCTCGCGATGAGGGCGTGTCAGTCGATATCAATCCACCTGTTGCACCGCTATCGTCGGAGCGCCGCCCGTAGCCGGCTCGCTCCCACATGAGTTGACTGCCTACAGGTTCTACGCGTGGGCCGAATAACGTTCGCAATGGAAATCCCGATCCCCCAGGCAGCTCTGGGCAACGCGGATGCGCTTGAGGTACAGGCCGACATCCAGCTCGTCAGTGACACCAATGCCGCCGTGCATCTGCACCGCTTCGTTGGCGACTTTGATTGCCGTGTCGCCGGCCTTCCACTTCGCCAGGCTGACCAGTCGAGCGCGTGCCCGAGGTTCGAGGCTGGCGTCATCCAGGGTCGCCAGTGCGGCCATCAGGGCGCTGCGGCTCAGCGCCAGGTCGACGTACATTTGCGCTGCGCGATGTTGCAGGACCTGGAAGGTGCCAATGGGTGCGTCGAACTGCACGCGGGTCTTGAGGTATTCCAGGGTGGTTTCGAACAGTTGCTCGGCCATCCCCAACAGTTCCGCCGCCAGGCAGGCGCGGCCACGGTCCAGCGCAGTTTCCAGCGCGGCCCAGCCCTCGCCCAAGGTGCCCAGCAGCGCTTCGCTGCCCAACTGCACCTGGTCCAGTTGCAGGCGTGCACTGTTGCGCGAATCGATCAGCGGCAAGGCACTGACAGTCAAACCCTGCGTATCGGCCGGTACCAGAAACAGACTGATGCCCTGCGTCTCGCCCGGCTGCCCGCAAGTGCGCGCCACCACCACATAGGCATCGGCACCCAGGCCGTCGACCACCCAGAACTTGTCACCCTGCAAGCGATAGCCCTCGCCCTCGGCCTTCGCCTCAAGGGCAATGCGGCTCGGGTCGTGGCGCGATTGTTCGTCCACAGCCAGAGCCAGGCGCTGTTCACCGCCTATGACTGTTTGCAACCAATGCGTCTGTTGCGCCGAATTGCCCGCCAGGTGCAGCAAGGAACCGCCCAGTACCACGCTGGACAACAGCGGCATGGCGGACAGGTTACGGCCCATGGACTCGAAGAGCGGTCCCAGCCCCTTGCAACCGAAATCCAGGCCGCCGAAGTCTTCAGGAAACGGAATCGCACTCCAGCCCAGATCGACCGCGTCTCGCCATACCTGCGCATCGAAACCCTGTTCCAATGCATCATCGCGCAGCCGGCGCTGAGCACTGACCGGGCTTCGACCAGCAAGAAAATCCCGGGCGCTGTCGGCCAGCAAACGCTGGTCATCGTTGTAACGCAGGCTCATGGGGTGACTCCTTTTTTAGCGTCGGGCAAGCCCAGTACGCGCTTGGCGATAACATTCAACTGGATCTCCGAGGCCCCGCCAGAAATGGTCAGCGCATAGCTGTTCAACCAGGAACGGGTTATCGCCTGTTGCTGCTCGCTGAACGCCGGACTCTCCCAGCCAAAGGCATGTCCGGACATGGCATCGAGCAGCACTTCGAACTTATCGCGCTCCTGTTCGGTGTGTACCAGTTTCATGATCGACAACAGGCCACCAATGTCGTCGCCGGCCCGCGCCTCTTCTCCCATGCGCTGCACAGTCAGGTTGTAGGCATGTTCGTTCATCGCGCAGGCCGTGGCCCGCGCCTGCAAGGCCTGTTCGCTCTGGCTCTGTGGCGCCGGCACGTACTCGCGCATCAGGGCCAGCAGGTCGAAGTGCGATGGCAGGCTGAACTCACCGAATTTCGACATCGCCTTGCGTTCGTGCTGCAACAGGTACTTGGCCAGGTTCCAGCCACCGTTTAACGGCCCGATCAACTGGCTCTTGGGGACTTTCACGGCGTCGAAGAACACTTGGCAAAATGCCGACTTGCCGCTGATCAAATCAATCGGCTGCGGCTTGACGCCGGGGCTGCGCATGTCCAGCACAATCAGGCTGATGCCTTCGTGTTTCGGTGCGCTGAAGTCGGTGCGTACCAGCGCATACATCCAATCGGATTTGTCGCCGTAGGAGGTCCAGATCTTGCTGCCGTCCACCACGAAGTGATCGCCTGCATCGCGAGCGGCCATTTTCAGGCTGGCCAGGTCGGAACCGGCGTTCGGTTCGGAAAAACCCTGGCACCAGCGCACTTCACCACGGGCAATGGGTGGCAGCAGATCGCGTTTCTGTTGCTCACTGCCGAAGGCCAGCAGCACAGGTCCGAGCATCCAGATACCGAGGTTGATCTGCGGCGGCCGGCACTTGATGCGGCGCATCTCGCTTTCCAGCACCGCCAGTTGTTCGTCGCTCAGGCCCGCTCCGCCGTATTCCTCTGGCCACTCGGGGCAGAACCAGCGCTTGTCGCGCATGCGTTCGAACCACAGGCGCGCGTCCTCACAGGGAAACTGCGGGTTCTGACTGCCCCACACCACATCGCCTTCAGCCATGCCGCTGCGCATCGACAGCGGGCAGTTGGCCTCCAGCCAGGCACGGGTGTCCTGACGAAATTGCTCGATAGTGCTCATGAAAGTCCCCTTCGACCCGCCCCGGATCCGGGGCGAGTACGGTTTTTGTTTTTGATGGACCCGCGTCAGCGTTGGGTGCGCGGCATGCCGAGGCCAAACTGGGCGATCAGCTCGCGCTGGATCTCGTTAGTGCCGCCACCAAAGGTCAGGGTCGGCGAACTGCGCAACTCGAATTCCAGCTCGCCCTGCAGCAGGGTCGCCGCCGAGCCACTGCGCATCGAGCCATTGGCGCCGAGGATCGCCGCCAGCTTGCGCAGGATCTCGATGGCCGACTCCGAGCCGAACACCTTGGTGGTCGAACTCAGCGCCACGTCCATGCGATCGCGCTCCAGGTCAGCGGCGATGCGCATATTGATCAAGCGCATCGCCTCCAGGCGCGCATAACACTCGGCCAGCGAGCTGCGCACCCAGGCCTTGTCCATCGCTCGACGGCCCTGTTCGTCACGGACCCGCGCCCACAGGTAGATCCGGCGAAACAGCGCCACGACCTTGTCCGACCAGGTGCCGAGGCCGAGGCGTTCGTGGTTGAGTTGCGAGGTGATCATCTTCCAGCCACCGTGCAACTCGCCCACCAGCATCTCGTTGGGCACCCGCACGTTGTCGTAGTAGGTCGCCGTGGTCGGAATGCTGGTGGTGGGAATCAGGGTGTGGGAGAAGCCTGGCGTCGTGGTATCGACGATCAGCAGCGAAATGCCTTTGTGCCGCGCCTGGGTAGGATCGGTACGGGCCGCCAGCCAGACGAAATCGGCCGACTCGGCACCCGAGGTCCACAGCTTGTTGCCATTGACCAGGAAGCCTTCATCGTCTTGGCGGGCGCTGGTTTTCAGCACGGCCAGATCGCTACCGGCGTCGGGTTCGGAATAACCGATGGCGAACATGATTTCGCCCGCGGCGATCCCAGGCAGAAATCGCTCTTTCTGCAACTCGCTGCCATGGGCCATCAAGGCCGGGCCGACGGTGCTGATGGTCACGAACGGCAGTGGCGCACCGGCGATGTTGGCTTCTTCAAAGAAGATCAATTGTTCGGTGGCGGCGTAACCCTGGCCGCCATGAGCCTTTGGCCAGCCGACCGCGAGCCAGCCGTCGCGGCCCATCTGGCGGGTGGTCTGGCGAAACAGCTCGCCGCCTTCCTTGCCCCGCAACTGCTCGCGCATGTCCGGGGTCATCAGGGTCTGGAAATAGTCCCGCACCTTGTGGCGCAGGGCATGTTGTTCGGGAGTGAGGTCGACGAACATCTGCTGCTCCTTACGCTGCGCCGAGAATCAGGCCGCTGGTGGGTACGCCGGTGCCGGCGGTGACTAGCACGTTCTGCACATCCGCCACCTGGTTGACCGCCGTACCACGCACCTGGCGCACCGCTTCGGCGATCCCGTTCATGCCGTGGATATAGGCTTCGCCCAGTTGCCCGCCGTGGGTGTTGATCGGCAGTTTGCCGCCACGGGCGTGATGCCCGGCGCGGATGAATTCCTTGGCTTCGCCGCGTTTGGCAAAGCCGAACTCTTCCAGCTGTGGCAGCACGAACGGGGTGAAGTGGTCATAGATCACGGCGGTCTGGAAAGACTCGGGACCGAGGCCGGACTGGCGATACAGCTCGCGGGCGACCACCCCCATTTCCGGTAGCCCGGTGATGTCGTCGCGGTAGAACGAGGTCATGCTCTGCTGTCCATGGCTGATGCCTTGGGAGCCGGCCTTGATGGTCACCGGTTTCTGCCGCAGGTCACGAGCGCGCTCGGCCGAAGTGATGACCATCGCCACGGCGCCATCGGATTCCTGGCAGCAATCGAGCAGATGCAGCGGTTCGCAGATCCAGCGCGAGGCCTGGTGTTCTTCCAGAGTGATCGGCTTACCGTGGAAAAACGCTTGGGGGTTGGTCGCGGCAAAATCCCGCGCCGCCACCGCGATTCGACCGAAGTCTTCGGAGGTGGCGCCATAGGTGTGCATGTAGCGCTGGGCGAACATCCCGACCCAGGCCGCCGGTGTATGGAAGCCGTGGGGCATGTACCAGCCGTAGTTAACGTTGTCGAAGGTCGGTGCCGAAGCGAAGCCGTAGCTGCCGGTACCGAAGCGATACCAGGAACGCTCATTCATGGCCCGATACACCACCACCACTTTCGCCATTCCGGTAGCCACCGCCATCGCCGCGTGCATCACCGGTCCGCAGGCCGCGCCGCCGCCATGGGGCACTTGCGAGAAAAACTTGACGTCCTTGCACCCCAGCAATCGGGCGATTTCATACTCCGGGACCTTGTCCACCGAGTAGGAGCTGAAGCCCTCGACCTCGGACGGATCAATACCGGCATCCTTGAGCGCGCTCAAGGTGGCCTCCAGGGCCAGGCGCAATTCGGTGCGTCCGGAGTTCTTGGAAAATTCGGTTGCGCCTAGACCTACGATCGCGGCACGCCCGGAAATCGATGAATCAGTCATCTGTGTCTCTCCGGCTGTCAGGGCAAGACCAGCGCGACCGTGCCGGTCACGTGGTTACCCATGGAATTTTTGCCGCTCAAGGTGATTTCCACCGTGCGGGTGTCGACGTCGAGTTCGCTGACGCTGCCCTTGAAAATCATGCAGTCGCCGGGGTAGTTCGGTGCGCCGAGCTTGATTTTCAGCGTGGTGAATTGCGCCAGCGGCCCGGCCCACTGTTCGATGAACCGCTGCACCAGCCCGTTGGTGGTGAGGATGTTCATAAACACGTGGGGCGAACCCAAGGCACGGGCCGCCTCCGCGTCGTGGTGACCGGGGAAGTAGTCACGGGTGGCAATTGCGCCGCCGTTGATCAGGGTCACCGTGATCGGCACCGCGAGCTCCGGCAGTACTTCGCCGGGGCGCACGTCGTCAAAGCGCTTGGTGTTCTTCGAGGTCATATTTCCATCCCAGCTTGTCGTTATCGTTGAGCCAGTCGCCCAGGCGTTCCAGGCTTGCCGCCGAACCACCCAGGGCAAGGCACAGGCCG
The DNA here is from genome assembly GCF_000282215.1 of Pseudomonas sp. GM21. Classification (GTDB taxonomy): domain Bacteria; phylum Pseudomonadota; class Gammaproteobacteria; order Pseudomonadales; family Pseudomonadaceae; genus Aquipseudomonas. The sequence goes on from NZ_AKJS01000094.1 coordinate 19,244, forward strand.
CGGCTCCAGTAGAGAAAACGGTGAATCGGGTACGTCAGGTCGACGCCGATGCCGCCATGCACGTGCTGTGCGACATGGCCGATGCGATGCCCCGCTTCACAGGCCATCCACGCGGTGGCCAGGGCTTCGCTGGGCGCAGGCAGACCGGCATCGATGCGGTAGGCCAGTTGCCACAGCACGGTGCGCAAGGCTTCGACGGCGATATGGGTGTCGGCCATGCTCATCTGCACCGCCTGGAAGCTGCCGATGCTGCGCTCGAACTGCCGGCGTTCGCTGACATAGGCCACGGTGCGACGGATTTGCTCTTCGCTGACGCCCAATTGCAAGGCCGCCAATGCTGCTGTACAGCGAAGCTCCAACCAGGCGACGGCCTCGCTCGGTAACATCGCCGTGGTGCTCACGGTCAAGCCCTGGATGTGCAGGTCGGCCACCGCTTCGCCATGGGTCAACACCGCCGACTCCCGTTGTATTTCGGGCGCTGAAAGGTCCAGCAGCAGCAAGCGTGGCTGGCTTTCGGCTTCTACCAACACCAACGCGGCCTGGGATTGATCGCCCAACGCCAGGGCCGCGACCCGGCCGTTGATCGACCAGCCCTCGGCACAAGGACGGGCATGCAACTCAATGCCGAGCGCACTGCTCAAACCATCGATAGACAGACTCAGCAGCGCCTCGCCTGATGCCGCTTTGGCAACCCATCCCGCGCTATCGTCGGCGCCAAAACCGGCCAGGGTCGCCGCTGCCAATTGATGACGCCACAAGGGCACTTGAGCCAGGGCCTTGCCCTGGGCTTGCAGCACCAACATCAACTCGGTCATGCCCAGACCGCTGCCGCCATGCTCTTCGGGAATGGCCAGGGCATGCAGCCCGGTCTCGATACACAACGCCCACAACGGCGCCATCATTGGCTCGCCGCTGGTGTCCCACTGACGCATGTAGTCATCATGGCAATGATCGACAAACAGGCCGTCGGCCATCTGCGCAATGGCGCGCTGGTCTTCGCTCAATTCGAAATCCATAGTGGCTCCTATGCCTCTACCGGCCGAAACAAAGGCAGGGTCAACTGGTCATCGAAGGTCTGGAACTCGACCTGTAAATGCTGGCCGATCTGCAATTGCTCACGCTCGATGCCGACCAATCCGGCGATCAGGCGCACGCCCTCCTCCAGTTCAATCAGGCCGATCGGGTTTGGATAATCGAATGGCGGCACTTCGGGGTAATGCATCACCACGAACGAATACAATTTGGCGCGGCCGCTGGCCTGCAGGGTGTCCCAGTCAAAGCTGTGGCACTGGATGCACACAGGGGCTGGCGGATGGCGCAGGGTTTGACAGGCGGTGCAGCGCTGAATCAGCAACTGGCCCTTCTCGCAGCCTTCCCAGAAGAACCGGGTGTCGTCGCTGATGCCCGGTAGCGGACGCTTGGCCTTGGCCGGTGCCGACTCGACCTTGGCCGGAGCCTGGGCATTGGACGCGCGGAACTTGAATACGCGAAACAACAACTCGCCCACCGGCTCGTCGCCGCCAGCCTTTTCAACGAAATGACTCATCACCAGGGTGACGAAGAAGCCGGTACCCAGGGCTGTGGTTTTCTCATCGCCGACCGAATCCAGACGCGTGGTGTAGTAGAGCTTTTCCCCCAGACGCACCGGGCGGGTAAAGCTCAGCTCGGAGTTCACCGCCACGGTGGAGGCATAGCCGTAAGCTTCCATTTCCTTGAGCACCTCGTAAGGGTTCTCGTCGGTGGAGCCAGGCGGATAGTTGTTGGCGTACAGGCCTTCCATGGTCCACACCTGCAACATCGCAGGCGGAGCAATCAGGCCCTCATGTTGGGTGCCCAAGGCAAAAGCAGGATCGGTGTACAGCGGGTTGTCCACGCCCATGACCTCGCACCATTGGCGAATCATCGGGGCATTGACCTCGTCCCAGGCATACACTCGGCCGTACTGGCGCCCCACCAGGGCGCGCACATTGGATAGCAATTGTGGATCAGCCAAAGTCGTCTCCTTCACATTGAAGGCGGCCACCGAACCCGGTCGCCGCAATAGGTCGATCAGGTGGGCAGAACCTGCGCAGCACCGAGAAACGCCGGGCGTTCACCCCCACCATGCAGCAACAGGTTGCAACCGCTGGCGTAACTGGCCAGCGGTGATGCGATGTAAAGGCATGCGTTGGCAATGTCTTCGGCCACCGCCATGCGTGCAGCCGGAATGCCGGCAGATACGGCGGCGATACCCGCCTCCGTGCCGTAGTGCAGGTGCGCTTGCTCGGTCAGCACCAGCCCCGGGCTGACCGTGACCACCCGCACCTTTGGGCCCCACTCCACTGCCAGCGATTGCACCAACGCCAGCACCCCAGCCTTGGCCGCGCCGTAAGCGGCAGTGCCTGGCGAGGAGCGCAGCGCACTGATGCTGCCGATAAAGATGATGCAGCCACCCTGTACCTGTGCCTGCATCAGTCGGTTGGCGTGCTGGGCGACGTTGAGTGGCGCGATCAGATTCAGACCGATGATGCTTTCATGAAACCTGGGCGAGGCCGTGGCTGCGTCGGCGGCTGGGCTGCCCCCGGCGTTGTTGATCACCACGTCGAGGCGTCCGAAATCACGCTCGATGGTGGCGAACAGTCGTTGCAGGGAATCGTGGTCACGCACATCGGCGGCAATGAAGGACGCACTCTTGCTACCCAGTGTCGGTACCCGTTCAGGTTCGCGCCGAGCACAGACGATCACACGTGCGTTGGCGGCCAGGAAACCCAGTGCAATACCCGCGCCGATGCCCCTGGTGCCACCGGTAACGAGCACCACCTTGCCGTTATAATCAAGCCCCGAATGCAGTTCCATCATGTGCTCCTTTTTCTACTGACAAGGGTCACTCTAGGGATGAACTGCGGGCCAAACTACGTCTGAACGGACGATGAAAATTTAACCTCACGAACAGGACACTGGCGGCCATTCACACCTTGTCAGGTCTTTGAAAATGCCCATGTCCGACTCATCCGCTGCACCGGTTCTGCTCGAACGCCCACTGCCGGGTGTGGCCCTGCTGCGGCTCAATCGTCCCCAGACGACCAATGCCCTGAGCCTGGAATTGCAGGCGCTGTTGTCGCGTCATTTCAGTGAGCTGGCGATTGATCCGCAGATCCGTTGCATCGTGCTGACGGGCGGTGACAAAGTGTTCGCGGCCGGTGGTGACATCAACAGCATGGCCGGGGTCGGCGCCATCGATATCTACAAGCGTCACACCGAGCGGGTCTGGGGGCCGATCCAGCACTGCCCGAAACCGGTAATCGCGGCGGTCTGCGGTTACGCTTATGGCGGTGGTTGCGAGCTGGCGATGCACGCTGATCTGATCGTCGCCGGGCGCAGCGCGCGTTTCTGTCAACCGGAAATCCGCATCGGCATCATGCCCGGCATCGGCGGCACGCAACGGCTGGTGCGAGCCGTGGGCAAGGTCAAGGCGATGCGCATGGCGCTCACCGGGCAACCGATCAGCGCCGAGGAAGCCTGGGTCGCCGGGCTGGTCAGCGATCTGGTGGACGATGACCAGGTGCAGATCCACGCTCTGGAACTGGCGCGTGTTATCGCGGCGATGCCTTCCCTGGCAGCCGAGCAGATCAAGGAAGTCATTCTGGCCGGCATGGACGCCCCGCTGGAAGCCGGCCTGGCCCTGGAGCGCAAGGCTAATGCCCTGCTGTTTGCCTCACGGGATCAGAAGGAAGGCATGCAGGCGTTTATCGACAAACGCCCGGCGCAGTTCGAAGGGTACTAGGCGCTCGTCTATCAGGCACAAAACCTGTGTGTGAGCCTGCTCGCGATGGGGCCAGCACATTCAACATCGCTGTTGGCTGACCCGCGGCCTCCGCGAGCAGGTTCGCTCCCACAGGGGTTTTGTGTGGGAGCAAGGCCTCAGATACTCATCACCATCTGACCACTATCAATGCGCAACTCGACACCATTGATCGCCCGAGCCTCGTCACTAGCCAGGAAGAGCACGCTGGCCGCCACGTCCTCGGGCCGGCACATGCGGTTCATCGGATCGCTGTCGATGGTCAGGCGGTTCGGGTCGACGCCCTCGGGGAAGCCGCCGCGGGTCATATCGGTAAGCACGCCATCCGGGTGCAGGGTATTGCAACGGATGCGGTATTTGCGCCGCCGACAAAGCACCGCCACCGAACGCGACAACGCCGACACAGCCCCCTTGGAGGCACTGTAAGCCAGGTAATCGTCCCGCCCGGCCAGAGCCGCGATGGACGACAGGTTGATGATCGAACCGCCGCTGTCCTTCATCAAAGCGATGCCTTCGCGACAGCCCAAAAATACGCTGTCGGCATTCACCTGCATCACCTTGTGCCACTGCGCCAGACTGGTTTCTTCAATCGAGCCGCAGATCAGGATGCCGGCGTTGTTGACGAGGATATCCAGACGACCGTAGCGCTCGCGCACATGGTCGATGACCTGGCGCCACTCGTCTTCGCTGCCGACATCGTGACGGATAAATTCTGCAGTCGGCCCGATTTCAGCCGCCAGGGCCTGACCTGCCTCGGTGTCCAGGTCGCTGATGAGCACCTGGGCACCTTCTGCCGCCAGCAGCCGCACGCTGGCAGCGCCAATACCCTTGGCGCCGCCGGTGACCAGCGCGACCTTGCCGTGAACTCGGCCGTGTGTGTTGTGGTGATTGAGGGTCATCATGTCATCTCGCGTGTGTGGGTCGCATGGGGTTGCTGGCCGTGTGGGCGGGCGACGGCGGCGCCGGCACGACGACCGGAGAACACGCAGTCGGCCAGAGACAGGCCACTGATGTACAAGTGCGAAGGAATCCCCAGGGCACTGCGCCCGGCCGCGTACAAGCCACCGATGGCTTGCCCCTGCTGATCCAGCACCGCGCCGCTGCGCTCATCCACGCGCAAACCGCCCAGGGTCAGGGCTCCCAGTGGGAACACCGGGTTGGTCACGGAGATATCGCAGGCATAGAAAGGCCCCTGCTCAAGCACTTGACGTGCGCCCTCGGACTTGCCGAACGGCTCCGGCGCCTCGCCACGGGCGGCGGCGTTGGCAGCCAGCACCGAAGCTCGCAACACGTTGGGATCCATGGACGTCGCACTGGCTAACTCGCTGAGACTTTTGCCCTTGCGCACCTTGAACAGCATCAGCGCCAGGGCCGGAAAACTCTGAAACCACCAATAGCCGCCAAACAGTGCTTCGCGAATGGCCTTCTTGCGCAGCGGCGCATCCAGCACCAGCCACGCCTTGCCGCCCTGCTCTTCCATTAATGGTTGACCCAGGGTGGCGCCGTAGACTTCCTCATTGCAGAAGCGCCGTCCCTCGCGATTGACCACGACGCCTTTATGCCAACTGTACGGCGGGTTGATGAAGCGCCACGCCGATACCCGCTCAAGCCCGCTACCCTGGCCCCCGACACTGGCGCCCAGGCGCAAGCCGCTGCCATCACAGCCGGTGGCACCGACCTTGAAGTTGCGGCGGAACTTCGGCGCGTGCTGCTCGATCAACTGGCGATTGAAGATGAAGCCACCGGTACTCAGAATCACCCCGTTGCGCGCCTGCACCCGCCGTGGCCGGGCGAAATCACGTTCGAGCTGGCAAACCTTCTGGCGCAGTTTCTTGCAATAGCCGGCGGCGAAGTTCTGCAAGCGTTCGGCGCGGGCGGCCAGTCGTGCATGCAACTGAGCCTCTTTGCTGCCTTCGGGCAGGCACCACAACTCGACACCCAGCACCCGCCCTTGGGGATCAATTACCAGTCTGCGCGCCGTCGCCTGCAACAGCGGTCGGGCCCCGGCTTTCAAGCACGCGGCCTTGAGGTGGGCATAGAGCACCGCACCGCACTGGCCCTTGCCCACGGTGCGATGTCCCCGTGGTGCGGGGGACAAGGGACCGCCGTGGGTGGGCACCAACTCGTTACCTGAGTAATAGAGGAAGTAGCCATCCGGCGGATACGAGGTCTTACCCCCCGGTGGCATCTGGTGAGCGTAGGGCGCGCCGTGGCTTTCCAGCCACTGCAGGTTGCTCACGCTGTCGGAACAAAAGCGCCACAGGGTGTCGTCGCTGACTACGCCCCGGGTTTCGTGCTTGAGGTAATCGAACATGGCTTCGGGGCTGTCGTTGAAGCCCGCAGCCTGCTGATGGCGAGTGCCGCCACCGGCGTATACCACCCCGCCGCTCTTGGCGCTGGCACCGCCGCCGGTGAAGCGGTCGGCAATCAACACATCGGCGCCATGAGCGCGAGCTTCAAGAGCGGCGCAGGCACCGGCTGCCCCCCAGCCGACGACCAGCACATCGCATTGTTCGTCCCAGGTCACGCTGTTGCTATCGGCCACTTGCAAGGGCGCCAGCACTTCGGTGCTGGGGATGTTATCGGACATTGACATATAGCCTCCTAACGCTGACTGGCCAGGTGGTTGGCGGCGACATAGCCGAAGGTCATCGCCGGTCCCAGAGTGCCACCGGCCCCCGGATAGCTGGTGCCCATCACCGACGCCGAGCAGTTACCGATGGCGTACAAGCCGGCGATGCTCGTGCCGTCATCGCGCACCACTTGTGCGTGCTCGTTGGTCAACAGTCCACCCTTGGTGCCGATGTCCCCGGCGTCCAGGCGCATGGCGTAATACGGGCCTTTGCGCAGCGGCGCGAGACAGGGATTGGGCTTGATGTTGCAGTCGCCGTAATAACGGTCGAAAACATTTCCACCACGGGCGAAGTCGAGGTCCACACCGGTGCCTGCATAGTTGTTGATCTTGCTGACGGTGGCTTCCAGCCCTGCAGTGTCGACGCCGATCTGCCGGGCCAGGCCGCCCAGGGTGTCGGCTTTCCAGTACAGGTTATTGAGCCACTCTTTGCGCAGGCGGCTGTCAGGCATGACCTGACCGGGCATCAACGGGCCCATGGCGTAGTTGAAACGGAAATGGGCGTCGAAGATCACCCAGGCTGGCACCGTTTTCCCGCCGGTATTCTGGTTGTCCCGATGCATGGCATCGACGAATTCCAGGTACGGCGCCGCTTCATTGACAAACCGCTGCCCCAGGCCATTGACGACGATAGCGCCGGGGAACGCACGTTCGGCAAAGATCCCCCGGGGCTTGTCTTCCCCCGGCACAGCAATGGTCGGCGCCCACCAGGCCCAATCCAACAAAGCGGTGGCTGCGCCCTGAGCCATACCGGCTTGTAGAGCCGCACCAGTGTTGTTGCCTGGTGGCGTCGCGCTCCATGCCTTGCGAGTTGGTTTGGGCAGGTATTGGTCGCGCAGCAGCTGGTTTTGTTCGAAACCACCAGAAGCCAGGATCACCCCCAGGCGGGCATGCAGTTGCAACTCGGCACCATCACGCCGCACGGTTACACCGCTGACCCGTCCGTTGTCAGTGATCAGGCCGGAAAAATCGGTGTTGAGCCAAAGCGGTACGTCTCGGTCCATCAGCGAGCGGCGCAGGGAGGCCACCAACGAACTGCCCAGGGATGCGCGGCGATCCATCTTGCTTTTGCGTCGCCATTTGAAGTCCAGCTTATAACGCAGCATCAACTTCATGATCAGCAAGCGCCAGCCGAAACTGCGGGCCATTGCCTTATGCGCATCGCGCGCAGTCCAGGCGATGCGCCCCATCAGCAGGGTTGAAGGCGACGGTTTGCGCAGGTTCGACAGCTCCTCACCCAACAGGCTGGTGTCGAAGAACTCCGGATCCAGGGTCCGTCCACCAGCCAGAGCTCCCGGCAGGTGCGGATAATAATCAGGGTATTTGGCCGCTACCGCGTAGCGCACCCGGCTGATTCGGGTGAGCTGTTCGATCATCTTCGGCGCATTGTCCAGGTAGGCCCGCAGGCGCGTGTCATCGACATGCTCGCCCGCCGCCGCTTGCAGGTAGGTCAGGGCCGTAGCGTAGCTGTCGTTGCCGTTCATGCGAGCGAAGTAGTGGTTATTCGGGATCCAGATACCGCCGCCGGAGATCGCCGACGTGCCACCGTACTGGTCGCTTTTTTCCACCACCAGCACGCGCATCCCCTGGTCGGCGAGGAACACCGCCGAAGTCATCGCACCTGCGCCCGAACCGACGACGATCACGTCATAGTGGGTCTGAGACTGAACTTGAGCCGTCATTGTTGTTATGCCATTAGCTGAGGTCAGAAAGAAACCGCCGACGACGCTGCGGGTGCGCTGGCGGAGTGCAGCCCATGATCAGGGCTGCGGGGGAATGGGTTCATCGTCAAAGTGGACTAGGGGTGATAACGCTTGAGGCTTGCCCGCAAACAAATACACCGCGGCACCTGGTTCGTTTGTAGGGACATGATCATCCCCAGGCGCGTGGGGACGATCATCAGGCGGTTACAGCGTGGCGCGTCGGGCGGCCCACGGATGCGTTTGTTCCAGCTGGCTGGACAGGCGCAGCAACACGTCTTCGCCACCCAGACGAGCGGTGAACATCATGCCCACCGGCAGGCCGTCATCGCTCTGGCCAAGCGGCAGGGAGATAGCCGGTTGACCACTGACGTTGGCCAGTACCGTGAAGCCGGCGCTGCCCATGGCATTGTGGGCATAGCTGTCCCAAGGCTGGTCCAGGGACAACAGGCCGAGTTTTGGGGTCAGGCTGCCGGTGACGGGCGACAGGATCACATCGAAGCGGTCGAAGTGCTGCTCCATGGTTGCGCCGATACTCTCGAACGATTGGCGGGCGCGGTACAGGTCCTCGCCACTGGTGCCCTTCGAACGCTCCAGGTTGACCATGGTGATTTTCTCCAGGTCCTCCGCCGTGGCAACCCTTCCTAGCACCTGCTCACGGTCGTGGACCAGGGTCCGCACCGCGGTACCTATCACCATGCCATGGGCACCGAACAACTGTCGCGGATCGACGTTGAGCGTCAACTCGTCGATCTCATGCCCCAAAGCCAGCAGTTGCTTGATGGTCTGCTCCAGGGTGGCGGCAATCGCCGGATCAAGCGTCGCACCGGTCAGCGATTGACGCACCACGGCCACACGAAGCTTGCCCGGCTCGCGCTGCAATTCCTCTACATACGGACGCACCAGTGGTGGGCACCAATACGCACTGCCCGTTTCATGGCCCTGCCCGACATCAAGGAACAGCGCGGTATCGCGTACCGTGCGAGAGACTACGTTGGCCACACTGGCGCCAAACCAACCTTCGAAATGCAGCGGTCCGCTGGGGGTGCGATAGCGGCTGGGCTTGAGTCCGACCAGGCCGCAGTACGAAGCCGGAATGCGGATCGAACCGCCGCCATCGGTGGCGTGGGCCACGGGCACGATCCCTGCCGCCACCGCTGCCGCTGCACCTCCGGAGGAACCGCCTGCGCTCATGGCCAGGTTCCATGGGTTATGGGTCTGGCCCCATGCCAGGGATTCGGTGGTGGTGGTCAAGCCGAACTCAGGGCAGGTGGTCTTGCCGAATGGCACTGCACCGGCCTGCTCGTAACGGGAAATCAGAGTACTGGTGCGGGTTGCGGGTGGTGAGTCTTTTAACATCCGGCAACCGTTACTGGTGACGGTGCCCTGTAGAGGAGTGTTGAGGTCCTTGAGCAGCAGCGGCACGCCGGCTAGGGCGCCCTGATTGTGAGTGCCCGTCGCCCGGCGCTGGGCCAGTAAGGTGCGAGCGTAGGCTTCATGCAGCATGTTCACCGCGTTGACCCTGGGGTTGACTTCGTTGTAGCGGGCCAGCGTCGCCGCGATCAGGTCCTCGGCACTCAGTTCGCCGCTGCGGATCGCCTGGCTCATCGCCCAGGCGTCCATGCTCTGGTAGTCGCCGGCTGAAAGTCCCGTCGCGCGGGCATCGGCAAAGCGCCCCAGGAGCCCGACGCCAACAGCCACGGCACCTGCCTTGAGCACGCTGCGGCGCGGCCAGCCGGTTTCAGCAGTTATCGAAGAGTCGAGTGATGGGTGTTCGTGGTTAGCCATGGTATCGAATGTGCTCTGATTGATGATTGTTATTTTGGTCGTGCACGCAGGACCTCGCAGGAGCCAGGCTTGCCGGCGGGAACGCTAGCCCTCCCACACCGAAATCAGTCGCGTGTGACACCAGCCAGCATGGCCGCCAGGTAGTGCTCACCATAGGGTGGCAACAGGCCCCATTCGCGGCGCGGGTCGAGGCCCGATGCCTTGAACACCGTGCGCAAGTGACTGAATTCGAGAAATCCTTCACGGCCATGGTAATGGCCCATGCCCGAGGCGCCGACACCGCCGAATGGCGCATCGTGCATGGCTGCGTGCATCATCACGTCGTTGATGGTGACCCCGCCGGACAGGGTGTGTTCCAGCACGTGACGTTGCTCTCGTGCATCCTCGCCGAAATAATACAGCGCCAGTGGACGCGGCCTGCCGTTGATTTCAACGATGACATGATCGAGGTCGTCATAGCTCAGCACGACAATGGCCGGACCGAAGATTTCCTCGTGCATGATCAGGCTCTCCGGGGCCGGATCAATCACCACCCGCAGTGGACGACGACGGTCCAGGACATTTACAGCCAGTGGTTCGGGCAGACATTCGATGCGCGCGCCGCGCAGTTGCGCATCCTCAATCAGGCCTTCGACTCGGTCCAGGTGACGCTGGTTGACCACCGCCACCACATCCGTGTTGCCGGCGACTGTCGGGTTGAGGTCGCAATAAGCACGGCGCAGCGCCTGGAGGAACGGTTCGAGCGAGACCTTGGGCACGTACACCATATCCGGATTGATACAAATCTGCCCGCCATTACTGGCCTTGCCCGCCGCGATACTGAACGCTGCCTTGTTCAGGTCGGCGCTGCGCGAGACGATCACGGGCGACTTGCCGCCCAGTTCCAGGGTGACCGGTACCAGGTTTTTCGCAGCGTTGCCCATTACCCGCCGGCCAATCGCCGTGCTGCCGGTGAACACGAGGTGGTCGAAGGGCTCACTGCTGAACGCCTCGCCCAGCACCGGCCCACCGTTGACCACCGCCACAACCAGCGAGTCGAGGTGTTCGGCGCACAGATCCGCCACCAGTTGCGCGGTGCGTGGCACCACCTCCGAAGGCTTCAGGATGACCCGATTGCCGGCTGCCAGAGCGGATGCCAATGGGCTGAACAAGGTGTACAACGGCGCGTTCCAGGTGCCGAGGATGCCCACCGTGCCCTTGGGCTGGTGCATGACCCAGGCCGTGGCGCCGAGTTGATCATAAGGGCTGAACATCTGGCGCGGCTCGTCCTGCATCCACGCCTGCAGATGATCGCGGGCATATTTGAGCGATGCCAGTGCGCCCAGCACGTCATTCATCAATGAGAAACCGGCAGGCCGCCCGCCGAAGTCCTGGTCGATCGCCGCGGTCAATGCTGCATGGTTGTGGACCAACAGGTCGATCACTTGCTGGAGTCGCTGGCGGCGGGTGTCGGCGCTGACACTCCCGGCACTGGCAAAGGCGCTCTTCTGTCGCGCCAGCAGGCTGGAAAGGTCTTCGACGCAAGACGTGGCTGAACTCATTGTTTTCCCCTTGCAGGTTGGCTCAATGGCCATTAAGCGCCCCATGCGCCAGGCGCCACCCTAGCCTTGCGAACACCTGCGCCGCCTCGTCCAATCGGACGAGGCCCTGCATTAGTGTTAGTCCGTTGAGACGATGTTCAGCACCTGCAAACGCCTAATACTGGCCAAACGAAAACTCCACTCCATGAGGCCAGTCATGGCAATGCAAAACATCAGCTTCGATCCCCAGGCATTTCGTGCCGCGCTCGGCACGTTCACCACCGGGGTCACTATCATCACCACCCAGACCGAAGACGGCTCTCCGGTGGGCATCACTGCCAACAGTTTCAACTCGGTGTCGCTCAACCCGCCGCTGGTGCTGTGGAGTCTCTCCAAGCAAGCACGCAGTCTGCCGATCTTCAGCAGCGGCAAGCATTGGAACGTGCACGTGCTGTCCACGGAGCAGGAGACACTGTCGGGACGTTTCGCCACCCAGGGCGAGGACAAGTTCGCCGAGATCGAACTGGACAATGGCATCAGCGAGGCACCGCTACTGCAAGATTGCACCGCGCGCTTCCAGTGCCGCACGGCGTTCCAGTACGAAGGCGGCGACCATGTGATCTTTGTCGGTGAGGTTCTCGCCTTCGATCACAGCGACCGCGCGCCGCTGGCGTTCCAGAGTGGCCAATACGCTCTGGCCACGCGCAAGCCACGCAGCGAACTGCGACTGGCTACCACCCCGCCGCCACCGGAATGCAGCTACACCGAGGACTTGCTCGGTTACCTGCTGGGGCGTGGGCACTATCAGGTCCTGAACGTCCTGCGCCAGCTACTGAGCAGCCAGCAGTTGGACGAACAGACGTTTTTTGTTCTTTCGATTTTGTGTATCCGCGACAACCTGACCCTTGAGGAAATCAACACCTTTGTTAACTACACTGGCCGCGAAGTCTCGCTGGCCAGCATGCGTTTTCTCGAACGCCAGCGCCTGGTCGCGTTCGAGGGATCGGCAGACTCATTACGGTTTGTCCTCACGGCCCAGGGGCGCGAGGTTTCGCTGCATCAACTGGCATTGGCCAAGGCCGTAGAAGAAGACCTCGCGGTCAAACTCGGCGCGGCCGACGCTCAAGCCTTGAAGGTCTTGCTCAAGCGCCTGATCGTCGTGAGTGACCCGGGCCTGCCTGATCTGTGGGCACCACGGTGACTGCCCGCGAAGGTTTGTTGTCACCCGCCAGGGTCGGCTGGGGCAGCCACGGCTTACTATTGCTGCTGGCCATGGTGTTTGCCGACAATTTCGTCGGGCGACAGATACTGGCTGTCATGGTCGAACCGATCAAATCCGAATTCGCAGTCAGCGACACCGCCATCGGGTTGATCTCGGGATTGGCGTTCGCGGCAGTCTATGCACTCATGGGGCTGCCAGCGGGTCGGCTGGTGGACCGCATGCCGCGCATACGCCTGCTTGCAATGTCTTGTCTCCTCTGGGCCGTGGCGACAATGGCTTGCGGCTTGGCCGGCAGTTTCCTTGCGCTGGCCTTTGCGCGCATGCTGGTTGCAGTGAGCGAGTCGCCGACGACTTCGGCTTCGCTGTCGTTGATTGCTGACCTGTATCCACCACAACGACGTTCATTTGCCATCAGTTGCTTTACCGCCGCACCGACCTTTTCCTCGATTATCGGGTTAAGCATCGGCGCCTGGGTGGTGGAGCACTACGGCTGGCGCAGTGCATTCATTGCCCTAGGTCTGCCGGCGCTGGTGTTCAGCGCCATCCTAGCCTTTGTCGTGCGCGACCCTCAGCGTGGTCGTTGGGACATTACGCCACACCCCCACACGCCGCCTGCCCTGCTGGGCATGGGCGTTGAAGCACGCAAGCTCTGGGCGTTGCCGGCCTATCGTTGCCTGATCCTCGCAGGAGGACTGACCACGCTCAGCTCCTATGCCATTGGCATGTGGAACACCAGCTTCCTGGTGCGCTCCCACGGCCTGTCATTGCAACACGCCGGACTGCTGGCGGGGGTGATCTGCGGTACTTCGGCCGGGATCGGTGGTTTGTTCAGTGGCTGGTTGAGTGACCGCCTGTGCCGTCGCAATCCACATTGGCAAGTTTCGATTCCGATATTCGGCCACTTGGCGGCCATCTGTGCGCTGATCCCCTATCTGCTCTGGTCCGACTCCCTGTTGGTACGCCTGGGTGACGTGCCGATTCCAACCGCCATGCTCTGGTGCGCGCTTTATTCCTTCTTTGCCGTCTGGTGGGTCGCCCCGTCCTACAACCTCGTCACCCAACTGGTGCCACCCGGTCGACGCGGTACCGCCATGGCTCTGCAAACCATCGTCAGCACGTTGCTCGGTGTGGGCATCGGGCCACTGATAACCGGCTTGTTCAGCGATATGTTGCTTCCTCTGTTTGGCCACGAGTCACTGCGATATGCGCTGCTGTTGGTGAACCTGCCGGTAATTTGCTCAGTGCTATTGCTCATGCGCACCGCAAACCATGCGTCCAGAACGGGTTATGGCCACGGGGGTTAAGCTGAGCCCAGTCCTATGGTGAAAGTACTTTCATTCCGAGCGTTGCGGCACGCGCGTGTCCGGGAGATGTATGAACCTGCATCAATCTACGACGCGTAGGAGACACGCTCTCATTTTCCAGTAGACGAATCGACATGCAAACTACCCTCTCATCAACCAATTCAATACAAAGCGCTCGCGATCGAATTCTTGACGCTGCGGTGGAACTCTTTGCCACTCGTGGCTTTCAGGCAGTCGGCTTGCGAGATCTGGCGAGCTACCTGGGTTTACATGCCGGATCGCTGTACCATCACATCGATAACAAACAAGCCTTGTTGTTCGAGCTCATAGAGTCCGGCTTGTTGGATTTATTGCAGGAAACGAAGTGTCGAATGAATAATGCACGAAGACCTTGCGAGCGACTCAATTTATTTATTCAGGCCTTCGTCAAATTCAATTTTAAAGAAAAACACAAGCTGACTTTGATCACCAGCGAGTTTGCGAATCTTAATAAAGAACAGCAGGCCCGGGTTATTCAGCTGAAAAACAGATACTCATCACTTATAAGCACCTTTTTCACTCATGAGCACAACAAGAAAGAAGCGTTTAATGGCGAAATTTGCCCACTCACAAATACAGCAGTCACCATTCTATTTGGGCAATCACAGTGGTACAACCCTGAAACCACAGAGCCACAACTCACAGCAACACTTACCCATATTTTCACGTGCATGATTGGCAACTACAAACGCAACTAAATATGGATTTTCCTTTTCAACGTATGTCACGAAATCACCCATCAAACGGCCGTCGGCGCTTTGCACCGCCGTAGCACGAATGCGTTTTTACACACCATCCATCAGTTCGATCCCGCACACGGAACAAGCCACTAAACTCCACAAGGGGGATGAAATCAACGCACCTCAAATCAGGAGATCTGTGATGAACAGAACATCTTGGCTGGCGTTGGTAGTAGTGGCAGGGGCGATTTCAGGTTGTGCGAACAGAACTGAAATTGTTGATGTCCCCTTGCAGGCTACCCCGCTAAACGCTGAGCATATCGCTCGAGCCAACCTTAGTCCGGTGGGCAATCAAACCAGCATCTGGCTTACCATCGGTGGTGTCCCCCACGACTTGGCCATACCTAGCCGCATTGACACAGCTATCTATACTGGCTCGTGCCAGCATTTGGGCGCACAACCGGCGTACAAGACCCATCAGGCCAACAGTGTCGATTATCCATCGCTAGCGTCGCGAACCCAGTACTGGGCTCAGGCACCGGTGGCGCTGAACGAACTGACCAAGGGTGAATATGCCTTGCTCGTTCGCACCAGCCCGGCAGACGGCAGCCGTCCTATTTTCTGTGGCAACATCAGCGCTGGCTAGGGGCGCATCGAGCAAGCTGTTCGGTACCGTGGCCTGTGCAACTTCCGACAGGCCGCGGTGACGCGTCCATCAGTGCTGCCTCCAACTACTGTTACGTGAGGCGATTCAAGGTGCATTAAAAATGATACTAATCTCTACAGCGGAATTTTTTGTATCCTTTTCAAATGATAGATCCAGGTAAATAGTTGTTTTTTAGCCTTTTTATTTTTATCATTTATAGTCAGCGGTCACAAGTACCCGGAAGTAATTCTCCGAAATTCGAGGAACTGATTATGCGAAACCGGGAATTTGTTCCCCGTTTCTGAAATTTGCTTCCGTAGCTCCTTGAGAACGCCGAAGGAAATCTTTAGATAAAACTGGAAGGAATGAGTCGATAACCAGTTTCTTTGCGCTATCTACCAATTACTTCTGCCCTCGAAGTGCAGTTCTATTTTGCCGCCGCCGTATCGGGACATTCCTTCTAAGACGCCGCGCTATCCACCGTTTGCTTCTGAATACAGAGAAATCAATTGCTCCGATGCGATGGATTATGCGTAAAAGGGAATTTTTGTTCCCTTCAAGTTTCCCTCTTCAATTCAGGGCCGTCGAAGCGCTCTGTAGTGGTCAACTAATCCCGG
>NZ_AKJS01000095.1 GCF_000282215.1 Pseudomonas sp. GM21
TTTTACCGTGGTCAACGTGACCGATGGTGCCAACGTTGACGTGCGGTAGGGAACGATCAAATTTTTCTTTAGCCACGACAATTAACTCCTTGCCTAAAGGGCTGAATCAGCCTTGTTTTTTGGTAACAGTTTCGACGATGTGCGACGGAGCTGTATTGTATTTTTTGAATTCCATAGAGTAGCTTGCGCGACCCTGGGACATGGAACGAACGTCGGTCGCATAACCGAACATCTCGCCCAACGGAACTTCGGCGCGAATTACCTTGCCGGAGACCGTGTCTTCCATACCCAAAATCATGCCGCGACGACGGTTAAGGTCGCCCATCACGTCACCCATATAGTCTTCAGGCGTAACAACCTCTACCGCCATGATCGGCTCAAGCAACTCACCACCGCCCTTCTGGGCCAGTTGCTTGGTCGCCATGGAAGCAGCCACCTTAAACGCCATCTCGTTGGAGTCGACGTCGTGGTAAGAACCATCGAACACGGTAGCCTTCAGGCCGATCAGCGGATAGCCGGCAACAACGCCGTTCTTCATCTGCTCTTCGATACCCTTCTGGATCGCCGGGATGTATTCCTTAGGAACCACACCACCCACGACTTCGTTCACGAATTGCAGACCTTCCTGACCTTCGTCAGCAGGAGCAAAACGAATCCAGCAATGGCCGAACTGGCCACGACCGCCGGATTGACGAACGAACTTGCCTTCGATTTCACAGTTCTTCGTGATGCGCTCACGATAGGAAACCTGAGGCTTACCAATGTTGGCTTCGACGTTGAACTCACGGCGCATCCGGTCAACCAGGATGTCCAGGTGCAGCTCGCCCATGCCGGAGATGATCGTTTGACCAGTCTCTTCATCGGTTTTGACGCGGAAAGATGGATCTTCCTGAGCAAGCTTGCCCAGTGCGATACCCATTTTTTCCTGGTCATCCTTGGTCTTAGGCTCTACGGCAACCGAAATAACCGGCTCCGGGAAGTCCATACGAACCAGGATGATTGGCTTGTCAGCGTTGCACAAAGTCTCACCAGTGGTGACGTCCTTCATGCCGATCAAGGCCGCGATGTCACCAGCGCGTACTTCCTTGATTTCTTCACGGGCGTTTGCGTGCATTTGCACCATACGACCCACGCGCTCTTTCTTGCCTTTAACCGAGTTGATCACGCCGTCGCCGGAGGCCAACACGCCCGAGTAAACTCGAACAAAGGTCAAGGTACCCACGAATGGGTCAGTAGCGATCTTGAACGCCAGAGCCGAGAACGGCTCGTTGTCGTCTGCATGACGCTCCAGCTCGATAGTCTCATCATCCGGGTCAGTACCCTTGATGGCAGGAATTTCGGAAGGAGCAGGCAGGTAGTCGATAACGGCGTCGAGAACCAGGGGAACACCCTTGTTCTTGAAGGAAGAACCGCAAACAGCCAGAACGATCTCACCAGCGATAGTACGCTGACGCAGAGCGGCCTTGATTTCCGCGTTAGTGAGTTCTTCACCTTCGAGGTACTTGTTCATCAGCTCTTCGCTGGCTTCTGCCGCGGCTTCAATCATGTTGCCGCGCCACTCGTTAGCCAGTTCCTGCAGTTCAGCAGGGATAGGCTCGCGACGTGGAACCATACCTTTGTCAGCATCGCTCCAGTAAACAGCTTCCATGGACATCAGATCGATCTGACCCTGGAAGTTGTCTTCGGAACCGATAGCCAACTGGATAGGCACTGGAGTGTGACCCAGACGCTGTTTGATCTGACCGATCACGCGCAGGAAGTTCGCACCAGCACGGTCCATCTTGTTTACGTAAACAAGACGTGGAACGCCGTATTTGTTGGCTTGACGCCATACGGTTTCCGACTGAGGCTCAACACCCGAGGTGCCGCAGAACACAACGACCGCGCCGTCGAGAACACGCAGGGAACGCTCAACTTCAATAGTGAAGTCAACGTGGCCCGGGGTGTCGATGACGTTGAAACGGTACTGGTCCTTGTGCTGCTTCTCGGAACCCTGCCAGAAGGCGGTAATAGCAGCAGAAGTAATGGTAATACCACGCTCCTGCTCCTGCACCATCCAGTCCGTGGTCGCGGCGCCGTCATGCACCTCGCCCATCTTGTGGCTTTTGCCAGTGTAAAAAAGGACGCGCTCGGTGGTGGTGGTTTTACCAGCATCCACGTGAGCAACGATACCAATGTTACGGTAGCGGTTAATCGGTGTAGTACGAGCCATAAAGCCCTCGCAAAATTAGTGACGCTAAAATTAGAAGCGGTAGTGCGAGAAAGCCTTGTTGGCTTCAGCCATACGGTGCACGTCTTCACGCTTCTTAACTGCAGCACCTTTACCTTCGGCGGCGTCCAACAGTTCGCCAGCCAAACGCAGAGCCATAGACTTCTCGCCGCGCTTGCGGGCGAAGTCTACCAACCAGCGCATTGCCAGAGCGTTACGACGGGACGGACGAACTTCGACCGGAACCTGGTAAGTAGCACCGCCTACACGGCGCGACTTTACTTCGACCAGCGGAGCGATGGCGTCGAGAGCTTTCTCGAAGATTTCCAGGGGATCGCTGTTCTTGCGTTCTTTAACTTTTTCCAGCGCGCCATAAACGATACGCTCGGCAACGGCTTTCTTGCCGCTTTCCATTACGTGGTTCATGAACTTGGCCAGGATCTGGCTGCCGTACTTTGGATCGTCAAGCACTTCGCGCTTGGCTGCTACGCGTCTTCTTGGCATGGATAAGCCCTCAAACGGTCTTCAGGTTCGCTCGGAATCGGTGCCCTTGCGGGACGCCTCCGACCTTACTCTTATCGACTCAGAAAAATAGAAAATCAGTTTTTACAAAAAGCCGCTACTACTTAGGCTTCTTGGTACCGTACTTCGAACGACCCTGGTTACGACCTTTAACGCCGGAAGTATCCAAAGAACCGCGTACGGTGTGGTAACGAACACCTGGCAAGTCTTTTACACGACCGCCGCGGATCAGTACCACGCTGTGCTCTTGCAGGTTGTGGCCTTCACCGCCGATGTACGAGGAAACCTCGAAACCGTTGGTCAGACGCACACGGCATACTTTACGCAGTGCCGAGTTAGGTTTTTTCGGCGTGGTGGTATACACACGGGTGCATACGCCACGACGTTGCGGGCAGTTCTGCAGCGCAGGCACGTCGGATTTCTCGACGATACGCTTACGCGGCTGACGTACCAGCTGGTTGATAGTTGCCATCTACTAGCTCCACTGTTGTCTTGCGACGCTATTGTCTTGCAAGAAAAGCAAAATGGCAGGAACGAATTCCCGCCAAATTTAGGGGTACAAGAGTCTAAAGAGGATCTTGCCCCCAGTCAAGGCAAGGCCCCGACCTCTCCCCCCATCCAACCTCGACAAATTGTCTTGATTCGATGAACGGAGCGGTCAGGGCCCTACGCTCATTTATCGCAGAACTCAGTTACCGCTAGAGTTCAGCGCTTCGGTCAGTGCAGCTTCCACTTCACTGGCGCTTACGCGCAACGGTTTGTCAGCATCACGGCGACGCTTACGCTCGCTGTGATAAGCCAGACCGGTACCAGCCGGGATCAGACGACCCACGACCACGTTTTCTTTCAGGCCGCGCAGGTAATCGCGCTTGCCGGTTACCGCCGCTTCGGTCAGTACACGAGTGGTTTCCTGGAAGGAAGCCGCCGAGATGAACGATTCGGTGGACAACGACGCCTTGGTGATACCCAGCAGCACGCGAGTGAACTTGGAAACGAATTTCTCGTCGCCAGCCAGACGCTCGTTCTCTACCAGAACGTGAGTCAATTCCATCTGGTCGCCCTTGATGAAACTGGAATCGCCGGATTCAGCGATTTCAACTTTACGCAGCATCTGACGCAGGATGGTCTCGATGTGCTTGTCGTTGATCTTCACGCCTTGCAGACGGTAAACGTCCTGGATCTCGTTCACGATGTACTTGGCCAGCGCACTCACACCCAGCAGGCGCAGGATGTCGTGTGGATCACTCGGGCCGTCGGAGATAACTTCGCCGCGGTTTACCTGTTCGCCTTCGAAGACGTTCAGGTGACGCCACTTCGGAATCAGCTCTTCGTACGGATCGCTACCGTCGTTCGGGGTAATGACCAGACGGCGCTTGCCTTTGGTCTCTTTACCGAACGCGATGGTGCCGCTGACTTCAGCCAGAATCGAGGCTTCTTTCGGACGACGGGCTTCGAACAAGTCGGCGACACGCGGCAGACCACCGGTGATGTCACGGGTCTTCGAAGTCTCTTGCGGAATACGAGCGATAACATCACCGATCGCGATTTTCGCACCGTCCGCTACACCGACCAAGGCGTTAGCAGGCAGGAAGTACTGAGCAATTACGTCGGTACCCGGCAGCAAGAGATCCTTACCGTTGTCATCAACCATCTTCACAGCAGGACGGATATCTTTACCGGCAGCTGGACGGTCTTTGGCGTCGAGTACTTCAATGTTGGTCATACCGGTCAATTCGTCAGTCTGACGCTTGATCGTGATGCCTTCTTCCATGCCCACGTAGGTCACGGTACCTTTCATTTCGGTAACGATTGGGTGAGTGTGCGGATCCCACTTGGCCACGATTGCGCCAGCGTCGACCTTGTCACCTTCTTTAACCGAAATCACAGCACCGTACGGCAGCTTGTAACGCTCGCGCTCACGACCGAAGTCATCAGCAATCGCCAGCTCACCGGAACGGGACACAGCAACCAGGCAACCATCCACTCGCTCAACGTGCTTCAGGTTATGCAGACGGACGGTACCGCCATTCTTCACCTGAACGCTGTCAGCTGCGGAGGTCCGGCTTGCCGCACCACCGATGTGGAACGTACGCATGGTCAGCTGGGTACCCGGCTCACCGATGGACTGGGCAGCGATAACGCCGACCGCTTCACCGATGTTCACCTGGTGACCACGAGCCAAGTCACGGCCGTAGCACTTGGCGCAAATGCCGTAGCGGGTTTCGCAGCTGATCGGCGAACGCACGATCACTTCGTCGATGCTGTTCAGCTCGATGAACTCGACCCACTTCTCGTCTACCAGCGTACCGGCAGGAACGATGATTTCTTCAGTACCTGGCTTGAACACGTCACGGGCAATAACACGACCCAATACGCGCTCACCCAACGGCTCAACAACGTCACCGCCTTCAATGTGCGGAGTCATTACCAGGCCATGTTCGGTGCCGCAATCGATCTCGGTTACTACCAGATCCTGCGCCACGTCTACCAGACGACGAGTCAGGTAACCGGAGTTCGCAGTTTTCAACGCGGTATCCGCCAAACCTTTACGAGCACCGTGAGTCGAGATGAAGTACTGAAGTACGCTCAAACCTTCACGGAAGTTCGCAGTAATCGGCGTTTCGATGATGGAACCGTCCGGCTTGGCCATCAGACCACGCATACCGGCGAGCTGACGGATCTGCGCAGCAGAACCCCGTGCGCCCGAGTCAGCCATCATGTACATCGAGTTGAAAGACTCTTGGTCGACTTCGACGCCATGACGGTCGATGACTTTCTCTTTCGAGAGGTTGGCCATCATCGCCTTGGAAACTTCGTCGTTCGCCTTGGACCAAAGGTCGATCACTTTGTTGTACTTCTCGCCCTGGGTTACCAGGCCGGAGGCGTACTGACTTTCGATTTCTTTCACTTCGTCGGTAGCAGCACCGATGATGCGGGCTTTTTCATCCGGGATAACGAAGTCGTTAACGCCGATGGAAACGCCGGAAATGGTCGAATAGGCAAAACCGGTGTACATCAACTGGTCAGCGAAGATCACGGTCTCTTTCAAACCAACCACGCGGTAGCACTGGTTGATCAGCTTGGAGATCGCCTTTTTCTTCATCGGCTGGTTGACGACGTCGTACGACAGGCCAGGTGGAACAACCTGGAACAACAGTGCACGGCCGACAGTAGTGTCGACGATACGGGTGTTCTTGACACTGCCACCATCACGATCGTTAACGGTTTCGTTGATCCGCACTTTGACTTTAGCGTGCAGTGCGGCTTCGCCGGCACGGAACACACGGTCAACTTCTTGCAGATCCGCGAACACACGACCTTCGCCCTTGGCGTTGATCGCTTCACGAGTCATGTAGTACAGGCCCAATACAACGTCCTGCGAAGGAACGATGATTGGCTCACCGTTAGCTGGCGACAGAATGTTGTTGGTCGACATCATCAACGCACGCGCTTCCAACTGGGCTTCCAGTGTCAGCGGTACGTGCACGGCCATTTGGTCGCCGTCGAAGTCGGCGTTGTACGCAGCACAGACCAGAGGGTGCAGCTGGATAGCCTTACCTTCGATCAGTACCGGTTCAAACGCCTGGATACCCAGACGGTGAAGGGTCGGTGCACGGTTGAGGAGAACCGGGTGTTCGCGGATGACTTCAGCGAGAACGTCCCAAACTTCCGGCAGCTCGCGCTCGACCATCTTCTTGGCAGCTTTGATGGTGGTCGCAAGACCACGCATTTCCAGCTTGCCGAAAATGAACGGTTTGAACAGCTCGAGAGCCATTTTCTTCGGCAGACCGCACTGGTGCAGACGCAGGGTCGGGCCTACGGTAATTACCGAACGACCAGAGTAGTCAACACGCTTACCGAGCAAGTTCTGACGGAAACGCCCTTGCTTACCCTTGATCATGTCAGCCAGGGATTTCAGAGGACGCTTGTTGGAACCTGTGATAGCGCGGCCACGACGACCGTTGTCGAGCAGTGCGTCGACGGCTTCCTGCAACATACGCTTTTCGTTGCGCACGATGATGTCCGGAGCGGACAGATCGAGCAGGCGCTTCAAGCGGTTGTTACGGTTGATCACTCGACGATACAGATCGTTGAGGTCGGAAGTCGCGAAACGACCACCATCCAACGGGACCAGTGGACGCAGATCTGGCGGCAGAACCGGCAGAACGGTCAGCACCATCCATTCTGGAAGGTTCCCGGAACCCTGGAAGGCTTCCATCAACTTCAGACGCTTGGACAGCTTCTTGATTTTGGTTTCGGAGTTGGTTTGCGGAATTTCTTCACGCAGACGGCCAATCTCGTGTTCCAGGTCGATAGCGTGCAGCAGTTCACGAACAGCTTCGGCACCCATGCGGGCATCGAAATCGTCGCCGAACTCTTCCAGCGCTTCGAAGTACTGCTCGTCATTGAGCAGCTGACCTTTTTCAAGGGTGGTCATGCCTGGGTCGATAACGACATAGCTCTCGAAGTAGAGAACGCGTTCGATATCACGCAGGGTCATATCCATCAGCAAGCCGATACGCGACGGCAGCGATTTCAGGAACCAGATGTGGGCAACTGGCGAGGCCAGTTCGATGTGCGCCATGCGCTCACGACGAACTTTAGCCAGCGCGACTTCAACGCCGCACTTCTCGCAGATCACACCACGATGCTTCAAGCGCTTGTACTTACCGCACAGGCACTCGTAATCCTTTACCGGGCCAAAGATCTTGGCGCAGAACAGGCCATCACGTTCAGGTTTGAACGTACGGTAGTTGATGGTTTCCGGCTTTTTAACTTCACCGAACGACCACGAACGGATCATCTCAGGCGATGCCAATCCAATACGGATGGCGTCGAACTCTTCGACTTGACCCTGGTTTTTCAGCAAATTCAGTAGGTCTTTCAAGGCCTTTCCTCCTGGCGGAGCAGAGAGCGGGCAATCCTGCCCCGCTCTCGATTCGCGTCACGTGTTATTCGGTTTCCAGATCGATATCGATGCCGAGGGAACGAATTTCCTTGATCAACACGTTGAAGGACTCGGGCATGCCCGGCTCCATACGGTGATCGCCATCCACGATGTTTTTGTACATCTTGGTACGGCCGTTCACATCGTCCGACTTCACTGTGAGCATTTCTTGCAGAGTGTAAGCGGCACCGTATGCTTCCAGTGCCCAGACCTCCATCTCCCCGAAACGCTGACCACCGAACTGTGCCTTACCACCCAGCGGCTGCTGGGTAACCAGGCTGTACGAACCGGTAGAACGAGCGTGCATCTTGTCGTCTACCAAGTGGTTCAGCTTCAGCATGTACATGTAGCCAACGGTAACCGGGCGCTCGAACTTGTTGCCGGTACGGCCGTCGGTCAGCTGCATCTGGCCGCTTTCTGGCAGGTCTGCCAGTTTCAGCATGGCCTTGATTTCGCTTTCCTTGGCGCCGTCGAACACTGGAGTGGCCATTGGAACGCCGCCACGCAGGTTTTTCGCCAGATCCAGAATTTCCTGGTCGGAGAAGCTATCCAGATCTTCGTTACGACCGCCGATCTGGTTGTAGATCTCGTCCAGGAAAGTACGAAGCTCAGCAACTTTGCGCTGTTCTTCGATCATCCGGTTGATCTTCTCGCCCAGACCTTTGGCCGCGAGGCCCAGGTGGGTTTCAAGGATCTGACCAACGTTCATACGCGAAGGTACGCCCAACGGGTTGAGGACCACATCGACCGGGGTGCCATTGGCATCGTGCGGCATGTCTTCAACCGGCATGATCACGGAGACCACACCCTTGTTACCGTGACGACCGGCCATCTTGTCGCCCGGCTGGATGCGGCGACGGATTGCCAGGTAAACCTTGACGATTTTCAGCACGCCTGGAGCCAGGTCATCGCCCTGCTGCAGTTTGCGCTTCTTGTCTTCGAACTTGTCGTCCAGCAGACGGCGACGATCAACGATGTAGGCCTGAGCCTTCTCGAGCTGCTCGTTCAGAGCATCTTCAGCCATGCGCAGTTTGAACCACTGACCATGCTCAAGACCGTCGAGAACTTCGTCGGTGATGTCCTGACCTTTCTTCAGACCGGCGCCGCCTTCGGCTTTGTGGCCGACCAGAGCGGAACGCAGACGTTCGAAAGTTGCGCCTTCAACGATACGGAACTCTTCGTTCAGGTCCTTGCGGATCTCGTCGAGTTGAGTCTTCTCGATCGACAGTGCACGAGCATCACGCTCAACGCCGTCACGGGTGAAGACCTGTACGTCGATGACGGTACCCTTGGTGCCGGTAGGCACGCGCAGGGAGGTGTCTTTAACGTCGCTGGCTTTTTCACCGAAGATCGCACGCAACAGCTTCTCTTCCGGAGTCAGTTGGGTCTCGCCTTTCGGAGTGACCTTACCGACCAGAATGTCGCCTGCGCCAACTTCAGCACCTACGTAAACGATACCGGCTTCGTCCAGCTTGTTCAGTGCAGCTTCACCCACGTTCGGGATGTCTGCAGTGATTTCCTCTGGCCCAAGCTTGGTGTCACGTGCCACACAGGTCAGTTCCTGAATGTGGATCGTGGTGAAGCGATCTTCCTGAACCACACGCTCGGACAGGCAGATGGAGTCTTCGAAGTTGAAGCCGTTCCATGCCATGAACGCGATGCGCATGTTCTGACCCAGCGCCAGTTCACCCATGTCGGTGGACGGACCGTCAGCCATGATGTCGCTGCGCTGAACCCGATCACCTTTACGCACCAGCGGACGCTGGTTGATGCAGGTGTTCTGGTTGGAGCGGGTGTACTTGGTCAGGTTGTAGATGTCGACACCAGCTTCGCCGGTTTCAACTTCGTCATCAGCAACACGAACCACAATACGGCTGGCGTCGACGGAATCGATAACGCCACCACGACGAGCCACGACGCAAACGCCGGAGTCACGAGCTACGTTACGCTCCATGCCGGTACCGACCAGCGGCTTGTCAGCGCGCAGGGTTGGCACGGCTTGACGCTGCATGTTCGAACCCATCAACGCACGGTTGGCGTCGTCGTGCTCGAGGAACGGGATCAGCGACGCAGCAACCGAAACTACCTGCTTCGGCGATACGTCCATCAAGGTGACGTCTTCCGGCGCCTTGACGGTGAACTCGTTCAAGTGACGAACAGCTACCAGCTCGTCGATCAGGACTTTCTTGTCGTTCATCGTGGCCGAAGCCTGAGCGATCACGTGATCAGCTTCTTCGATGGCGGACAGGAACACGATCTCGTCGGTGACCAGAGCGTCTTTCACCACACGGTACGGGCTTTCGAGGAAGCCGTACTGGTTGGTGCGCGCATAAGCAGCCAGGGAGTTGATCAGACCGATGTTCGGACCTTCCGGCGTTTCAATCGGGCATACACGACCATAGTGAGTCGGGTGTACGTCACGAACTTCAAAGCCAGCACGTTCACGAGTCAAACCGCCAGGGCCGAGTGCAGAAACACGACGCTTGTGGGTGATCTCGGACAGCGGGTTGTTCTGGTCCATGAACTGGGACAGCTGGCTGGAACCGAAGAACTCTTTCACCGCCGCAGCCACTGGCTTGGCGTTGATCAGGTCTTGCGGCATCAGGCCTTCGCTTTCAGCCATCGACAGACGCTCTTTGACCGCACGCTCAACACGTACCAGGCCAACGCGGAACTGGTTCTCGGCCATTTCGCCTACGCAGCGAACACGACGGTTACCCAGGTGGTCGATGTCATCGACGATGCCTTTACCGTTACGGATGTCGACCAGAGTCTTCAGTACCGCGACGATGTCTTCTTTGCACAACACGCCCGAACCTTCGATCTCGGTGCGACCGATACGACGGTTGAACTTCATCCGGCCGACCGCAGACAGGTCATAGCGCTCAGGGCTGAAGAACAGGTTGTTGAACAGGGTCTCGGCAGCGTCCTTGGTTGGCGGCTCGCCTGGACGCATCATGCGATAGATCTCGACCAGCGCTTCCAATTGGTTGCTGGTGGAGTCGATCTTCAGTGTGTCGGAGACGAACGGACCGCAGTCGATATCGTTGGTGTACAGAGTTTCGATGCGAACAACCTGGGCCTTGGCAATTTTGGCCAGGATCTCGGTGTTCAGCTCGGTGTTGCACTCTGCCAGGATTTCGCCGGTTGCCGGATGCACGATGGCCTTGGCGGTAGTGCGACCCAGGACGTAGTCCAGAGGCACTTCCAGAGTCTTGAGACCGGCTTTTTCGATCTGGTTGATGTGGCGCGCAGTAATACGGCGACCAGCCTCAACAATGACCTTGCCCTTCTCGTCCTGAATATCAAGAACAGCGATTTCACCACGCAGACGCGAAGCAATCAGTTCCAGACTGAGGGTTTCGCCGCTCAGGTGAAAAACGTTGGTGGTGTAGAACGCGTCGAGCACTTCTTCAGTGGTATAGCCGAGCGCGCGCAGCAATACCGATGCAGGCAGCTTGCGACGACGGTCGATACGCACGAACACGCAGTCTTTCGGATCGAACTCGAAGTCCAACCACGAACCGCGGTAAGGAATGATGCGCGCGGAGTACAGCAGTTTGCCGGAGCTGTGCGTCTTGCCACGGTCGTGGTCGAAGAACACGCCCGGGGAACGGTGCAGCTGGGAAACGATTACACGCTCGGTACCGTTGATTACGAAGGTACCGTTCTCAGTCATCAGGGGGATTTCACCCATGTAGACTTCTTGCTCTTTAATGTCCTTGATCGCTTTGTTCGACGATTCTTTGTCGAAAATGATCAGGCGCACTTTTACCCGCAAAGGTACGGCGTAAGTTACACCGCGCAATACGCATTCTTTGACATCAAATGCCGGTTCGCCCAGGCGATAACCGACGTACTCCAGCGCAGCATTGCCGGAGTAGCTGATGATCGGGAAAACGGATTTGAAGGCCGCATGCAGGCCCACGTCGCGGAACTGATCTTTAGTCGCTCCCGCTTGCAAGAATTCACGATACGAATCCAGCTGGATGGCCAGGAGGTACGGCACATCCATGACGTCCGGCAACTTGCTAAAGTCCTTGCGGATACGTTTTTTCTCAGTATATGAGTAAGCCATCAGCGTTCCCCAGCTTGGTCACCTGCTTGTTTGGCCCCTCCCGACGGGAGCAGCCAGAAAATCGTGCAAACCCCATGGTTTGCGCCACCACATCGGGTGGTTACAGCTCGTTATCAGCACCGACCCAGTCGGCTGCCAATAACGGAAAAAGGCCGGTGGCAAGAGCCACCAGCCATCAGCCTTTCGCTTTACGCTCGGGCTGGAGGAGCAAAGTCGATGCTTACTTCAGCTCGACTTTAGCGCCTGCTTCTTCCAGAGTAGCTTTGGCTTTGTCGCCTGCGTCTTTCGACACAGCTTCCAGAACCATGGCAGGAGCGCCGTCAACTACAGCCTTGGCTTCTTTCAGGCCCAGACCGGTCAGTTCACGTACTGCCTTGATCACGTTAACTTTCTTCTCGCCAGCTTCCAGCAGCATGACGTTGAATTCGGTTTGCTCTTCAACAACGGCAGCAGCAGCAGCTGGACCAGCCGATGCAGCAGCAGCGGAAACGCCGAATTTTTCTTCGAAAGCTTTGATCAGCTCAACAACCTGCAGAACCGACATTTCAGCTACGGCGTTGAGGATATCTTCTTGGGAGATAGACATTACTGTATTTCCTGAATTGGGGGACGGCCTACGCGGCCATCGAAATAAACAAAAATACGCGAGAGGAGGTGCTCAGCCTTAGGCTGCGGCAGCTTCTTTTTGCTCGCGAACTGCAGCCAGAATACGAGCCAGCTTGCTGGTAGCGCCTTGAATCACGCTCATCAGCTGCGAAATAGCTTCGTCACGGGTCGGCAGTGTTGCCAGTACGTCGATTTGGTTAGCTGCGAGGAACTTGCCCTCGAACGCAGCTGCCTTGATCTCGAACTTATCCTGACTCTTGGCGAATTCCTTGAACAAACGGGCAGCAGCGCCTGGATGATCCTTGGAGAACGCGATCAGAGTCGGGCCGGTGAACACGTCGTTGAGGACACTGTATTCAGTGTCAGCAACTGCGCGCTTGAGCAGGGTGTTACGTACAACACGTACGTAAACGCCAGCTTCACGAGCCTCTTTACGGAGTCCGGTCATCGCGCCTACTGTTACGCCACGGGCATCAGCCACGACAGCGGACAGAGCGACTTTGGCAGCCTCGTTGACTTCAGCGACGATGGCCTTCTTGTCTTCGAGATTAATTGCCACGGGTTTAACTCCTGCTTGTTACCGTTTCATCTGGCCGAAGCCGGATGTCGTTTTGGTGTCTGATTCGGTAAGGAACCGGGAGCACCATCTGCGTAGGCTTGAGGTTTAAGACTTGCGCCGCCTACGGTCTTGGATAGCCCCCGCCAGGCAGGGACCCCAATCTTTCAATTAGCGCGATCACTCGCGCCAACCTGTGTCTTACGCGTCGAGCGAGCTTTGGTCGATGACCAGACCTGGGCCCATAGTGGTGCTCAGGGTAACGCGCTTGACGTAAATGCCTTTCGAGGAAGCTGGCTTGATACGCTTCAGATCAGCGATCAGGGCTTCAACGTTTTCCTTCAGCTTGACGGCGTCGAAGCCGATCTTGCCAACGGAGGTGTGGATGATGCCGTTTTTGTCGGTGCGATAACGAACCTGACCAGCCTTGGCGTTTTTAACCGCGGTAGCTACGTCTGGAGTTACGGTGCCAACTTTAGGGTTAGGCATCAGGCCGCGTGGACCGAGGATTTGACCCAACTGACCAACAACGCGCATTGCATCCGGGGATGCGATAACTACGTCGTAGTTCAGGTCGCCACCTTTCATTTCGGCAGCCAGGTCGTCCATACCTACACGGTCAGCGCCGGCAGCCAGAGCGGCCTCAGCAGCTGGGCCTTGGGTGAACACAGCCACGCGAACGGTCTTGCCAGTGCCGTGTGGCAGCACAGTAGCGCTACGAACAACCTGGTCAGATTTACGCGGGTCAACACCCAGGTTAACAGCAACGTCGAACGACTCGCTGAACTTGACAGTCGACAGCTCAGCCAGCAGAGCAGCAGCATCTACAAAGTTGTAGGCCTTGCCTGCCTCGATTTTGCCGGCGATAGCCTTTTGACGCTTGGTCAGCTTAGCCATTACACACCCTCCACGTTAAGGCCCATGCTACGAGCAGAACCGGCGATAGTACGCACGGCTGCATCCATATCAGCTGCAGTCAGATCCGCGTTTTTGGTTTTCGCGATTTCTTCCAGCTGAGCACGGGTCACGGTGCCAACCTTAACGGTGTTCGGACGAGCGGAACCGCTAGTCAGACCAGCAGCCTTCTTCAGCAGAACCGAAGCAGGGGTGGACTTGGTTTCAAAAGTGAAGCTACGGTCGCTGTAGACAGTGATGATCACTGGAGTCGGCAGACCTGGCTCAAGACCCTGAGTACGGGCGTTGAAAGCCTTGCAGAATTCCATGATGTTCACGCCGTGCTGACCCAGAGCAGGACCAACAGGTGGGCTTGGGTTAGCCTGAGCGGCCTTCACTTGCAGCTTGATGTAAGCGGTAATTTTCTTGGCCATGAGGCACTCCAATTACGGGTTCAAACGCCTCGAAAGGCTCCCCGGTTACTTGCGCGTTTATCCCAGTGACGACAAAACCCCACAGCCTAGGCTGCGGGGTTGGGATGCTTGCTCAGCTAGACTTTTTCGACCTGGCTGAACTCTAGCTCTACCGGGGTAGAGCGACCGAAAATGAGCACTGCCACTTGGATCCGGCTCTTTTCGTAGTTAACTTCTTCAACCGTGCCAGTGAAATCGGCGAACGGCCCGTCGTTGACACGTACCGACTCGCCCGGCTCGAACAACGTCTTCGGCTTCGGCTTGTCGCTACCATCAGCAACGCGACGCAGAATTGCTTCTGCCTCTTTGTCTGTAATTGGTGCCGGCTTGTCGGCGGTACCGCCGATAAAACCCATCACCCGAGGAGTATCCTTGACCAAGTGCCAAGTACCCTCGTTCATATCCATCTGCACCAGCACATAACCAGGGAAGAACTTGCGTTCGCTTTTGCGCTTCTGGCCATTACGCATTTCAACCACTTCTTCAGTGGGAACCAGAATTTCGCCAAAGCCATCTTCCATGCCAGCCAGCTTTACGCGCTCTACCAACGAGCGCATGACATGCTTCTCGTAACCGGAGTAAGCATGCACAACGTACCAACGCTTAGCCACGGGACACCCTTAGCCGACAATCAAGGAAACAAGCCAGCCGAGGAGGGAATCAAGCCCCCACAACAGCAACGCCATAACCAGAACAACAGCCACAACAATCAACGTGGTCTGCGTGGTTTCTTGGCGAGTTGGCCATACGACTTTACGAATCTCGGTGCGAGCTTCCTTAACCAGTACAAAGAAAGACTTGCCCTTGACTGTCTGCAGGCCTACAAAGGCAGCTACAGCAGCAATGACGAGCAATGCAAGTACGCGGTACAGGATCGGCGAAGCAGAGTAATACTGATTGCCAACAACGCCAACAACCACCAAAGCGACTACTACTAGCCACTTGAGCAGATCGAAGCGAGAGCCTTGAGCTTCAGCTTTAGGAGTCATCTATGAAGATCCTGTGAAAAGAAAGCCAGACACACCAAGTGAATCTGGCAGGTCAGGAGGGAATCGAACCCCCAACCTACGGTTTTGGAGACCGTCGCTCTGCCAATTGAGCTACTGACCTAAAACAAAATCAGGCCGACCATTATGCCGGCCCGAAAAAGACATTACAACAAATTACTCGATGATTTTGGCTACGACGCCAGCGCCGACGGTACGACCGCCTTCACGGATAGCGAAACGCAGACCATCTTCCATCGCGATGGTTTTGATCAGGGTAACAGTCATCTGAATGTTGTCACCTGGCATTACCATTTCAACGCCTTCTGGCAGCTCGCAGTTACCAGTCACGTCAGTAGTACGGAAGTAGAACTGTGGACGGTAGCCTTTGAAGAACGGAGTATGACGGCCGCCTTCTTCCTTGCTCAGAACGTAAACTTCTGCGGTGAACTTGGTGTGCGGCTTAACCGAACCCGGCTTAACCAGAACCTGGCCACGCTCAACGTCGTCACGCTTGGTGCCGCGCAGCAGCACGCCGCAGTTCTCGCCAGCACGACCTTCGTCGAGCAGCTTACGGAACATTTCAACACCGGTGCAGGTGGTGACAGTAGTGTCACGCAGACCAACGATTTCCAGTGGATCCTGAACGCGAACGATACCGCGCTCGATACGACCAGTCACAACAGTACCGCGACCCGAGATCGAGAATACGTCTTCGATTGGCATCAGGAACGGCTTGTCGGTCAGACGAACTGGTTCTGGGATGTAGCTGTCCAGAGTTTCAACCAGTTTACGAACGGCAGTGGTGCCCATTTCGTTGTCGTCTTTGCCTTCCAGAGCCATACGAGCAGAACCGATGATGATCGGAGTGTCGTCGCCTGGGAAGTCGTAAGTGCTCAGCAGATCGCGCACTTCCATCTCAACCAGTTCCAGCAGCTCAGCGTCGTCTACCAGGTCAGCCTTGTTCAGGAAAACCACGATGTACGGAACGCCTACCTGACGGGACAGCAGGATGTGCTCACGGGTTTGCGGCATCGGACCATCAGCGGCCGAGCAAACCAGGATCGCGCCGTCCATCTGGGCAGCACCGGTGATCATGTTCTTCACATAGTCAGCGTGACCTGGGCAGTCAACGTGAGCGTAGTGACGAATCTTCGAGTTGTACTCGACGTGTGCGGTGTTGATGGTGATACCACGAGCTTTTTCTTCTGGCGCGCTGTCGATTTTATCGAAATCAACGATAGCCGAACCGAAAACCTCGGAGCAAACACGAGTCAGAGCTGCAGTCAGAGTGGTTTTACCGTGGTCAACGTGACCAATAGTACCAACGTTGACGTGCGGCAGCGAACGATCGAACTTTTCCTTAGCCATCGAAACAACCCCCAGCAGAAGAATTGAGCAACTGATATCAGCCATTAAAACAAAGGCAGATATTTTCATATCTGCCTTGTTATATGGAGCTCTTGAGCGGATTTGAACCGCTGACCTCACCCTTACCAAGGGTGTGCTCTACCAACTGAGCTACAAGAGCAAAACACTTTGCAGGACCTGCAAACTTGGAGCGGGTAGCGGGAATCGAACCCGCATCATCAGCTTGGAAGGCTGAGGTTCTACCACTAAACTATACCCGCGGAGCTTGCAGCTCTCGCTAAAAATGGTGGAGGGGGAAGGATTCGAACCTTCGAAGTCGTAGACGTCAGATTTACAGTCTGATCCCTTTGGCCGCTCGGGAACCCCTCCTAAGCGAGCCGGCATTCTACATCATGCCAGCCTTCTGTCAAGCATTTTTCTCATTAAAAACCTGAGCTTAGCTGCATTGACACCACTTCGGCACCGTTGACCTTAAATGGTCTTCACTGCGAAGCGGGCGCCATTCTATGCAAACTATTCAGCCGGTGCAACCCCTTCGCACGGCATTATTTTATGTTTTAACTCATTGAATTCTTTAGAAAGGTTTATCAGCTGTAAATCATCCAGCAAACGCTGGCTTTCGGGCGCTATACGCACCCAGTAACCAGAAGACTCGGCGGAATCTTTCGGCAGAGACTGAAACCTGACACCAATCTCGCCGAGTCGACGCCCGGCCGCCAGGACGGTCTCCTGACGAACAAAGCCCCCCAAATAGAGGCAGCCATTGACCGCCACTGCGGATTTTTCTTTGTCGCGAGACGCATCAGTTGCCTCACTCAACAAGCGGATATCCTGCTGCGCCCCCCGGTACAAGCTCAAAGGCGTTACATCTTTCGCCCGCAGCGGGGCCTCTTGTTGATGCCAAATGTAATAGAAGACATTGAGAACAAGCAGCAACAAAAACAACCAACGCATAAAAACCTCAGGACAATGGGCACGCCATCGCTAAACCCACAAAAATCAAATCTGGAACCAGCCTGGCCTCGGGCACGATTCCGGAGACTAGAGCCGCATCCCCCCCAGTGAGAAACACAGCAAAGTCATCCCCCCAATAACTGCGTGCCAGCTCCAACTGAGTCAGAACAAAGCCCCTCAGCATGAGAGAGCATCCTCGCTCGACCGCTTCGACAGTTGTACGTCCAGGAACAAGACTCTCGAGCGCTCGCTCGGCAGCCAGGTCACCGTATCGGATTCTGCGGGTATGGGTTCGCAGCTGGTTGCGCATCAAGGGCATCCCAGGGCAAATAAAGCCGCCGAGGTGCTCTCCGTCCCGAGCGACGAAGTCAGCAGTCACGGCCGTACCAAAATCAAGCACCAGGCACGCACCAGACGCCAGATGAAACCCTCCAAGCATGGCAAGCCAGCGATCGAGCCCCAGCCGCTCAAACTCGTCGTATCCGTTGCGCACTCCAGCCATTTCGCGAGCAGGTGTCGCACACACCACGGCCACGTCGAAAGCTTGCGTCAATATAGAAGTCAAAGCGGCAGTTTCTTCGGCCGTTCTAACGCTGACCAACCGACAATGCCTGAGGGCGAGCCCTTCAAGCTTACTTAAACCCTCCAGCAAAGCGTCATCCGAATCGACCACGCCCTCACTGAACACCCGCCCAGCATCTGCACGCAGCACGCGCCACTTGATAAAACTATTTCCGCAATCGAGCTCAAGAATCATCGCGCAACCTCAGACTGAGCTCACCGCCACTAAAGACCTTTTCAACGCCATTCACTTTCAAGCGCAAAGCCCCCTGACTGTCGATACCCATTACCTCACCATCTATCTGGTTTACGCCGGCAATCAATGACACAGCCCGCCCCTGCCATAGGTGGTTTTGCTCCCACTCTGACTGGATAGAGGAAAATCCGCCGAGCTGATGTCGGGCCAGGTATGTCTGGAGCGCCTCACCCAATTCCGAAACCAGGTGATTACGATCAAACACCTTGCCTGACTCCAAACGCATTGACGTCCACAACTGATCAACCTCATCCGCGAGCTGCATGTTGACGTTAATTCCAACACCCAACACCACGTGACACACATCTGCGGGATCACCAACCAATTCGAGCAATATCCCAGCGATCTTTTTCTGCCCCACCAAAACATCGTTGGGCCATTTTAACCCCACCCCCGGAACACCTAGCGCTCGCAAGGCCTGCATGACCGCAAGACCGACAACAAGGCTTAACCCCTCCAGTTGTCGCATTCCGCCTTCAATACGCAATACCAGACTGTAATAGATGTTTTCTGCAAAAGGACTGACCCATTTGCGGCCCCGACGCCCTCGGCCAGCCGTCTGGCGCTCGGCAAGCACCAGAAATGGCGCAGCCTGGCCACGCTCGATAGCGCGCAAAGCCTCAGCGTTGGTTGAGTCTATTGAATCGAAGACCAAAATTGGCCAATCACACGTAGGTGCTTTGTCTTTTATGGCGACGGGATCAAGCAATGACAGCGGCGCCGCCAGTTGATATCCGCGACCGCGCACCTTGTGGATTGACAAGCCGAGCTCAGCTTCTAAATGCTGGAGCTGCTTCCACACGGCACTACGACTGATACCCAGGGCAACACCCAGAGCCTGGCCCGAATGGAACCGGCCATCTTTAAGAAGCTTTAACAACGTCAGCATGCAAGTCTCGCCTCACAATGAGGCCCGCATGATAGCCATGCCCCGAGCCGTTGCATAGAAACCCTACAATGCGGATTTTCTGCGGGCAAAACAAAACCCCTACCT
>NZ_AKJS01000096.1 GCF_000282215.1 Pseudomonas sp. GM21
ACGATGGAAGCAATCGTATCGGCAGGGAGGGGGTGCAGGCGGGCGCAGAATGCCTGGGTAAGCTTGTCTACGGAGCATACGTAGGCATCGACCATTTCCTGTGATTTCGCATCCACGGTAATGACGATCTGGTACCTAGAGCCCTCAGCGTCTTGAGGTGTGGCTTCAATCTCAATCACAGGTGATTCGCGACCGGATCCAACGGTATCAGTACTGAAAGTCATACCAACCACCTCAAAGTTGTCGGTGCGATCAAAACTGCCAATGACCAATCTATCCCCGAAGGTCGGTTGTCGCAATCACCGCCTAGCGGTGGTAACGGCGCCTCCCTGCCTGGCTACGAAGAAAGCGCATGAGGTTGACAGCGAAATCACGCTTGATTCGTCAGGCCGGAACCTACCGGCGTTTTAACGTTTCGACCGTCCCCTTCAACTGGGTAGCGACGGTTGAGTGGAGAGGGACGCCGGGTAAATATACCCCTCCCTTTTCAGCATACAGCCTTAGACCGATATCCGAATGCGAATGCGAATCTTATGATAACAACTGCTCGCGACTTCGTCGTGTGGTTACGTTCATCTGTGCGCTACACGGGCACCAGCGATCATTTCACCCTGGGCGCGGGCTGAGCGCGCAACTAACGCGCTCAGATGTGGACAACCTCAGAAATACACCAGTGCTTCCACGGTTCCGGTCAGTTGGTTTCGTGCATCCCCCTGGCCGAAAGGATGCGCGTCGTCTTGGCCATTGAACCAGTCGTAGCGCAGTTCCGGGCGCAGTGACAGGTATTTGTTGAAGTCGTAGCGCAGCCC
The DNA here is from genome assembly GCF_000282215.1 of Pseudomonas sp. GM21. GTDB lineage: Bacteria > Pseudomonadota > Gammaproteobacteria > Pseudomonadales > Pseudomonadaceae > Aquipseudomonas. Next base: position 810 of record NZ_AKJS01000096.1, read on the forward strand.
CGTGGTCAGCGCATTGAAGGCGCCGCGAGCGGTGGAAGCGGGGAACAGAACATAGCCGTCCGGATCGTCGAAATGCTCGGCCCGTACGGAAAATGACAAGTCCTTACGTTGCTGGTAGGTCAACACGAGGTTGGCTCCCCACCAGTGCGCGCCGTCGAAACCGGGGCCGGTGACGATGTCCACAGTCGATGCCTTACCGTCGCCCGATTGATGGCCGTACACCATTTCACCGCCCATCGACCAGCGTTCATTGAATCGGTGCCAGCCATTGAGGGAGTGCTGCTGCTTGAACTGGCCATCCGCTGAGATCACGCGGCCGCGCGGTGTCTGGATGTCGCTGCGACTGTCATTTTGTGAATCTCCGACGAGAAATTCATAGTCGATCCAGGTGTTCATGTCCGGCGTGCGCCAGCGCAGGGCGCCCAGTATGCCCTTGCTGTCGTTGTTGTCGCGCAGGTTGCCCTGACCCTGAATCACACCTAACTCGGCACCGAACAACATACTGGAGTTGTTGACCAGACGTTTGCCCAACAGGAAGCCGGACACCGCGCCGGATTCGGTTATGAAGGCATACGAGCGGCTGGCAAACGGGTTGCGCGCGGCACGTATGTTGGGCGGGATTTCGTAGCCGAATGCCGGGCCAAATATGCCGGCTATTGCCGTAAAGCCGCCGGCATACGGCAGGTAAGCGGTGGCGGCGATGTTGGGTACGGCGAGGAAGTTCTGTTTATCGCGTCGGGCCTTGTCCGGGTCGTCGTCACCTGGAGAGTTGATGCCCCAGTGCATATCCCAACCGTAGGTGCGCGCTTGCTGCGGATTTCGACCGTAGACCGTTTCAAAGGTGAATCCGAACGACGCTTCAGTGGGCGCCGGGCCGGGCAACGGCGTGATGCGCGGGACAAAATTGGCCTTCAACGCTTTGTCGGCAAACAAGTGAAGGGAGGCGAGCTCAAAGTTTTCATCGCCGAAACCTGCCACTGGGGTGTTGGTCAGCCCTGACTCGCGATCTTCATGGGATGAGTTGTTGTTGCGCGAATAACCGGCGTCCAGCAGGCCGGACACCTTGATACCGAAGTTGCGCTCCAGCGAATCGCCGAAAACGCTGCGAAATACTGTCCCTTCGCCGACGTCGGCAGGTTGGCCGGCGAGGCAATGACCCGTTGCGAGGGCGAGCAAGACCGCACCAAACGATTTGACGTTGATGTTCTTCATGGGGTTTCTCTAGTTTTTATTGGGAGGCGGCCTTCCGCTGGCCCCGATGTGGAACGCTTAGTTGGTGACCGGCACAGCCGTCGTTCTATTCAGGCGCCAGAAGCCGATGATGCCGATGGCTGTAATGCTGGCGGGAATGGCGGCGGCCACCAGCAGGTCACTCGTCGACCACTGCAGAGACAGGAGCAGGGCGCCGATGAAAGGGCCGCAGATGCCTCCCAGGCGTCCGACTCCCAAGGTCCAACCCGTGCCGGTGGCGCGCAGTGCTGTTGGATAAAAGGTGGCGGTCATGGCGTTCAGTGCCGCTTGGCCGCCGAGGATGCCGAAGCCGGCGACGGCAATGCTCAGGTAGGCCAGATTGATCGACGCGTAGAAATGGCTGAACAGAACGATGGCCACGGCAGACACGATGAACGTGGGGACCAGCACGGCGCCGAAACCGCGTCGGTCGACAAACCAGCCCAGTAGCCAACCGCCCGCCAGACCACCCAGCCACATGGACGTGCCGGCCAGTACCGCTTGCGACGGTGAGTGGCCCGCGCCACTCATCAGCACCGGCGTCCACGACGCGAGGAAGTAAACGCAGAGCATGTTCATGAAGTTGATCAACCACAGCAGCAAGGTGCCGGCTCGTCTGCCATCTGCAAACAAGAGCGCGAGCGACAGGCCTTTCTTGCGTGGTTCACCGATCACCAGGGTCGTCTGTTCGCTGATCCGCAGGCCTGGCTCAATACGGGAAAGGATGGCCCGGACGCGGTCCAGTTGACGTCCGCGCAGAACACACCATTGCAGTGATTCGGGGAGTGCGAAAAGCATCAGCAAGCCCAAGCACAACGGGGCGACGGCACCCAGATAAAACACCGCCTGCCAGCCGTACAGCGGGATCAGCGCGGCAGCAATGGCGCCGCCGACCAGCCCGCCGACGACCATCCCTGACGAGACCAGCGTCAACAGCATCACTCGGTTGTGCCGAGGGGCATATTCGGTGACCAGGGTCGCAATGTTGGGCACGATTGCACCCATGGCGATGCCGGTAAAAAAACGCAGTGCAAGCAGGCCGTCCACCGTAGTGGTCTTGGCGGTGAAGTACATCAGAACCGCCATGACCAGGGAGGCGGTCACCAGCACCGGGCGGCGACCGACGCGGTCAGCGACAGAACCGAGGGCGAGAGAGCCGATTAGCATGCCGAGCATGCTGATGCTGAACACCGGGCCCAGATTGGCTTTGGCAATGCCCCATTCGGCGATAAGGCTGGGGGCGGCGTAGGCCATGGCTTGTATGTCGAACCCATCGACGACCATACACAGGAAGCATTGGACGAGCACGAGCATCTGAAAGGCGCCCAAGCGACTCCTTTCGACAATCACGCTGATGTCGAGTTGATTGTTCACGAGCGAATACCTCTGTTGTAGTTATTTTCGGTATGAGTTGGATGCAGGATCGAAGCGGTGGCCGGGTATTGAAAATCTCTGTTGTGAGGGTGGGCTAAGGATATTGATCAGGCGGCGAGCCAGGTGCTGGCCTCGGCGCGCATGGTCTGCTCCAGCTCGCTGCCACGGGTGGCAAATACGCGATCTAGCGGGAAGCCGCTTTTATCCAGCAGGTAGGCCAGCGGCGCGTATTCCCGTGGGTAACGTGCCACGGTTTCACGATCGATCTCGACCAGGCCTTGAGGGAACGTGAAGCTGCCCATGTCGTAGATGCTCTGGCGCTTGACCAGCTTCCAAACGCCCTGGCGTTTTTCGACCAGGTCATAGAAGCGGTTGTGCACGCTGCAACCCAGGTTCAGCCGTACGTTATCGGCAACGATCACCGCGTTGGTTTCCACCACCGCCTTGTTGCCGTTGAAACTGACTACGGGGGTGCCGATCAGGTGTTTTGTGCGCAAATCGGATTTACCCATGCGCTTGGAGCCTTCGACGAATTCGGCGAAAGGACCTTCAAACCAGGTGATTTCGATGATCCCGTCCGGATGCGCCAGGTTAGCCAGTTGCTCCCATTGGCCCAGATCACGGTGAATCCAGCCCGTGATCAAGTCGGTAATTTGAAGTCGGTCTTCCAGGTAACTCTGCATGGTTGTCCTCGGCAGGGGGGTGTTGTCGGACCCAGCATCTGCTGCTGGACAAAGAACTTCAAATAGATTGATATGAACGATTGATCATTAAATCTGATGGGGCTGGGTGTCATGGATCTTCGTCATTTGCGGTACTTCCTGGCGGTTGCAGAGGAGGGTCATTTCGGTCGAGCTGCCCAGCGTTTGCACATCGTCCAGTCGGCGCTGAGCATGCAGATCCGCGCGCTGGAAGAAGAACTCGGCGGTCCGCTTTTCCTGCGCACCAGTCGTCGCGTGGAGCTCACCGAGGCCGGGATTCTGTTGCGTGCTGAAGCGCAGCGCACCCTTGATCAGGCCGCGCATGCCCAGCGTGTGGTGCAGCGATCCTTGCGTGGCGAGATGGGCACGGTACGTATCGGCTTCGCCGGCAATGCAGTATTCAGTGGACGGTTGATGGCCGACGTCCGCGCTTTTCGCGCTGCTTACCCGGATGCTGAAGTGATCCTGCGCGAATTGGCGCCGCAGTTGCAGGTCGAGGCCATTCAAAACGGCCAGCTGGACCTGGGTTACGCGCCCAGTCATGGCGGGCAGGCCCACGATAGCGAACTCTTGTTTGAGCGAATCGGCACATGGCCGCTGGTCGTCGCCTTACCGGAGGACCATCCCCTGGCGAGCCAGAAAACCTTGCGCGTGCCGATGCTCGGCGCCGAGTCGTTGATCATTTACGCCGCCCACGGCGCCGATGAATACATGCTGGCCGGACTGCGAAAGACGCTGGGACGCGAGCCTAAGGTTCAACGGACCACCAGCACCTTGAGCGTGCTGGCGTTGGTGGCGGCCGGTATGGGTGTCGCAATGGTGCCGGCGCCCTTGATGCAAGTCACGATTCCGGGCCTGACCTATCGTCCATTCGACGATGTGGAGCCGCACACCGACTTGCTGCTGATCAGCCGCGTCAATGAAATCGGCGGTGCGGTGCGTGCGTTCCTGAGGGTTGCCCATCAAGGTGGCGTGGCGGCTGCAGCGCAGTGAGCGCCCGGCTTAATCGTGCCAGCAGCGATACCAGCCGTTTTTCTCGCTGATGTGCAACGGGGTCTGATAGAGGTCCGACAGGTGTGCGCTGGTCAATAGTTCCGATTTGGGGCCGTCGGCGACAATCTGCCCCTGTTTGATCAGCACCACACGCTCGATTTCCGGAATGATCTCGTCAACGTGGTGGGTGGTGATCAGCAACGACCGGCCCTCACTGCAAAAGCCCCGCAGCAGCGTCAGCATGGCCAGACTTGCACCCATGTCGAGGCCGTTTGCCGGCTCATCGAAAATCAGCGCCTGGGGTTGATGCACCAGCGCTCGGGCCAGTAATAGGCGTCTTTTCTGGCCGGTGGAAAGGCGTTGGAACATGCAGGATTCATCCTGCGAAATCCCCAGTCTGGCCATCATCGCGCGCGCCTGCTCGAGCTGTGACTCGATCGGTTGCAGGTGTTCATGACGGCCGATGGCGCCGAAAAAGCCGGAAACCACAACGTCCAGTGCGCAGGTGTAGGGCGTGTAATCCTCTTGCAGGTCTTGGGATACGAAGCCGATCCTGTTGCGCAGTTGCCACAGGTTCAGGGTCTCGCTGCCGAACAGCTTCAGGTAACTGCCGTCCTGGGCGACGGGGTAGAGTTCCCTGTTAATCAGTTTCAGCAGGGTACTTTTACCCGCGCCGTTGGGGCCGAGAATAGCCACGCGTTCCTGCGGTCCGATCTTTAACGACAACTGGTCGAGTACTCGGGTCTGTTGCTGATACGCCGTGATTTGATGGAATTCGATCATCTGAAAAACCTTGCAGAAAAATGCAGAAATAACCGGACTAGATGCGAAATCTGTCGATGTGTCCGCGCAAACCAGCGGCCAGCTGTGACAACTCTTCGCTAGTCGAGTGTATCTGTACCGCGCTGGCCGAAGTTTTTACAGACAGATCCCGAATATTGACCAGGCTGCGGTCGATTTCCCGGGAGGCCAAAGCCTGTTGTTCTGAAGCGCTGGCGATGACGACGTTCATCTGGCTGATCGTCTCCACCGCAACGGTAACCTCTTGCAAGGCCGAGTCCGCTTCCCGGGCCATGCCCAGGGTCGAATGGACACGATCGGTACTCAGTTGCATGGACGACAGCGCGTGTGTCGCTACGCTGCGCACCGAGCTGACCATGAGCTCGATCTCCCCGGTCGATTGCTGAGTCCTGAACGCCAATGCCCTGACTTCCTCAGCGACGACGGCGAATCCGCGACCCGCTTCGCCAGCCCGGGCGGCTTCAATGGCGGCGTTGAGTGCCAACAGGTTGGTCTGCTCGGCAATTGACCGTATCACTTCAAGTACCCGATTGATCCCGGACACACTGCTGGCAAGCACCTGGACACGATCCGCGGTAATCGAGATGCCCTCAGACAACATCGAGAGCGACTCGAGGGTGTCCATGACACGTGACTTTCCTGTTTGCGCCGCAGCATCAGTGGTTCGTGAAGCAAGGGCCGTCGCCGATGCGTGTCTCGACACTTCATCAACGGCAGCGGTCATTTCGTTGACTGCCGTGGCGGCCTGTTCTATTTCCCTGTTCTGCTCCTGAAGTCCGCTGGTCGTTGTCGTGATCACGCCATGAAAATGCTGCGAAGACAGCGCCAGTTGGGTGGACGAACCGGTTATGCGCAAAACAGTGTCGTGAAGATGAACCTGCATGGTCTTCAACGCCTGTAGCAATAAGGCCGGTTCGTCGTTCCCCGAATCGTTGATAGCGGATGTCAGGTCACCGCGCGCGATATTCTGGGCGACCTTGAGAGCGTCGAGCAGTGGCTGGTTGATACTGCGGGTGTAGAGCGTCGCCAGCATGACCGTCAACAGCGCGGCGAGGGCAATTGCCGCAATGACTCCCGTCACCACGCGCTGGCGGGTCTGTTGTTCGAGCTCGGCCACCTGTTGGTATTGCTGCAGATAAAAATCCTGCAATTGACCGGAGCGCGCGCCCAGTTCCATGGCGAATTTGTCGATAGGGCCATTGAGAATATCAGTGGCCGCCTGGCGCTGACCTTCGCCTGCCAGCCGGATGACCTCGAGCTGTTCATGACGGAACGCTGTCGACGCGTCTAGGTAACGTTGAAAAATCTCCCGCTCCGATGGTTGCCGAAGATGCGCGGTAAACGCCTCTTGCTGCTGGCGAACACTGTCGAGTACTTGCATCAGCGAATTCTGATTGGCTGTCAGGGCCGCCGGGTCCCGCAGCACGACCATACGGAAGGTCATGATTCCGGCTCGATCTTCCGCATTGTTCAGCGCCGCCAACCGGATGATTCCAGGAACCCAGACCTCTCTGATCGCGTCGGACTGCACACTCATCTGCTTGACCATACTCAACGAGAACAACCCAAGCAGCAGAACGACCAGGCCAAACAGGCCAAAGCCAAAAATCGAGCGCGGTGCCAATTTCATTTTTCTGAAAAACAACGGATTGTCCTCAAAGAAGGAATGATTCGGCGCCAGCTTGTGGCCGGCGCCGTTATTTCAATGAAACGCTTTAGGGATAGATCAGCGCCGAGTGATCGTGGCACTCGGCGCTGGCATGCACACCTTGTGCATGTCGGGGTGTGTCGCTGCATGCAGGCACGCCCATTCCGACATCCTGTCGCTCTCCGGGAGGAGTGAATGTGTTAAACGCTGTCGATGCCCTCGGCAGCAGGTGAAGAAGTTCTCGCGGGTGCGGTTTCACGCAAACACGTTGCGACCAGTAACCCGAGCAGCACGGCGCCGAGTGCCAGGTACATAGTGTTTTCAATACCGTGGTGCTGGGCGATATACCCCGCGATGGCCGGCGCTACGCCGCCCCCAAAAATCTCTCCGATGCCCACAACCAGCCCGGTGGCGGTGGAGGTCAGCGCTGCTGGAACGGATTCGCTGGTGAGTGGCCCTACGGTCATGCAGATCATGCTGAAGTTGAAAAAGATCGTCAGGAACAGCAACGCGAATAATTTCACCGGTTCGGCGCCGGTGCCCATCAGCAGCCATAGAAAAACCCCGGTGGCCACGAACGAGATGAGCACCACCGGTTTGCGGCCGATTCGGTCCGACACTGCCGGCATGATCAATTGCCCGAGAAAACCACCGAGGCCGATCGCCGACATCACAAACCCCATCTGCTGCACTTGCAGGTGCAAATAGTCCATCAGGTAGTTGGGCATCATCACGCTGATGACGAACAGGCAGGTGAGCATGCAAAACATGCCAACGATGTTCAGCCATACATTGCGAAAGCGCAGGGCATCCAGCCAGCTCGGGTGATCGGCGGCTGTGCGGTTTTCGACTGTTGGCGGCGGTACGGCGCGGGTTTCCCGCAGGTGACGATACATCGCCAGGGCCAACAGGAAGCCCGGCAACGACACAATCACAAACACCCAGCGCCAGGACGGCACTACCTGCAGTAACTGGGTGGCGAGAATTGGCGCGAGGCCCAGGCCCAGGATCGGGAAAAACGCCTGCTGGATGCCGATGTTCATGCCGCGCCGGGCAGGATGCGATGACTCTGCCGTGGCCGCCAGCGCCGTCGGCGTGAAGGCGCCTTCGGAGATGCCCATGATTGCGCGAATCAGCATTAGCCCGCCGATACCGGTTGCCAGGCCGGAAAGCCCTGCGAGTAACGAGAACACCAGAACGGCCGGGATCAGGACTTTGCGCCGGCCGATGCGATCGGACAGCCTTCCCATGAAAATCGAAGAAATGCCCCAGGCCAACCCCAGGACCGCAGTCACATTGCCGAGGTCCTGATAGTTCAGGCCGAGGTCTTTCATCATTACCGGGAACAGCGGCAGGATGATGAACCGATCCAGGCCCACCAGACCGAAACCTAGCGCCAGCAAGGCCACCGCTTTGAACTCGTAGCGAACATCCCACGCATGCTTATTGTTGTTCATGGTTGTTACTCGGATGGAGTTAATGAAGGCAGTCGCATCAGCAACCCGACTGCCAAGGGCTTAGAAATAAACCAGTGCTTCGACCAACCCGGTCAGTTGCGTGCGGTCGCGACCGGCGCCAAACGGGTGATCGTCGGCATTGCCATCGAACACGTCGTAACGCACTTCAGGACGCAGCGAGATGTATTTGTTCAGGTCGTAACGCAGGCCGGCGGTGACGGCATTGAAGTTGCCGCGGGCGGTGGAGACGGGCAGCAGGATGAAACCGTCAGGGTCGGCAAAATGCTCGGCGCGTACGGAGTACGAAAGGTCAGGTCGTTGTTGGTAAGTGAGCACAGCGTTGGCGCCCCACCAATGCGCACCATCGAAACCTGGGCCGTTGATGATGTCGACGGTGCTGGCTTTGCCATCGCCGTCCTGATGGCCGTAGACCACTTCGGCACCCATCGACCAGTTCGAGTCGAAGCGGTGCCAGCCATTAAGCGAATGCTGCTGTTTGAATTGACCGTCAGGCGAGACCAGGCGCGATATCGGCGCCTGCACATCGCTGAAACTGTCGTTCTGTTCATCGCCGAGGATGAACTCATAGTCGATCCAGGTCTGCATATCGGGGGTGCGCCAACGCACGGCACCCATCAGCGATTTGGTATCGTTGTTGTCGCGCAGGTTGTCCCAACCCTGCACGACGCCCAGTTCCACACCGAGAATCCCTGACTCGCCGTTGTACAAGCGGGTGCCGAGCTGGACGCCGCCGACTGTGCCGGGCTCGCTGACGAAAGCGTAGGTCTTGCTGGCAAATGCGTTGCGCGCGGCGCGTATGTTTGGCGGAATTTCATAGCCGAGCGCAGGGCCGAAGACGCCGGCCATGGCCGTGATGCCGGGGCCATAAGGCAAGTAAGCCGTCGCGGCGATATTGGGAATGGCGAGGAATTTCTGTTTGTCCCGCTGGGCCTTCGCGGGGTCGTCGTCGCCCGGCGAGTTGACATCCCAATGCATGTCCCAACCGTAGGTGCGGGCGAATTGCGCATTGCGGCCGTAGTTCATTTCGAAGGTGAAACCGAAGGACGCCTCGGTCGGTGTCGGGCCGGGCAGGGGGGTGATACGTGGGATCATGTCACCCTTGAGTGCCTTGTCGACGAACAGGTGCAGGCTGCCCCATTCCAGGCCTTCATCGGAGAACCCGACCAGCGGCAAATTGCTCAAGCCATCCTGACGTTCGTCGTGGGTCGAGCGGTTGTTGCGCGAGTAGGCGGCGTCAAACAGACCGGAGACTGTGATCCCGTAGTCCTTTTCCAGCGTGTCACCGAACAGGCTGCGAAAGAGCGTGCCTTCTCCGGTTTCAGGGTTTTCTGCAGCGTGAGCGTTGAGCATCGCGAAGGCGGCCAGAACCGCACCAAGCGTTTTCACCTTGATGTTGTGCATAGTCTGTCTCTTGTTTTTATTGTCAGCGTTCTAGAGGGAAGGGGCATCCGTGCCCCCGTTAACCCGGTGTCAGACGTGACAGGCCTTGGCGTCGTTGACGTTGGGCTGTTGGCTGGCGTTCTGTTGCAATTGCTGGCGCAGGGAGTTGAGCAGTTTTGGCAGCGCCGACAGCTCGGCAATCCCGCCGTAGCAGTAGTAATCCGGGCGCACGACGAGGACCTTGAGCCCGGCCTCGGCCATGAACTGCAAGTACTTGCCGGAGACGTCGCGGTAGATGCCCTTGGCGCTGTCGGCTTGCGGCGCTAACCGCACGACCTGCAAGCCGTAGTCACGAATGAAGTCCAGCTGCGGTGCATCGAGCTGCGCCAGCGGGTCTTCTTCACCACTGACCAACAGGTGGAAACCGCGATCGATGACATCGTCGTAGCGGCTGACCTTGCCGCCGATTTCAATCGAACCGTGTACCCCAAGAATGCCGCGCAACTGACCCTCCTCCTGCAACAGACCGTCGGTCAAACCCGGGAACGGTGGCAGTGGCGCCACGTTGCCACTCAAATAGGCCGCGTCACGCTCGGCAGCCTCGACCGGGTCCGACACGCAGACCACTTTGCCCATGGCCATCGAGGCTTCGATCACCGCGCGGATCTGCGGTTTGCGCTCCAGTGTGTAGCTGTCCAGCAGGGTATTGTCGGCCAGGCCGCGCAGCAGCAGGTCCAGGCGCCAGGACAGATTCCATGCATCGCGAATGCCCGAGCACATGCCCTGGCCCATGAACGGCGGCATCACGTGGGCCGCGTCGCCGGCCAGCAGCACCCGGCCGCTGTGCCAGTTCGAGGCAATGCGAGAACGGAACTGATAGACCGCGTGGCGCACCAGATCGGCGGTGTCCGGCGTGACCCAGCGCGACAGCAGCGACCAGACCTTGTCGGTGTCTTGCAGGTCTTCGATGGTTTCGTGAGGCAGGCGCATGAACTCCCAGCGGCGATACCCAGGGCCACCGGGCACCATGGTGGTCGGGCGCTCGGGGTTACACCATTGGCCGATGTCCGGCACGTCCAGTTGCACACCAGGTTTTGGCTGCAGGTCGACCACCAGCCAGTCTTCCTGGAAGCCAAGGTCCTGCCATTCAATGCCCAACGACTGGCGCACGAAACTGTTGGCGCCGTCGGCACCGATCACGTAGCGAGCGCGGACGCTTTGCTGCTCTTGACCCAGCGAAAACTTGCCATCTTGGCGAATCACCCGATTGAGCACCATGTCGCAGCCTTTAGCGTCTTGCTTGAGCGCAGTGGCTTCCCATCCCTGATGAATCTGCACGTTGGCGATGCTTTTGGCCTTGCGGTCCAGCGCAGCTTCCAGCGACGGCTGGTTGAACAGATAGCCGAACGGGCCGTCGCTGATGGACTCAGCAGACCAGTCGATCTCCACCAGCACTTTCCAGTCGGCGTTGAACCACTGGTAGCGCGCCGATGGCTGTGAGATTTTTGCCAGCTCTTCACCAAGCCCCATGGAGAGGAAAATACGGCGGATTTCATGGTCGTAGAACACCGCGCGCGGCAACGGGTAAAGCGCTGGCCAGCGCTCGAAGACGGCGACGGTGTAACCCATCTGACCCAACAGAATGGCCAAGGACTGGCCTACAGGACCGTAACCGGCAATGGCGACATCGACTGTGGTGTGCTGATTCATGACTGTGCCTCGTGTACTTCGCAATGATTTCCGGACATGGCCGGGCCCGTCGCGCGATTCAATGGAATCGCGCGATGCAGGAAGTCAGGTTCGTTAGAGCTGGCTCAGGTGGGTGCCGGAGCGTCCGCTTCAGTGTTGAAAATGAAGTTGTCCGGAACGTCCGGGCCCCACAGGTACAGGGAGTTTTCCGGTGGGTAGTCGCCGGCGGGCCATTCACTGCCTTCGCAGATGTAGTCCATGTCTGCCGAGTATTCGCAGAAAGAACCCCAGGGGTCTTGCACGTAATGGAAGTAGTTCGAACCCAGGCAATGACGGCCTGTGCCCCAGCCTTTGGTGTGTCCGGCTGCGGCCATCTGCGAGGCACCGGAGCCCACTTCATCAATGCTGTCGACTTCCCACGCTGCGTGGTGCCAACCCTTGGCGCTGCTCTTGGCGAATGCCACCAGATGATGATCGCAGCCGTGAGCAGCGTGACTGAAGGCGATGATGTCCATCGACTTGTCCGAGAGTTTCAGGCCCAGCGCGTGTTCATAGAAATGCAGCGCGCCGAGTACGTCCGGTGTAAACAACAACACATGGGACAAGCGGCGAGGGCGGACCTGAGCCAGGCCATCGCGCGTTGTTGCGCCACGGCTATTGGCGGGTGTGTCGCTTCTGTGGTGGGCGTTCTTCTGGTCGGGCATGGTTTTTTCGCCGACCTTGACCTGCAACAGATTGCCGTCCGGATCACGGAACCAAATGCCGGCACCTGGTCGATCTTCACAGCGCCCGCCAGCGGCTTCGATCTGTTGGCGTAGCGCATCGAAATCCTGTTCGTAGCAATTGAAACTCAGGTACGCCAGGGACTTGGAGGCAGCAGGCATGATTCTCGCCCACACATGTCCGTCGGCCGCCTTCAGGAGAAGTTGGTCCGAGCCACGTTCTACATCGAGGCCGAAGCTTTCAAAGAATTGGCAGGCTTCGTCCAGGGACGGAACGTTCAGCGCGTAATGATCAATTGAATGCACACCATGGGATATGCTCATGATTGCCTCCATTTTTAATTATTGTAATTGTAGCGCGCAGGGCTTGAGGGCGGCCCTGCGCGAAGTTTCAAACGGTGTTGTCAGGCTTCGTCGACCACTGGGTTAACCAGCTTGCCAATGCCCTCGATGGACACTTCGACGACATCGCCGGCCTTCAGGTACACCTTTGGATTCATGCCGAAACCAACGCCAGCCGGAGTACCGCTGACAATCACGTCGCCGGCTTCCAAGGTTACCGCTTCGCTCAGGGTCGAGATGATGGTAGCCACATCGAACAGCATATCGTCGGTGTTGGCCGATTGTACGACCTTGCCGTTGACACGGGTTTCCAGCAGCAAGCCCTTGCCACCTGCCGGCAATTCATCGGCGGTCACCAGAACCGGGCCGAACGCGCCGGTGTCATCAAAGTTTTTGCCGACGGTCCACTGTGGCGAGATGAACTGATAGTCACGCACCGAACCTTCGTTGAAGAGTGCATAACCGGCTACGTGGTCCAGCGCATCTTCCTTGCGGATGTGACGGCCGCCGCTTTTGAGCACGACTGCCATTTCACCTTCGTAGTCGAGGGTGTCGGAAATGCTCGGACGAATCAGCGGTTTGTTGTGGGCCGTCAGGCTGGAGTTCCAACGCGGGAACAGGGTCGGGTAGGTTGGCTGGGCGTAAGGGGATTCTTTGGTGTGATCGGCATAGTTAAGACCCACGCAAACGATCTTGGTCGGACGCGCCATCAATGGCAGATAAGCGTCTTCGGCGATTTCGACCAGCGCGCCGTTGGCTTCGGCACCGTGAGTGGTGAGGTCGACGCCGCGGGCCAGCAGGGACTCAATAGATTCGGCACCCAGTACGCGTACACCTTCGGCGGTGACGACGCCCAGGACAGGTTGACCTTGATTGAGGAAGCGAACGTAGCGCATGACGGTTTCTCTTGTTGGATTTGAAAAGGGTCGGTGGTGACGGGCAGCCGACCGCGTAGTCACTAAGCTAAAACCAATAAAATATATCGTCAACAAAAAATATATATTTTTATGAATGTGAGAAATTTTTCGTCCTGTGTATGATTCGTCAGGACAAGGCGTAAAAGGAGTCGACCGTGAATTCCCCTCTGATCAACTGGCAATCTTCCGAACCCGCTGAAAAGCGCACCATGGCCTCGCAACTCGAAGCCAGGATTCGCCAGGACATCATCAATGGCCAACTGGCGCCGGGCAGTCGCCTGCGCCTCAAGGAATTGGCTGATGCCTATGAAGTCGGGGTGATTCCGCTGCGCGAAGCCTTGTCGCGCCTGGCCAGCAGCGGTTTTGTCTCGGCAGCGGACCAGAAAGGCTTCAGCGTCGGTCGAATTTCAGCAGCAGAAATCGCTGACATCACCGCCGCCCGCCTGCACATCGAATGCAAGGCCTTGGCCGATTCCATTCGTTTGGGGGACGTGGAGTGGGAGAGTCGCGTTCTGGCCGCGCATCACCGACTTGATCGCCTCACCATCGTTGAAGGCCCGGAGCGGTTGCTCAAGCCGGAATGGGAAAACGCCCACGAACTGTTTCATCAGGCGCTGATTTCCAGCTGCAATTCGCCAACGCTGCTGCGCTTGTGCTCATCTCTGCGTGATCAGACTGCACGTTATCGTTTCTTGTCGATGCACTATGCCGACAGCACTGCACGCGATGTGCCCGACGAACACCGCCAGTTGATGAATGCTGCGCTGGCCAAAGACATCGACAAGGCGTGCGAGTTACTGGCCAGTCACTATCAGACCACGACCGACTCGGTGCTCAAGCACGCACTGCTGGGATAACGATGACGGTCTCTTGCTCAAGCAGCGTTGCAATGATGAGGGGCGACAGTTTACGTAGTTAACGCCGAACGAGGGGCATCGAGCATTCGTGAGTGACCGGTATTGGCTGTGGATTCAACCGGTCGAGAAAGACGGCAATCCACAGCCGTTTGCTGCCTATCACGAAAGGCCGAGGCCGGCGTAAGCACGCTGTAGCCAAAGATGGAAGCATAATTTGGCCTTTGACGTCGTATGAGTAAGGGATCCCTTATGCTCATGGTTGCTCAAATTCCATCGCCGACAAGAGAAGCAGGTGACCTACTTTGGTTCTACTTTGGCCGCTTGTGCCAAAAGGTCATGTAAGTGTTGCGCTGCAGGGGTCAACACCGATTGCGCTCTGCGTGCCGTGAATATGACGGGCGACGCCAGCGTCTCGCGGACATTGATGTGTTCCAGCATCATCCTGGTGCCTGGAAATTTCAGGAATTGCTGCGGTAGCATCGTCAACAAGTCGGTACTGGATGCAGCAATCAGCACTGTCAGGGTTGACTGGGCACGTACGCCGTATCGAGGAGCGGGCAACCCATATTTCTGAAACAGCGGAGCAAGATCTGCACCGGCAATTTCCGAAACCGGCGTGTCGACCCATTGGGCATCGACCAGTTCGGCAAGGCTTTTTGCATTACGTAGTGGATGCCCCCGTCGGCAGAAAACCAACAGGTTGTTCGTGCAGAGTCTCTCTTTCATTAACCCGCCCGGCAGTACCCGATCGGTAACAGGGCCAATGTAGAAATCCAGCTCGCCCTGCTCAAGCGGTTGCTGCATGCGTGAAAACAACCCTTCATGAATGGTCAGCTTCACGGAGGGATATCGTTCGCGGAACGGCTCCAGCACGCTCGGCAGCCAGGCAATGTGAGGAACCGTGGAAAGGCCGATGGTGACCCTTCCCAACGTGCTTCCCGCCAACTGTAAAACTTCATCCCGAGCTCGCTCCAAATCAAGAAGAATCGCACTCGCACGTTGCAGATAGTGCTTGCCGGCAACGGTGGGCGTAACGCCGGTGGCATGTCTTTCAAACAGCGTGACGCCCAGGTCGATTTCCGCTTGTTGAATGCTTCGACTGAGCGCTGGCTGGGCCATTCCAAGGTGTCGCGCTGCGGCGCGCAAGCTGCCTTTTTCAGCTACAGAAACGATGGCTTTCAAGTAACTAAATTTCATGCAGGCGTACTCGTTGGTGATGCCACTTTTCTATCACTAACATGTTTCTGACATCTTCCCAACGTGTTTTTGCTGTCGGAAACTCGGCATCAATAACAAAAACAAGGAGAGCAAGGCATGTACAAAATGAGTCGACGGGAAATACTTGCGGTAACGGCCACGGCGGCCGCAACGACGGTCATGGGCGGGCAGCCTTATGCCAGTGCCAACGATCCGCACGAGCAAGAGCAAAAACGTCCTGGAAACCCTCTCTGCAGCTGCGGTCTAGTGGACGTGCATGCCCACTACCTGCCACCGCAATACACCCAGGCGCTGAGCGATGCAGGTCTGGTGACCCTCGATGGCGGCTTTCCCATCCCGGCCTGGTCTGAAACGGCGACACTCGCGCACATGGCAGAGCACGGCATAGAGACCTTGATGCTGTCAGTGTCATCGCCATCGGTGGGATTTCTCGAGAATCAAGCCAAGCGCGTGGAACTCGCGCGGCACGTCAACGAATTTGCTGCCGATATCGTCCGCCGCAACCCGCAGAAATTCGGCGCTTTTGCGACATTGCCGCTGTCGGATGTCGATGACTCGCTGGCAGAAATTTGTTATGCACTGGATGAACTGGGTCTGGACGGCGTCGTCGTGGAAACCAACAGCGACGGCTTTTATCTGGGCTATCCGCGTTTTGAACCGATCTTCGCCGAGCTGGACAGAAGATCCGCCGTGCTTTTTCTGCACCCGACTTCACCGGCCTGCTTTGAAGCCGTCGGTCTGGGGCGGCCTGCGCCTTTCATCGAGTTCCCGATAGATACCGCCCGCACACTCACCGACCTGATATTTGCCGGCACGCTCACCCGCTATCCGAACATCAAGGTGATCGTCTCCCACGCAGGGGGTGCGCTGCCCGCATTGGCCCAGCGTATCGGTTTCGCCTCCGAATTGCCGTTGTTGAAGAACCGTCCGGCTGGCGGCGCGGAGGAAGTTCGGCGTGTGTTGCAATCGCTCTACTACGACCTGGCCGGTTCGGCCAACGATGCCGCCATTGAAAGCCTGCGCTGGATTACTTCCACGTCGCACATCGTGTTTGGCAGCGACTTTCCCTTCACGCCGCCACCGGCGGTGGCTGCCAACGTAAATGGCATGCGCGCCCTCAAGGGCCTTACCGGCGATGAACATGAAGCCATCGCGCGCACCAATGCCCATGCTCTTTTTCCGCGATTGAAACAGCAAATACCTGAAGCAAGTTGATTGAAGTCAGCTGTCAGTAATAAGCGAATTGGGTACTCGCCGAAATAGAGTCGCCAATCAACAAAAAATCAAACAGTGCTTCAGCCATTTCATTATTGCAGCGTCCTTTTGGATGAATTCTGCCGACGGTGGCTGCGCCTGATATTCGTAAACCATCAAACAGGTGTGCGAGTTAGATGAAAAATAACAATAAGATCTGCCATCAACATCTGCGACAAGGACTGTTGGCTTCAGCCGTTATGGCTGGGCTGGGAATCTCGCAAGTACAGGCTTTTGAGTTCGATACCGGCAACCCGGATCTCTCTGTACGTTTCGACAACACCGTAAAATTGAACTACGCCCAGCGCGTTGAAAGTGCTGATTCGACGTTATCCCATTCGTGGAACAACAACGACGGAGACCGCAACTTCGATGCCGGTACCGCCGTGTCCGAGCGCGTCGATGTGCTGTCGGAACTGGACGTGGTTTATCAACGGAAAACCGGCTTTCGTCTGAGCTCCAACGCCTGGTACAACCACGCCTATGAAAATGTTGGCGGGAGTAATGCCTCGACCAACCAAATGAATAATGGCCGACCGGACTCTGGTCATCTGAGTGGCTACGCGGATCGTTATTACAACGGCCCGTCCGCCGAACTGCTCGACGCGTTTGTCTTCACCAGCACCGAAATCGGCGATCAGTCCCTGTTGAGCGCCAAGCTGGGTAAGCACACTCAATATTGGGGCGAAAGCGTGCTGTCGTTCGCCCACGGCGTCAGCTTCGGACAGTCCGGTCTTGACCTGGCCAAGGCGCTGGCCGGGCCTGGCACTGAAGCGAAAGAGTTATTTATACCTCGCTCGCAGCTGTCCACCAGCCTGACGCTGAACCCCGAGCTGACTGTGGCTGCGCAGTACTTCCTGGACTGGAACAATGCGCGGTTGCCGGAATCCGGAACGTACCTGGGCTTCAACGATTCGATCCAGAGCGGTGGCCACAACCTGTCGTTGATCGGTGCCGCCAATCCGCGCTTCGGCACCCCGGGACCTGCTGGCGTGAATGAGTTTTTGCGCCTGTCCAACGGCCACACTTACACGCCCGACAAGACCGGTGATTTCGGGCTGATGGCGAAGTGGAGCCCGGAATGGCTGGACGGAACCCTCGGTTTCTACTACCGCAATACCTCCGACATCCTGCCCAACGTGGTACTGCGGCCGACGGCTGTCGGGGCGGCGCAACTGGTGTCGGGCAATATCGGCAGCTACAACGTGGTCTACGCCGATGACATCGATATCTATGGCATCAGTCTTTCCAAGGACATCGAAGGCGTCAGCGTCGGGTTCGACGTCAACTACCGCCATAACATGCCATTGCTAAGCGTACCCGGTTCGGTCAATCCGGCCGCGGCTGCTGCAGGTTTGCCGGGATTCATTTCCAGCTTCGATGGCGAGCACGGCATGGCCAAGGGCAATACCGTGCACGCGGTGCTCAACGGCCTGGCGACCTTTGCCGCGACGCCGGCCTGGGATTCCTCGACCTTGTTGATGGAGCTGGCCTACAGCCGCTGGTTGAGCGTGACCGACAACGAACAGCTGTTCAAAGGTGGCGACTGGTACAGAGGCGTCGACAAGGTCAGCAAGGACAACTACGTCCTTGGCGTCAACTTCACCCCGACTTGGTTCCAGGTGTTTCCCGGGGTTGACCTGTCCATGCCCGCCGCTGTCAACGTGGGGCTCGCTGGCGAGTCTTCCGTTCAATTGGGTGGCAACGAAGGCGCGGGCAGCTACTCGATTGGTGTCGGCATGGATGTTCAAAGCCGCTACCGCTTCGACCTGAAGTACGTGGACAACTTCGGCAGTAAAGACACCTGCAGGTCGGCGGGTAGCGCCGCC
>NZ_AKJS01000097.1 GCF_000282215.1 Pseudomonas sp. GM21
CAACTACCTTGAAAAACGCCGTCCTGAGCTTAGAAAAGCGACTGTTGGTCGGATAAATATGGGTCCGGATTTTGTGAGGCTGTCTGTTTTTTGACGTTTTTAGAGGTCTTTAAAAACAATAGGATGCGGTGCAAATTCTTGTATTGTTGTAATGATGATTGTTTGTTGACGGTAAGACCTAAGTCTGATATTCGAGCGCCCGGAGCCTGGGACGCATGACGGGTGACCGGTGTCATCCCATGTTTCCTGCTATTAATGAATGATCGGTCATTCGAGTGCTAATCCTTTCGGGAGCGCGTCATGAATCCGTTCATTCGTATCTGCATCGTCGACGACCATCCGTTGTTGCGTGAGGGCGTTGCCAACATATTGAGAAGACGGCCGGATCTTCAGGTCATGGAGCAGGGCGCCAGTGCGCAAGATGCCAGGGATATAGCCCAGAGGGTGCGTCCGGATGTGATGCTGATGGACGTCAATATGCCGGGTGATGTTTTCGCCGCGGTGCGGTTCATTTCCACTGAGTTGTCGAATGTGAAGGTGCTGATGCTGACAGTTTCAGAGTCCGAAAATGATGCCTTTTTGGCGCTGGAGGCCGGCGCGCTCGGGTATGTGTTGAAGGGTGTCAGCGGACGGGAACTGGTCATGGCAATCAGGTTAGTTGCCAAGGGGCAGACGTATATCACCCCCGATTTTGTCAACAAACTGCTGAGTAACTTCAAGAAACACGAAACGCAGATTCATACGTTTGATCTGACCTTGCGCGAGGAGCAGGTTATTTATGAAGTTTCAAAGGGACTGACCAATAGGGAGGTTGCGTCAAAGCTGTTGATTAGCGAAAAAACCGTCAAGCACTACATGACCTGTGTGATGCAGAAACTGCACGCCCGAAATCGTGTCGAAGCGGTCACGGCCCTACGGCATTACAGGGAGCGCGAAGCGCTCGGGCGATTTCACATCACCGCAGGGAAAACACCAATTGATGCCCGGTGCCGCTTCTGATTAAAGTTTGAACTGGGCATTGACCGACGTTCCTGAGGTTTGAGAGTCGATACTGAACAACCCGCCCAGAGACTCAACGCGATAACGCAAACCGGCGAGCCCCAATCGGGTTCTGCCGGATGTATCGAGTTGCATGGCGTCCGCCGCCATACCCGGACCACTATCCCTGACGCTAATATTTAATACGTGATCAATGTATTGCGCCTGGATGACCTGACCTTCGCCGTTAGCATGACGGAAAGCGTTGTTGAGGGTTTCTTGCACGAAGCGGTACAAACAAAGTTTGAGCGGCAGCGGCGTGGCCTCTGGTAGCGGCCCCAGATTTAAGGTGACCCTGGTGCCGGTGCGTTGCTCGTGCCGTTGCGCCACCAGATGCAAATCTTCCTCCAGGCTCAAGTCGTTAATTTCCGGAAGTGCCAGGCCTCGGGATAATTCGCGGACCTCACGCAATGCGTCGGTGGCGGCACCACGAATGATTTCCAGTGCCTCCTGATCGACAGCCGAGCCGTTTTCGGTCAACTCGTCGAGCCAGATCAGAATCAAGGTCAATAACTGCGCCGGTCCATCGTGCAGGTCTGCACCAATGCGCCGCAAGTTGAGTTCGTTGACCCGGGAAAACTCCTGGGTCGCCGTCGCCATCTTGCGCTGTAGTTCGGCATTGCTGATGTGCAAACGGGTTTGCTCCTGCAGCCGTAAGTGCAGTGCCACTTGTTGGCGCTGGATAATTTTTTCACCGCGTCGCACGATGAAGAATAGCAGCGTCAGCATTGCCAGCGTCGCGGCGCCGACAACCTCCCAAACCTGCTGTCGGACACGATTGATCTCGCGCTCCAGACGATCGGCCTTTTCATAAAATTCGCCCACCGCAATGACTTTCCTGGTGCTGAAATCCCGCAGGGGCGCGTAGATCTCATAGAGCGGAACGTTTAGATTGCGCTCGAACTCGTTCTCATCTTCGCTCAACTCTTCAAGGTCGGTGACCACTTTGCCCTTAAGCGCCTCGGTGATCTCGTTGATTGGGAATTTGCGGTTGGTGATGGCTTTATTCGTGCTGTAGACCACCGTGCCATCCGCTCGCCAGATCTTGATCGAGACAATGTGCTGATTCAGCGCACGACTTTCCATGAGGCGGTCCAGGGACTGGACACTTGCTGTCGAGAGGCTGTTGTCCCGGCTCATCTCCTGCACATAGGGCTCCAGAAACGCTTCCATGTAGTGGGCGCCTGCTTCTGCAGCGCTCTGTACTGCGGCACTTTCTATTCGTTCGCTCACCAGCTTGCCAACAGAGAACATGGTCAGTCCCAGGATCACCGTAGCGGCAATGACAAACTGGGTCGTGTGACTCAGCTTGCGCGCCCGACCCTTGATCCGGGTGCGCCAGATTCCATTGCGAACCTCCTCGCAAACAGGAGAGGCTGGTTCGACCAAAGTCTCAGCCTTATCCGCGATAGAAGTCTCATTTTTTGATTCGACTTTTGCATCTTTTGCCATTGGCTTGGTTCCCTGATCATCGTGATAAGTCGCTTGGAAAACCCAGCAACTCAGCGGATATCTGGAGACTGACATGTATGAGCTAAAACGCTTCACACTCAATCAAAAAGACATTTCGTTTCTTGATCAGCAGGTTACGTTTCCCACCATTCATGTCGTGGGTTATAGCGCCGCCGGTGATCCTCTTTACGGCTACAGCGGTTCGGACGGCAATGTCCATGTGCTCGGTATTCTCGGCAGTTTCAACCCCCTGGATATTCCGGTCGGCGAAACCCGCTGGTACAACGGCGCACGGGACCCGATCGGCTTGCGCGACGTTTCCGGCCACTTCAATAACCTGACCCAGGACGGACAGAGCTGGGGCAGTTTTGGTCAGAATTTCATTCGCCTGACCCACTCGGACTACACGCACTACGTTCATCAGAATCTGGCTAACGGCGCATTGGCCGGACCGGGCGTTCCCGCTGGTGTCACGCCCATGGCTGACAGTAGTTCACTGTATAGCGATCCGACAGCTTCGCTAGTGGACTACACCCCCCGGATGATCAGCCAGACCATTGTCAGTGGCGGGGTAACTTTTGCTACCGATGCCAATGGGCACATCCAGCATACCGCCACGGGCGTAGCGATCGTTACTGATCCGGGGATTCTTGGCACCATTGGCGAGGTGGATACCACCTCACCGGATTCCGGCCAGTACTACACTCGCAACCAGAACACCGTCAGCGGTGACCCGTCGACGACCGGCTGGTTCACCTTGTTCGGGCAGTTCTTTGACCATGGGCTGGACTTCATCAACAAACCCAATCAGAACGCGACGATCACCATTCCTCTGGCGCCGGATGATCCGCTGTATGGCTCCATCGGCCCGGACGGGCAGCCGGTTTACTCGATCAAAGTGCATCGGGCTTCGGTCAGTGAAATGGACGGTCAAGGCCAGGCGCAATACGTCAACCTTGACTCGCCCTACATCGATCAGAATCAGACTTACGGCTCCAATGAGACTGTGACTCAATTGCTGCGCCAGTGGGTGGCGGACCCGAATCACCCCGGCCAGTTCATCGCGGGTGCTGCGCTATTTGACGGCACCACCTTGAGCGACGAAGCCGCCTGGACCCTCAACGGTGTTCTGACCCACCAGACGTTGCCGACCCTGAGCGAATTGCGCGCGCATGTGCTGGCCACCGGTCGCGACGATCTGACTTGGGACGACATTGCGAACTTCCGCGTGCGGGATGCCCACGGCCATGTACTGGATGCCGACCCTGGGACCGCCGGCATTCAAGCGGTGTACACCCGCGAAGCGATCCTGCTGGACATGAACCCGCACTTTGATGATGTGCATATCGATCAAGCGAAGCTGATGTCGCTGGATGCGCACATCACCAGCATCACCTTCGACTCGAACAACCCTTATGGAATGGTCATCAACTATGACAATTCGGGGCCGAAAAACCTGTTCAGCTTCGTCAACTTTTCCGACTTCTCCATCAGCGCGGCTCCCGGCAGTGCCGATTTTGCGGTGGCCAACGAGTTGCTGCTGCAATCGGTGGGCGATCACTACATTGCCGGTGATGGTCGGGTGAACGAAAACTTCGGCCTCACCGCCATTCACCACGTCTTCCATGAAGACCACAACGTGCAGCTGATCAACCTGCAGAACGAGGTGCTGGGGCAGACAGACGTCAACGTGCGACACAACTGGCAAGTCCAGGTGAGCAACGGCAGCGGCGGTTTTTACACCGATGCCAACGGCAATTTCACACTGGCCGATGGCGTCACCGTGTCCTGGGATCAGGACAAACTGTTCTACGCCGCCAAGTTGACCGTGGAAATGGAATACCAGCACGTTGCGATCGACCAATACGCGCGTTTGATCACCCCGGATTTGCCAGAGTTTGTGACCTATGACTCGGGCATTAACACCAATATTTCGCTGGAGTATGGCCAGGCCGCGTTTCGTTTCGGCCACTCGCAACTGCGCGAAACCATCGATGCCCTGGAAAAAAATGCCAGTGGTGGCTACGACCTGACCGGTGCAATCACTCACTACGCGCTGGAGCAGGCTTTTCTCAACCCCGGCGGTTTTGCCGAGGTGGGGCCGACAGCCATTGCCCTGGGCATGACCCGGCAGATCAGCAACGAAATCGACGAATTCGTGACCCCGGCCCTGCAACAAGGCTTGCTCGGTCAACCGCTGGACCTGGCGACCATCAACCTGGCTCGTGGTCGCGACTTGGGCCTGCCTACACTGAACCAGGCGCGTCAGCAGATTCACGATGCGCTCATCGAGGAGAGGGCATCACCGGCAGGCGCGCAGCATCACACGAACCTGATCGTGGATGGCTTGACGCCCTATACCAGTTGGAGTGACTTCGCCAACAACATGATTCACCCCGAGTCACTGGTGAACTTCATCGCTGCCTATTCATTTGATGGTGACGTGGCCCATGCCCAGGCCATCATCGATGCCGATACCTCAGGTGTTACCACCAACTATGCCGGTGGCAGCGTCACGGCTGAAGAGGCGGCCTATTTCCTTTCCGGTGCGGCAGATGCCAACGGCAATCATGTGGCCGGTTTCGACGGCTACAACGCGATTGATCTGTGGATCGGAGGCCTCGCGGAAAAACACGTCTACACCGGGCAACTGGGCACCACCTTCAACGCTATCTTCGAGGATCAGATGGAACGGTTGATGGATGGCGACCGTTTCTATTACCTGTTCCGCCTCGACCTCGGCTTGCCGGCGATGACCAACCTCAACGAACAGGTAGTGACCGAGCAATTCAAGGACATCATTGAACGCACCACCGATGCCCGGCACCTGGCCGGTGATGTATTCGGTTACGCCGACAGCTACATCGAACTGAGCAACACCGACTCCGGCGCCAGTGCGACGGTGTACAAGAGCGAGCACAAATACGGCACTCTGATTGCGGCGAACCATGTCGGCGTTTACTCAACCGGTGGCGCGGGCGGGATTGGCGGTAACGGCTTGCTGGTCAGCCTGACCAATGCGGAAACGCATACCGCTCAAACCTATATCCGTGACTACCGTCCGGACCAGGGCGAGAACCCTGATGGAACCGCGGCAGTGGGCTACAACTCTCACGAAGTATTGTCTGGCACCGACTACAACGACTGGCTAGACGCCGGCGATGGCGACGATACGATCTATGGCGAAGGTGGCGATGACATCCTCGATGGCAAGGCCGGTGCCGACCATATCTATGGCGGTGACGGCAACGATGTAATCTACGGCGGTGATATCGAAGACTTCCTCGATGGCGGGGAAGGGGACGACACCATCTATGCCGGGACCAGCGCAGGTGCCCTCGATGTGGTGATTGGCGGTAACGGTAACGATCACCTCTACGGTGAAGCCGGGATCGACGAGTTGTACGGTGGCGCTGGCAATGACTACATCGATGCAGGCGGCGACACTGATCTAGTGCATGCCGGTGACGGTAACGACGAGATCTACGGTGGCGACGGCCCGGACACTCTGTTTGGTGAGGACGGCGATGACATCATTTCCGGCGGTTCCACGGGTGACCAGGAGTTTGGAGGTGTCGGTGACGACATTCTGTTGCCTGGCCTGGGTGGCGCTCCGGGTCAAGGTGACGGTGATGAAGCCCTCGGTGACGTGGGCTTCGACATCGCGGCCTTCAGCGATGTGAACATTGCCCTGGATGCGGCGGCAGACCTGAACAATCAGAATATCGTGGCGGCGCCGGGCACCGCTGTGCTGTTCCAGCCGTTCAACGCCTTGCTGGCAGACATTGAGGGTTTGATCGGTTCACGCTTCAGCGATAGCCGTCCAAACACGACGACTCCGGCCAGCCCTCTGGCGGGTCTGATCGGTAATGCCACGGAAAACTGGTTGATAGGCGGCAGTGGCGATGATGTTTCCCAAGGTAATGGCGGAAATGACGTAATCGTCGGTGACTCGATCAAACTCGCCGATCTGAATCACTTGCTCGCCAGTCAGGGGTTCGCTCAGCACTTTGTTGGCCTGCAAGCAACCCGTCCGGACTTCATTATAGGTGACAACCACGCAGCCCCAGGCACGGCCGACGGCGCAGCCGATGAAGCGCTGTACAGTGGCAATTTTGCCAACTACAGCATCACCAAGTTCACCGATACCCGCCCCGGAGGCGAGTTGATCACAGCGTTCAAAGTGGTGGATTTGCGGGTCGGGGTGGCGAATGTCGATGGCACCGATATCGTGACTGGCATTGAAAAACTGCGCTTCGCCGACCGCACAGTCAACCTGAACATCAACAACAGTCTGCCAACCGGCAATGCGGTACTGTCGGGTTTTGCCACTGCGCCGACCCCACCTGGCCGTCCGGTGCCGGCTCAATACCGGTTGACCGCCAATATCTCGACCATACAGGATGCCGACGGCTTGCCTGGGCCAAGCGGGTTCACCTTCCAGTGGCAAGCACTGGTGGGCGCGGCCTGGATCAGTATTGGCGGGGCGAATGCTTCGACCTTTGCGCCCACCTCGACGCAATTCGGCCAGCAGCTACGGGTCATCACCACTTACACCGACAACAACGGCACAGTGGAACAACTGACGTCCGCCCCTTCGGAAGCGGTAGGGCGCTTCATCGAAGGCACCAATTTCTTCGGCAACACGCTCAATGGCACCAGCTATCAGGACATCCTGATGGGCTACTCGGGCAATGACGTCCTCAACGGCGGACTGGGCTCCGACTTACTGGACGGCGGCAGTGGTAACGACACGATGCGGGGTAACGCCGGCAACGACACTTACAGGGTGGATGCCAATGGCGATGCGGTTCAGGAAAATCTGAACGAAGGCACCGACACGGTCATGTCCTCGGTCAGCTACACCTTGGGTGCCAACGTCGAGAACCTGACATTGCTGGGGACGAACAACAGTAACGGCGCGGGTAACGGGCTGGACAACGTCATCCATGGCAATAGCGGTAACAACCAACTTAGCGGCGTGGCCGGCAACGACACCGTCTTTGGTGAGGCAGGCAACGATACGCTGCTGGCATCGCTGAACGACGGCAACGACCACTATGACGGCGGCACCGGCACTGACACCTATGACTTATCGGCCACATCGGCGTCGGCCACGGTCGATTTGCTTGACGGCACGTCAACCAGCACCCAGACCGGCAATGACGCCCTGACCGGCATCGAGAACGTCACCGGCAGTTCTGGCGACGATCACATCCAGGGCGACGGCGTCAGCAACCTGTTACAAGGCCAGGGCGGCAACGACTGGATGGACGGTGGCAGCGGTGACGACATCCTGGTAGGTGGGCAAGGCCTGGACAGCCTGTTTGGTGGTCTTGGCAACGACACCTTCCGGGCGTCGGTCAATGATGGCAATGACAGCTACGACGGTGGTGGCGATACCGATACCTACGACCTGTCGGGGACCACGGCCAACGCCACGGTCAACCTGTCTACTGGCTTGGCGAGCAGTTCGCAAACCGGTAATGACACCTTGAGCGGCATCGAGAATGTCCTCGGCAGCAGCGGCACCAACAGCTTGACCGGCGATAACGCCAACAATGCCCTGACCGGGCAAGGCGGCATCGACACCCTCAGCGGTGGAGGCGGCGCGGATACGCTGACTGGCAATGGCAATCGCGACATTTTGACCGGTGGGGCGGGGGCGGACATCTTTATGTTCAGCGCATTGAACGACTCCGGTACTTCGACCGCAAGCCGCGATGTAATCACCGACTTTGCGCAGGGAGCTGACCACATCGATCTATCGCTGATCGATGCCCGGACCTCCGGCGCAGGTTCTGCCGGTAATCAGGACTTTGCCTTCCTCGGCGAGTGGAATGGCGTCGGCACTGAGTTCAGTAACCAAGCGCAATTGAAGTTCCACTTCGCCAATGTCGGCGGGGTTGATCACACGTATGTGGAGGGCAATGTCAACAGTGGTAATGGCGCCGATTTTCAAATTGATCTGGTCGGGCATGTCGCCCTGACAGCGAGCGATTTTGTCGGCGTGGTATAGGGCTTTAAACCAAAAACGGCGCCCTTTGAATCAGGGCGTCGTTTTTACTATGGAGGTTCGAGCTAGAAGGTTGCTTAGCAACTCGAAATTGCATGCCGGCCCAATCATGAGAGCAAGGGTACAGCGGTGCGTCATCAAGGCGTCCCCTAAGCAGGGAATTCAGCTATCCAGTGCCTGGCAATTTCTTCTCGCCGGCAGATCCACGCCGAGCCGTGGCCTTGCACGTAATCGATAAAGCGCGCCAACGCCATCGCGCGCGCTGGGTGGCCGCTGATCCGGCCGTGCAGGCCGACGCTCATCATCTTCGGATGTTGCGCGCCATCTTGCCACAGCAAGTCGAAGGCATCCTTGATGTGAGTGCCGAAGTGATCGCCGCCTCAATTCTTCTCCGGCATGGCAGAAGAGTGATGACTAGTAATCAACCACTGCTTTCCGTCCCACTTATAGGTGTATGTGTAGCGAGCTTTGACTTGAGCACCCGTAGTTCCAAAGGTGAACGTATAGAGTCCTGCGTCAACCGCAGAGTTACAACCAATCTCTATTGTCCTTGAGTTGATCACGCCTTGGGGCTTGTTTTCCAGGAAGTGTTGGAAGTAGTCCTCCTTCTCGGCCGGGGTTAGTCTCGGTTTGTTCGACACGGTGGGAAGAAGGACCGAGTGCTCGGCATAGTTGGCGACAACCTGGTGTGGGTCACCGGTTTGCAGCGAGCGATTCCATCGGTCAAACAAGGCCGAGATTTCTTGCTCATTGGTTGCCTTGCAAGTTTCCGTGTGCGTACCCGATTGGGCTGAGGCACAACTTGAAATAACGACAGCAAGGGCAGTTGACAGGACAGTTACGGTTCGCATCGACGATTCTCCCGGCAGCGGTCGAAAACGGTGATGGAATGACGATCCTTATCGTTGCAAATCATTGATTTTCTTGAGAGTGGTCACTGCGGGTGTGACATTGTGCGAGGGGAGGCACGCCAAGAATGGCAAACCCGAGCGACTCAATAAGTATAGGTGGGAAATCAAACTAAGCTGCCGGGCTCGGAGGGCAGAGCTGTCACCTATCCCTCTACTTTTTTCGCGCCGGGCTCTTGCGTCAAGCCAGCGGGCATCGCCAGTGGCGTCGCGAAATTCAAGGCAACCATGTACGCCATACCTTGGCCCGGCTCGGTCAGCCCGGCGTGTGCACAGATGAAGTCGAATACCGCATCGGCCTGGGTTTCATCCACCACCACGTTGACCACCCGGGAGAGAACCGCCTCTGGCACTTCGTTGCGGGGGGCTTTGGCCGCCTGCAGTATGGCCACGCTGCGGCAGTTGACGCTGTCGGCGCGCGTAATGCCGTGGGCCTCCCGCAACAGCATCAGCAACCTGCGCTCCGTGCCATCGTCGGGCAACACACAGGTAATGAGTTTTGCAGCGCCGCCCGGTATACCCGGTGCAACCATTCTCACGAGGATCTCCCTTGTTCCAGCATTTCGCGGGGGATGTAGGTGGCCACTTTTTCCACCGGTGTCGCGTAGATCATGCCGGCACCGGGAACATCCAGGCTGGCCGCATGATAGATGGCCTCGAGTACCGCATCCTGGTAGTCGGCAGCTACCAGCAGGCTGACCACTTCTTTCTCCGCATCGATGGCGATGCTGAGCAGGCCAAGCCGCTCACGGGGGCCAAGCCCGCTGGCGTGATAGACAATGGCGCCTGGCGCGCCCATGCCCTGGGCCGCCCGGATCACCAGATCCGCGCGCCCGACGGGGACAATGCAGGTGATCAGTGCAACGTCAGTAAGGTAGGTAATTCCTTCAGCTTTCATCCCGCTTCTCCCGTGCCCAATAATTGATTCGCTGGCTGTTTCGTGGCGGCCTTTGTCTGTCTCCACAACTGGAAACGCGCCCACTGTCCGAGGAGCATGACGCTGATGACCGGGCCGACGGATGCCATACAAAGAATGCCGAAACCCTCGACTGCGTTGGTGGCATTGCCCAGTCCCAGCCCCATGGCCAGAACGAGCGGAACGGTGATTGGCCCCGTGGTGACACCCGCGCTATCCCAAGCCACATTGACAAACTCTTCGGTCGAAAAAATCGTCAGTACCACCGCGAACAGGTAGGGCGGCACCACCAGCCACACCAGTGGCAGGCCGAACACTAACTTGGCCACACCCACGGCAATACCGCAGGCGACACCTATCGATACTGCACGTATAAGGCTGCGCTTGCGGATGAAGCCGTTGGTAAGCGTCTCTGCGGTAACACCGAGTGCATTCAAAGCGGGTTCGGCAACGGTCGCCCCGTACCCGAGCACCCAGGCGAAAGCCAAGGCCAGTACCAACCCCACCTGATACAGGTAGAGCGGGGAGTCGTCCACGCCGGGAGTCTGCATGAAGGCCGCCGGAATCAGTGAGCCCGCGCTCCCACCCAGCTTCGACAGACCATAAGTCAGCCCGAGATTGAACACGCACATGCCCACCACGGTCAGGGCGATACCCAGGAAGATTTCGCCGCGCCGGGGCAGGCTTTGGCGCAGCAGCAGTTTCAGTACGATCAGCAGGAAGATCACCAAAGGCACGATGGCCCGTATTCCCGAAACAATCTCCAGTCCGGGGCTGACCCTGTGCCAGTCTGCAGCCAGCTCTGCGGCGCTGGAAGCGGCCTGCGCCGCGGCGATGATTTCCGCCGGCGAGGAGATAGCCGCCACGTACAGTCCCAGCAGCATGACTCCGATGACGGGAAACAGCGAGGCCAGGGTGACAATACCGAACCCGGACAGCCCGGAACCGCCTTTGCCTGCGGCGGCCGCGATGCCGATGCCCAGCGCCAACACCAGCGGTACAGTGACTGGCCCGGTGGTGACCGCGCCAGCATCCCAGGCAAGGCCGATTATCTTTGCAAGCTCGGGATCACTGCTCATATACACCGTCAGCAGCAGAACGGGCGCCAGCGATAAATAGATCAGCGGCTTCAGGCTCCAGCCGTAGATGAAACGGAGCGTGCCGGTTACAGCGGCCAGACCGACGCTGGCTCCCACCACCAGGACCAGTTCGCTCGTCCACTGGTTGAGTATCGCCCAGAGGTAGGGCGCATTCTGCGCTGAAACGTTCTGCCCGGCGGCACGCAGCGCGCCAATTGCGGGTTCAGCGAAAGTCACCCCGATGCCCAGCAGCAGGGTGACCAACAACACCACCGGCAGGGATAACTTGCGCGGAAGGTTGCTGCCGATTATTTCGCCGAATGGCATCAGGCCGAGTTTCAGCCCTTCCATGAACAGCATCAGTCCGACGATCACGGCGAACAGGCCGCCCGTGACCAGCAGCGAGTCCTCCACCAACTGGCGCAGGATGATGATCTGAAACAGCACCAGGTACAGGGCCAGCGGTACCACGGCGCGAAGCTGCTCCATCAGCCGGACATTGAGATAGGGCTTGAGGATGGCGGCGATCTCGCCTGCGCGCAATTTCGCAGCTTTGTGCGGCGCGGCCTGCCAGCGGCCCTCGGCATTGCGAACCGGTGCGGATACCAGATCACGCATAGGTATTTCGCGGCGACCGGCTCCGATCTTATGCAAGTAGTCGGCGTAACGAATGGGGTCTTTCATAGGGGCTTCAGTTGAGGGTGATCTACCGGTGAACGACCAACAGGCGGTCTCGTATTGTCGCGAGTCTGGCTAAAAGCCATTTCTTTGTCTACCGCGTACAAGTTTGCCTGCCTTTGATAGTCAATATTTTGACTTCAGTCATCATGTTGATTCATTCAGGGGTTTTGGTAAAGAACGGCTCCCTAGGCTGGAGAGCCGAAGTGCGAACGTGCCCAACCCACTGCGCGTTTCTAGGCGGGCGTCCAAATACCCGTTTTTGCGGTCCGTCGAGCATAGTCAGTGAAGTCCCGAGCCGGCCGGCCCAGTGCTTGTTGTACGCCATCGGTAACGGGTGTGTTTCGGCCATCCAGCACAGTGGTAAAGAGGTAGTGCACCAGCTCAATCAACTCGGTAGGCAATTGTTCCTGCTCCAGCGCCGCACGATATGCGTTCGGTGGGACTGCGATGAAACGGATATCGCGACCGGCCGCTTTTGCGATCTCATCGACAGCATCGGCAAACGTCAGCGCCCGCGGCCCGGTCAGCTCATAAAGCTGGCTTGAATGTCCGGGTTGGGTCAGCGCCTGGACTGCAATTTCGGCAATGTCTTCCACATCGACAAAGGGCTCCGCGATGTTGCCGACGGGAAGCGCCAGTTCGCCCTGAAGAATGGGCTCCAGGAAATGCGCCTCACTGAAGTTCTGGGAGAACCAGCTGCAACGAAGGATGGTCCAGTCGATGCCGCTGTTCTGTATAACGCTTTCGGCGTGTTCCGCTTCGACTTCGCCGCGCCCCGACAGCAGCACCAGTTTGCCGACGCCGCTTTTGACGGCCAGATCGGTGAACGCCTGAATCGTTTCGACTGCGCCCGGTACGGCGATGTCCGGCTGGTAGGAAATGTAAATCGCGTGAACGCCATCCAGCGCTGCCTCCCAAGTGGTCCGATCCTCCCAGTCGAAGGGTGGATTCGCCTGCCGGGATCCGAGGCGCACGGGCAGTCCCGCGGCTTTAAGACGTTGAGTAATCCTGCGCCCTGTCTTACCGGTCGCGCCCAGAATGAGGACGGTGCCTTGAGTGTTCATCGTGTTCATCTCCATCGGGTTAAGGTGAGTAATGCTCACGTTAAAAAGATGATAAACGCTCATGTTCTACCGTCAACCAGCTCAAAGGGGAAACCGACGTAAGGCATTGCCCCCTTGGGTGCGAGAAAGGGCGGTGCTAAGGTGAGTACATGTCATGTTATTTTTCGGGGAAAATGCAGTGCCGAAGAAAACCACCACCGGGCGCGAACAGCCCTTTTCAGAGCCTGCCCGACGCACCCCCACGCAACAACGCAGTCGCGAGCGGCAAGAGCGAATACTGGCGGTGGCGACGCAGCTAATCGCGAGCAAAGGCAGCGACTCGCTAAAGATGAGTGAAATTGCCGAGCGCTCGGAAATCTCGATTGGGTCGCTTTATCAATACTTTCCAGACAAGAGCTCAGTGATTCGCACGCTTGCCGAGCGCTATAACGCCGAGAGCCGCCGGTGTATAGAAGCGGCACTGGTGGCGGTCCAGGACGCGCATGGATTGCGTGCGGCCTATTCGGACTTGCTCGAGCAGTATTACGACATCGTTCAGGCAGAGCCGGTGATGCGTGATATCTGGTCGGGGATGCAGGCGGACAAGCAACTGCTGGCGTTGGAGTTGGAGGAGAGTCGTGTCGCCGGCAGGTTATTGGCCGATGCGATGCTTCGGGTGTTTCCAGGCAGTGAGGTTCAGCAGGTCGCAGATACCGCATTTCTGATTTGGCAAATGGGTGAGGCGACCATGCGATTGGCCATTACCTGCGCACCAGAAGAGGGGCGGCGATTGTTCGAAGCGTTCAAGCGCATATCGCTCGCAGAAATCATGCGGCCCGAGCGCCTGCATTCACTTGAGTCATTGATCGGCAGTGGGTCGAGTGAAGTCGACCCAGCTGTCGATTGAGCCTTTTAAACAAACGGTTGGCCAGCAAATCCACGAGGTAGTCTTTGCAACCCCGCCATGGCGGTAAGCCGCTCGGTCCAGGCTGAACGCCAGTCATTGGCGGTGTGCGTGGCTTTGGCTTTGCGTGCGGCACGGCGCGCCGCATTACGCTGGGCCTTGCGCGCTTCCTTGTACGCATCGGTGTTTCGGCAACTTCTGCATTTCACACGGTTCAGTTCTTGGGTGGACGTGAGGTTGCTGCCTTTGTGACCGCAGGCCAGATGCCCGCTGACTTTGAAATGGGTGACCATGGAACGTCTCCTTCGCGACGTGTAATCGTTTGACCCCCTGTAAACTCTAGCGTTCGCTGGCTACCTGGCGAGCAAAAAAAAGGCCTGCATGCGGGCAGACCAAGGTAATTCTTCAAAGGAGTAACTGACTATAGGGCGTGGGTTGTCAACGCGACGTGAAAGGAGTGTCAAAAAAGCCCGGCATCAGGCCGGATTGGGGGGGTAACAGCAGATCGACAGTCATGCGCAAACCCGGTAACGATGAGTCACCGTTCATAGGGCCTGAAACAGGCCCTGTTCTTGCCTCGCGTGTCCGGATCGACTCATCTGAACCGTGGGAGCGGCGGGTCGACAGGTTTTAATGACGACAGCGTGTTTCGAATCAGCGGTGTGTCTTTTTCGATGTCGTTCAGTCGATCACGAATCCTGAGGGCAGTCGGGTGTCCCCCTTGATGATCGACCCAGTCGGCAATTTCCTTGCACGCGGCGGCAAGTCGAGCCTGCCGGGAGTCGAGCAGGGTGAGGAGGGTGGTGATGGACTCTTTTTCGGACATGGCAAACACCTCCGTTGAAGAAACCTGGCATAGGCAGCAAAAAGCCCGCGTGAGGCGAGCTTGCCGTTGGGGTTGCTGTTCCTTCAGTTGTTTTTCAGTATAGACCCGTAGCCGACAGGTGAATATCAACCTTGGCGGGCCAGCACTTGCGACGTTGAGTTCAGCCGTTGGCATTCGTGTCTGGCATCTGCTTCAACATCAAAACCATCCCCGATGAAGTCCTGCGTGCGCGTATCGGCAATGCGATACCAGACAGTGGCGTCAGGGGGTGGGTGACCGGTTTCTCCGGCTCGGCGGCCATGAATGATGATCTTGTTGCAACGCTTCACAACGAAAATGTCTTCCATGGCTTCACCGCAGCTGATACGTGTTCAGATCAACTATAGAAGTTCTTTGTAATCGTGCAAAAAATAGGCAGGTCAGTTCGTCGCTTCAGCACTGGCGAGCATACGCTCAAGGAACATTGCCAGTCCGACTTCCTCTGACTTGAGGCCTTTGCGCAACCTTGGACGAGGCAACTCAGCCAAGGCTCCGAGCATAAAAGCGTCGAGCACCGCCGGATGGATGTAGCATTTTCGGCACACCGCAGGCGTGTTGCCCAATTGTCTGGCGACGTTCTTCACCATCTCTACCACGTGGCGCTTCGCATCAGACTCGGGTTCCCACTGCAATTCGCGCAACACGGACAACGCCAGAACACTGCCCGCCCAGGTGCGGTAATCCTTTGCCGTGAAATCGGCGCCGGTGAGGGTTTGCAGGTAAGCGTTGACGTCGGCGGAACTGACGGTATGTCGCTCGCCGTTTTCATCCAGATACTGAAACAGGTTCTGTCCGGGGATTTCCTGGCAGCGCTTGATGATCCGGGCCAGGCGTCGGTCTTTCACAGTGATCTGGTGCTCGACACCACTTTTGCCACGGAACTGGAACCGGATGGCACTGCCGTTGACTTCCACGTGACGGCTGCGCAGGGTGGTCAGGCCGTAAGAGCGATTGTCCCGGGCGTATTGAGTGTTTCCGACGCGGATCAGAGTCGCGTCGAGCAAGGTGATGACGGTGGCCAAGACTTTATCTCGACTGAAGCCAGGCGCGGCCAATAGCGTTTCCAGCTGTTTGCGCAGTTTCGGCAGCGCCAGGCCGAAGTCCCGCAGACGCGAGTATTTGTCGGTATCACGCACTTCGCGCCAGCGCGGGTGGTAGCGGTACTGCTTGCGACCGCGAGCGTCGCGGCCGGTGGCTTGCAGATGGCCGCACGGGTCAGCGCAAATCCATACATTGGTATAGGCCGGTGGCACGGCGAGGGCGTTCAGACGTTTGATTTCCTCCGGTTCGGTAATGCGCTGGCCCGCAGGATCGAAGTAGCAGAACTTTCCACGCAGCAGTTTGCGGGTGATTCCGGGTTGCGTGTCATCGACATAGTGCAGGTCGGGTGGCAATACATCGGGCAGCGCGGTATCGGACATGGCGAGTCATCCTCGGCGACAAATCAGGGCCAGTACAGCCATTGACCGCACGCATTTGCCGTGGTGCCAGCGGATTTAAGCCAGGACTGCCACTGCTTTGATCTGTGCCCAGAGTTGCTGGCCCGGATGCAGGCCCAGCTGGTCTCGGGAGTAGCGGGTGATTCGTGACAGCAATGGCGTGCCGGCGGCGTTCAGGCGGATCAGCACGTGGGCGGCGTTGTCGGCACCGATTTCACTGATCACCGTCACCGGCAAGCGATTGAGGATGCTGCTTTGCTCAATGCTTCGCAGGCTCAGGCTGACATCGCGCGCATGAACCTTGCAACGCAGTGCCTGGCCCAGTGGCATGGGCGCGTGGGCGACGCGAATGCCCAGATCGGTATCGGGTAGCTGCAAGGTCAGCAACTGATAGTGCGCGTCATACGCGCTGACATGCCCTTCGATCACCACGCCTGCATCGTCGCCCAGCGCCAACGGCAGGTCGAGACGGGCGAGGGTTTCGCCGATGGGGCCGCTGGCCAGTGCCTTGCCTTCGCTCAGCAAGACGATATGGTCAGCTAGGCGTGCGACCTCATCCTGTGAGTGGCTGACATACAGCACCGGGATGTCCAGCTCATCGTGCAAACGTTGCAGGTAAGGCAGGATTTCATTTTTGCGCTGACTGTCCAGCGCCGCCAGCGGTTCGTCCATCAACAAAAGTCTCGGGCTGGTGAGCAGCGCGCGGGCGATGCCGACCCGCTGCCGTTCTCCGCCGGAAAGGTGCTGCGGGTGACGCTCCAGCAGGTGCCCGATTCCCAGCAGTTCCGTGGCATGGCCCATGTCCACCCGACGCTGCTGTTTCGGAATGCGTTTGAGGCCAAACTCCAGATTCGCCAGCACCGACAGATGGGGAAACAGGCTGGCTTCCTGGAAGACGTAACCCAGCGCGCGTTTATGCGGGGGCACGAAAATCTTGTTGTCGCTGTCCTGCCAGACTTCATCGTTGACCCGGATAAAACCCTGTTCAGCGCGTTCCAGACCGGCGATGCAGCGCAGGCAGGTGGTTTTTCCCGAACCCGAGTGTCCGTAAAGCGCCGTCACGCCCCGGCCCGGCAAATGCAGGTCCACGTCCAGGGCGAAGCCCGAATAACTCAGTTTCAGACGCATATCGATCATCGATCAGCTCCAGCCCGCTTTGGTTTTACGGCCGGAGTAGAGCACCAGCAACACCGCAAAAGAGAACACCAGCATCGCCCCGGCCAGCCAATGGGCCTGGGCATATTCCATGGCTTCGACATGATCATAGATCTGCACCGACACCACGCGAGTCTTGTCCGGGATGTTGCCGCCGATCATCAACACCACGCCGAACTCGCCAACGGTGTGGGCGAAGCCGAGGATCGCAGCAGTGATAAAACCGGGGCGTGCCAACGGCAGGATCACGCTGAAGAAGGTGTCCCATGGATTCGCGCGCAAGGTCGCGGCGACCTCCAATGGGCGAGTGCCAATGGCGGAAAAGGCGTTTTGCAGCGGTTGAACCACGAACGGCATTGAATACAGGACTGAGCCAACGACCAACCCCGCAAAACTGAAGGTCAGGGTGCCCAACCCCAGTGATTGAGTGAACTGACCGACAAAGCCATGAGGACCCAATGCCAGCAACAAATAAAAACCAATCACGGTGGGCGGCAGGACCAGAGGCAGGGCGACAATCGCCCCGACCGGGCCGCGCAACCAGGAGCGGGTGCGCGACAGCCATAACGCAATCGGAGTGCCGATGACCAGCAGGATGGCCGTCGTCAGGGACGCCAGTTTGAGAGTCAGCCAGATGGCGGAAAAGTCGGCACTCGTCAGCGTCATTAGAGTTGGTAACCGTAGGATTTGATGACAGCGGCGGCTTTCGGACCTTTAAGGTAGTCAACCAGGGCTTGGGCGGCCGGGTTGTCCTTGCCTTTGTTGAGGACCACTGCGTCTTGTTTGATCAGGTCGTGCATCTCGGCTGGAACGATCCATGCCGAACCGCCGATGACTTTGCCGTCTTTGAGGATTTGCGACAAGGCTACAAAGCCAAGTTCGGCGTTGCCGGTGGAGACGAACTGATAGGCCTGGGTGATGTTTTGGCCTTCAACGATTTTGGCCTTGACCTTGTCAGTCAGGCCCAGCTTGGCCAGCACCTGAGTCGCGGCCAGGCCGTAAGGTGCGGTTTTGGGGTTGGCGATGGCCAGATGCTGAAATTGATTGTCGCTGAGCACTTTGCCCTTGGCATCGACGTAGTCGTCTTTGGCCGACCACAAGGCCAGGGTGCCAATGGCGTAAGTGAAGCGCGACCCCTTGACCGTGTCGCCTTCAGCTTCAAGTTTTTGCGGCGTGGTGTCGTCTGCCGCGAGGAACACTTCGAACGGTGCGCCATTTTTGATCTGGGTGTAGAACTGCCCGGTTGCACCATAAGCTGCGACCAGTTTGTGCCCGGTGTCTTTTTCGAAATCGGCCGCGATGGCCTGGATGGGCGCAGTGAAGTTGGCCGCGACGGCAACCTGGACTTCGTCCGCCTGGGCGGTGCCGAGAGCGAAGGTTGCGATCAGGCTGGCGAGGCACGCAGGGGCAAAACGTGAGACGCGTATGGTCATGAAACGGCTCCGTGACAGGCAAGTGCTGCAAGGGGGGTTAACGCTATATAAATAAATATATAGCGAAAGGCCTTCAAACGGAACGTGTTGGTTCTGAACGCGCACAAACCTGTAGCAGCTGGCGAAGCCTGCGTCCGGTTGCGAAGCAGCCGTAAAATCAGCCAACTCGGTGTATCAGATACACCGTGGAGACAGTGTTTACGACGGCTGCGCCGCCGGACGCAGCCTCGCGGGCTCGGCAGTTGCTACATGGATCGCGTTATCGATGGAGCAGCTTGGCCAGTCCGGCGTCCGCCAGGTGTCGGGTCAATTCTGCCGCCGTCATTTCAGCGCCTAATCTGAATGCCTGCCCGGCCCACAGATTGCTGAAATCCGCTTCGTCCTTGGCTCGCAACGGCATCAGCGCACCACCGGCGAGTGGGAAGGTCGGCGCTTTATCGCAGATCGGCCCAAGCTCGCGCATCACCCGATTGAGGATGCCGCGCGCCGGGCGACCGGTGAAAATGTTAGTGACGGCGGTCTCACTCTCTTTGGCGGTGCGCAATGCTTTGTAATGTGAGCCGCTGACCTTGGCTTCCGGTGTGAACAAGTAAGCCGTACCGACCTGCACCGCCGAGGCGCCCAACACAAAGGCGGCAGCCACCCCCCGCGCATCACTGATTCCGCCGGCTGCAATCACCGGCACGTTCACGGCATCGACAATCTGCGGCACCAAGGCAAAGGTCCCGACCTGGCTGCTCAGATGGTCACTGAGAAACATCCCGCGATGACCACCGGCCTCGTAACCCATGGCGATGATTGCGTCGCAGCCTTGCTGTTCCAGCCAGACGGCTTCTTCGACCGTGGTGGCCGAGGAGAGAATTTTCGCGCCGGTGGCTTTTACCCGATCCAGCAGGGATTTTTCCGGCAGGCCGAAGTGAAAGCTGACCACTTCAGGGCGAAACGCTTCGACGACCTCGCAGGCAGCGGCATCGAACGGTGCTCGATTTGAAACCGGTGTCGGCGCGTCGAAATCGGCGCCCAGTTCCCGGTAGTAAGGTTCCAGCAGATCCTTCCAGTCCCGAGCGCGTTGCTCATCAGGAGCCGGAACCTGATGGCAGAAATAGTTGATGTTGAAC
Organism: Pseudomonas sp. GM21; assembly: GCF_000282215.1. GTDB lineage: Bacteria > Pseudomonadota > Gammaproteobacteria > Pseudomonadales > Pseudomonadaceae > Aquipseudomonas. The sequence continues at coordinate 20,048 of NZ_AKJS01000097.1, forward strand.
GGGCGCTGGGTATGTTGGCGAATCGTCTGCAACTCTTCGCGCAGTTGCTCGACGCTGAGCATCGCAGCCGGCATCGAGCCCAGACCGCCGGCGTTGCTCGTCGCGATGACCATGGCCGATCCATTGGCGCCGGCCATGGGGGCCTGAATGATCGGCAGTTCGATACCGAGCAGGTCGAGAATGCGGGTGTCTGGCCATTGGCTCATGTCATTGATGCTCCGACGTCAAAACAGGGCAGGGACGGTAGAACCGGTTTTTTACCAGCTATCACAGGTGCAGGGCCAGTCGACTTTTGGCCGGCCTGCGGTTTGGCTGAAAGTCTTGTACGGCGAAATGTTGGTTTGTGGTATTTCAAGGGTCCCACATCCTGATTGATTCCATTGAGAGGCAACGATGTTCAACGGTATTTTGATCGATAAAGACGACAGCGGTTACCGGGCCACACTGCAACAGATCAATGACGATCAACTGCCCGAGGGCGATGTGACGGTGCGCGTGGCGTACAGCACCTTGAACTTCAAGGATGGTCTGGCAATCACCGGCAGCAGTCCGGTGGTGCGAAAATTCCCCATGGTGCCGGGGATTGATCTGGCCGGCACTGTCGAAGTCAGTGAGCACCCGGACTACAAGGTCGGTGATCAGGTCGTACTCAATGGCTGGGGCGTGGGTGAAGGACATTGGGGTGGATTAGCGCAGAAGACACGCCTGAACGGTGACTGGCTGATTCCGCTGCCGAAGGAATTTACTACGGCTCAAGCAATGGCCATCGGCACCGCAGGCTACACGGCAATGCTGAGCATCCTGGCGCGGGAACATAACGGTGTGACGCCGGAGCAAGGCGACGTACTGGTGACCGGTGCCAACGGTGGTGTAGGCAGTTTCGCCATCGCGCTACTGAGCAAGCTGGGCTATCGCGTCGTCGCCTCCACCGGTCGTACGTCCGAGCACGAGTACCTCAAACAGCTAGGCGCCAGTGAAATCATCGACCGCGCCACGTTGTCCGAACCCGGCAAACCGTTGGCCAAGGAACGTTGGGCGGCGGTCATAGACTCGGTCGGCAGTCACACGCTGGCCAATGCCTGCGCCAGTACAAAGGCTAACGGCACGGTCGCTGCCTGTGGTCTGGCGCAAGGCATGGACTTCCCGGCTTCGGTCGCACCGTTTATTTTGCGTGGCGTGACATTGGCCGGGATCAACAGCGTGACCCAGCCCAAGGCCAGACGCGTACTGGCCTGGAATCGACTGGCCAAGGATCTGGACTTCGCGTTGTTGCCGTTGATCAGTCATGAAATCGGGTTGAGCGAGGCGATCGAAGCGGCACCGCGTCTGCTTGCCGGGCAATTGCGCGGGCGGGTGGTGGTCGACGTGAATCACTGATCAGCGCGTCTCGCGTTCCAGCAATTGGCGCTTGCGCTCAACCCCCCAGCGATAGCCTGACAGGTTGCCGTCGCTACGCACCACGCGGTGGCAAGGAATCGCCACCGCCAGACTGTTCGCGCCGCATGCCTGGGCCACGGCGCGCACGGCTTTTGGCGAGCCGATGCGTTGGGCAATCTCGGCATAACTGGCGGTGCTGCCGGCGGGAATCTCGCGCAAGGCTTGCCAGACGCGTTCCTGAAACGCCGTGCCGCGCACGTCCAGCGGCAAGTCCAGGCCGACGGCTGGGGCTTCGATAAATCCCACCACCTGGGCGACCAGTTGCTCGAACTCATGATCTGCACCGATCAGGTTGGCACGGCGAAATTTGTCCTGTAGGTCGCAGACCAGTTGATGCGGATCATCTCCCAGCAGAATCGCGCAAACCCCGCGTGCGCTTTGCGCCACCAGAATGGCCCCCAGGGAACATTGGCCGACGGCAAAACGGATGTCGGTATTGTGCCCCTCAGCGCGGTAGTCCCCCGGCTTCATGCCCAACAAATGATCTGCTGCTTCATAGAAACGACTATTGGAATTGAAGCCGGCGTCATACAAGGCGTCGGTGACCGAGCCACCCTCCATCAGGCGTTCACGCACCTTGCGCGAGCGATGGGCCGTGGCATAACCCTTGGGAGTCAGCCCGGTGACGGCTTTGAACACGCGGTGGAAGTGGAAACTGCTGAGGCCCGCGGATTCTGCCAGCTCATTGAGCGTCGGCAGGTTTTCGGCGGATTCGATGTGCCGGCAGGCGGCGGCAACGGTAGCCGCGTGCTGGGCAGTGACGTCACTTTGATCTTTTGCGGCGCGTTTGCTTGGACGATAGCCCGCCGCTTGAGCCAGCTCCGGCGTGTCGAAAAATTCGACATTTTGCGGTTTCGGCAAGCGCGCCAGGCTGCTGGGGCGGCAGTAGATGCCGGTGGTTTTTACCCCATAGACAAACTGCCCGTCCGCGGCCGGATCGCGGGCGACGACTGCGGCCCAGCGAGGATCGATCTCGGTTGCTGTTTTAGTCGAATGAGTTGTCATGTCTGTATGTCCATTGACCCGTTTCATTCAGATTAATCAGGCGGCAGGGGCATCGCACTCCGGGTCTTGCGGTCAAATTCGAGCGCTTCATCCGGCCGTGCGAAACGTAAAATTGATCCTTTGTTCGCCCAGTCTCGGATGATGACCGTCCTTGATCGGCAGTACGCCGTGATAGCGCAAACGGTCCACGCCACCCCAGATCACGATGTCACCATGCAGCAACGGCACGCGACGGCTTTTATCGCTTCGTTCAAAGCCACCAAACAGGAACGTCGCCGGCAATCCTAGCGACACCGACACAATCGGGGCTGCGTAGGAACCTTCGTCTCTGTCCTGGTGCAATGACATCCTGGCCCCTGGGACATAACGGTTGATCAGGCAGGAGTCGGGGACGAAGTCCGGGAATCCCGCTTCACGCGCCGCTGCTTGGGCCAGTTCGAAAAACACCTCAGGCATCGCGGGCCAGGGTTGCCCGGTCTGTGGGTCATTGCGCGTGTATTTGTAGCCACTTCGGTCAGTAGTCCAGCCCAAGTCTCCGCAACTGCTTAACGCCACCGACATGGTAAAGCCGCCGGGTGTGACCATCTGCCGAAACGGTGCGGCCGCTAAAACCGCGTCCAGTGCGGTCAGTAACGGACCCAGCCAGGGCAGGGCAAAACCACGCAAGACGCAGGCTTGTTCGCCGATTTGCTCGCGTCTGGGTGGCTGCTCGGGTTCTGTGTCGGCAAACAAATCCAGGGTGATGGGGCTCATGAGTCATAACGCATCGTGAAAGATGATTCCAAGAGTATGCCGTTTTCCGCTGTGCACGCGACTCACACCGTGGCGCATGTTCACTCGGTAATAGCCGCGAACACCTTTGACCGGCCGCTGACTGACGGCAAAGATCAGGGCATCGCCTTTCTTCAGGTCAATGACCTGAGGACGTGACTGCATGCGCGGGCGCTGTTCGGTCAGGACGAATTCGCCACCGGTAAAATCCTCGTCCGGTGCTGACAGAAGAATCGCCACTTGCAGCGGGAAGACGTGTTCGCCGTACAAATCCTGATGCAGGCAGTTGTAGTCCTGAGGGCCATATTGCAGCAATAAGGGGGTTGGGCGTTCCTGCCCGGCGGCATGGCAGCGTTGCAGAAATGCTTCGTGCGTGGCCGCAAAGCGCGTCGGCAGGTCCATGCATTCGTACCAGCGATTGGCAATCGGCACCAGTGCGGGGTAGAGCTCGCTGCGCAAACGGGCGACAGGATCCGGCAGGGGGTATTTGAAGTACTTGTACTCGCCGCGGCCAAAACCGTGACGAGCCATGTTCACCTGTGAGCGAAAGAGCTCAGGCTGCCCGTACAGGGCGCTGATTTCGTCGCAGGCCTTGGCACTCAGGAGTGATCGGATTATGGCGCAGCCATCCTGATCGAGTTGTTGCTCCAACATGTTCTGAGGCCTTGACCAGATGTTTGATGGGGCAGTCTAGGCGACGGGGGAGGCGCGAACACTCCGGTGCTTGCGGTCAAATTTTCAGCAGCAGGAGCAGACATCCATGCTGTCGCTCCGGGCTGTTACAGCGCTTTGCTGACGCTGATGTCACTGATGACGTCATCACTCTGGCCATGAATGGCGTCAAGCGCTGCCTTGGCTTCTTCGGCGGTGCCGTTTTCAAGGTGGGCAAACTCGAAGCGGCGTTCACCGTTGAGTTTGTATTTGATGACGTACTTGGTCGTTTGGGCCACGGTCTTACCTGCCTTGTTTCATGTGCGGACGTTACTCAGCTCAGTTTCGTGCTGGAGCGACGGATGATCTTGATCGAGTGTGTCAGGGTCGGTTTGCGGGTCACGCTGATCGGCCGGCGGTTGACCGTGTCGATGGTGATGTTCCAGAAACCGGTGCTCGGTGCGGTAATCCGAGCCGGGAAGGTGTCGAATGCGCCGCCGTGGTAGGTGTGACGACCGCCATTTTTGAAGCTGCGGAAGTTGGCGTCGTTCATCAAGCGGATGTTGCACGTTTGGGAGCACTGGATGACGACGATGTCGTCTTCATTGAGGTGCTCGCGCTGGTGGATAAATTTCATGAGGCGCCTCCAGAAGGGCTTTTTCTACAAAATCAAAACGATAGCATGGGCGATGGGCGCAGTTTATCAGCCCGTACAGGTTATTATCCGGTCGTCGCGCTCCGCTTTGACAATTAAAACCGGTTATTCGCCTTCCCATGAGTGATAAAAGTGATAAGCCTCGGAGAAAATCAGCCATTGTGCTGTCGGAGGGTCTTTATCGGAGGTTTTGTATGAAGTGGGGTGTGTTAGTGCTGCCGTTAGCATTGGTCGTGAGTGGCTGCGCGAATGTTTCGGAGATCGACAAGACGCTACCAACCATGAGCGTGATCTCAGGCAAGAAGCCCCAGGAATACGCCCAGTGCCTGGTTGTACAATTGGCCGAGAGTCGTGGCGCCTTGCGGTTGGAATCGCAAAAAGACGGAATGCGTGTGATCGTTCCGGCGAAGTTCTCGTCGGACCCGGCCGCGGTCTTTGACATTGAAGAGCGCTCCAGTGGCAGCAGCATCAAGCTGCATGAGCGGATGTCCAATGTGCCAGTGCGGCCCATGGACGTACAGAAAGCCGCCAATACCTGTATTTCCGGCTGATAGACTAGCGAAGAACAACATTGATGCCGTCAAAGCTGTGCTTTGACGGCATTGTCATTTCTGGAGTCAGGCATGAAGCGAGAGCAGGTTCGGGAGCGCCATGCAGAGGGCCACATCTCTGCCACCCATGTGATTCAGAATCCGGCGGATCCAGGCGAATGGATCGTATTTTTCAAAAAAAGCGCCGGGCGCAGTTATTTTCTGGTGGACGATAACGATGAGGTCGAATCTTTCAGTCGTCTCGACGACTTGATCGAGGCCGTGCGTGGCCTCGGGATCAAATTCGCTGAAATTCACATGTAAGGTCGATGCCTTACTTGCAGACCACAACAACGCTGCGGTTCTTGAAATTGCCGACGTCGACACCCAGGGTCTTGTCGATTTCCTTGGGTGCCGGCGTGCCGTCGGTCCCGACAATTCGGTAGCCGGTACCAGCGCAGGAGGCATCGGCTTTTTCATAGCACGTGGCCCAGGAGTTGGCTTCGCCGGAGCAGTCGATGGTCAGCCCCTGTTCACCATTATTCAGGTAAGTCGTTTCCGAGGAGGCGCAGCCGCTCAAGGTCAATACTGCAAGCAATGGCAAAAATTTAGTCATGTTGTTGTCGTCGTCTGGATGATAGGGCTAAGCGCTGTGACAGCGCTGGCGTCAAAAGGTTATAGCGAAGGGCCACGTCATTGCAGACAAACACAAAAAAGCCCTGCGCAGGGGCAGGGCTTGGTCACAAAGGGTTCAGATCAAGTTTTGTCTTTTCCGCGACGTGCGACGGGCGGGTGTTCAAGCTGCAATACCGATGCCACTTCAATCGCCGTGGCTTCAGTAGTGAAAGGCCCGGCGATATTCTCGGTATCGCCGAAGTTGCGTATCCACCACTGGCTGTCTTCAGCCTGTTTGATCAGGAACCCGTTGACGCTTTTTGCTTCCGACATCTATCTGCCTCGTTGGCTGGTTCAATTAGGCAATGATAGCGCCAAATGCACTCGGGAAGTGCCGATGGGCGTATGGTGGTGCGATTGCTGCTAGTGCAGGTTTGAAGTTATCTGCTATCTGTTAGACGCTGCGGAACTATCTGCGGGAATATTTCTCTATGATGGCATCGGTTAGCCAGTGCGGGGCATTGTAAGGTGCGCGCCGCCTGATTAGACTGCGCCGAACTCGTACACACAGCCCTTTCAAGGACTTTTATGATCAAGAAATGCTTGTTCCCAGCAGCCGGTTACGGTACTCGCTTCCTGCCAGCGACTAAAGCCATGCCCAAAGAAATGCTGCCGGTGGTGAACAAGCCACTGATCCAGTACGGCGTCGAAGAAGCACTGGACGCTGGCCTGAACGAAATCTCGATCGTCACCGGTCGTGGCAAGCGCGCCCTCGAAGACCACTTCGACATCAGCTATGAGCTGGAAAACCAGATCAAGGGCACCGACAAGGAAAAATACCTGGTCGGCATCCGCAAGCTGCTGGACGAGTGCTCGTTCTCCTACACCCGTCAGACCGAAATGAAAGGCCTTGGCCACGCGATCCTGACGGGCCGCCCGTTGATCGGTGACGAGCCGTTCGCTGTGGTGCTGGCGGACGACTTGTGCGTCAACCTCGAAGGCGATGGCGTGCTGACCCAGATGGTCAAGCTGTACGAACAGTACCGTTGCACCATCGTCGCGATTCAGGAAGTGGATCCGCAGGAAACCAACAAGTACGGTGTAATCGCTGGCGAGTTGATCGCTGACGACCTGTACCGCGTTCGCAACATGGTCGAGAAACCGGCTCCGGAAGACGCTCCATCGAACCTGGCGATTATCGGTCGTTACATCCTGACTCCGGACATCTTCGAGCTGATCAAGCAAACCGAACCTGGTAAAGGTGGCGAGATCCAGATCACCGATGCGCTGATGAAACAGGCGAAAAACGGTTGCGTGATTGCCTACAAATTCAAGGGCAAGCGTTTTGACTGCGGTGGCGCCGAAGGCTACATCGAAGCAACCAATTTCTGCTTCGAGAACTTCTACAAGACTGGCAAGGCTTACTGATAGCTGTTGACCTGCTTGTATTGAAAAGCCACCTCTGGGTGGCTTTTTCATTTTCTGGCCCCATATCGTTTGCAGTACTTGCCCGGCGGACGTCTGCGGGTATGCTTGTGGACTGCCGAGGAGATTGAAAATGGCCTTTGATTTTGATTTGTATGTGATTGGCGCAGGTTCCGGTGGTGTACGCGCTGCGCGATTTGCCGCCGGATTTGGCGCGAAAGTGGCCGTGGCCGAGAGCCGCTATCTGGGCGGCACCTGTGTGAATGTCGGCTGTGTGCCGAAAAAATTGCTGGTCTACGGCGCCCACTTCGCCGAAGACTTCGAGCAGTCGTCCGGGTTTGGCTGGACGCTGGGCGAGGCGCAGTTTGACTGGGCCACGCTGATCGCCAACAAGGATCGCGAGATCAATCGCCTCAATGGCATTTACCGCAATTTGCTGGTCAACAGCGGCGTGATCTTGCATGAAGGTCACGCGAAAATCGTCGACCCGAATACGGTCGAGATCAATGGCGAACGCCATACGGCTAAAAACATCCTGATTGCGACCGGCGGCTGGCCGCAAATCCCGGAAATACCGGGGCATGAGCATGCCATCAGTTCCAATCAGGCTTTCTTCCTCAAGGAATTGCCGAAACGTGTCCTGGTAGTCGGGGGTGGTTACATTGCCGTTGAGTTCGCGGGCATCTTCCACGGGCTGGGCGCCCAGACTACGTTGCTGTATCGCGGCGAGCTGTTCCTGCGCGGTTTTGACGGGGCGGTACGCAAGCATCTGCAGGAAGAGCTGACCAAGCGTGGCATGGACCTGCAATTCAATAGCGATATCGAACGCATCGACAAGCAGCCTGATGGCAGCCTGAAGGTGACGCTCAAGGATGGTCGCGAGCTGGAGGCCGATTGTGTGTTCTATGCGACCGGTCGACGTCCGATGCTCGATAATCTCGGGTTGGAAAACACCGGGGTCAAGCTCGACAAGAAAGGCTTTATCGAGGTCGACGAGCAGTATCAGACGGCCGAGCCCTCGATCCTCGCGCTTGGCGATGTGATTGGTCGGGTTCAGCTGACGCCGGTCGCCTTGGCGGAAGGCATGGCCGTGGCGCGACGTTTGTTCAAGCCTGAGCAATACCGTCCGGTGGACTACAAGATGATTCCGACCGCCGTGTTCAGCCTGCCAAACATCGGTACTGTCGGTTTGAGCGAGGAAGATGCCCGCGAAGCTGGCCACGAGGTGGTGATCTTCGAAAGCCGCTTCCGCCCGATGAGGCTGACCTTGACTGAATGCCAGGAACGCACGCTGATGAAGCTGGTGGTGGACGCCAAGACCGATAAGGTTTTGGGTTGTCACATGGTCGGGCCGGATGCCGGCGAGATCGTGCAGGGGCTGGCCATTGCCTTGAAGGCGGGGGCGACCAAGCGCGACTTCGACGAAACCATCGGCGTGCACCCGACGGCCGCCGAAGAGTTCGTCACCATGCGCACACCTGTCGCAGGTTAATCGTCCTTCGCTGCGTCTGGCGCTGTCGCACTGACCGCCGCCAGGCGCACGCTTTCATCCAGGCTTGCCTGAGTCTTGAGCAACTGGATTTCCAGCGCTTTGATTATCTGCGACTGTTCGTCGACACTCTGTTTCAACGACTGACCTTCCAGCAGTGCGACGCGCAAACGTTCCTGGAGGAGGGTGCGTTCGCTGTCGATGCGATGGACCTGTTCCAGCAATTGGTCCTGTCGACTATTGGTTTGCTTGAGTTGGTCCTGCAACAGGCTCAACTCTCTTTGGGCACCACGGTTCTCGGTGAACAAGCGCTCATTGTCGCGGTGCAGTTGAGTGATCTCGTCCTGGCGCACCATTGCGCTTTGCTGCGCCTGGCGCAACTCCATTTGAATCTGCTGCACCTGGCTTTCGTGGCGGCTTTGTTCCTGCTCACGCTGTTCTTTGACGGCGTTACGGTAGTGCTCCAATGCCTCGCGCGCGTGCAGATGTTTTTCTTCCAGCGAGCGGATCTGCTCGTCCTTGTCCTGCAAGCGTAATTCGAAACCGGCCAGCGCCTGATTCAGCCCGGCGTTGCGGGTTTGTTCCGTCTGCAACATTGAGCGGGTTTCTTGAAGCGAATCAGATTCCTGTGTCAGCGCCAGGCTTTGCATTTCGTACTGCTGATGCAATTCGGTGTTGCTCTCCTGCGCTTCTGCCAACTGGCTTTCCAGCGTTTTGCGCTGCTGTTCGAATGCCTCGCGAGCCTGGTCGATGGGTTCCTGGGCCTTCTCCTTCAGACGTTGCGCCAAGCGTGACACCAGGCCTGCCAGCTCGTCATCGATAGGTTCTGGCGCAGGTTCGGCGCGCTCGCGGCCGTCATCCAGTTCTTTCAGATAGCGGTGGATCGTGGTTTTCGAGCCCGTGTTTCCCATTTCGATCCGTACTGCATCAATGCTTGGGTTTTCACCTCGGGCAAGTATCGCCAACCGTGCCGCTTGCACCACTGCTTTATTTACGCCGCCACGAGCCATGAGTTCTCCTACGATTTCGTACTGTGGTACATGCCACCAAAGTACGCAGTGTACCATCTGAAAAATAAAGTTAAATGATGTCAGTTTGTCATGCGGGATATACTGGTATTACCCCGTGTGATGAGCCGTACAATGTGATTGCACCCGCCAAAGCGGTACGTTTTAGAGAGTTGAACCGATGACCGAGCTGGATCGATACCTACAGGCCGCCACGCGCGACAACACCCGCCGCAGCTACCGGGCGGCCATCGAGCATTTCGAAGTTAGTTGGGGCGGGTTTCTGCCTGCGACTGCCGACAGCGTCGCGCGCTACCTGGTGGCGTATGCGGGGGAGTTATCGATCAACACGCTGAAGTTGCGTTTGTCGGCGCTGGCGCAGTGGCACAACAGCCAGGGTTTTCCCGACCCGACCAAAACGCCGGTGGTACGTAAAGTCTTCAAGGGCATTCGCGCGTTGCACCCGGCCCAGGAGAAACAGGCCGCACCCTTGCAGCTTCAGCATCTGGAGCAGGTGGTTGCCTGGCTGGAACTGGAAGCACAAACCGCCAAATCTCAAGATGATCAACCGACTCTCCTGAGAGCAAGGCGCGACATGGCGCTGATTCTCCTCGGATTCTGGCGCGGGTTTCGAAGTGATGAGTTGTGCCGTGTACAGATCGAACACGTTCAAGCGATCGCAAACTCAGGCATCACGCTTTATTTGCCGCGAACCAAGAGCGACCGCGAGAACCTCGGCAAGACCTACCAGACCCCAGCCTTACAGCGTCTTTGCCCGGTGAACGCCTACATTCAGTGGATCACCGAAGCGGCCCTGGTTCGCGGGCCGGTCTTTCGAGGCATCGACCGCTGGGGCCACTTGAGCGAAGAGGGGCTGCACGCCAACAGCGTCATCCCGCTACTGCGGCAGGCCCTGGAGCGTGCCGGTATTCCCGCCGAGCACTACACCAGTCACTCCTTGCGACGCGGGTTTGCCAGTTGGGCGCATCAGAGCGGTTGGGACTTGAAGTCGTTGATGAGTTACGTGGGCTGGAAGGATATGAAGTCGGCCATGCGCTATGTTGAAGCCAGCCCGTTTCTCGGCATGGCTCGACTCACCGAAAAGCCGTTGGCGCTGTAGATCACGTTTTCTTCTATTAATACCGTCGGCTAATAGCGAAAACAAATCAGCAGCATGAGGTTTGCCAATGAGCCATCCGGTGATCGAGTGGGTAGGATTCACCCCATCAACTTGTTAACCAAACTTTTCAACCCTGACGGAGAGTCATCGATGCCTATCATCAACAGCCAAGTTAAACCATTCAAAGCTGACGCCTTCAAAAATGGCGACTTCGTACACGTGTCGGACGCTGACCTGAAAGGCAAGTGGTCTGTCGTTTTCTTCTACCCGGCTGACTTCACCTTCGTTTGCCCGACCGAGCTGGAAGACCTGGCTGACAACTACGACGCGTTCCAGAAACTGGGCGTCGAGATCTACAGCGTTTCCACCGATACCCACTTTGCCCACGCTGCCTGGCACAACACTTCGCCAGCCATCGGCAAGATCCAGTACACCATGATCGGCGACCCGACTCACGCTATCTCCCGCAACTTCGACGTGTTGATTGAAGAAGCAGGCCTGGCTGACCGTGGCACCTTCGTGATCAACCCTGAAGGCCAGATCAAAATCGTTGAACTGAACGATGGCGGCGTTGGCCGTGACGCTTCCGAGCTGCTGCGCAAAATCAAGGCTGCCCAGTACGTCGCTGCTCACCCGGGCCAGGTTTGCCCAGCCAAGTGGAAAGAAGGCGAGGCCACTCTGGCTCCGTCCCTGGACCTGGTCGGCAAGATCTAAGTCTGTGAGCGCTTCATCAGGGCGGTACGCCGCACCTACTCAGTAAGCTGCACCGCCCTCAAAAACGCCCGGGCGAGATTCGCTCGGGCGTTTTTTTATGCCTGCTTTTTATGAAACAGCAAAAGGAAATCGCCCGTATGTTGGACGCCAATCTTAAAGCCCAGTTGAAGTCGTACCTGGAACGGGTCACCCAGCCGATCGAGATCGTTGCTTCCCTCGACGACGGTGCGAAATCCCAGGAATTGCTTGAACTATTGAAAGACGTTGCCAGTCTTTCCACGCAAATTACCTTGCTCGATAACGGTGACGATGCACGCAAGCCATCGTTCTCGATCAATCGCCCGGGAGCCGATATCAGCCTGCGTTTCGCCGGCATCCCGATGGGCCACGAATTCACTTCGTTAGTGTTGGCGCTGCTGCAAGTCGGCGGCCACCCTTCGAAGGCCAGTGCTGAAGTGATCGAACAGATTCGCTCACTCAAAGGCGAGTTCAGCTTCGAGACCTACTTCTCGCTGTCCTGCCAGAACTGCCCGGACGTCGTTCAGGCGTTGAACCTGATGGCCGTGCTGAACCCGAACATCCGTCACGTCGCCATCGACGGTGCACTGTTCCAGGCCGAAGTCGATGAGCGCCAGGTCATGGCGGTGCCCAGTGTCTACCTCAACGGTGTGAATTTCGGCCAGGGCCGCATGGGCCTGGAAGAGATCCTCGCCAAGCTCGACACCAGCGGTATCGAGCGTCAAGCCGAGAAGCTCAGCGCCAAGGACGCCTTCGATGTATTGGTCGTTGGCGGTGGCCCGGCCGGTGCAGCGGCGGCCATCTACGCGGCGCGTAAAGGCATTCGCACTGGTGTGGCGGCGGAACGTTTTGGTGGGCAGGTGCTCGACACCATGGCCATCGAAAACTTTATTTCCGTGCAGGAAACCGAAGGGCCGAAACTGGCCAGTGCCCTTGAAGAACACGTTAAGCAATACGACGTCGATATCATGAACCTGCAGCGGGCTACCGCGTTGATTCCAGCGAAGAATCCCGGCGAGTTGCATGAGGTGCGGTTCGAAAGCGGTGCCACGCTGAAAACCAAGGCGCTGATTCTTGCCACGGGCGCGCGCTGGCGTGAAATGGGTGTGCCGGGCGAACAGCAATACAAAGCCAAAGGCGTATGTTTCTGCCCGCACTGCGACGGTCCGCTGTTCAAGGGCAAGCGTGTGGCGGTGATCGGCGGCGGTAACTCCGGTGTTGAAGCGGCGATCGACCTGGCCGGCATTGTGTCTCACGTAACGCTGCTGGAGTTCGATGTGCAATTGCGCGCCGACGCGGTCTTGCAGCGCAAGTTGCACAGCCTGCCCAACGTCACTGTGATCACCAGTGCGCAGACCACCGAAGTGTTGGGAGACGGACAGAAGGTCAACGGCTTGCGCTACAAGGATCGTCAGTCAGACGAGTTGCGTACGGTCGAGCTGGAAGGCATCTTTGTGCAGATCGGTTTGCTGCCTAACACCGACTGGCTCAAGGGCACTGTCGAGTTGTCGCCTCGTGGCGAGATCATCGTCGATGCTCGCGGTGAAACCTCGATGCCGGGCGTGTTTGCCGCCGGTGACGTGACCACCGTGCCGTACAAACAGATCGTGATCGCCGTGGGCGAGGGTGCGAAGGCTTCCCTGAGCGCGTTCGATCACCTGATCCGGACCTCGGCCCCGGCGTAAACGCCGACGCTGAGAACAAAAAAACCCCATGAGTGATCATGGGGTTTTTTTGTGCCTTGCCCATGATCGTTCCCACGCTCTGCGTGGGAATGCAGCCCGGGACGCTCCGCGTCCAAAAAAGGCGTGACGCAGAGCGTCACAGGAGGCGTTACCACGCAGAGCGTGGGAACGATCGGGGAATGCTCAGTGGGGCTTACAGTGGCGCAGGCTGAATGATCTCGACCCAGTACGCATCCGGGTCCTTGATGAAGGCCAGGCTTTTCATGCGCCCGTCATTCAAGCGCTTCTGGAAATCACAGCCCAGCGCTTCAAAACGCTCGCACGCTGCGCGGATGTCCGGTACGGAAATGCAGATATGACCGAAACCACGCGGGTCAGTGTTGCCGTTGTGGTAGGCGAAGTCAGGGTCGTTCTCGGTCCCGTGGTTGTGGGTCAGTTCGAGAATGCCAGGGATCGACTTCATCCACTCGGTGCGTGCAGCGGCGTCGGCCGGGATCTGGTTTTTGTCGACCAGGGCCAGGAAATACAGACTGAATTCCGCTTCCGGGAAATCGCGTTTTTCCACCAGCGAGAAACCGAGGATGCGCGTGTAGAAATCCAGGGACTTAGTGATGTCCTTGACCCGAAGCATGGTGTGGTTGAAGACGAACTTCTGGGTCGCGGTGTCAGGCTGGGCGGTGACGCCTGGGAAAGTGTTCAATTCGTGCAGGCTCATGGGCCCTCCGGAAAATAAGTGGGGCTAACGAATGGCGACAATGATACGCAACGCCTCAGACATCACCAAACCAAAACCGTCAGCTATTGCCTGACAGGCGGGCGAGGCTCAGACTTTACGGCTCAGTCCGTGAGTGTTTATTGCAATGGTTCGATTCTGTCACTCGATGTTCATCATGCTCGGCATCTTGTCTGCGATTACCAGCGCTCATGCACAGGTGCCTCAGGTGATATGGCCCAGTGGCTGGGAAGTCGAAGCTCTTGCGCAGGACGATGCCGGCGCTAAAGTGTCCCGTCAGCGCGCGGTCAAAAACGATCAAAGCGGCACGCCGGTGATGGTCATGGAATTGACCATGACTCAGGTGGAAAGCGGTCACCAGGTGAATGTGCAAGGCGTGTTGCTTGAAATGCGTAAAGCGGTGCAAAAGGACTTCTTTCAAAGCGGCTACCAAAGTGTCTGTAACAAAGTTCATCCCACGACACTGAGCCGCCTGTCGGCCCTGGAAACTACCTGCACCATTACTCAGAACGGACGACATGTGCTGTCGCAAACATTGGTGGGGGCGGTGGATGCCGATAACGCCTATGTTCTTTCGTACGCGGGGCAAGCCGAGGCTTATAAGGAAAGCCAGGAAGAAATTGAAGCAGTCCGTAACAGCCTGAAACTTTAGTGTCGGCGTTTAACGTGGCGACGGATTTGGGCGGGTTTCGACATTTTTAGATACCCAAAGGCATTAAGCATAAAGTTAATCGGCAAGTTGCGAGTTGATCCACGCCGATCGTTGCATTTAGAAGGCATCCATAAAAAAAGCCCTGCATTGGCAGGGCTTTTTTATAACCGCTAGCTGTTAGCTGCGCAGCCAGGAGTCAACAGTGGATGCACCGTATTGTTCCTTCCAAGCCTTCAGGCCACGGTGGTTGCCACCCTTGGTTTCAATCAGTTCACCGGTGTGCGGGTTCTGATAGACCTTGACCACGCGAGCACGGCGGGTTTTAGGTGTTTTTGCTTGTTGCAGACCGGATTTTGCCGGGTTCGGATCGAGAATGGCGACGATGTCACGCAGGCTCTTGCCGTAGGTTTTCATCAGCCCCTGGAGCTTTTCTTCGAATTCGATTTCTTTCTTGAGCCCGGCATCGTTCTTCAGCGACTCCAGCTGCTTGAGCTGTTCCTGAAGGGCCTTTTCAGCTGCGCGAAATTCAGCGAGTCTGGACAATATCTTTACTCCAATAGTGTGTTTGGCTGATACCAACCGCAAACAAAGCTATAAGCCAAGAGCCTTGAAGCGACTCGGTGATAGTGGCTCACCTGCCAGATTTGCACAGGCATGAAAAATTGTAGTAGTTAATTGGCCAAGAGTAAATCCTGACGTTTTCTTCATGTAACAACCGTAGTCTTTTGATTCAATTTGGTGCGGGTTGTCGATGTCCCGTCGCTTAAAGTCACTAGTTAATGGTGGGTTAATGCGTTAATGAACTCTGCGCCGGGCATCGGTCGACCGTACAGATATCCTTGCAGGAAGTTCACGCCGTGGGCGCTCAGATAGTCACTTTGCTCCTGTGTTTCCACACCTTCGGCGACGATTCCCAGATCGAGTTTGGCCGAGAGTTCGATGATGGAATCCAGAATGTGCCGCGAAAGCGCGTCGATGCCGATCATGGCAACGAAGCTTTTGTCGATTTTCAGGAAATCCACATTGAACTGACGTAAATAACCCAGGCTGGAGTGCCCGGTGCCAAAGTCGTCAATCGCGATCATAACGCCCAGCGCATGAAGCTGTTCGAACAACTGGAGCGTAACGTCGCTCGGCTTGATCAGTTCGCGTTCGGTCAGTTCCAGCACCAGGTTGATGGAGCCGGGTGCGAAGGCGCGGAGAAACTCACGACAGTCTTCGACCAGTTTCAGGTCGTTGCAGTGACTGGCGGTGATGTTGATGGCGATGTGAAAGGGTTCATTGAAGGAGGAGGAAACAGGCCCCAGCCATTGGGCGGTCTGTCGCATCAGTGAACGGGTCATGGGCACGATCAGCCCGGAATCTTCGGCGAACGGGATGAACATCTCAGGGCGTACCAGGCCTTCCTTCGGGTGTTTCCAGCGCATCAACACTTCGGTGCCGGACCACTTCCTGGTATCGCCATGCACAACCGGCTGAAAATACGGGACAAACTCTTCCGCGGCCAGGGCGCGCTGCATCTCGCGAGTAGGCGACCATGAGCGCTTCTGCAGGACGTGTCCGATGGCGCCGGAGACCACACCAAAAAAAATCAGCAGGCTGAACAGCGGCGGGTATTCGCCGGCCATGTAGCGCCAGATTTCGCTCTCGGGGTAACCGGCGACGACGGTAAAGCCATAGCGCGAGGAAGTGAGTTCGCTTTCGGCGACGGGCAAGGTGGGCAGGGGGGCTTTGTGGACTTGGCCGTCGGCGGATAACCAGTTCGGTCCCACTTGCAATAGCAGCAACGTCTTGCGACCAATCAGGCGCAGCACATTACTTAAGTGGTAACCGTCCAGGGTCGTCAGTGCGCCCTGTTTTCCCTCGCTCAGGCGATACACCAACAATGCGGTATTAGGGGTGACCGGGTTGCCACTCATGAGTAACAGCCTGCCTTGCGCATAGTCGCCGGCAGTGATCTTCTCCTGGGAATCGCCGAATAAAGAGCTGCAATAAATGGTGTCGTCCCATACCAGACTGGCCGAGCGCACGAACGGGCGGCGGGTGACCTGTTCGCGCAGGGCCAGCTTGACGTCGTTGCAATTTTTGCCAGCCAGCGGTAACAGTTCGCGAGCGGACTGGGCCGTATTGTCGAGCATCAGATCGAACTGGCGCAGGGCTTCCTCTGCGGTCTGTCGGCTGCTGTGCTCAAGGGCCCGTTCAGCCTGCATATATAGAATGGCACAACCCAGTATTACCGGGGGCAGCCCACACAGCAGGGTCACCATAATACGGGTGCGCAACGGGCGACGGCTTTTGGCTGTCAATGGCATCCGGGAAATCTCTCACGAAGAAGCAGGGCTCTATAATGCAGGCAGGACGACCACACGCCTCCCAAAAAAAGCTCAATTGATGGCCATAATAGTCGGCCCTCGGCGCTTGTGCCGTTAAACGGGTGTTTGATCTGATGGCCAGCTTGACATAGGCCGGGTTGACGGGGGGCGCTATCGTGCCTTGGTGGCATGCTGATGCTGGCGTGGATTTTCCTCTGCAACAAACCCCTTGCGCGATTAGGGAAATAGGGGATTTGATACAGAAGGCGGACAAACCGTTTTACGCTGTGTAGAATCGGGTTACGCATACAATAATAAACGCCTTCTGGCAGCAGAAGCCTCGCCCGCAAGAGCCTTGGGTCGACAATGAAGAGTTTCGGGTTTCAATTGATCTACGGTGACTTCCTCGCCCGCAGTGTGCGGGGCATTTCCTGTGCGCCGCCCGCCGGTCTCAGCATTGCTAATAACTAACATTTGTTAATTCCAAAAGCATGATGAGGCGCCAAAATGGCAGATTTATACGAAAACCCAATGGGCCTGATGGGCTTTGAATTCATCGAATTCGCATCGCCAACCCCGAACACCCTGGAGCCGATCTTCGAGATCATGGGCTTCACCAAGGTGGCGACCCACCGTTCCAAAGATGTGCACCTGTATCGCCAGGGCGCGATCAACCTGATCCTCAACAACGAACCGAACAGTGTGGCCTCTTACTTCGCGGCCGAACACGGCCCGTCGGTTTGCGGCATGGCTTTCCGGGTCAAGGATTCGCAGCTCGCCTACAAGCGCGCACTGGAAATCGGCGCCCAGCCGATCCACATAGAAACCGGCCCGATGGAGTTGAACTTGCCGGCGATCAAAGGCATTGGCGGCGCGCCGCTGTACCTGATCGACCGTTTCGGTGAAGGCAGCTCGATCTATGACATCGATTTCGTGTTCATTGAAGGCGTGGACCGCAACCCTGTTGGTGCCGGTCTGAAGATCATCGACCACCTGACCCATAACGTGTATCGCGGTCGCATGGCCTACTGGGCCAACTTCTACGAGAAGCTGTTCAACTTCCGCGAAATTCGCTACTTCGACATCAAGGGCGAATACACCGGCCTGACCTCCAAGGCCATGACCGCGCCGGACGGCATGATCCGCATCCCGCTGAACGAAGAATCGTCCAAGGGCGCCGGGCAGATCGAAGAGTTCCTGATGCAGTTCAACGGTGAAGGCATCCAGCACGTTGCTTTCCTGTCCGATGACCTGCTCAAGACCTGGGATCACCTGAAAAGCATCGGCATGCGCTTCATGACCGCGCCACCGGAAACCTACTACGAAATGCTCGAAGGCCGTTTGCCGAACCACGGCGAGCCGGTTGATCAACTGCAAGCGCGCGGGATTCTGCTGGACGGTTCGTCCGAGTCGGGCGACAAACGGCTGCTGCTGCAGATCTTCTCGGAAACCCTGATGGGGCCGGTGTTCTTCGAATTCATCCAGCGTAAAGGCGACGATGGTTTCGGCGAAGGCAACTTCAAGGCATTGTTCGAATCGATCGAGCGTGACCAGGTTCGTCGTGGCGTACTCGCCACCGACTAATCCGCCACACCGCTAAACAATGTGGGAGCGGGCTTGCCCGCGAATGCAATCGTTCATTCAACACATCAGTTGACTGACACGACGCCTTCGCGGGCAAGCCCGCTCCCACATTTGGTTTTGTGCGTGGCTTAAGGTCGGCGGTGCCGCATCAGGTGTTTGAAGCCTTCGAACACCAGCACCACCACCGCGAGCCAGATTGGAATATAAGTCAACCATTCCCCGGGCTTGATGCTTTCTCCGAGCAGCAATGCCACACCCAGCAACAACACCGGCTCGACATAACTCAACAGACCGAAAAGACTGAACGGCAACAAGCGGCTGGCGATGATGTAGACCACCAACGCCGAAGCGCTGATCACCCCGAGAATCGGGATCAACAGCGACAGCCATGGGTGTTGATCGAACACGCCAAAGCCCTGTTCACCACTCTGCACAAACCAGAAGGCCAACGGCAGCGTCAAAGCCATGTCCATCCATAAGCCACCAAGGTTGTCCGTGGCCAGACGCTTGCGCAGCACGAAGTAGGTCGGATAACCGATGCACACCAGCAAGGTCGCCCAGGAAAACCCTCCGACCTGATAGACCTCATTGGCCACGCCGAGGCAGGCGAAAAACACCGCGATCTTCTGTAGATAGGACAGACGCTCGCCGTAGGCGATTCGCCCGGTCAGCACCATTGTCAGTGGCAGCAGGAAATACCCCAGCGACACGTCCAGGCTGTAGCCGTTGAGCGGTGCCCACATGAACAGCCAGAGCTGTACACCGAGCAGGGCCGAGGAGGCGACCAGCGCGGCGATCAATTTCGGATGTGCGGTGGCGCGCCGAACAATCTCGATCACACGCGTCCATTCCCCGGACACCACCATGAACACGGTCATGCAGGGCACGGTCAACAACATCCGCCAGCCGAAAATTTCCACGCCGCTCAGGGGTGTGAGCAACGACGTGTAGTAATACATGACGGCAAACAGCACCGAGGCCGAAACCGATAAAGCGATACCTTTAGACAAACTGCCCTCGCGAGGTTGAACGTAAAACGGGGCGCAGAGGATACGTGGTTTTCGTATCAAATATTGTCCGTGAATGATCGTTCCCACGCTCTGCGTGGGAATGCCTCAAGGGACGCTCCGCGTTCCAGCTCCAGGAAGGGACGCGGAGCGTCTCGGGCTGCATTCCCACGCGGAGCGTGGGAACGATCAATGTGAAGGCGCCATCGCGAGCAGGCTCGCTCCCACAGTGGATTGTGTTACTTCAGTTGGTGCCGGGTTTACGGCCAGACACAAAATGGCTCACATCATTAAACCCCGGCGTCGACGAATGCCCAGGCACCACCAGTGAATCAATAAACGCCTCGTCTTCAGCCGTAATCTTCACCGCTTGCGCCTTGGTGTACGCATCCCATTGTTCCTCGGTGCGCGGCCCGACAATGGCTGAAGTGACGGCACCGTTGTTCAGCACCCAGGCAATCGCAAACTCGACAATCCCCACGCCACGTTCCTGGGTGTACTGCTGAATCTGCTGGGCAATGCGCAACGACTCAACCCGCCATTCGGTTTCCAGAATGCGCTTGTCTGCACGCCCGGCCCGGCTGTTGGCGTCCGGCTTCATGTCCGGCGCGTATTTTCCGCTGAGTACGCCGCGCGCCAACGGACTGTAAGGCACCACACCGAGGCCATAATTGTGCGCGGCGGTAATTTGCTCGGTTTCAGCCTGACGGTTGACGATGTTGTACAGCGGCTGACTGATCACCGGCCGGTCTACGCCGAGTTGATCGGCCACCCGAATCACCTCGGCGATGCGCCAGCCACGGTAGTTCGACAACCCCCAATACCGAACCTTGCCTTGGCGAATCAAATCGCCTATCGCCGACACCGTCACCTCCAGCGGCGTGTTGTGGTCTTCGCGGTGCAGGTAATAGATGTCGAGATAGTCAGTGCCCAAGCGGGTGAGGCTGGCGTCGATGCCGTTGAAAATGTGCTTTCGGCTTAAGCCACTGCGGTTCGGCACACCGTCGACCGGGCCGAAACCGACCTTGGTCGCCAGCACCCATTCGTGGCGATTGCCGGCAATCGCTTCGCCGACGATTTCTTCAGAGCGCCCGCCGGTGTAAACGTCGGCGGTGTCGATGAAATTGATGCCCTGGTCCCAGGCCTTGTCGATGATTCGCAGGGAATCTTCGGTGCTGGTCTGTTCGCCGAACATCATGGTGCCCAGGGTCAGGGTAGAGACCTGTAAACCCGAATGACCCAGCGTGCGATAGCTCATGAGGAAATCCTTTTACCTGTGGGAGAAAGGCTCACTCCTACAGGGGATTGGCGGCAATAAACAGACATGTTTAAACGGTCTGGAGCGATGGGGCTGGAGGCTACATAACCTTGCGCCGTTGCCTACGACTGCGCCAGAATCCGCCGGCTTGTGCGCCTTGGGGCTGGGCTCTATCGTTTGCTCGTCGCTGAAAAACAGCGATCGGGTTTGGTAGCCCGGTTGACTTAGTGCATAGCACACCTGATACAGCCCCTGCGGTCTGTGTCTTTATGGTGGCCATGCGCAGGGCGCTTTCGAGCGCGCCGGTTTCCAAGTCACCGGTCTACCAACCCGCGTATGGTCACCACCTCTTCGTTTGGTAGCGAAAGTGATGGCTCCTATTTTCTGATTTGGAGTTACATCTATGTTCAAGATCACACCCAACCCACCAGAAACCGACACCGACGACGTTTCCCCCTACGAATCCACCGATCCCAAAAAACTCAACACCGCCGCCGACCGCGCCCTCGACTACTACCTCAAACCGGTCATCCCCAAAGACACCCCCCGCAAACCCAGCACCATCTACTTCGTCGGCCCCGAGACCGATAACGAAACCTTGCTGGTCAACGCCTGCGAGACGTTGGCGTCAGCAAGTGTGATGTTGAGTGATTTCGCCGGGCAACTGAACGGTACGCAGCGCCATACCCTGCTGGGCATTCAACACTCCGTCATGCTGGGTGAGCTGGCGGTAAACCGGATGCTGGATAACGTCGACCCGCACAGCTAAGCCATAACGCAACCTGTAGCAGCTGGCGAAGCCTGCGTTCGGCTGCGCAGCAGTCGTGAAATCAGACAATGCGGTGTTTCAGGAAGACCACATGCTCCGGTTTTACGACTGCTTCGCAGCCGAACGCAGGCTCCGCCAGCTGCTACAAAAACTGCGTTACCGCAAATTGAACAGGTTTACACCCGCAACGTCCGCGTCATGCGCAGTGCCAGTAAGCTGCCGCACACAATCACACCCGCCAGCAGATAAAGCGCAGCATCGGTCGAACCGGTGCTGTCCTTGACCCAACCTACGAGGTAAGGGCTGAGGAAACCCGCCATCTGCCCCATTGAGTTGATCAGCGCCAAACCACCCGCTGCCGCACCTGCGCTCAGCAGTGCCGTCGGCACTGGCCAGAACATCGGCAAACCGGTGAGGGCGCCCATGGTGGCGAGGGTCAGGCCGAGAATCGCAATAGCCGGCGTCGTTGCAAAGTTCACCGCAATCAGCAGGCCCACTGCGCCCATCAACATTGGCACCACCAAATGCCAGCGGCGTTCTTTGCGCAAGTCCGCCGAGCGGCCGACCAGCAACATGAACACCGCCGCCAACAGGTACGGAATCGCACTCAGCCAGCCAATCACAAGGTTATCGCTGAAGCCCAGGTTCTTGATGATCGACGGCAGCCAGAAGTTGATCGCGTACACACCGCTCTGGATGCAGAAATAGATCAGGCCGAACGCCCAGATCGCCGGGTTCTTGAACACCGCCGACAGCGAGTCGGTGGTGGTTTTCGGTTTGTTGGCCAGGTCTTGGGCGTGATCCGCTTCCAGCACCGAGCGCTCAAACGGGGTCAGCCATTTGGCGTTGGCGTAGCTGTCGCTCAGCAGGAAATAGGCGAGGGCGCCAAGGATCACGGTCGGAATGCCTTGCAGCAAAAACATCCATTGCCAGCCGGCCAGGCCGCCCTGGCCTGCGCCAAAGTGATTGAGGATCCAGCCAGAGAACGGACTGCCGAGCAGGCCGGACACCGGGATTGCCGACATGAACAGCGCCATGATGCGGCCACGGCGAAAGGTCGGAAACCATTGCGAGAGATACAGCACCACGCCCGGGAAGAACCCGGCTTCAGCGGCGCCGGTAAACAGGCGTAACGTGTAGAACTCCGTAGGCGTGGTGACGAACAGCAGGCAAGTCGAAAGCGTGCCCCAGACGATCATCATCAGCGCGATCCAGCGCCGTGGGCCGAATCTGGTCAGGGCCAGGTTGCTCGGAACGCCGCACAGCACGTAGCCAATAAAGAAGATCCCGGCGCCGAGGCCGTACACGGTTTCGCTGAATTTCAGGGCGTCGAGCATCTGCAGTTTGGCAAATCCAACGTTCACCCGGTCGAGGTAGTTGAACAGGTAGCAGATGAAGATGAAGGGGATCAAACGCAGGGTAATGCGTTTGTAGACGGCGTTTTTCTCGTCAACGATGGCCTGGGTAGCGGCGGCGCTCTGTGACATGGCGGGCTCTCTCTTTATTATGATTTTTTGCGATGCGAGGGTAACGTGATCGCCCAGAGAGTCTCGGTCACGCTCCGGGTCGTTGTCTTTGTGCCTGAGCACAGGGTTTCAGACCCAGGCCTGTGCGGGTGAACAACCCGTTCCACTCCGTTTTCAAGGACCCCCCGTTATGTTCGAACTCGATCACGACCTGGCCCAGGACATTGTCGACCGGGCGATGGCCATCCTGCCCTACAACGTCAACGTCATGGACAGCCAGGGGTTGATTCTCGGCAGCGGCGAGCCAGAGCGCATCAATACCCGTCATGAGGGCGCGCAACTGGTGCTGGCCAACGGTCGGGTGGTGGAGATCGACGCGCAGACGGCGATCCATCTCAAGGGGGTGCAACCGGGCATCAATTTGCCGCTGCTGCTTGATGGGCGCTTGATTGGCGTGCTAGGCATCACCGGCGAGCCCGAGCCATTGCGCACTTATGCCGAGTTGGTGCGAATGACGGCGGAAATGCTGGTCGGCCAGCGCAATCAGCAGGCCGAGCAGCAATGGCGGCGTCAACGTTGCGATGATTTGCTGGCGTTGTTGCTGAGCGAAACCGGGGACTCGCCGCGCTTGCTCGATGAAGCGCAGCAGTTGGGGCTCAAGCCGCAGATGACGCGGGTGCCTTATCTGTTTGAATTGGGCATGGAACACGGCCCGGCGCAAACCGTTGAAGCGCTGAGTGCCTGGTTGACCTCGCGTTACCCGGACAGTTGGTGCGTGAGTTCGGCGAAGTCGTCGCTGCTGTGGTGCCGGCCGGCTTCACAAACAATCGAAAATGAACGGCTGCTGGAAAAACTCGATGGCTTGGGCTGGAACATTCTGCGCATTGCGGTGGGCGGCCAGGCCGAGGGATTGTCGGGGCTGCGGCGCTGTTACCGACGTGTCGGGGACTTGCTGGCGTACGGGCGCGATGTGTTGCCGCGTTCGCGCTTGCTGACGCTGACCCGTTATCGATTACCGGTGATGCTCTGGCGGCATCGCAACGACGACGCGCTGGACGAATTGCTCAACCCGTTGCGCAAAGTCATCGCCAAGGACGGCAACGGCCAACTGTTGGCGACCTTGCGCAGTTGGTGTGATCACGATGGCCAGAGCCAGGCATGCGCCGATGCGCTGGGGATTCATCGCAATAGTTTGCGGTATCGAATGGAACGGATTGCGGAGTTGAGTGGGGTTGATCCGCTGAAACTGGACGGCATGCTTGCGCTGTATCTCGGTGTTCAGCTTCTGCCGCAAACCGACTGACCGAACACAACCCCGTAGCAGCTGCCGAGCCT
>NZ_AKJS01000098.1 GCF_000282215.1 Pseudomonas sp. GM21
TCGTCTTCTTCAATGAATCAAGCAATTCGTGTGGGAACTTATGGAGCAGCTGATGTCGTCGATTAAGGAGGTGATCCAGCCGCAGGTTCCCCTACGGCTACCTTGTTACGACTTCACCCCAGTCATGAATCACACCGTGGTAACCGTCCTCCCGAAGGTTAGACTAGCTACTTCTGGTGCAACCCACTCCCATGGTGTGACGGGCGGTGTGTACAAGGCCCGGGAACGTATTCACCGCGACATTCTGATTCGCGATTACTAGCGATTCCGACTTCACGCAGTCGAGTTGCAGACTGCGATCCGGACTACGATCGGTTTTCTGGGATTAGCTCCACCTCGCGGCTTGGCAACCCTCTGTACCGACCATTGTAGCACGTGTGTAGCCCAGGCCGTAAGGGCCATGATGACTTGACGTCATCCCCACCTTCCTCCGGTTTGTCACCGGCAGTCTCCTTAGAGTGCCCACCATAACGTGCTGGTAACTAAGGACAAGGGTTGCGCTCGTTACGGGACTTAACCCAACATCTCACGACACGAGCTGACGACAGCCATGCAGCACCTGTCTCAATGTTCCCGAAGGCACCAATCCATCTCTGGAAAGTTCATTGGATGTCAAGGCCTGGTAAGGTTCTTCGCGTTGCTTCGAATTAAACCACATGCTCCACCGCTTGTGCGGGCCCCCGTCAATTCATTTGAGTTTTAACCTTGCGGCCGTACTCCCCAGGCGGTCAACTTAATGCGTTAGCTGCGCCACTAAGAGCTCAAGGCTCCCAACGGCTAGTTGACATCGTTTACGGCGTGGACTACCAGGGTATCTAATCCTGTTTGCTCCCCACGCTTTCGCACCTCAGTGTCAGTATCAGTCCAGGTGGTCGCCTTCGCCACTGGTGTTCCTTCCTATATCTACGCATTTCACCGCTACACAGGAAATTCCACCACCCTCTACCATACTCTAGCTTGTCAGTTTTGAATGCAGTTCCCAGGTTGAGCCCGGGGATTTCACATCCAACTTAACAAACCACCTACGCGCGCTTTACGCCCAGTAATTCCGATTAACGCTTGCACCCTCTGTATTACCGCGGCTGCTGGCACAGAGTTAGCCGGTGCTTATTCTGTCGGTAACGTCAAGACACCAACGTATTAGGTTAATGCCCTTCCTCCCAACTTAAAGTGCTTTACAATCCGAAGACCTTCTTCACACACGCGGCATGGCTGGATCAGGCTTTCGCCCATTGTCCAATATTCCCCACTGCTGCCTCCCGTAGGAGTCTGGACCGTGTCTCAGTTCCAGTGTGACTGATCATCCTCTCAGACCAGTTACGGATCGTCGCCTTGGTGAGCCATTACCTCACCAACTAGCTAATCCGACCTAGGCTCATCTGATAGCGCAAGGCCCGAAGGTCCCCTGCTTTCTCCCGTAGGACGTATGCGGTATTAGCGTCCGTTTCCGAGCGTTATCCCCCACTACCAGGCAGATTCCTAGGCATTACTCACCCGTCCGCCGCTCTCAAGAGAAGCAAGCTTCTCTCTACCGCTCGACTTGCATGTGTTAGGCCTGCCGCCAGCGTTCAATCTGAGCCATGATCAAACTCTTCAGTTCAAACATCTTTGGGTTTTTAAGAAACCCTAAACTTGGCTCAGCAATCGTTGGTTACATCTTT
The DNA here is from genome assembly GCF_000282215.1 of Pseudomonas sp. GM21. Classification (GTDB taxonomy): domain Bacteria; phylum Pseudomonadota; class Gammaproteobacteria; order Pseudomonadales; family Pseudomonadaceae; genus Aquipseudomonas. Next base: position 1,662 of record NZ_AKJS01000098.1, read on the forward strand.
GATTTCTCGCGGAGTAACTTGTGATGCTGATAATCTTGTTGACTATCAGTCTGACTCCACAAGCACCCACACGAATTGCTTGATTCAGTTGTTAAAGAGCGGTTGGTTAAGATCTTTCGTCTCAACCGAGGCGCGCATTCTACAGCAGCCTCTGTTGCTGTCAAGCGGTTATTTTCAGAAGTTTTCAAAGTTTCGCTTGGAAATCTTTAACAACTTCAACCACTTGCGCTTTCGATCTCTCGTCAGCGGGAGGCGAATTCTACAGCGATCCAATATTTCGTCAAGCATCTTTTTGAACTTTCTTGGCATTTCCAAATATCTGTACCGCGAAGGCCTTTCCGCGCCTTAAGAGTGGGGGGCATTACCTGAAACCGAAGATCTCCACATCGTTAAGGATTGGGTAAACAAGCGCCGTTCCTATTCGGTCGTCCAGTCAAGATCGTCGCCCCACTCTTCATCCTCTTCAAAGTCGTCGTCCTCATCAACCTCCTCAGCCTCCGGTTGATTAAGGAGGAACTCCTTGCGACTCTCAGTAATTGCCCGCCTTAGCTCCTCCCCTTTCACGGGGCAGTTGAGCATTTGGGCGATGCGATCGATTTTTTTCGCCACGGCTTCCTCCAACGCATCGGCTATGGCCCGATAGTGCGCGCTTTCAGGCGCAGATGCCAAATGACTGAATGTCAGCGGTGATAACGGCGCACCACACTGCTGTTCTTCAATACATGGCCTTTGATGTTTTCCAGCAATTGCGCGCGCGTCAGGCCGGCAGGCAAGGCGTCCGGAGCGAGGTCCAGCGCGTAAAGCTGAATAATGTAGTGATGCGCACTGTCGCCGACTGGCGGGCAAGGCCCCACATAACCGCTGGTGCCTTTGCTGTTGGTGCCACCGATACCTTCAAGGGCTGATTTTGCGCCAACGCCGGCCGGGATCTGGTGAGTGGTGGCTTTGATGCCGTAATGCACCCAATGATCGGCACCCTGCCCCTTCTGCCCATCAGGGTCATGCATGACGACGGCATAACTCAACGTACCCGTCGGCCCAACGTTCCAGTTCAGCGCGGGTGACGCGTTGTGCCCGCCACAACCCGGAGCATCGCTGGCGGCAGCCAAGGTAAACAGCCGGTCATCCGTAACACCCGGGATGTTCAGGGTGAAACGTTCCTGTGCCTGTGCCGGAAATTGCACGCACAGGGCGACTGCAACAGCTGCAAGCCAAGGGCTAAAAGAGGTCAATCGGATCATTGCGGAGCACCTTGTGCGTGTAGGGCCGTCGTAGGCTTGCGAACTATAACGATACCGTTGGGAGGTGGCATCGGGAATTGGCTGAACCTCGCGTAACGGGCCAAACTCTTAAATGAAACGTCTGCCTGGAGAGCCACCATGGCACTGCACCGTGTAGCCCATTTCTCCGATGTGCCCGAAAACAAAGGCCTTGAAGCCCGGATAGCGGACACCCACATTGTTTTGCTGCGGGTGGGCGATCAACTACGCGCCTATCAGGGCGAATGCCCGCATGCCGGGGCACCGCTGGCGGAAGGTGCGTTGTGCAACGGACGCTTGATTTGCCCGTGGCACAAAGCCGAGTTTCGGATCGAAGACGGTGCACTATGCGAGCCGCCGGCCCTGGACAGTCTCAAGCGCTATCCGCTAGAGGTTCGCGACGGCGATATCTGGGTCGACGACCAGCCGATTGCCGATGCCCACACCCCGCCGACTGACGATGGACGGACGTTTGTCATCGTCGGTGCCGGTGCGGCCGGTACAGCGTGTGCGGCAGCGCTACGCGAAAAGGGCTTCGGCGGCCAGATTCAGTTGATCGATCGCGAAGCCGACGCTGGCTACGACCGCACCGTTCTGAGCAAATTTGTCATTGCCGGAGAGATGCCGCCAGAAGAAATCCCGCCGCTGCGTGATAACGGGTTTTATCGTGAGCAGCGCATAGAGCGCATCACCTGTGAAGTCGCCAGCCTGGATTCGGCGAACAAAACCCTGGGGCTGACCAATGGCCGGTCGCTGAACTATGACGCCGCGTTACTTGCCACCGGCGGCAAGCCCAATCCACTCACGCTGTCTGGAGCCGATTTGCCGCAAGTGTTCTTGCTCCGCTCAAAAGAGCAGGCGCTGCGAATTCTGCAGGCAGCAAAGCCTGGCCAGCGAGCGGTAATCATCGGTGACAGCTTTATTGCCATGGAGTCCGCTTCAGCCCTGCGCCAGTTAGGGTTGAAGGTCACCGTCCTCGCTCGTCATGCCATTCCTTTCGCTGCGCAATTTGGTGAAACGGTCGGCAAGGCGATTCGCGCCTTACATGAGGCAAATGGGGTGGTGTTTCGCACCGAGGGCGAAGCCAACTATATAGAAGGAGCAAACAAGGTCGAGGCGGTGCACCTGGACAACGGTCAACGCTTGCCAGCGGATCTGGTGCTGGCGGGCATTGGCGTCAGCCCCGCAACCGATGCGTTTGCCGATTTGCCCAAGGAAAAAGACCGGTCGCTGAAGGTCGATGGGGGAATGCGCGTCACAGACGGGTTGTGGGCGGTCGGTGATATCGCGACCTTCCCACTCAACGGCCAGCCTCAGCGTATCGAGCATTGGCGCCTGGCCCAGCAACAGGCGCGGATCGCCGCTGCGAATATGCTTGGTGCTGACGAGCGTTACCTCGACGTGCCGTATTTCTGGACCTGGCACTTTGGCAAAAACTACGACTACCTCGGCCACGCGCAAGCCTGGGACGAGGTCGAGTTCAAGGGTGATCCTTACCATCCACCCTTTATAGGCCTGTTCGGCAAAAACGGTGTGGTGGCGGCAGCGGTAGCCTGCGATGAAGAACGGGCCATGGCGCTGCTCGCCGAACGCATGAAGCAGCCGTTGTCGGTGGAGGAAGCGTGGCAGCTGATTCGGGACATTGGTTAGCGCACAAACACCCGACAGCAAAACGCCCGGCTCCTGCGTTCAGCAGAAGCCGGGCGTTCCTTTGAATCCTGGGTTTTATTCCTGGATTTCTACACCGCCACCGAGTTTGCTCATCACGAAGCCTACAAACTCTTCAACGGTCATTTTCTGGCCGTTGAATTCCACCTGATTGTTGGCGTAGTGCAGTTTGCTGACGACGTTGTTGCCGTCCAGCTTGGCGAGTTGCGAGCCGACTGCCATGCTGCTGAACATGTCAGCAGTGGCATTAGCCTGATCAGCGATGACCTTGGCGTCAGTCTGGCCGTCAACTTGGCTTTGCACGGTGAGCAAGTCGACGAGCATCGGCTTGGACACTTGTACGTTGAGATCCAGCAGCGCAATCAACTGCAGGGTCAGTTGATCGGATGGCAGGTCCATGGTCTGCGGCTTGGTCAGGTCGAGCACCAGGTTAGCGCGGCTTTCACCGTTAGCGGTTTTGAATGACAGATTTTCCAGAGCCACCTGCGGGCCGGCCGCCAGCAGTTTTTCAAGGCCAGTTTTGACTTGCGCCTCTTCGGCCGGGGTCAAGACCAGTTCTGGAGTTGGCTCACCGGCCGCTACAGCCTCGGCGGCAGCTCTCTCGTACGGCTGCAGCTTGGTCTGGTAAATCTGCATCAGCGACATGGTCGCCGGGATGTCGAGGTTTTTCAGGCTCACGGCCATTTGCGCAGCACCGACAGCGTTGCCGTTCATCGACACTTCACCCACCTTGTAATCGGCACGCCCCGAAGCGCTGGTGCCCGACTCCGCCGTCAGGTTCTTCATTTCGAATTTCTTGAGGCCCAGTACCGATTGCTTGGCACCAAAGGTGGTTTTGCTGTCGGTCAGCTCGAGAGTGTTCTCGCCGGTGTAGTAGCCGTAAGGACTTTTTACCAGATTGCTGGCCAGGGTCAGGCCATTGAGCTCGACCTTCAACGGGGTTTGATCTTCGGCCACGGTACTCAGCGTCAGGCTGTTCATGTAGCCGTTGGCCTTGACCTTCTGGGCCTGGGCGCTGGCGGCGACGTCGAGGTTCAAACCAGAGAATTTCAGGGTGGATTTGTCATCCAGCACGACGTCCAGCGGTTGCAATTCGAGGGTGCCGCTGGTGGAGTTGTCGTAACCGATGTTGACCACGCCCGTGAGCGGGGATTTGTCTTTGGCGGCGGCAAACCATTTCTCGGTGAGCGAGGTGCGTTCCAGTTCGTAGTGACTGGTGGCCATGACCGGCAACCACTTGAAGGAAACGAGGCGCGAGAACGGCAGCGGACCGTGTTCGATGTGGTCGGCAAACAGCAATTCAACCGGGGTTTCACCAAACATCTCGCCTTCGCCTTTGAGGCGGTAGTGCGCGGTGCTACTGAACACATGACGCTCAAGCGACACCAGCTCCAGCGATGCCGTGCCATTGGAGCCAACCAACGCGGCGTTCAGCTCTGTGTTGGCGTCGACGATGGCGGTGTTCAATACGCCTTCGATTTTGGTCCCGGTGTACCAGGCACCGCCCGCGCTGACTGCACCGATGGCTACGACGATTCCAAGAAGCACGCCTGCTGATTTGTTCATGAATGACCCAGTCAATGTCCGTTGTTTGAAGGTGTTGTCGTCTTCCCTGAACCCGCGACGGGTTTACGGCTCGACTCCGCTAAAAGTGCGATGGAGATTAGCATTGAGCACCCCGGGCGGCCCAATGATTAAAGGTTAAAGAGTGTCTATGGATTGCGCATCGGGGTTGAGAGTTTCGCCGGACATGAAATCGCCATCGCGAGCAGGCTCGCACATTGGTTATCTGTTGATCACAGTTCCCATGTGGGAGCGAGCCTGCTCGCGATGGCGTCAGTCCAACCCACACAAATTCAGGAGTACTGAACTTCCATCTCATCCAACTGATGATCAAAGCTCTTGAGCCGCGCTGTCCATGTATACACCAGCACTTCAAAGTCCCGATTGATCACCGCCCCGCCCGTCACTTCCGAACGCGGGTCACAGACATCCAGTTGGTAGCGTTCTCGCGCCATGGCAGTGGCGACATCCGAGAGTTCGCGGGCGTTGTTGAGCCAATGCCAGCCCTCCTCGGACACCTGTTTATCGAGGGCCACGCATTGCTTCTTCAAGGTATCGAGGCTTTTTTCCAGCGGTGTGCCCGTGAGCTCGCCCATGACTTCCTGAAACGTACGTCCCGGCTGCCAGTAACTGCCCCAGAAATATTGGTCAAACACCGTTTCGACACGACGCAACGCCACCTTGGTGTCCCAGATCAGCACCAGGGTCTTGCCTTGTTCGAGCTGTCTTTTTTTGATGCGCTGACCCTGGACTGAAGACCAGGCCACCACCACGATTGCCATCACGGCAATCAGCGCACTGGCGCTGTCGAGAAACACCAGAGCCTTGTCGATCTGGTGGGCCAGCATGATGCCGTAGAAATAGGTGGCCGACAGCAAAACCAATGCCGCAATAGCGCACCAAAAGCCAGGAGCATAAGGGTTTTTCATTATTTTAATCCCCATGACCAACGCGAGCCTTGATCGATGAAGTCGATGTGCGACTTCATCAAATCAAAGCATAGCAACGGCCTCAGGGTTTGCTGGTGTTCGTGGCTTGCGTTCGTCCGCTTTCCCAGCCGCCGCCCAGTGCGAGGAACAGATCGATCTGGCTCATGGCAACTTGAGTGTTGGCGGAGGCCAGTTGCGCTCGCACATCGGTGTAGGTGCGGGTCGCTTGCAGATCCGCCAGGAACGACTCGCGACCGGCCTGGAAGAAACGATGCGTCTGGTCTGCCGCCAGTTGTGCCGATTGTTCGGCGTCGGCCAATGCATCCCGGCGTTGCAACAACGCCGTGTACTGGGCCAGGCCTGTCTGGGTTTCGCGAATGGCGTTGAGTACCACACCGTCAAAATGCGCCAGCGTGCCTTGCGTTGTGGCTTCGGCCTCACGGATTCGCGCTCGGGAACCGTTGGACGGTACCGTCCAGGTCAACAGCGGGCCGAAGCCCCAGCGATTGGTCGACGCTTGCCCGAGGTTTTCCAGGATACCGACGGTTCCGACGCTCGCTCCAATACTGATGTCCGGGTACAACTCGCCGGTGGCAATGCCGATTCCGGCAGTCGCCGCCGCCAATCGGCGCTCAGCCTGTCGCACATCCGGCCGACGTTTGAGCAAGGCTGCACCGTCACCGACTGGCAACAATTGGGTGATTTTCGGCAGTTCGGCGCATTCGCGGGTGCCTGCCGGTAATTGGTCGACCGGTTTGGCGAGCAACATCGACAAGCGGAATAAACCCGCCTGACGCGCCGCCTCGTAACGCGGCAAGTCGGCGCGCAAGGATTTGAATTGGGTTTGCGAACGGGTGACCTGGGTTTCATCGCCACGCCCGGCATCACGCAAACGCTGGATCAGCGTTGTGCTCTGGGCCTGCAAATCGAGAGAGTGTTGAGCAATTTCCCGTTCTTCATTCGCTGCGCACACTTGGGTGTACGCCCGCACGACATCGGCTACCAGGGTGATCCGCGCCGTGTCCGAGGCGGCTTGCGTTGCGTCGGCATTGGCCTTGGCCGCTTCGATTCCGCGCTGCAAGGTGCCAAACAGGTCGAACTGGTAAGACGTGGTAATGCCGATATCCCCGACGTTAGCCACCGGTACTTTTTCGGGTAATAAAAAGGCTTCGCCGGATTCCTGCAAACGCTGGGCGCCAACCCTCACGCCGCCGCTCCAGCCGCCCGCCGCCTGGGCTTCATCGACCTGGGCCCGCGCACGGGCAAGACTCGCCGCCGCCACGCGCAAATCGGTGTTGGATGCCATGGCTTGCTGCACCAGTTGGTCGAGGCGTGGATCTTTGTACAGGCGCCACCAATCGCTGGGTACCGGCGCCGAAACGACATTTTTGTCGTTCGTCGCCAAGTCGCCCTGCAAGTCTTCACGGTGGATGGCCGCTTCGTCAGGCAGGTGATAATCCGGGCCAACCACCTGACAGGCCGACAGTAGCAAACCTAATCCGGCAACCGCCAAGCCCGATGCCCTGTTCATTTCGCGGGCTCCTGCGGTTGATCGTCAATGATCGATACGGTCGCGGTGCGCCCGGCGATCATGCGGAAATCCGCCGGGACATCATCGAAGGCAATCCGCACCGGAATCCGCTGCGCCAGCCGCACCCAGCTGAATGCCGGGTTGACGTTGGGCAGCAGGTTGCTGCCAATGGTGCGGTCGCGGTCTTCGATACCGGCGACGATGCTTTCCACATGTCCGCGCAGCCGCGCACGATCGCCGATCACCCGGATGTCGACGCTCTGGCCGACATGAATGCCGTCCAGTTTGGTTTCTTCGAAATAGCCGTCGATGTGGAATGAGTTGCTGTCGACCACCGACAACACCGGCCGCCCGGCCGTGACGAATTCCTGCACACGTGGTGCGCGGTCGTTGATGTAGCCGTCGACCGGGCTGCGGATCGTCGAACGGTCGAGGTTCAATTGAGCACTGTCCACTGCCACTTGAGCTTCCATTAACGCGACTTCGGCGCGAGCCACCCGGGACTGGCTTTCTTCCAGTTGCTCGCCTGGCACCAGATTGCCGAGCCCACGGTTACGCTTGGCTTCGCGTTGTGCCTGAGCCAGGGTTTCCTGACGATCAGCGACCGCCGCCTTGGCCTGACGGAGGGCCAGTTTGAAACGGTCCTGATCAATGCTGAACAGCACTTGGCCGCGTTTAACCAATTGGTTGTCACGCACGTCCACTTGCTGAATCAAGCCAGAGACGTCAGGGGCGATTTGCACGATGTCGGCACGGATATGCCCGTCGCGGGTCCACGGTGCAAACATGTAGTACATCACCATGCGCCAGACCACGACGACTGCGAAGGTCACGATCAACAGGGTCAGCACCACGCGCCCCAGGGTCAAAAAAGGTTTTTTCATGTCATCAGGTATCGACTGAGTGAGTCCACGGCGCCGAGCAGCAAAGCGTAGAGAGCCACGTTGAACAATGCCCGGTGCCAGACCAGACGGTAAAAGTGCAGGCGCATCAGCAACCCGTGCACCAGCAGGTACAACACATACGTAATGCCCATCAGCACCAGCAGCGTGGGCAGAAACACCCCGCTGAGATCTACATCACCGATCATAAAGGGGCTCCATCGATGCCATGGGGCAGCGGTTCTTCGAGTTCGCCCGAGCCAACGAATTCCACGCCAGGCAATAACGCCAGACGCAGGCCACTCAGGGCATGCAACAAATTCAAACGTGCGGCCTCTTCGCACTCCGTATCCAGTGCACGACGGGTGCGATCGAGGGTCATCAGCAACGGGGTCGGAGCCGGCAGTCGCTCTCCTTCCTTGAGACAGTCCTTGAAATACTCACCGACTTCCGCCACTACCTGGTGCAGCAACACTTGCGGCACCCCGACCACGCGCGGTGTGTAAGCCAGCAGGTCGAGAAGATTCAGCGCCACGCGCACTTCGCGCAACGCGATGCCGGTGTCCTGGCCGGTCATGGCCAGGCGCGGCAAGTGCTGCATCAGACGATCGAGCACCTGTATGCCCAATCGCCGGTGTTCGGCCAAGGTGGCCGGTTCGGTGAGGCTGACAATGTCGTGCCAACTGAATCGGGTGAGCCGCTTGGCTGCCAGTTCCGCACCAAACGGCCGGGCGATCAGGGTCCAGACGAAGGCAAACAACAACCCGATGGGACCGGCCAGGTTGGAGTTGGCAAAGCTGAGGAAGTCCGCGTCGTAGGCGCCTTGAATACTGATAAAGGACGAGGTGTTGACGAGGGTCAGTAGCATGCCCAGGTAAAACTGCGGCTTGACCGTTAGGGTGCCGATGCAAATGAACGGTACGGCAAATGCCAGCACCAGCATCGGGAAGTCGTGCAGGTTGGGCAGCACCAGAAACAGATACAGGCTGGCGAACACCACCGACATCGCGGTCCAGAAAAAGAACCGGTAAATCTGCGGCGCCGGGTCATCCATCGAGGCGAAAAAGCTGCACGCTACAGCAGCAAGAATCACCGCGGCCCCGCCATCAGTCCAGCCAAGCAGAATCCACAGCACCGAGGCGACGATAATGGCGCTGACCGTGGAGACCGCCGAGTAGAGCATCAGCCCACGGTCGAGAAATGGCGACAGGCGCCCGAGGCGCCAGTGGCGATAAACCGCGCGCCAGCTGTCCTGACTTTCGCACTGGATGGCGTATTGCAGGCTGCGACAGTCTTGCCACAGATCAATCCACTCGCCGAGGCGATACAACGCGTTGGAGAACAGCAGCTGTTTGCGATCACTCAATGCTTCGGCGGACGGCTGCAGCGCTTCGAGCTGGTCTTTCAGCGCTTGCCAGCGAACGAGGTCGGCGTCTTTGTGATTGAGCCATTCGGTGGTGGCCGTCAGCAACGGTGCAAACTTTTCCACCAGCTCGGGCGTGCGCCGTTCAAGGGCATACAGCGCATCGTCGAGGGCGTCGATTACCGGCAACAGGTGAATCATCCGCCCACGCAGTTCCTTGGTGTTGCGCACGGTTTGCCGGTGCGCGCCCTCGTGCGGTAACTGACCGATCATCAATTCCAGAGTGTTGAAGGTCGCCACCATGGCGGAACGCAGCGCGCTGACTTCATCCGGCTGCACCTGACGGCTGAGGAAACGCAGGCTGTAGGTCGAGGCATCGGTAAACCACTTGCTCACCGCGTCGTTGAACACCGGCGCCAGCCGTCGAGGCCAGAACATGGCGCCGACCACGGCCGCCACGGCGATGCCGAGGAAAATTTCTTCAGTCCGCGCCTCTGCGACATCCCACACTCCCAACGGGTTGTTCACCACAGGCAGGGCGATCAGCGGCAAGGTGTAACCGGCCAGCATCAAGGCGTAGTTGTTGGCGGTGCGCAGGTGTAAGGACAGGAACAGCAAAATCCCGGTCCACAGCGCGATGACCACCACCAATACGTAAGGACTTTGAACAAACAAGGGCACGAACAGAACCGCAGCCGCCGCCCCGATAAAGGTGCCGACTGCACGGTAAAGCGCCTTGGAACTGGTTGGGCCGACAAAGGGACTGGAAACGATGTAGACCGTGGCCATCGCCCAGTACGGACGGGGCATTTGCATGAGCAGGGCGATGTACAACGCGATCATCGAGGCGGCAAAGGTGCGCACACCGTAGAACCAGTCTCGCGCCGCGGGCATTCCGGTGAAAAATCCGTTCAAGGGTTGACCACCGACGGCGCATTCGCCGCTTCAAAGGCTCTCAATACCCGTAGCGTAGCTTCCAGATCGCTCTGATTGATGCCTTCAAGCACCTCATGACGCAATCGCACCAACTCGATCTCGACCGCCTGCACCAGATCGCGACCGGTTTCAGTCAGGCTCAGACACTTGGCGCGCCGGTCATGGGCATCTTCGGTGCGGCAGACATAACCCGAATGACACAACTGATCGAGTAAACGCACCAGGGACGGACTCTCCATCCCTGCCGCCTGCGCCACTGTCACCTGCCGCACGCCCTCACCCAGGCGTCCAATCATCAACAACGGGACGGCACAGGCTTCGGAGATTCCATAGTTGACCAGCGTGGTCTGGCAGATCTTCCGCCAATGCCTGGCGGCCACCACCATGGAGCTGCTGATGTTCATCTGGAGAGCATCGAGGTTTTTCGGCACGAGGAGAAATACACACTGTTAGTTTGCTAACTATCAATATCGCATTTAGGGGAAAGGTCGGTCAAGTTTTGATACAAATTGGCGGCCATCTGTCGAGGAATGTTCAAACTGAAACAGATTTAGTACTGACGATGTATATACTTCGTCAGCATGTTGACCGAGGGTACAGATATGTCAAAACAAGCCGTTTTCACAATGAAACTGGAGCCTGAATTGCGCGAACAATTTATGGCTGAGGCAGAAGCCTCTCATCGCCCTGCTTCGCAGATCGTCAGGGAAATGATGCGTCAGTTCGTTCAAACACAACAAGAGTCGCGCGAGTACGAAGCCTTCCTACAGAGGAAAGTCGACAGCGCACGTGTTTCCATGCGTGCAGGCGAAGGCTTGACCAATGATGAAGTCGAAACGCAATTCGCGGCCAGGCGTGCACAGGCGGCCAAAAAAGGATGAGGATAATTTGGACGCCCGCAGCAGCACAGGATCGTGCAGATATTTGGGATTACCTGTATGAACTGAACCCAGTAGCCGCCATCGACATGGACAACCGCTTTCGCGACGCGGTATCTCGTATTGCGAGATACCCTGAAAGCGGTCCCACCGGCATCATTGCGGGTACTCGCGAGTTGATTCCCCATCAGAGTTATCGCTTGGTTTATCAGCCATCATTGGACGCCACTTGGATACTCGCACTGGTTCACACTTCCAGACAGTGGCCACCAAGTAATTGATCCTCACACCCCCCGCCCCTTCCTCAACAACACATCCAACTGATCCACCACCTCCGCCCAATCCGCGTCATCCAAAATATCGTCACGCAAAAAATCCGCCTGGCTCTTGTTCCAGAAAAACGCATCCGCAAGGTGCAATTCGGGCTTGAGCGGTGAGTGGGTGGCGATGAATTTATCGATGCTTTCGGCGTCATCCGCCAGACCGAGTTGCTTGAACAGGTTGGGCAAGGTGTGGGTTGGGGATTCCATGTCGGGCTCCTGATGAAATGAGAAATTTATCGCGAGCAGGCTCGCTCCCACAGTAAACCGAGTGCCCATGTGGGAGTGAGCCTGCTCGCGATGGCGGCAGTAGTGAAAACACAACACTCAATGACTCAATTCCCGCACCTCGGCATGCGGCACCATTTTCAAAAACTGCGGCATGTCCATCCGCAGCAGATTGGTGTGATTGCCGGCTTCAAGGTAGATGTCTTTCTGCCGGGTCAGCAGCGGGTCGATGACCACGTCCAGCCCATAGGCTTCACCCAGTGCCGGCACAGCACCGCGTTCGCAATCATCGAACAGGTGCGGCAGGTTACTTTCCCGGGAGACCTGCCATTCGCCGCTGCTGCGCACTTTGCTCAGGTCCAGGTGACGGCTGGCAGGCAGTACGGCCATCAGGTAATGCCCATGGTGATCGTCGAGGATCACCGATTTGGCTACACGTTCGGCAGGGATGCCCGCGAGGCGTGCCGTTTCCAGGCTGCTGGCGGAATGGGGGTGGGTAACGATGTCATATTCGCAGTGAGCCGTATCCAGGCTTTTCTGCACGGTTCTTGCCATACGCATGATGCACCTCGGTGTCCGCAACAGTGACGGGCGGACGATGGTTAACGCTTTTCTTCGTACTAAAAGTCTAGGCCGGCCGGCACATTCCGGCGGGAAATCCGCCCATCGGACGCCGTCGAAAAGTGAGCAGAAATCAGATACGCCGGGGCTCAACTAAACTGTGTACAGAGCCACCTGATGACTCTCGCGGAGGGTCAAGTGAATACTCGTTGCTGTGCCGTTGCGCTGTTGTTGGCGTTGAGCGGATCGGTGTTCGCAGCCGATACCGTTATGCTGCTGATGCCTAACCCGATCGGGATCTGGTTGATCACGTTCGGTATCGCCTTTCTGATCGCCGAGGCCGCACTGCCCAATTACGGGGTGATCGGTTTGGGCGGCATTGTGATGTTCGTGATCGGCGCGGTGATTCTGACCAACACCGAGATGCCTGTTCCCCTGATGATCGGCCTGGGGCTGGTAAGTGCGCTGCTGCTGATTTTCTTGCTGATCCACGCCCTGAAAACCCGACCACGCCGCACTGTCAGCGGCGATTCCGGGCTGCTGGGCAGCGTGACACCTGTCTTGTCGTTACTGCCCGGCAATGCCTGCAACGGCTGGGTGCATCTGCAAGGGGAGCGCTGGCAGGTTTCAAGCTCGACACCGCTGCAGCCGGGGCAACACGTCCGGGTGGTGGCGCGAAAAGGGTTACTGTTGCAAGTGGCCGCGGCTGACGCGGCGCCGCTGGGAGAATAGTCATGGGCCTGCAATTAGGTTTCGCCGCACTGCTGCTGTTACTGATTGCACTGGCGGGGTCGACCTTTCGCATCCTGCGTGAATACGAGCGCGGCGTGGTGTTCCAGCTCGGACGTTTCTGGCAGGTCAAGGGCCCCGGTTTGATACTGCTGATCCCGGTGGTCCAGCAAATGGTTCGCGTTGACCTGCGGACCATCGTCCTCGATGTGCCACCCCAAGACGTCATCACCCGCGACAACGTCTCGGTCAAGGTCAATGCGGTGCTGTATTTCCGTGTGCTCGACCCGCAAAAGGCGATCATCCAGGTTGAAGACTTTCTCTCGGCCACCAGCCAATTGGCCCAGACCACATTGCGAGCAGTGCTCGGCAAACATGAACTCGACGAACTGCTGGCAGAGCGCGAACGGCTGAACATCGACATCCAGCAAGTGCTCGACGCCCAGACCGATGCCTGGGGCATCAAGGTCGCCAACGTCGAGATCAAACATGTGGACCTCAATGAATCAATGGTCCGCGCCATCGCCAAACAGGCCGAAGCCGAACGTGAACGCCGGGCCAAGGTGATCCATGCCGAAGGTGAATTGCAGGCCTCGGAAAAACTCATGCAAGCCGCCGAAATGCTCGGCCGCCAGCCGGGGGCCATGCAGCTGAGGTACATGCAGACGCTGAGTTCGATCGCCGGGGACAAGAGTTCCACCATCGTCTTCCCGCTGCCGATTGAATTGCTCAAGGGAATGGCGGATTTGTCGTCGAAACCGTGAACCTTCGCAACAGCATCACGCCAACGCTTTCAATGCAGCACAAACAAGCGTGCACTAACCGCTCCTGCACGCGTTTCGCCAGCGTTCTGCCAGCTCGATGGCAACAGCGCAAACTCGTCCGGCGCCCCAACGGTGCCGATAAGCCACACACGGCGAGTGCCTTTGGGCAAGCTGTCGAGGCGGTCCAGAAAAATGTCCTGGGTGACCAGCGTGCCGAAACCATAGGCGTTTGGCCGGCTTGACCCGCCATTGGCCAGCGGCGGGGTGTACAGCAGCGGTTGGGTCGCGGCGCGGTTGTAATAGACATAGGGAAGGTACCAAAGCATGTCGCTGGTAACGATCCGGTCGCCATCAACAAAATGCCGGTTAACATAGTCGATCACCACGTCGATCTGATTGTCAGGATCGACCGAGGCGTTGTTCTTCAAACCGACCAGTTCGATGCTGGCAAACAGCACCAGCACGGCCAGCGCCAGCACCCGCCAGCCTGAATACAGGCGATCAACGGCCAATGCGACAATCATCGGCACCCCCAGCGCATAGGCCGTCAGGTAGCGCTCGATGAACACCGGCGAGATAAATGACACGCCGAACACCAACAGCATCGGTAATGCCGTGTAGATCACCAGTAGCACGCTGCCGCGAATGACACTGCGGTCCAGCGCCAGCGCCACGCCAGTAATGACCAGCAACGCCAGCGGCAGCGCGATAAAAATCAGCGGCGGCAGGTTTTCGCCATCGTCCTGTGTCAGTAACGACCAGATCATCGACGGCAACGAGCTGAAGGTGACCGACGACGCCCACCCCACATCGCCATTGGCTTTGAGTTGATCCATGTGCTGGATCAAATCGATCAGATTCGGTACCCACGGCAGGAAGAGCAGCACGATTGCCACGTTCGCCAGCCACCAGTCGGGGCGCTGAATACTGCGCAAACGATAGCCTGGCAGTACTCGAATCAGCCCCAGATATAGCCAGTGGCACATCACGCACAGGGCGGTGAAGTAATGGGTGTAGAACGCCGCGCTCATCAGCAGCACGTACGCTGCCAAGTAGCGTGTGCGCCGGGGCTGCCTGATCCAGTAAACCAGCGCAATCGTGGCGCCGATAAGCCACAGGCCCAGTAGTGAGTACATCCGCACTTCCTGGCTGTAGCGCACCGCCGTCGGCAGCAACGCCAGCAGAAAACCGGCCAGCAACGCGGCACGCCGGGTGGCGATCATGTCCATCAACCAGACGCCGAGCCACACCGTGGCGATTCCGGGCAGAGCGCTGAGACAGCGGATCGAGAAAATACCGTCGCCGAACAGCTCGATCCAGCCATGCAGCAGCACGAAATACAGCGGAGGGTGCACATCACGGGCGGCATGCACCCATATTTCAGCCACTGAGTAGTGGCTCATCAGTAAGCTTGACCCTTCGTCGCCCCAGATGGCCGCCGCCGTCAGATCGTAGAAACGCACCAGGGCCGCCAGCGCCAGAATCGGCAACAACCGGTGTTCCTGCGCCCACCGCAGCCAACGCTGCACAACCGCCCAGCCACCGGGCACTGCGTGCGGATCCTGGGTGCCGCCAAGTGATGTTTCTCTGTGCGCTTCCATTGCCTCCCCTCGCAACTGGCCCGAGATCACGAAGCTTATGGATCACTGTAAGACGGTGCAGGTTCGTCGTCGATGCTGGCTTTACGACCAGCGACATCGGCGACCGTATCCCCTGCCGGTCGAGTGGGGGCTAAAACGTGTGGGAGTGCATCAAGCGGTGAGCGATTACTGGATGGAAATGGGTTGTTTCAAAAATGCCAAATGTCTCCGAACGGGTGCATGGTTTTTCTGCACTGCCTCTCGGTAATAAATCCCACACAAAACGGGGAATCTACATTCAATCCTTACCGAGATGAGCTGTGGACAATCGTCACTTTTACAGAGATACAGCATTAAACATTCATCCTGTAGCAAACACTAATAGATTGAGTCGATAACACCTTGACCATCCACCGGACGAATGCTCAAAACTGGCTCGCCGCTGAAAGTCGAGTAGAGCGTTAATCAATCTACGGGTTGACGCCCGTGCCGCACCCGACTTACGATCCCCCCACTGAACCCCGTACGCAGAGATTAAATTCACTGGCAGTTGGGGTGAAGAAACCGGCCTAGGCCGGTTTTTTCGTTTCTGAGGTATGAGTTTTTGCGAACTGCTTTCTTTGTTGATGGCTACAACATGTTCTATGGATTACTCGCGGGCACACCGTATAAATGGCTTAATCTCCAAGGCTTGCTGGCCCATGTCGCGTACATCGAGAATCCGCAGAGTTCGATCATCTCCGTTGATTACTTCACCTCATCCGTCAAACCAGAACTTGCTACTCGCGGCAGAGCCTCCAAAGAAGCTCAAGACACCTATGTGCGCGCGTTAAAGACGACCAATGTTGCCGTTCACTATGGTCGCCATAAACTTGAGCCCGCTAAAGCCCCTCGTTTCATTGACAGAAAAATCGGCGCATCTCGCCAGGACAAAGTGGACATCTGGAAGCTTGAAGAGAAAGAAACAGATGTCCACATTGCAATTAGCATGTATCGCACAGCAGCAAGGCAGACCAAGCTCCATATCCATGACCAAATCGAACAACTGGTGCTGGTATCCAGTGATACAGACATGACTCCAGCCCTGAGAGCAATCCGAGAAGATTTCCCTGATATGAAAGTCGGGGTCATTCTTCCCCATCGGGCTGAGTTAAACCGTCCTTCGCCAGGCTCTTTAAAAGAACTCTCACACTGGATGCGACGAGTCGTCACCGAAGAAGAGCTGCAAAAGCATCAATTTCCAAACCGGGTGCCGACGCACAAGGCGCCCGCCATCAAGCCGGATTATTGGTAACGACGCTTGCCACCGGATACACCGACTCCCATCCCCCGCCCAATGCCTTGTACAACCCGACCATTGCCAGCGATACCCCGGTCGAACTCTCCACAAACTGCTCCTGAGTCACCAGCAATGCGCCCTGCACCGTGAGCACGTTGACGAAATCCACCACGCCTTCGATGTATTGCTGTTGCGCAGTACGCAAGGCGATCTGGTTTTGGCGGACGGCTTCGGCGAGGCTGTCGCGACGCAGTTGACGGGCGTTGTAGGCAGTCAGTTGATCGTCGATCTCATGCCAGGCGCGCAACACGGTTTGCTGGTAGGCGATGGCGGCTTCCTGCTGCTGGGCTTCGCGCAGTTCAAGCACACCGCGCAAACGACCACCGTCAAACAGTGGCAGGCTGAATTGCGGGCCGATGCCGAGCGAACGTGAGCCCCACGAACCAAAATCGCTGAGCTGCATGGCTTGTGAGCCCACGACGCCCGACAGCGTTATCCTCGGATAGAAGTCCCCCTTGGCCACCCCGATACTCGCCGTGGCGGCATGCAGATGCGCTTCAGCCTGGCGAATATCCGGGCGGCGTTCGGCCAGTTGCGATGGCAGGCCGATAGCGACCTGTCGCGGGGTTTGCGGCACGGGCGCGTCTGTGGATAACTCGGCGTGCAGCGCTTGCGGTGGCTCGCCCATCAGCAGGCTCAACGCGTTGATCAGTTGCGCCTGCCGCTGCTCCAGCTCGGGCAGGCGCGATTGGATGGCGGCGACTTGAGCGGCGGCTTCAGCGACATCCAGATCGGTGGCAACGCCGTCGTCCAGGCGCAGTTGCGAGAGTTTCAAGCTGTGGCGGGCGACTTCGAGGTTCTGCTCGGTGACGGCCCGAGTACTTTGCACGCCGCGCAGCTGAATGTAGTCTTGAGCGGTTTCTGCGAGCACCGACAGCAACACACCCCGACGATCGTTTTCGGCCACGTCAAGCGTGGCGTCGGCAGCTTCGGTTTCGCGACGCACGCGTCCCCAGAAATCCAGCTCCCATGACGCGGAGAAGCCGGCGTCCCAAAGGTTGAATGCCGAGTTACCATAATGTCCCGATGGGTCGTTCAATCCTTCGCCGCTATTACGTTTGCGTGCATAGCTGCCAGCGGCCACCGTGCCGGGGTAACGGTTGGCGGTGATCACCTGGCGCGCGGCTCGGCTTTGCTGCAAGCGGCTGCTGGCGAGTTTCAGGTCGAGGTTTTCGGTCAGGGCTCTCTGGGTTAGCGAAGACAGTTTTGGATCGTTGAAGACTTCCCACCAGCGTTCGTTCATGTCAGCTGTGACCGTTTCACTGGCGGCGGATCGGGATGGTTTCGACCACTCGGTTATTTGTTGTGCTTGAGGTTTCTGGAAATCAGGGCCCACGGTGCAGGCCGACAAGCTCATGATCAGCAAGGCGCAAAAGGTGAGTAGAGGCCACCGGCCTCTTCGCGAGCAGGCTCGCTCCCACAGGGGATTTCCTTTTGGACAGCGATTGTGTGCATTGAACCGATTCCATGTGGGAGTGAGCCTGCTCGCGATGACGTCTACCCGGGCAGCGAAAACCCTCATCGCTGAGTCACCTCATTCGTCACCGCACTCGCAGTATCAATACTCGCCTCCACCGACATCCCCACTCGCAACCGTGAGGCCAGTGCCTGACCCGGCTCCAGGACAATCTTTACCGGGATGCGCTGCACAACCTTGGTGAAGTTGCCGGTGGCGTTGTCCGGTTTGATCGAGGCGAACGTCACGCCCGTCGCCGGGGCGATGCTCTCGACGCGACCGTTGAGGGCTTCACCGCCGAGGCTGTCGACCCGCACTTGCACGTCCTGCCCAGGATGCACGTTAGTCAGTTGCGTCTCTTGAAAATTGGCCACCACGTAAGCCTGTGCCAGCGGTACCACCGCCAGAATCTTGCTGCCCGGCGTCACATAGGCGCCGACTCGTACCGCGCGCTCGCCGACCATACCGTCCTGTGGCGCAATAATGCGCGTGTAAGACAGCTCATAACTGGCGATTTCCAGGGCGGCTTGCGCACGTTTCAGTCCACCTTCAGCCGCATCGCGCTGGGCCATCAGGATGTCCACTTGCTTGCGTTCCGCCGCCAGCACTGCCATCGCGTTGGCTAACCGCGCGTTAGCCTGGTCGATACGCGTGCGCGCTTGCTGAGCACTCTGCACTGTACCGGCCCCGACGCCAGCCAAGTGGTTGTAGCGGTTCAACTCATGCTCGGCGAAGGCCATCTCAGCCTTGGCCGAGACCACCGAGGCTTGAGCCTGAGCGATCACTGACGTCTGGCGCTCAAGGGTCGCCCGGGCATTTTGCAGCTGCGCCCTGGCCACCAGGGTTTCGGCATCAGCCGCCTGGGCTGCGGCTCGCAGATCTCGATCATCGATCAATGCCAGCAACTGCCCGGCCTTGACCTGCTGGTTGTCTTCCACCAGCACGTCCTTGATAAACCCGGCCACGCGCGGGGCCACCAGAGTGAAGTCCGCCGAGACAAAGGCGTCATTGGTTTTTTGCTGCGTGCGCTGCCCGAAAAGGCCGGGGGCCAGCAGATAAATCAGCACGCCGACTGCCACCACAGCGGCGACACCCACCGCTATTTTTTGCTTTGTTTGAATCGTCATAAAACCTTCAGTTTCAGTGAAGCGTTCAAGTCGGCGCGCGCGGTGGATAAACCCGTGTCGGCAGCCAGAAAATCAGCAGGATCAGCACCAGGGCGACGCCCGCCATGCACAGATAAAGATCGGAAGACGTCAGCACCAAGGCTTGCTCGTGCAGCCGATGGGCGAGGCCTTCGCTGTCGCTGTCAGCCAGGGGCGAATTACCGAGACGGTCCACCAGCATCGTCGAGTGAAAATGCAGCCTGGAAGTGGTCAACGTCTCGATCACCCCGGTGGCGATAACCGCAGACAGGCCTTTCACGGTGTTGAACCAGGCTGAGGCGAACGGTCCTTCCATGGGCGAAATGCTGCCAGTCGAGAGCATCAGCAGTGGCAGCACTGCCATTGGCTGACCAAAGATTTGCAGCAGTTGCAGCGCGTAGAAATCGTCACGAATCCACGCCGACGTCAGCTGTGAACCGCCTATGCAGGACAGCGCCAACAGGCTCAAACCCGCGCCCAACACCCAGCGGCAATCAACCCATCGCAGGTTGCACAACGCCGCCACCAATGGCAGCGCAATCAACTGCGGCAACGCTGCTAACAGCGTGATCGGCGCCGTCTGGATGGGGCGATAACCCTGCACCTGCGCCAGATAAGCAGATGGAATAATGATCACCGCCAGCAACACCACCAGCACCCCGGCCAAAGTGAGCAAGGCGAAGGACAAGTTGCGGATACCGAGCATCTGCATCTTGAAAAACGGTATCGGTTGCGACCATTCGTTGATCAGAAACAACACCAGCAACACCAGGCCACCGCCGAGCAATCCCCCGATCAGGTTCGACTCGAACCAGTCCAGTCGATTGCCCTGCAGAACGCCGATGACCAACATGCAAATAGCCGGAAACCCCAGCAGCAGACCGCGCCAGTTGAATTGCTTGAAACGCTCCAGGCGCAGCGGGTCCTGTGGCAAACCGTATGACACCGCCACCAGGGCGAGCAGGCACGGCACAACGATTTGCCAGAACGTCCATTGCCAGCCGACATATTCTGTCCACAACCCGGCCAATGGCGTGCCGAGACCGGGGCCGAAAGTGGCGGTCAGGGCGTAACCGGCCAAGCCGTAGAGCTTCACATTGGCTGGCAAGAATCGCAGCGCCACAGTCATCAATATCGGCGGCAACGCGCCTCCCGCCAGACCTTGCAGCGTGCGCAGGACCAGCAGGCTTTCGTAATTCGGGGCGAACGGACACAACACGCCTAATAGCGTGAAGACACTGATGGCGCAGAGGGTGAAACGCCGCAACGAGAACGTCACCGAGCACCATGGTGCAAACGCCATGGCCGCCACCGAGGTCGCGGTGTAACTGGCGACCAGCCAGGTGCCTTCGTCGTAACCGATGGCCAATGCGCCGCGAATGTCCGCCAGGGCAACCTTGGTCACCATCTCGTTCAGGCCCGAGACCAGCACCGCCAACAACACGCCCACCAGACCGATAATGATCCGAGGGCCAAAGACCGGTGGCGGGACGACGGCTGGAGGGGGCGCGGCGAGGGGTGCCGTGACCGTGAGGGAGGTCATTACTACTTGCTCCGGGGTTTGAGAACCGGTGCATTTTAAAAAGCTTGGGGGCTGACGAAAACTGACTTATCGACAGGTTATAAATGCGCCAGACGCAACTATGCTATTCCCTGTGGGAGCGAGCCTGCTCGCGATAGCGGCCGGTCAGTCAGCACTTGCATTGACTGACCCACCGCTATCGCGAGCAGGCTCGCTCCCACAGGGATTGGGGATCAATTTCAGGTGGGTTGTGCTGCGAGCCACGTCTCATCGCAACAGGTTTTGAGAGTTTCACGCAGCCAGCGGTGAGCGGGGTCATTGTCAAACCTCGGGTGCCAGGCCTGGGTCAGCATCAGGGTGGGCAGCGGAATCGGCAGCGTGAACGAGCGCAGTTTCAAGCCCAGGCGTCGCACACTTAGCAACGCTTCCTTGGGCACTGGCAGAATCAGATTGGAATCCGGCAGCGCGAACATCGCCGCATGGAAGCTCGGCGCAATCACCGCCACCCGCCGCTCCAGCCCCAGCGCGTTGAGTGCCGTGTCGATCGGCCCACGCGCAATGCCACGGCGCGACATGCTGATATGAGAAAAACCGGCGTAACGCTCGGCGGTTATCTCTTCGTCGAACAGTGGATGATCCTCGCGCACCAGACCGACGAAGTGCGTTGAGAACAGGTTCTGCACCTTCACTTCCGGCATGACGGGGCGATTGTTGCTCACACTTAAATCGATGCGCCCTTCGCGCAGCGCTTCATCATCGCCATCGCCTTCCGGCACAAAGCGCAATTCACAATGGGGCGCCTGGCGCTCCAGGGTGTCGAATAGCTTGCCACCATAGACGCCGACGAAAAAATCATTGGCACGGATGCTGAACCGACGGCGCAACGAACCGAGGTCTACCACATCGGCCGAGCGAAACAGCAACGCAGCCTGTTCGACCACATCGCGTACCTGCTCACGCAATTCCAGCGCCTTGGGCGTCGGCACCAGGCCTCGACCGGCACGCACCAGAATCGGATCGCCGATGGCCTCGCGTATGCGCGTCAGCGTTCGGCTCATGGCCGCCGGGCTGAGGTTCATCCGGCGCGCAGCGCCCACCACACTGCCTTCGTCGAGCAAGGCGTCGAGGGCGACCAACAGGTTCATGTCCGGGAGTTGCATGCTGAGCACTCGTGGCTGATCTGGATTGACTCAAGCGCAATGCTAGCAAACATCCTCCGTTTGATGTGTTGGCTGGGCTGGCCCCTTCGCGAGCAGGCTCGCTCCCACAGTGGATCTTCATTACCCGCCAATTTTGTGAACAACACAAAACCCTGTGGGAGCGGGCTTGCCCGCGAAGGCGTAAGACCAGACACCGCAAATCTTACCGCTGCATCCCCCATCGCTTCACCGTCACCCGCTCCAATGTGTCGAACACCAGGTTCTCCACCAGCAACCCGATCAGGATCACTACCGCCAACCCGGCAAACACCTTGTCGGTATACAGCTCATTGCGGTTCTGGAAAATGTACCAACCCAAACCACCCTTGCCGCTGGTGGCACCGAACACCAGTTCTGCGGCGATCAACGTTCGCCAGGCAAAGGCCCAGCCGATTTTCAACCCGGCAAGAATCGACGGCAAAGCGGCCGGGATCAGGATGAACAGCACGAACCGCATGCCCTTGAGGCCGTAGTTGCGCCCAGCCATGCGCAGGGTTTCCGAGACCCCGAGAAACCCGGCATAGGTGTTCAAGGCCAAGGCCCAAAGCACCGAATGCACCAGCACGAAAATCAGGCTGTTCTGCCCCAGGCCGAACCACAGAAGGGCCAGCGGCAACAACGCGATCGCCGGCAGCGGGTTGAACATCGAGGTCAATGTGCTCAACAAGTCGCGACCAAACTGGGTCGATACCGCCAACGTGGTCAGGGCAAAAGCCAGGACGATGCCGATCAGGTAACCCTTCAGCAGCACCACCAACGAAATCCAGACCTTGCCCAGCAATTCGCCGCTGAGCAGGCCGTCATACAGCGCGCTGGTGGTTTGCACAAAGCTTGGCAGCAACAGGTCGTTGTTCTGAACACGGGCAACCACTTCCCACAGCACCGCCAGCAAAATCAGGATCAGGCTTTTACGAATCCAGCCTTGCTGCCAGAGGCGCTGGCCGAGTGGCAAATCACGCTCCAGCGGTACGCTGGTCAGTGGCTGTAAAACGGTTTCGAACTCTTCTCGCGCAGATGATAAATGGCTCATCGGGCAATCCTCTCAATGGCTCAATAAGCGATGCGAATATCGGAGAAATCCAGCTCACGCTCGGTTTCCGCGGATTGACCTTCATCGAACAACAACCGATGAATCCGTCGCGCCGATTCCTGGAACGCAACGCCGCCGAGGCTGTGCAAATCGTATTGATGGCTGTGCACTTCCGCCCGCACACGGCCCGGATGTGGCGACAGCAGCAGAATGCGATTGCCCACCACTAGCGCTTCCTCGATGGAGTGCGTGACGAACAACAGGGTGAAACGCACCTCTTCCCAGAGCAGCAGTAATTCTTCCTGCATCTTGCGGCGGGTCAGCGCGTCGAGGGCGGCGAAGGGTTCGTCCATCAGGAGGATTTTCGGTTGCATTGCCAAGGCACGAGCGATGGCGACTCGCGCTTTCATCCCACCGGACAAGGTGTGCGGATAAGCATCGGCAAACGCTGCCAGCCCCACCTTCTCCAGATAGTGCAGCGCCCGCTCTTCAGCCTCTTTACGCTTGAGTGTTTTGGACGCCAGCAGCGGAAACATCACGTTCTGTTTGACGGTTTTCCACGGTGGCAGTTGATCGAACTCCTGGAACACCACAATCCGGTCCGGCCCCGGTGCATGCACGGTTTGCCCCTGAAGACGAATCTCGCCCTCACAAGGCTGAATGAACCCGGCCACCGCCTTGAGCAAGGTCGATTTGCCGCAACCGGACGGACCGAGCAGCACAAAGCGGTCCGCCGGATCAATTTCAAAACTGACTTGATGGGTCGCTCGAACTACACGTTGCGGCGTGCGGTATTCGAGGCTGACATTGTCGACCGACAGCAGCGCCTGGGCTGTGGCGTTCGGTTTGCTGACCGTGTGGTCTTGCAAAGGGGCATTCATGACGATTAGCTCCCCTGCAGCGGTTTGGTGTCCTGGAAGAAGTAGTCCTTCCACGAATCCGGTTTGTTTTTGATCGCGCCAACGCGGTAGAGGAACTCGGCCAGTGGATAAGTATTCTTCGGCGTGATGCTGAATTCGAACTGCGGGTTGTCGATGATTTTCAGCAACGCGGCGCGGTCGATTTTCGCCTTGGTGACGCGGATATAAGTGTCAGCGGCAGCGCCCTTGTCGTTCTGCGCAAATTCAGCCGCTTCAGTCAGCGCCGCAATAAACGCCTTATAGGTTTTCGGGTTCTCGTCACGGAATTTCTCGGTTGCGAACAGCACCGTCGGCGAGTTTGGGCCGAGTACGTCATAGGAGTTCAGCACCACGTGGACGTTGGGGTTAGCCAGTTCCTGATCCTGGAACGGCGGGTTGGAAAAGTGCCCGGACAGCTCGGTGCCACCGGCCACCAACGCGGCCGTAGCATCAGGGTGCGGCACCGCGATGGTGTACTTGTCGAGGCGATTGAATTCCTTGTCACCCCACTGCTTGGCGGCCGCGTATTGCAGGAAACGCGACTGCACTGAAACCCCAACCGCCGGCACCGCGATGCGGTCCTTTTCGGTGAAATCGGCAATGGTTTTGACCTTGGGGTTATTGCTCACCAGGTAGTAAGGGAAGTTGCCGAGGGAAGCCACGGCTTTGACGTTCTGCTTGCCGTGGGTGCGATCCCAGATCGTCAGCAACGGACCAACGCCAGCGCCAGCAATATCAATCGAACCCGAGAGCAGCGCATCGTTGACCGCCGCGCCGCCGGACAGTTGAGTCCAGTCGACCTTGATGTCGATGCCTTCCTGCTTGCCGTACTTCTCGATCAGGTTCTGATCGCGCACCACATTGAGCAACAGGTAAACAATGCCGAACTGTTCGGCGATGCGGATTTCACCTTCGGCGTGGGCCACGGTCGGCGCCACCAGGCTGCCGGCGATCAGGCTGAAACCCAGGCCGATGGCGGCCGCCAGCGGTGCAAAGGGAAGACGTTTGGACATGGGAATTCTCCGACAAATCAGAAAGGCGCGTCGCCCTGGATGGTGGTGCGAAACAGCTTGCGGCGCAGATGGCTGGGGCATCCGGCGGCGAGGTGAATCAGCGAGCGGTTGTCCCAGAACACCAGGTCATGGGGCTGCCATTGATGGCGGTAAATGTTCTGCGGCAGCACGCTATGGGCGTAGAGCTCATCAAGCAGTTGCTTGCTCTCGTCTTCCGGCAAACCGACGATGCGGGTGGTAAAACCTTCGCTGACGAACAACGCCTTGCGCCCGTTTTCCGGGTGCGTGCGCACAATTGGATGAACCACTTCGGCGACTTGAGCAAGCTGCTCAGGCGTCAGTGTCGGGCGCCAGTTGCCTTCGAATTTGGTCTCGCTGTAACGCGCGGTGTAGGAATGCGCGGCGGATCGGCCCTCCACCGCTTTGCGCAGCGCGTCGGGCAGGTTGTCCCAGGCTTTGTGCATGTCGGCGAACAAGGTGTCGCCGCCTTCGGACGGCAGTTCCTGGGCATGCAGCATCGAGCCCAGGCTGGGCAGTTCTTTATAGGAAAGGTCGGAGTGCCAGAATTTGCCGGCGTCACCGAGGCCGATGGATTGGCCATTTTCGATGATGTTGGAAACGATGAGGATTTCCGGGTGACCGGCCAGCAGGAATTGCTTGAGCACATGGATCTGCAACACGCCGAATCGACGGCTGAAGGCGATCTGTTGCTCAGGGGTGATGCGCTGGTCGCGAAACACCACGACGTGATGATCCAGGTGCGCGCGATGAATGCGGGCAAAGTCCTGATCGTTGATGGGTCGAGACAGGTCGAGGCCGATGATTTCGGCGCCGACGGCGCCGCTGAACGGGCGGATGTCGAAGGTTTGAGGCGCGATGCCTTGAGAGGCATTCGCTGAAGACAAAGAGACAGCTGACATAAAAATCACTCCCACGCACGGCACGCTCAAAGGCGCGCGCGTCGATCAAGAAACTCACGGAGGTCCCGTGTTGGTTCGTGTCGTGCGGCGCGCCGATTGGTCGGCAGGTACGCAGTGGAGTGACTTTATAGGTATAAGAATTGAAATTTAAATACCGTTAGTGAATAACGATATGGCTTTTCTCTAACACCCATTGTTCCCACGCTCCTGCGTGGGAAACACATCCCGTGACGCTCTGCGTCACAGTGGACGCGGAGCGTCCATGGCGGCATTCCTACGCAGAGCGTAGGAACGATCATTAGTGCTTAGCGCTCGTGCAGCGCCTCAGCCCGCGCCCGAATAATCGGCTTGAGCAAATAACTGAGTACCGACTTCTTGCCGGTGATGATATCCACCGACGCCACCATCCCCGGAATGATCAGCAGCGGTTTTTCATCCGTCCCCAGGTGGCTGCGATCCGTGCGTAGCTTGATGATGTAGTAGGTGGTCTTCTTGTCTTCATCGGTGATGGTGTCAGCGCCGATCTGTTCAAGTTTGGCCTTCAACCCACCATAAATGGTGTAGTCGTACGCCGTGAACTTCACTGTCGCCTCTTGCCCGGGATGCAGGAAGGCGATGTCTTGCGGGCGAACTTTCGCCTCGACCAGCAAGGTATCGTCCAGCGGTACGATTTCCACCAGGTCGCTGCCCGGCTGAATCACGCCGCCAATGGTGTTCACCAGCAACTTGTTGACGATGCCGCGTACCGGCGATGTCACCAGCGTCCGGCTGACCCGGTCTTCCAGCGCTTTGCCGGTGGCCTGGGCCTTGTTCAGGTCGGTGCGCGCTTCGTTCAGTTGGGTCAGCGCTTCGCTGCGGAATTTGCCACGCGTTTCGTCGATCTTGCGCTGCACTTCCTTGATCGCCGATTCGGCACGCGGGATCGCCAGCGTCGTGGCGTCCAGTTGCCCGCGGGTTTCGACTTCGGCGCGCCGAAGGCGCAGCACCTCAACCGGCGATACCGCGCCCTGGGCCACCAATGGCTCGGACATGTTGATTTCCTGGCGTTGCATACTCAGTTGCTGGCGATACTGCGACTGCTTGGAGGTGAATTCACGAAGCTCTTGCTGACGCTGGATCAACTGCTCCTTCAAACCACCGATTTCATCGAGCAGTTGCTGACGACGGCTGGTGTACAGCGACTCTTCGCTGGCCGCCTGAACGGGCACGGCTTTGAGCACATCCGCCGGAAAATTCAGCGGACGGTCATCAACCTCCGCACTCAAGCGCTCAACCCGCAGCAGCATCGCCAACCGATCCGCTTCGGTTTCACCGACGTTGGAGGCGAAGCGCGTATCATCCAGGCGAATCAGCGGGGCACCGGCCTCAACAATCTGCCCTTCTTTTACGAACAGTTCAGTAACGATACCGCCTTCAAGGTTCTGGATTTTCTGGATCTTGGATGACGGAATCGCCTTGCCGTCGCCCTTGGTGACCTCGTCGATCACGGCGTAGTTGGCCCAGACCATCAGAAATACGAAGAACCCGATGATGGCCCAGATCGTCAACCGCACCACACGCGGGGCGTCTTCGATGAGGGCTTTGTTGACCTCGGGCAGAGGCTGGCCATGCAGCGAATCGGAGCCCTTGAAGTAACGACCGATCGCACCCTTGAAACCCGACTTAAGCAACACTGATCTGCCCCTTCTTCAACGCTTCCATCACGACGGCTTTCGGGCCATCGGCGAGAATTTGTCCACGGTCGATGACGATCAAGCGATCCACCAGCGACAACAGTGAAGCCCGATGCGTGACGAGCACCACGGTTTTGCTTTCAATCACAGCCGCGAGGCGTTGTTTGAGGCGTTCTTCACCGGTGTTGTCCATGGCGCTGGTCGGTTCGTCGAGCAGCAAAATCGGCGGATCGAGCAGCAATGCCCGGGCCAGCGCAACGTTCTGGCGCTGACCGCCGGACAGGTTCTGCCCACGCTCACCGACTTGCAGTTCATACCCTTGCGGGTGCAGACGGGCGAATTCATGCACGCCGGCCAGTTCGGCGGCTTGCAGGACCAGTTCGTCTTCGACATAACGTGCGCCCGACACCAGGTTATCGCGAAGCGTGCCCGCCAGCAGCTGGATGTCCTGCGCCACGTAGCCGATGTTGTGGCGCAACTCGCTCACGTCGATCTGACGGATGTCGACGCCATCCACCAACAGTGCGCCGTCGTCCGGCTGGTAGAGCCCCACCACCAGTTTGGCCAGGGAGCTTTTGCCCGAACCGCTGCGCCCGATGATGCCGATCTTCTCGCCCGGTTTGATGGTCAGGTTGATGTTCTTCAGCGCCGGGTTTTGCTGGCTGGGGTAGGTGAAGTTCATCTGGCGGCACTCGATGGCGCCTTGCAACACCTTGCGGCTCAGCGGGCGCTCTTCGAAGTTGCGCTCTTGCGGCAACTCCATCATCTGATCGACCGAGGTCATGGTCACCCGCGCTTGCTGATAACGCGTCAGCAGGCCGGACAGCGAAGCCAGCGGGCTGAGGGCACGACCGCTGAGCATGTAGCAGGCGATGAGACCACCCATGCTCAGGTTGCCGGCGATGATCTGGTACACGCCGAAGACGATCATGATGACCCCGGCCAGTTGCTGGATCAGCAACGTGATGTTCATCGCCAGGCCCGAGAGCATTTTCACCCGCAGTTCGAGTCGACTGAGGGTGCCGATGGTTTGCTCCCACTGATACTGACGTTCGCTTTCGGCGTTGTTGACCTTCACCGCATCGAGGCCGGCGAGGGTCTCGATCAGGCTCGACTGACGCTCGGCGCCCAGGGCCATGGTTCGTTCCATGGTCGCCACCAGCGGCTTCTGTAGTGCGTAGCCGATGAGCAAGGCTATCGGGAACGCCAGCACCGGAATCCACACCAGGTGCCCGCCGAGAATGGCAATGACCATGAAGATCAGTAGCGTAAACGGCAGGTCGATCAGGCTGGTCAGCGTCAGCGAGGCGAGGAAGTCGCGCAGGCTCTGAAACTCATGGATGTTCTGGGCGAAACTGCCGACCCGGGCCGGTCGGTACTTCATGGCCATGCCGACAATGCGTTCGAACAACGTCGCGGAGATGATCAGGTCGGTTTTCTTGCCGGCCAGGTCCAGGCACAGACTGCGCAGGCTCTTGAGGATCAGGTCGAACAGGTAGGCACCGCTAATACCGATCGCCAATACCCATAGCGTCGATTCGGCCTGGTTCGGCACGACACGGTCGTAGACGTTCATCACGAACAGCGGCGCGGCCATGGCGATGATGTTGATCAGGAAACTGGCGGCGATGGCATCAGCGTAGAGCCAGCGCGAACGCTTGAGGGTGTCGCGGAACCACGAGCGTGCGCGCGGGATCAGCGTGCCGTGGTTGACGTCGAATTTATGCTGGGGTTGAGCAAAAAACACTTTGCCGGTGTAGTCATCGGCGAGCAACTCGCGACTGACGACACTTTCACCGCCATCGCTTTCGCTCAGCAGCACGCGGGCCTGGTCGTCACCGAGCCAGCCGAGGAGGACCGCACTGCGACCATCCTTTAGCAACAGCAGGGCCGGCATCGCAATCGCAGGGATCTGCTCAAGCTTGCGTTGCAGCACCCGACCCTGCAGGCCGGCACGAGCCGCTGCGCGAGGCAGCAACTCAACACTCAGGCGTTGCTTGGGCAACGGCAGGCCTGTGGTCAGCATCGCGGCGCTGGCCGGCTTCTGGTGCAATGTGCAAAGCGCTAACAGGCCATCCAGTAACGGATCGTCATGCAGCGTGCGTGGATCATGGATGAGTTGAACCCGACTGACTTCTGATTCCACGCTCGACACTCTTGGCTAACGGTAAATAGGGAGGACTCAATTCATCCCGGGGAGCTGAACTTGCGACTTCACGTCGATTGGCACAACACAAGCCTGTGGTGCGACCACTCCCTGGCTCTTGAGCAACTCGCTCATGGTCGCCTTGATTCGGTATTGAGTAAATAACTGAATGTTTTTGATCTGAGCCAAACAACGGGAAGCGTTAAACAGTTCGTTTTCGCTATCGAGCAAGATGCGCTCGGTCGAGACTGAACAGTTTTTGATTCGCGGTAAGCACGATGGTGTTGTGATCGGCAGATTGCCAAGCGGGCCTGCACAACCATAACCGCCCAGCAGATCAACCCGTGGCAGGTATCCCCCTTTAGCCGCTTTTAACTGATAATCCGCGGCCAATCGACTATTAACACTTGCCTGGATCTCCGGATGGATATCCAGCGCCTGTTGTATTGCCTGCAGAAGGGCCTGTATCTGCACAAAACCGTTGGCTGAGCACAGGGCAAAGATTTGAACAATGGCTGACGAACGGTTCGAATTGCCCCCGCACTTCTTGTCATGAATCACTACAGATCGTGTTACCCAATTGGATAATGGCCACTTGAAATACCGTACGTCGGAAAGTGAAAAGTCTGAGCTGGATCACGCTCTGCAGGACAGCTCGCCACCTAAATATCAATGTGACATTACTGGAACGACTGTTTAGGATGGCACCGCCAGGTCAATTGTTTGGCATATAGTTAATTGCGAAAAAGCATAGACAATTTATTGACGATTAGATGCGTCAAACTTGTGTCTACTCTTGTTTGAAAGTACGCCCTGTCTGGGCAGGCCAGGTGCCACTTGGTCCATGGACGTCAACTGAACGCATTACCCGGAGAGTCTTCAATGAGCAGTGTTGTTGCCATCGTCAAAAGCATTGTCGGTCAAGTTTTCGCGGTGTCCCCAGAGGGTGTCCGTCGTGTACTCGTTGAAGGCGATCGACTGTTTGTCGGCGATCAGGTAGACACTGGTGCGGCGGGTGCCGTAACGCTCGAATTGGCTGACGGCCAGTCCCTGGATCTGGGGCGCGACACTCAGTGGAGCGGCAGCGCTCCGGACTCCAGCAGCAGCCTGGCAGAAGCCACCGCACAAGCGGCTCCATCGGTTGAAGAACTGCAGCAAGCCATCGTTGCCGGCGCCGACCCGACCAAAGACCTCGAAGCCACTGCAGCCGGCCCTACGGCTGCCGGCACGGGCGGCGCGGCAGGTGGCGGTCACAGCTTCGTCATGCTGGATGCAACTGCTGGCCGGGTGGACCCGACCATTGGTTTCCCGACCGAGGGCCTTGACTCCACTGCCACAGCTACCACGCTCGATACCGGCCTTCAGGACACTACAGCCAATAATGATCCGAGCGTACTGACTGCTGATACTGGCACACAGGCCGAAGACAGCGTCGCGACCGGCAACGTACTGAACAACGATAGCGATAACGACACGCCCCTCAGCGTCGCCAGCTTTACCATCGCCGGCATGACGGGTAGTTTCACCGCAGGCCAGACGGCGTCCATCATTGGTGTCGGTACATTGACCATCGGCCCTAATGGCAACTACACCTTTACTCCGAACGCCAACTACAACGGCTCCGTACCGCAAGTCACGTACACCACCAACACTGGATCGAGCAGCACGCTAGATCTCACCGTGACGGCGGTCGATGATCCGAGTCTTTTGACTGCGGACTCCCAAACCATTGCAGAAGACACGCCTGCGATCGGCAACGTGCTGAGCAACGACAGCGACGCCGACAATGTCCTGAGCGTGGCGACTTTTACCATCGCTGGCATCAATGCCACGTTCACAGCCGGCCAGACTGCCACCATTGCCAACATCGGTACCCTGGCCATTGCGGCCGATGGCGCCTACACCTTTACCCCGGCGGCCAACTACAACGGCACGGTGCCTGAGATCAGCTACACCGTCACCGACGGTTCCGGCAATGACGTCACCTCGACCTTGAACATCAGCGTGACTCCGGTCGATGACAGCTTCACCGACCTCAGCGAAACCGTGGCCACCAGCGAAGACACCGCCGTGACCGGTAGCGTCCTCACCGGCACGTCGAGTGTCGACGGACCGGTCAGCGTGCTCAACTTCACGGTTGGCGGCACCCAGTACCAGGCCGGTGAAACCGCGACCATCGCCAACGTCGGCACCCTGGTGATAGGGGCCAACGGGGCATATACCTTTACTCCGGCCGCGAACTACAACGGCACCGTGCCAACGGTCAGCTACACCGTCACCGACGGCTCCGGTACTGACGTCACCTCGACCTTGAACATCAGCGTGACTCCGGTTGACGACAGCTTCACCGACCTCAGCGAAACCGTGACCACCACCGAAGACGCTCCAGTCTCCGGCAGCGTCCTTACCGACACGAGCAGCGTTGACGGCGAAGTGACGGTGATCAACTTCACCATCGGTTCGACCACTTACACCGCCGGCAGCACGGCGATCATCGCCAATGTCGGCACCCTGGTTATTGGGGCCGATGGCGCCTACACCTTTACTCCGGTCGCCAATTACAACGGTACGGTGCCCGTGGTCAGCTAC
>NZ_AKJS01000099.1 GCF_000282215.1 Pseudomonas sp. GM21
GCCAACCACTCCAGAAGTGCCGACCACGCCCGAGGTGCCAACCACTCCAGAAGTGCCGACCACGCCCGAGATGCCAACCACTCCAGAAGTGCCAACCACAACCGACTTGCCAAACGCACCTGACGCTCCTCGCACGCCAGTCGTGCCTAACGATATGCCCAAACCGAAACCGCCGGTGCCCAAGGCGCAAACCCTGAGTAAAGGCGCCAACGCCGCCGTGGCCAGTCAAGCCGCCGGTGCCGCGTTGATCAGTGCCCAGATGAACGCCACCACGGCGCATTTCGCTGAGCTGCGTTCCGGTAAGGACAAGGGTGGCGTCTGGACCCGCACCTATGGCGCCAAACAACGCCTGGATACCGGCACCAGCCGTGCTTTCACGCAACAACTCAACGGCCTGGAAATCGGTGCCGACACCGCCGTGTCCCTCGACGATGGCACGCTTTATGTGGGTGGTTTGATCGGCGAGGGTCGTGGCCGGCAAGATTTCGGCGAGGCCAGCAAAGGCACGATCGACAGCACCACGCTCGGCGGTTATGCCAGCTACCTGGACCGCAGCGGGCTGTATGTCGACGGCGCACTGAAATACAGCTACCTGGACAACACCATCAACATCACCAGCAACATGGGTGACAAGGTCAAGGCGGACTACAAAAATCACGCGGTGAGCGCAGACGTTCAACTCGGCAAACACATCGAACTGGGCCAGGGTTGGTTTACCGAGCCCCAAGTCGGGATGCAAGTCGCGCACATCAGTGGCGGCCACTACACCGCAAGCAACGGCTTGAGCGTCGAGCAGGATTCGATGGTCTCAGTGCAAAGTCGCGTCGGCGGGACATTGGGGCGTGATCTGCAACTGGCAAACGGCGTGGCCGTCAAACCTTATGCCAAGGCTACCTGGGTCACCGAGCATGCGGGTGACAGTCACGTGAAGGTCAGCGGTGCGAAACTCGACAGTCGCTTGCCGGGTTCGCGTGCTGAAATGGCGGGCGGGGTCATGGTGAAAGCGGCGGACAAACACAACGTGTTCGCTGAAGCGGGCTACACCAAAGGCAACAACATCAAACAGCCTTGGGCGGCGACCATGGGTTATCGCTACAACTGGTAATTCACCGTAAGGCGGTAGCCGCTGGCGAAGATTTCGGCAGCGGCTACAGGCAACTTCACAGCGCGCGTTTCGGCAGTCTCCAATTCGGCCGAATGAAGTGACAGGTGTAACCGTTGGGCACTTTTTCGAGGTAGTCCTGATGTTCCGGCTCTGCCTGCCAGAACGGGCCGGCGGGGACGATTTCCGTCACCACCTTGCCAGGCCACAGACCGGACGCATCGACATCCGCCGCCGTGTCCTCGGCTACATCGCGCTGTTCTTCGTTGAGATAGAAGATCGCCGAACGGTAGCTGGCGCCAATGTCGTTGCCCTGACGATTGGCGGTCGAAGGGTCGTGAATCTGGAAGTAGAACTCCAGGATCTGGCGATAACTGATCACCGCCGGATTGAATTCAATCTCGATGGCTTCCGCATGGGAGCCATGGTTGCGGTAGGTGGCGTTGGGCACATCACCGCCCGAGTAACCGACCCGGGTAGACAGCACGCCGGGGATTCGTCTGATCAAATCCTGCATGCCCCAGAAGCAGCCACCGGCCAGGATCGCGGTTTCGGTTTGCGTGGTCATAGCGTTCACTCCTCAGTATTCATTGATTTGATCAGGTTGTTACGCAGCTTCACGATTGCTTTCTGCATCTGCGTGAACTCGTCCTCGGTCAGGCCCGTCGCGCCGGCAAGGCCCGTTTCCGGGCGGCCTTCGCGCAAGGCTTTGCCTTCTTTGGTCAGGTTGATCCGCACCTGACGTTCGTCCGCGGGGTCGCGCTGGCGTTGCAGGTAGCCCATCGCTTCGAGCTTTTTCAGGATTGGCGTAAGTGTGTTCGACTCCAGAAACAGCTTTTCACCCAGGCTGCCGACGGTCTGGTCATCTTCCTCCCACAACGCCACGATGGTGATGTATTGCGTGTAGGTCAGGCCGAGTTTTTCGAGGATCGGCTTGTACGCCTTGCCGAAGGCGAGGTTGGTGGAATAGACCGCAAAACACAGAAAGTCAGAGAGCTTGGGGCTCGCGGGTGCCGCTGGGTTGTCGGGTTTCATCGGTGGCCTCATTCGTCAAAGACTGCTGTCGTGCAAGGCTGAAATATACCTCGTGTGCGATGGTGTCGTAAGAGCGATAAGCTCCAGTTGATCAGCGGCAGATGGCGGGTTCGGCGCACAACTCGAACCCGCCGGGCCGGACATCACGCTGTGAGCACGTTCAAGTCCACGTCGATGTTGCCCCGCGTTGCTTTCGAGTACGGGCAGATTTGATCTGCGGTGTGGGCCAGTGTCCTGGCGATGGCGTCCGTCAGGCCGGGCACGCGCAGGGTCAATCGCGCCTGAAGGAAGTAATCCTGGCCGGTCTGACCGACATCGACTTCAATGTCGACGGACATATCTGCCGGCAGCACCACGTTCATGTCATTGGCCACCAGCCCGACGGCGGCGGTGTAGCAGGCCGACCAGGCGCCGGCGAACAGTTGCTCGGCAGTCGGGTGTGGCTGGGTCGCGGCGAACACGTGCGCAGGCGTGGCGTTGCCAGGCGACGAGAGCGCGATATCGAGGCTGCCGTTATGGCCGCGCGAAGTGTGGCCGGTGCTGCTGGCGGTGGTGTGGGTTTTGCCGGTGGCCAGGACTTTTGCAATCTTGCTCATGATGATTCCCTGAGAGTTTGGTGGTTTGTGTTTCGCGTGCGCTTACATCGCATGCGATATATGTGGGGTTTTTAGAGACCAATATCTGGCTCGGTTACACGGTTCTTCAAGCCGTGATGACGTTCAAGGCCACGTCGATGTTGCCGCGTGTCGCTTTCGAGTACGGGCAGATCTGGTCAGCGTTGTGTGCCAGTTCCGTCGCGACCTCGTGGGACAGGCCGGGTGCACGCAGCGTCAATCGAGCCTGAAGGAAATACGCCTCACCGGTCTGGCCCAGGTCGACTTCGATATCCACCGCCACATCTTTGGGCAGTTCGACGTTCATTTGCTTGGCGGCGAGGCCGACGGCGGCGATGTAGCAGGCCGACCAGGCGCCGGCGAACAATTGCTCGGCTTTAGGGTGTGGCTGGGTGGCTTCGAACACATGCACAGGGGCTGCATTGCCGGGTGACGAGAGCTGGATGTCGACGGTTCCGTTATGGCCACGGGACGTGACGCCGGCCGCACTCATTTTGGTGTGGGTTTTGCCGGAGGCCAGGACTTTTTCGATCTTGCTCATGGGATGAATCCTCAATGTTGCAGTAAGTTTGATTTCTGTGTCGCATGCGTTTGTATCGTGTGCGATGGAATAATAATCGCGCAGACCCCGATTGGTGTCAAGGTGTAGCAGGGCGCCTTCGCGACGAGTGGTCAAAAACGAAAAAGCCCGCATAAGCGGGCTTCGGATTTCGAGTAGGTGGCCAGTGCTGGTATCTGGCTTACAAGGTTTATCAGGACTCTGACAGAACAGTGTTATGTACTTCTGCTTCACACGGCGTAAGGGCTGGATCTCAACGCGGAGATCTTTCTAACCGTGTACCCTTCGGGACGTGCCCCACGTCTCCTTGCTATCCGTTTGCGCATCAGTCTGCGTCTTCACCTACAACTTCAGAATAGCAAAGCATGCGCGGCGTAAAGCGCGCTTTTTAGACCGATTCCATCCTTGCAAAAGCACCGCAGGACGGAAAAATACTATCGGTACAGCCTGCCCCAAAAGGCAGGCTGTCGCAGGACGCAGAATCAAACCAGATTGGTTTCAACAAATCTGCTGGTCGTCATTCAAACCTGCACGAGAGTTTATTCAGCAAGCAAACGAAAACCGGGAAAGCGAGTTCTTTTTCATGAAGATCAAGAACGTCTTTCCCGGTTTTCTGTGAAGCGCTTTTTTATGAGTGAGTCAGGTCTGGCGTCACTTGATTAGTAGAACCGATCAATCACCCGAACTTCGTTCTGGTTTTGCAACGATGCCCATGCCTGTTTCAGCGTTTGCAGAACATTACCAATGAAGTCCTTGTCGGCTGCGGCTTTCTTGCCGACATAGCCCTGGCCGCGACGGTACATCTTCAGTCGGGCGAGCAGGTTCTGGTTGTTCTGGTCGAACTCCGCTTCATGAGCGTGAGGCGACAGGCAGTCGATATGAACCTGGCCCGATTTGCTGATCCACAGAATGTGGCTGTCGAGGCTGTCTTTTTGCGCCGCGAACATACGAGCCAGTTCATCGATGGTTGGTTGATTGTTCAGATTCATAATATGCCCCTTGACCATTTGGTGATTTTTCAAAGTTGAGTCGCTAATACAAGTAGCCCATCGGTTAGTTGATCCCTGGCACCGAAACCAGGACGTCAGCGGTCGGCCGTTGAATTCAACGGGGTCCCGCGTCTGCTGCATGTAGTCGTGTTGAATAACTGCTACGCGTTAGCGTCACAACGAAGAGAAGCAGCGAAAACCTGGAGGCCACTGCCGATTTTTCAGGGTCGGCCACAAGCTTCATGAGGATTGATCGCCAGCGCTTCTCGTCCTTGTACTGGACGTTCGGGCCAGGTCAGCTTCTTCAATCTGCCTTGTGGGCAGCGTGTATCCGGGAAAAACAGCTCGGCGGTCAGACGAGCTTGCTCAAACATGTTGCGGTACTCCCGATCGGGGAGATGTCTGCATCATGCAAGGCCAAATCGGAGGCGTCAACCATTATGTAGTGATTATTTTTAGGCACTACATATTGTCTGACAAAACGGATTGGAATGAAAAAGGGAGGCCGGACACGCCCGTCAGGGCGACGGCTGCGGGCATTGGAGGCGGTAGAAGGTGCAGGGATAACCGTCTACGGGCCGCTGATGCAGGGTGAATTGATCGCCTGTGAGATGAGGCATCACTTTGGCCCAGAACCGCCGTGCAGCCGGGTTCGCATCGAGATGAAAAATCTGCCATTGACCGGGGAATTGGCTCAAGAGGGTGGAAGCGACAAACTTCGCGACTCCTTGGCCACGGAAACGTCGACTGACAAAAAAGTAGCCGATATTGTACTCGGCACCCTCGATGTGGGTGTCGTGATCCACGCTCACGAAACCGGCCAGCTCACCGTCCACCCTGATCAGGAACGGCCGGGTCGCGGGGTTGCGCCAGTAATCCGTTTTCGGCTGGATGCTGAAAAAACCATGCTCACCCAGTTTCAGTGGCAGCCATTCGCTGAAGTCGTACACGTAGAACTGCATCAGGTTTTCGAGGGTGTCGAAGTCGTCGCGCTGTGCGGCGTGCAGTTCTATCGAAGGCATTTGAGGGCGCTCCAGATCGCGCAGGGCCGTCCATGGCCTTGTCAGGATCACTCAGTGCGGCGCGAAGTCGTACTTCCCGCCTTTCTTCAATGCGGCGATGTAGGCCGGGCGCGCCTGGAAGCGATCGACCCAGGCCGCTACATGAGGGTAGTTGCCCAGCTTGCCCTGGGCCCTGGCGATCTCACCAATGAAGCTCATCTGGATATCGGCGGCACTGAACTCGTCACCGAGCAGGTATTCGGACTGGCTCAGTGCGGTGTCGAGGTAGCCCAGGTAATTGGCCACTTCCGAATTGATGCGCGGATGCAGCGGTGCACCGGCTTCACCCAGGCGTCCGACATACAGGTTCAACATCAGCGGCAGCATGGCCGAGCCTTCGGCGAAGTGCAGCCATTGGACGTATTCGTCGTAGGCGGGGGTGGACGGATCGGGTTGCAGGCGACCCTGGCCATGGCGGCGAATCAAGTAGTCGATGATCGCCGCGGACTCGATCAGCGTCTGCGTTGCGTCTTCAATGACCGGCGATTTTCCCAGCGCATTGATCGCTTTCAGTTCCGGTGGCGCGAGATTGGTTTTCGGGTCGCGCTGATAACTTCTCAGCTCGTAAGGAATAGCCAGCTCTTCCAGCAACCAGAGTATGCGCTGGGAACGGGAGTTGTTCAGGTGATGCACGATGATCATAAATAAGATTCCTGTAGATACGGTCTTGAGCCTCACCGGGCAATCGCGTTTTGTCAGGCAAATCCCAGACGCAGCCTCGCGTTGCTCGTCAGCTGCTACGGGGAGGTTGGTGAGTCAGAGCTGTTGAGGGGATTTGTAGCAGCTGTCGAGTGAAACGAGGCTGCGATGTCTTTTCAAAAACAGGCGGTCGCCGGGTTTGAAGAACAATAGACCATCTTGGTTCATTCGAAGTGCCATCACGCCTTGTTTGCCGGTTTCGCGGGGCGTTTGCTGCCCGTAGAGGGTTTGCGCTTCGCTGGTTTGCGTTTGTTCTTCCATGGCGCAGCGCCACGCCCGGCCGGGCTGGCCGGCCCGCTGATGGTCAGGCTCAGACCGGCACAGCGGGCGACTTGCTTGCTCATCCACGCCGCCTGTTTGGTGACGAATTCTTCCAGGCTCATTTCGCCGCTCTGCACCATGTCCAGTGCCTGTTCCCAGATCGCCGTGGTGCCAGGGTCGGCAATCGCACGCGGCACGGCATCGATAAGGCTAAAGGCCGCCGGGGTGGCGGCCAGGGCTTTGCCGTTCTTGATCAGGTAACCTCGGTCGAGCAGGCCTTGAATGATCGAGGCGCGTGTCGCCTCGGTGCCGATGCCGGTGGTGTCCTTGAGTTTCTGTTTGAGCAGCGGATCTTCCACCAGTTTGGCCACGTTCTTCATGGCCTTGATCAGGTCGCCTTCGGTGAACGGTTTGGGGGGCTGCGTCCACAGGTCCTTGAGCTTTACGTCGGCGACTGCGCAATCCAGCCCTTCGGCCAATGCCGGCAGGGTTTGGGGCGCGGGCGCCTCGCGGCCCTTGGCGGGGGCGAGGGCTTCTGGCAGGGCACGTTTCCAGCCAGGCTCGACGATCTGCTTGCCAACGGCGCGCAGGGCTTCACCGGCACAGTTGAAATCGGCCTGGGTGCGATCGTATTCATGATTGGGCAGGAACTGCGCCAGATACCGGGCGCGGATCAACGTGTAGACCGCCCGCTGTTTGCCCACCAGTCGATCCAGATTCTTCGCCGCTGCCGTCGGGATGATGCCGTGGTGAGCCGTGACCTTGGCATCGTTCCAGGCCCGCGAGCGCCGTTGCGGTTCCAGGTGATCGTTCAGCGCGTTCAGGGACGGATCGGCCTGGCGCAATGCGGCGAGAATGCCCGGGGCTTCGCTGTGCTGACTCAGCGGCAGGAAACCGCAATCGCTGCGCGGGTAGGTGATGACCTTGTGGGTTTCGTAGAGCGCCTGGGCGATGTCGAGGGTTTCCTGGGCGCCGAGCCCGAGCTTCTTCGAGCAGACTTCCTGCAACGTCCCCAGATCGAACGGTAGGGGCGCCACTTCTCGCATTCGCTCGGTGCGCAGCTTGATCACCCGTGCACTCGCGGCGTTGCCCATCGCTCGGGCGGCGTCTTGCGCCAGGGACTGGTTCAGGCAGCGGTCCTGATCGTCGCAAGCGTCGGATGCCGCGCGCCACTGTGCGGTGAACGCCGTGCCTTCGTGTAACAGCTGCACGTCGATGGCCCAGTAGGCCACAGGGACGAAACCGGCAATGCTGCGATCGCGATCCACCACCAGTCGCAACGTGGGCGTCTGCACCCGACCCACGGGCAATACGCCTTGATAACCGGACTGACGGCCCAGCAACGTAAACAACCGGCTCATGTTCATACCGATCAGCCAATCGGCCCGGGAGCGGCCCAACGCTGAATGATAAAGGCTGAACGTCTCGGCCCCCGGTTTGAGCGCGGCCAGTGCCTTGCGGATTGACGCATCGTCCAGCGCTGACAGCCACAACCGGCGGATCGGCCCGCGATAGCGGCAGTGCTCCACCAGTTCGCGGGCGATCATCTCGCCTTCACGGTCGGCGTCGGTGGCGATCACCAGCTCATCGGCCTCGCCGAGCAAGCGTTTGACGGCTTTGTACTGGCTGGCGGTGCGTGGCTTGACGGTCATCTTCCATTTCTCGGGAATGATCGGCAGGTCCGCCAGTACCCAGCGTTTGTAACGCGCGTCGTAGGCGTCCGGCGGCGCGGTTTCCAGCAAGTGGCCGATGCACCAAGTCACCGTGATGTCTGTTCCCAGCCAGCAGCCATCGCCCCGACGCTTGGCGCCGAGCACAGCTGCAATGTCTTTGGCCTGGGAAGGTTTTTCACAGAGGTACAGCCGCATAACCACCATCGTTCATCAAGTAGGCAAGAGGCGCACAGAATGGCCGGTGATGAGCAATCGATCAATCATTATCTGTATGGATGTACAGCAATGCGTTGCTGCCGTCGAAACGCCCCGTTCGGCTGCGAGGCCGTAGGCAAGGCGAATTTTGGGTTATACCTGACAGATGGGGTCTCAGGTGTCGGGACCGCTGCGCGACCCATCGCGGGCAAGACGGATCGCCGCACTGCACGCTCCCACAGGTTTATCACCGTCATGAGGAACGTATTCCATGAAAAGCTCCGCTCCTAGTCCTGTCATTACCATCGCCGAGCAGCCGGGCTGTCTGCTGGTGAAGTTTCATGGCATTCAGGTGGCCGCGTCCGCGCGCGCGCTGGTGCTCTTGGAGGCCAATTACCCACCGGTGTATTACGTGCCGCGCGAAGATATCGACGAAAAATATTTCGCCCGCACCGACCACACCAGCTATTGCCCCTACAAGGGCGATGCCAGCTATTTCAGTTTGCAGGTCCCGGGACATGAAGGCGCGAATGCGGTTTGGAGTTATGAAGACCCCAAAGTGTCCGTTGAGCAGATTCGCGAATATGTGGCGTTCTACCCGGATCAGGTGAAGTTCGAACTACTCGACTCTGAGGTCTGAGGGTCGTTTTCCCAAAGGTTCGTGGCGAGGGGAGCCCCTCGCCACAACGTCCCGTCAGTTTTTATCGAGATCCACGTTTTTGGTCTCACGCAGACAGATCATTCCCACCACCAGGCTCACCGCGGTAATCACTACCGGGTACCAGAGCCCGTAAAAGATATCCCCGGTGTAGACCACCAACGCGAACGACACCGTCGGCAGGAACCCGCCAAACCAGCCATTGCCGATGTGATAGGGCAGCGACATCGAGGTGTAGCGGATGCGCGTCGGGAACAGTTCGACCATCAGCGCCGCCAGTGGGCCGTAGCACATGGCCGAAATGATGATCAGGATCACGATCAGCGCGACGATCATCGGCTTGTTGATTTGCTGCATGTCAGCCTTTGACGGATAGCCGGCGAGGGTCACCGCACCGCGCAGGGCCGCTTCGTCGAAGCCGTCCAGCGTCACGTCACCGACACTGACCTGCACGCCACTGCCCGCAGGTGCGGCGGCGCTGGCGTAAGGCAGGCCTTGCTTGACCAGAAAGGTTTTGACCTTGTCGCACGGGCTGTCAAATTTCGCCTTGCCCACCGGGTCGAACTGGAACGTGCAAGTGGCCGGGTCGGCCAACACGGTAATCGGCGCCTGGCGGCTGGCCTGGTCAATGGCCGGGTTGGCGTAATGCGCCAGGGATTTGAAGATCGGGAAATACAGTGCAGTGGCCAACAGCAGGCCGATCATCAGCACCGGCTTGCGCCCGACCTTGTCCGACAGCCAGCCAAAGAAGATGAAGAACGGCGCGCCGATGATCACGCTGACGATCAGCAGGCCGTTGGCCAGGGCCGGGTCCATTTTCAGGAACTGCGTCAGGAAAAACAGCACGTAAAACTGCGCGGCATAAAAGGTCACCGCTTGCCCGGCGTTGATGCTGAACAGGGCAATCAGCACGACTCTGAGGTTTTCCCACTTGCCGAAGGAATCGCGCAGGGGTGATTTGCAGAGTTTGCCTTCGGCTTTCATTTTCACGAAGGCCGGCGATTCATGCAGGCTCAGGCGAATCCAGGTCGAGATGCCCAGCAGGATGATCGAAAACAAAAACGGAATGCGCCAGCCCCAGACTTCGAACTGGTCACCAGTGAAGTAGCGGCAGCCGAGCACCACCAGCAGCGACAGCAACAGGCCAAGGGTCGCGGTGGATTGAATCCAGCTGGTGTGGAAACCGCGTTTGCCCATCGGTGCGTGTTCTGCGACATAGGTGGCAGCGCCGCCGTATTCACCGCCCAGGGCCAGACCCTGAAGCATGCGCAGCACCACAAGGATGATTGGCGCGGCGATGCCGATGCTCGCGTAGGTCGGCAGCAAGCCGACGCAGAAGGTCGCCAGGCCCATTAGCACGATGGTCGCGAGGAACGTGTATTTACGCCCGATCATGTCCCCCAGGCGTCCGAAGACCAGGGCACCGAAAGGCCTCACCACGAAGCCCGCCGCGAAGGCCATCAACGCAAAAATGAACGCCGTGGTGTCGTTCACCCCGGCGAAAAACTGTTTGCTGATCACCGCCGCGAGGGCGCCATAGAGGAAAAAGTCATACCACTCGAAGACCGTCCCGAGCGATGAAGCGAAGATGACTTTGCGGGTGTCGTGGCTGATCGTCTCGACCGGCACAGCTTCCAGAGATTGAACATGTTCTGACATATCGGTATCCCTTACAGTGATTGTTTTTGTTGTTCCACTGGTGTTGCGTGTTCCTTGCTGGGGTGAAGCTTAATGTCCGTGAACCAAGCGCTAACTTTGGGGTAGCTCAATCCCCTGTGGGA
Source organism: Pseudomonas sp. GM21 (assembly GCF_000282215.1). Classification (GTDB taxonomy): domain Bacteria; phylum Pseudomonadota; class Gammaproteobacteria; order Pseudomonadales; family Pseudomonadaceae; genus Aquipseudomonas. Next base: position 10,628 of record NZ_AKJS01000099.1, read on the forward strand.
GCGAGCCTGCTCGCGATGGCGGTGCATCAGTCACCGTAGATGTTAAATGTCAGTCCGTCATCGCGAGCAGGCTCGCTCCCACAGGGATTGTGTTGTCGTTGGATTCGAGTATTAGCTGTGCCGCTTTTTCAGCAATCATCAGCGTCGGCGAGCAGGTATTGCCCGAGGTGATGCGCGGCATGATCGAAGCATCGGCAATGCGCAATCCAGGAATGCCATGGACCCGCAACTCGGCATCCACCACCGCATCCGCGTCGTTACCCATCCGGCAGGTGCCGACCGGATGGAAAATGGTGGTGCCGATCTGTGCGGCGGCTTCGTGCAATTCTTCTTCGGTCTGCAAGCGCGCACCGGGCAGGTACTCGACCGGGTTGAACGCTTGCAGCGCCGGTGCGGCGACGATGCGGCGGGTCAGGCGAATGGCGTCGGCGGCGACACGCAAGTCCTCCGGGTGGCTCAGATAGTTGGGCTGGATCAGTGGCGCGGCTTTCGGGTCGGTTGAGCAAATGTCCACCCGGCCACGGCTGTGCGGCCGTAGATCGCAGACCGAAGCGGTAAAGGCGGGGAAGGGGTGCAACGGCTCGCCGAAGCGTTCCAGCGACAACGGTTGCACGTGGTATTCGAGATTCGCCGAGGTCTGTTCCGGTCCTGAGCGAGCAAACGCACCGAGCTGACTTGGCGCCATCGACAGCGGACCGCTGCGGTCACACAGGTAGCGCAGGCCCATGCCCATCTTGCCCCACACGCTGCCAGCAATCTGGTTCAGCGTGCGGGCGTTTTCCAGTTTGTAGATCAGCCGCAGTTGCAGGTGATCCTGCAGATTGCCGCCCACCCCCGGCAGCTCATGGGCCACGCCGATCCCCAGTTTTTGCAGCAGCGGGCGAGGGCCGATGCCGGAGCGCTGGAGGATGCCCGGTGAGCCGACGGAGCCGGCACACAAGACGATTTCCTTGCGCGCCTTGAAGGTTTTCGCCTGACCTTGGTAGCGTGTAATGACGGCTGATGCGCGGCCGTTGTCGAGCGACACGCGGTCGACTTCAACGTCGGTCAGCACCGTGAGATTGGCGCGGTGGCGGATCGGTTTGAGAAACGCCTTGGCTGCGTTCCAGCGGACCCCGGCCTTCTGATTGACCTGAAAATAGCCACAGCCTTCGTTATCGCCCTGGTTGAAATCATCGATGCTGGCGATGCCGCTTTGCTCGGCGGCGCTGCGGAAGGCATCGAGAATCGGCCACGACAGTCGCTGACGCTCGACCCGCCAGTCGCCGCTGGCGCCGTGAAATTCGGAGTCGCCGGCAAAATGGTTTTCGCTCTTCTTGAACAGCGGCAACACGTCGCTCCAGCGCCAGCCCGGATTGCCGTCCGCGGCCCAGCTGTCGTAGTCGCCGGCCTGGCCGCGCATGTAGATCATGCCGTTGATTGAAGAACAGCCGCCGAGCACTTTGCCGCGCGGGTAGCTCAGGGTGCGCCCTTGCAGACCGGGTTGCGCCTGAGTCTTGAAGCACCAGTCGGTGCGCGGGTTACCGATGCAGAACAGGTAACCCACGGGAATGTGAATCCAAGCATAGTTATCGCGGCCGCCGGCTTCGAGCAGCAGCACTCGGTGTTGCGGGTTGGCCGACAGTCGATTGGCCAGCAAACAACCTGCCGGCCCGGCACCGACCACGATGTAGTCGAACTCATCAAGGGAAGTCTGCATCCCTGACCTCTTATTGTTGTTCTTGTTGTCAGTCATCCTAGTTGTTAGCTTTCGGCAAAAGAATGTTAGTTTTTGCGCAGCCGCTGTGCGTTTTTAAACAGCCTTGCCTCAAGGAAGGATCATGTTCGACTGGAATGACCTGCGGTTTTTTCTCGAGTTGCAGCGCAGCGGGCGTTTGCTCACCGCTGCCCGCCGTTTGAACACCACCCACGCCACCGTCGCCCGGCACATCGAGGCCATCGAAAAGAGCCTCGGCACGGCGCTGTTCGTCCAGCATGCCCAAGGCTACGAAATGACCCCGGCCGGCGAAGCGCTGCTCAAACACGCCGAAGCCATGGAAAACGTCGCGTTGCTGGCCCAGGAGGAAATCACCCAATCCACCGCGCCGCTGGGCAAGATTCGCGTTGGCGTGACGGAAGGGCTGGGCATCATGTTTCTCGCCAGCCGCATGAACGGTTTGTTCGAACGCTATCCGGGGCTGGAAGTGGAACTGGTGGCCGTGCCGCGCTTTGTCAGCATCCTCAACCGCGAAGCCGAAATCAGCATCCACCTCGAACGCCCGGCCGCCGACATGCTGGTCACGCGCAAACTCACCGACTATCGCCTGGGCCTTTACGCCAGCCAGGCGTATCTCGACCGATCAGCGCCATTGCGCAGCGGCGAAGACCTCGGTCGCCATGCCTGGATCGGCTACGTCGACGACCTGCTGTTCAGCCAGGAATTGATGTTCTTGAACAGCTTCTGCCGCAATCCGCGCGTTGTGTTTCACAGCACCAGCGTCATCGCCCAGCAACAGGCCGCGCGTTCGGGGTTGGGCATCGCCGTGTTGCCGTGCTACATGGCGAGTGCCGATCCGGATCTGGTGCCGTTGTTGCCGGAGGAAAGTATTGAACGCACCTACTGGATCAGTACCCGGCGCGAACTGCACAAGTCGGTCAGGCTGCGGGTGGTCTGGGATTATGTGGTGGGGTTGTGTGAAGCGGAGCAGGGGTTGTTGTTGGGATAGCTTCAGAGCGTGCCGACACTCTTTGGCACGGCACCTTAGCCCCGGCTTAACTGAAAATGACCTGTTAGAACTAACAGTTCGTTAGAGCTCTTCGCGATAGCTTCAATCGATTTGTATTAACGGCGAGCTTGTTTGTGCTGGACTGCTCGGCGGTCCTGGCCTTCAATTTGTGAGTTGAAGACAAGGAGCTTGCAGCATGTCAGACGATACAAAAGTAAAAGGCCCGGCGTCTTACTTCCCTTCAATCGAAAAAAAATATGGGCAGCCCATCAGCCACTGGCTGGATCTGCTAGGAACACTGAGCGGCAAGAAGCACATGGAAATGGTGGCCTGGCTGAAGACAGAACATGGTTTGGGACATGGCCATGCCAATGCTTTGGTTGTGGCCGCAGGTAAAAAGTGAATCTGAATGGGAAGCGGCATATTTATGTCCTCCCAATACCCATCAGATAAAACACAAAAAACTGTGGGAGCGAGCCGGCTCGCTCCCACATGGATTTTTTTGACTGAAGCAATGACAACTCCAAGTACGACACCGAATCCCTGCTGGCCAACGCCAGCGAACGGAATTCATCATCAGCGGTTAAGGCGCCAGATTGAAAAATTCAACGCAGCGGCAACACAAAGCCACACAAGGTAAGGAAACAGGATCAGCCCGGTGATCATATCAAGCAGCAATGTCATCACCACCATTGCAGATACCACAAGCCAGAGTATCGCCAGGATCACCATGCCGGCGAACATACGCTGCGCGCCGAAAAATACCGGCGTCCACAGTGTATTGAGCGCAATCTGCGCCGCCCATAAACCCAGCACCACCTGACTTCCAGGTATCAAGGTCAAGCGGTACCCGGCCCAGGCAAGCAATAGATAGATAGTTGACCAAGCGACCGGAAACACCCAGTTGGGGGGCGTGAAACCGGGTTTGGCGAGCGATTCGTACCAGTGGCCCGGTTTAAAAAAGAAGCCTGTGCTTGCCGCAGCACCGCAGGCTAGAAGAAAAATCAGAAAACTCATCGCAGGTCCTTTTCTGGAGTCAGATGTTTGGTGGGCAATGCCATGTCAGCAGCATTAAAGAGAGGACGCCCAGCGAGGCGAAAAGTTTGGTTTGATGAGCGACATTTCCCAGCGCACGGTAAGTGAACCTGTGGGAGATGCAAAAAACTGACTGTGCATTTCGGCTTACGTCGACCGTCAGGACACGGGCGGCCGGCATCACTGATCCACCCAGAAAATGAAAAAGTGAAAACAGTTTGCATTTTGAAAACGCTTTTCACTATAGTGAGTCAGTTGCCAATTTCGGCCCTGTAACCGCTTGGACTACGACCATCTATGAGCGCCGTTGCTGAACGCATCCTTCGTGTTTTGGAAGAGCTTGCAAACTCGCCGGAGGGCATGACGCTCTCTGAACTCACGGCTGTTCTCGATCTGCCTATCACGGCCATACACCGGTTGCTCGCGGATTTGATTGAGCAGGGCTACGTCCGCAAGGACGAAAGACGAGGTGAGTTCACCTTGACCATGAAGTTGCCATCCCTGGGGCTGCGCTTCTTGAGCGCCGGCGGAGTGGTTGATATTGCTCAACCTATCCTTGAACGCCTGGCCGTAATATCGGGAGAGTTGGTACGCCTGGCCGTCGTTGATGGGGAGCAACTGGTCTATGTCGCCAAGGCCCAGGGCGCACGGGAAGGGTTGCGCTATGACCCGGAGATGGGCCGCCCGGTCACCCTGTCGTGCAGTGCCGCCGGTATAAGCTGGCTGGCCGGAAAGAGTGACGAAGACATCATGCGGCTTGTCTCCGGGCAAGGATTTGGTCTTCCGGCCAACTTTGGTCCCAACGCACCCACTACCTTCAAAACCCTTCTTGCGCTCATTGAAGCCGCACGCAAGAACGGTTACGCCACGACGCAAGATATGTTCTTGCCAGCAATGAGTTCCCTGGCGACGACGGTGACTACCGGCAATGGCGAAGTTGGCGCGATTCTCATTATTGCAGGACCGATGTCACGGCTCACGCAACAAAGAATGAAGGAGCTTCTGCCGGCGCTCCTGTCGACGGCCGCAGAGTTATCTGAGGCAAGTGGAGTTTCACCGATAATGCGTCGCGCATCTAACTAATCAAATTAACCTGTCAACTTTCTCGATTAAGTTGGCGGGTCAACCTGTGCCTGTGCGGTAAGTTAAAACTTAAACTGCAGTACTTCGTATAACTGACAATAACTAACAATAAACAGTACTGATGTTTGCATCTGCGAGCATCTTGTACAGCGGAGGTAATAAGTATGGAGAACGATTCAAACAGTTCGTCGCGGTCCATGGCGAATCGGGCAGTCACCGCTGCCACGGTCGGAACCGCTTTGGAATGGTTCGATTTCACGTTGTACGGGGTTGTTGCAGCCACCGTGTTGCCCAAGTTGTTCTTCCCTGCGATGGAGCCTGGTTCTGCGCTGTTGGCGTCTTTGGCCACTTTCAGCGTGGGCCTCGCTGCACGGCCACTGGGGGCCATTATCTGTGGCCATTTGGGTGACAAGATTGGCCGGCGTAACTTGATGCTCGGCACAGTATCGGCAATGGGTATTACTTCCGTGCTGATGGGATTGCTGCCTACCTATGCGCAGATTGGGATCCTTGCGCCCATCTTGCTGGTCTTGCTGCGCATCATTCAGGGATTTGCGCTGGGGGGCGAATCGACCGGCGGGCAACTCATGGCGCTCGAACATGCGCCTGCGGCCCGACGGGGCCGTTATTCAGGTCTCATCGGCATGTGCGCACCGCTCAGTCAGATAGTCGCCAATGCCGTGCTCCTTCTGCTATCAGCCTCCATGAGCGCAGATGACTTTATGAGTTACGGCTGGCGAATTCCCTTCGTCATGAGTTTCCTGTTAGTTCTGATGGGTATCTACATACGAATGCGAGTAGAGGAGACGCCCGCTTTTGTACAGATGAAACAGTCGGCAGTCGCGACGGTCAGTAGCCCACTTCGCGACGCCTTCAGACTTCACTGGAAAACCATTCTGCGGCTGATGCTGTTCTTCTGCGGCCCTACGGCAATGTTCTATCTCGCCGTTGTGTTCACCCTCGGCTATTTGACGAATACCCTCGGTATTCCTAAACAGGATGGGTTTACGCTGTTAATGATCGCCAATGCCTGCGCCATAGTCGGTTCAATTATGGGCGGCCTGCTCAGTGACCGGATCGGGCGCAAGCGCACTCTCCTTATTGCGTCGACCGCGACGTTCATCATGATGATGCTGTACTTTCCTTTGCTTCAAACCAAAGACTTCGCCACGATGGCAATTGCAATGGGCTTGTTCTTGGGCTTCACGCAAGTCCAGACCGGTATTCAGCCTGTTGCGTTCGCCGAAGCATTTCCGACCAATGTCCGCTATTCCGCTTCTGCTCTGGCTTTCACGGGCGCTAGCCTGTTCGCGGGTGGCCCGATTCCGATTGTCGCAACCTGGCTCTTGACCTTGAGCAACGGCTCGCCGTGGGCGCTCGTGGCCCTTGTCGGAACACTGAATGTGATCTCTTTCTGCATGATTGCAATAGGTCCGGAAACAGCGGGTGTCGACATGAATCGCCTCGATTCAGTCGATGAGGTCGCCGGCAACCAGCATGTGCAAGTGCGTCACGCGAACTCTTGATCTAATCCAGCGGTGCGCTGGTCGCACCGCTACATCGAAACCGTAAAAGCGAGAACATTGATGACCGACCAATCCAAAGGCTTGCTTGCAATCTGGAGCACGATTGCGGCGGAGGCGGAAACAGACTATTTGCACTGGCTTACACGCGAACATATTTTCGAGCGCGTCAGCGTGCCGGGCTTTCTCTCTGGCCGTGTGTTCAGGCGGCGCGACAGTCAGCCATCGCAATATTTCATGTTGTATGAGTTGGCTGCAGCCAGCGTGATGTCCAGCCCGGCGTATCTTGCACGACTCAATGATCCTACTCCCTGGACGCAACGGGTCATGCCCCAACTGATGCAGTTCCGTCGCGGTGGCGGTTCGGTCGATGTGAGTGGCGGTAATGTCGACGCACATGGAAGTCATCTCGCCATTGCGCGTTTCGATGGCGTGCTGCCTGACGCATTGACAGGGTCGAAGGGGCTTCAACTGGCCGAGACGCTGGCGGAGTTGGATTGGGTCGTAAACGTTCAGATGATGACCGTGCAGACCGACGCCACGTCTATCGCCACTCGCGAGAAGTCGATGCGTAGCAGCCAGGAAGGAGAGTTTTCGGGGTTGTTGATCATCCAGGCACTTGATAATGCCGCCCTGGAACGCGCCGTGAACCGCGCGCGAGAATTGCTGATGGCAGCCAATGAGTTCGAGATCTACGAAGCGGTGTTCTCCTGCCACCAAGGCAACAATGAAATCTGCTAGTGGGGCGGCAACTCGTCGGTAATCTGCGGTAAAGCGGCACGTGTCTGGCTATCAGGAATAGCCAGCGTCGCACACAAACCGCCTTCCGGTCGGTTGACCAGCGTGATGCGTCCGCCCAGTCGAGTGGCGATGGTGTTGACGATGGTCAGCCCGAGTCCCGCGCCCTGAACATTTCCGCGACTGTAAAACCGTTCGAACAACCGCTCGCGATCCGCTTCGTCGATGCCGGGGCCCTGGTCCTCGACGCTCAGTAAATAGAAGCCCTCCGCCTGACCTAGCTGCACGGTGATAACGCCCTGTTCGGGTGAAAAGTTTGCCGCGTTGCTGATCAGGTTATTCAGCGCAATGTCGATGGCGGCAGCGTCGGCGACGACTTTAAAGGGGCGGTCCTGCACGTCGAAGGCCAGCTCAAGGTTTTTACTCAATATCCAGGGTGTGAGCTGTGCCAGGCAGTCGCGCACGACTTCGGCCAGATCGATGCTGTGCAACACCGGCGCCATGGCTTTGGGTTCCAGGCGGGCCATGGTCAGCAATTGATTGACCAGTCGGCTGGTGCGGTCGACGCCAGCGATCAGAAACTCCAGAGAATCACGGCGCTCTTCTTCGGTGCCGGCCTCCAGCAGGTTTTGTGCATGCACACGCAGTACCGCCAAGGGCGTGCGCATTTCGTGGGCGGCATCTGCGATGAAGCGGCGTTCGCGGCCCAGCACTTCCTGGATCTGCGCCAGCATGCGATTGAGCGCCGCTTGCATCGGCTCCAGTTCACTGGGCAGCGGGGTCAGTTGCAACGGTTCCAGCGAGCCGCTGTGCCGCGCCCGCAAGGTGGCCGCCATGTTTTCCAGAGGTTTGAGGCCCCAGCCGATAGCGACCCAGATCAATGCCGCCAAAATCAGACTGCCCAGTACATTGGGCCATAAGGTATGGCGTACGATCCGATCCACCAGATCCGAACGCACGTCGTCCCGTTCGCCCACCCAGATTTTCAGATCATTTTGTTTGTCTTCAAGCAAGAAAGCGCGCCAGTGGCGGTTGGTCTGGTCGACCACATCACTGAAACCGGGTGTCGATGGCAGTGTGCTGAAGGAGGGCGCGCTGGCCGTGTGGACCAGCACTTCGCCGTGGCCATTCCACACCTGAAAAGCCAGTTTGGTTTCATAAGGGTGGCCGTCGCCCCTGGGAGCTGCTTCACCCAGGGCTTTGTTGAATGCTTGATACAGCGCGGCGTGATCCTTGCTGGCCATGGGCATGCGCATCACACCTTGCAACAACCGGGCGTTTCGAGCCAATTGCGCATCATAGACTTCGGCGATTTCGTGATTGCTGTCGTGCAGATTGAGCAGGCTGATCACTGTCACGCCGACCAGCATCAGGCCAATGATGAGCGTGAGGCTGCGGCGCCGGATCGACGTCATCGACGCTCCTCCACCAGATAACCGACACCGCGAATGGTACGGATCAGGTCGGTGGAGAATTTTTTGCGCAAGTGGTGGATGTGCACTTCCAGGGTGTTGCTTTCGGCTTCCTCGTTCCAGCCGTAGAGCAACTGCATCAGGTGATCGCGGGTCATGACCCGGCCCGGGGGCGAGAGCAGTTCGTGGAGCAACTGATATTCCTTGGGGGTCAGTGCTACCGGCTCGCCGTGATAACTGACTTGCTGGGTACCGGGGTTCAGGCTGATGCCGGAGTGCTCGATCAGCATTTGAGCGCGCCCGACACTACGCCGCAGCAAGGCTCGCAGGCGAGCCTTGAGTTCCGCCAGGTCAAAGGGCTTGATCAGGTAATCGTCGGCCCCGGCGTCCAGCCCGGCAATGCGGTCTTCGGTCGCGTCCCGCGCGGTGAGGATCAGCACCGGCAGGTTGGAACCGCTGTCGCGCAAGCGACGCAGGACTTCAAGCCCGTCCATGCGCGGCAGGCCGAGGTCGAGCACGGCCAGGTCAAACGTTTCGCTCAGCAGCGAGTGCAGGGCGCTGGCGCCATCCTGTACCCAATCGACGGTGTAACCTTCGCGGCCCAAGGCTTGATGAATGCCCTCGCCGAGGGCAACGTCGTCCTCGATCAGTAATAAGCGCACACGAACTCCTGTCAGTCGAGTTTCTTGTTCACGTCGACCAGCAACGCTTCGATCTCTTTGCGTCGCCCCGCATCAGCGGATTCCCGACCTGGCCTTGGAGGGGCTTGCAGGGCTTTTTGCAGTGCAAGTTTAGCTTCGCTGTAACGCTTTTGACGGTAGAGGTGATCGCCCCAGAAGTACAGGCTATCGATGCCGTCCGGGTTGAGTTGCAAGGCCTGTTTGAGTAGCTGGTCAGCCTTGTCCGAGTCACCGAACCCGATGGGCCAGCCCGGTACGCGGTCATAGAGCGCGCCCAGACTGGTGTAGGCCGAGCCTTGCAGGGCTTTCGGGTCCAGAGTCAGGGCTTTTTCCAGATCGGCTCTCGCCACCTTGACCTTGCTTAGCGCACCGAGTCCACCCTGTGCACCGGCCCAACTGCTGGTGACGATGCCGGACCAGATCCAGGCTTCTGCCACCGATGGGCGCTCCTGGGCGAACGCGGAAGTCTGGGCCGCGAGTTTTTCAAACGCTGCGGTGCGTTGCGCTTCGGGGACTTCGTATTGAATGTGCGCCCAGCTTTGTTGAATGCTCTTGAGGCGTTGCTGGTCGGCGGGGTCCAGCGCCCAGGCACTTTGGCTCAAGGCCCCCAGCAGCAGGCAAGCGATGATTGTTTTCATGGTTTTAAATGCTCATTGTCGGAGTTTTCGCTCAGGCGACGGATCAGCGGCAATTGCTTGCGCAAGCCTCGGTCCACCAGATTGGGCAGCAGGCTGTTAAGGCGCACGAAAAAACGCTCCGGCCAGCCCAGGTACAGGTCACGGTGATCACTCGTTATCGCATGCATCACCGCGCCCGCGACCGTTTGCGGATCATCGACGTTTGCCTTGAGTGCATCGTTCAAGGCCTGCGCCGCCGGGCTATTCATGCGGGTGCGGGTGGCGCGCGGGGCGACATAGAGCACGCTGACACGGGTGTCCGCCAGTTCCCGGCGCAGGGCCTCGGAAAACCCGCGCAAGGCAAACTTGGTGGCGCAATAACTGGCGTAACCGGGGTAGCCGATGGAACCGTAGGTTGATCCGACGTTCACCACCATCGCGCTCGGGGCTTGCTTGAGCATTGGCAGCAACAGTTTGGTCAAGCAGATCGGCGCGCTGATGTTCACCGCCAGCATGGCGTCGATGTCACCGTCCTCCAGCTGTTCGAGCATGGCGAATTGGTTGACCCCGGCGGCGTTGATCAGCAGGTTGATTGCGCCAATGGCTTCGGCGGCGCTGAGCACTCGACGTCGATCGGCCAAATCGGTCAAGTCCGCGCCGATCCAGCAAAGGTGTTGCGGATAGCGCGTCAACAACGACGCCAACGGTTCCCTTTGCCGCGACACCGCCAGTACCTGGGCACCACTGGCGCACAGGGCGGTTGCAATCGCCAGGCCAATGCCACCGCTGGCACCGGTGAGTACCACGCGAGCTTCATGCAGTTGCATACACTCTCTCCTCATTGCGCGGCAGGCCACGGAACATGTCGGTGTAGAGCGCGTACACCACTTTGGAGGCGTGAATCACCGCCGCCTGGTCGGCCGGATCGTCGAGTGCATTCATCAGCCGGCGATACGTTTGCATGTGTTCGATGTCCAGAGAGCCATGGGAGCTGAGGTAGCTGAAGGCGCTCTCCGGCAAGTCCAGCCGCTCGCGAATGCTGCCGGCCGCGTGAGTGGCCAAGGCGACGCTGGTGCCTTCCAGCACGTTGACCATCCCGAACAGGCCGACCGGGTTGTCACGGGCAATCAGGTCGTAGAGAAAGCTGACCATCAATTCGATCGCCATGCACGGACGACCGTTGCGTACTGCGTCCTTGTCGCCGCCGCAGGCTTCGATGTCGTTGAGTACCCATTGTTCGTGGCCGTATTCATCTTCGATGTACTCGCAGACGGCTTCGCGCAGCCATTCCAGGCGCACCGGCAGACGCGCACCGCAGGCCATCATCAAGGGCACGGTGTGGCGCACGTGGTAGTAGGCTTGCGCCAGGAACGCCCGGTAACTTTCCAGGCTGACCTTGCCCTCAAGGGCGTCGAGAATAATCGGCAGATTGAATAACGCATGGCGTTCTTGTTGCGTGGCTGCTTGCAGCCGGTCGAAAAAGCTCATGATGCGGATTCCTCGAAACGTGCTGATTCAGACAGTTGCGCCCGGTAACGCTCGACGATGGCGTCACGGCGCAGTCGGCCATTGGCAGTGAGCAGACCATTGGCGGGGGTGAAGGGGTGATCCAGCCGAGTCCAGTGATGGACCTGGGCGTAATCGGGCAAGGCCTCGTTGGCTTGGGCGACGGCGGCGGCCAGTTCTTCGTCGGTGCACGCCGGGCGATGGGGCCAGAGCAGGGCATGGTTGCGCGGCATGGCTTCGCCGTAGACGAAGGCCTGGGCGATGTGGCTGCGCTGGGTCAACTCGGCCTCGACCCACTCCGGGTTCACGTTGCGCCCGAAGCTGGTGACGAATTGATGCTTCTTGCGCCCATTGAGGTAGAGAAAACCTTCGGGGTCGAACTCGCCGAGGTCGCCGGTCGGCCACCATGCATTTGCGTGCGGCGCCTCGCCCAGATAGCCCAGCAAGGTCGAGCCCTTGATCAACACTTCGCCGTCCTCTGCCAGGCAAACCTCTAGGTGGGGCAGGGGCCTGCCCACACTTCCGGGGCGATGCGCACCGGGCCGATTGAGGCAGACCACTGAGGCGCACTCCGACAGTCCGTAGCCTTCGTAAACGGGCACCCCGACACGTCGCGCGCGGTGCAGCAATTCCTCGGAAACCCGCGCGCCACCCACGGCGGCAAAGCGCAATGTGCCGGGGTTGAAGGCTTTCTGCTCGGCGGCACCGACCAGCATCAACAACAACTGCGGCACCATAATCAGGCTCTCGGGCGCACGGGCGGCCAGGCAGCCGAGCAGCCGTGGCACATCAACGCCGCTGGCACCCTCAATACCCAGAGTTTTCTGGCTGGGCACACTCAAGGTTGCGCCGGCATACAAGGCGGCATAGCAACCGAGGTTTTCCAGCAGGATCGCCAAAGGCAACAGCGCCAGGTGATGCTGCGGGTTAGTGGGTTTGCTGGCCTGATCCAGTTCGCGTGCGACGGTCAAGAGGCTTTGCGCACTCAGACACACGCCTTTGGGTGTCCCCGTGGTGCCGGAGGTGAAGGTCAGTTTGGCGGTCCCTTCGGGCATGCGGTTCGAGTCAACGAAGGTCCGGCACCAGAACTCACCGGTTTTCTCATACCCGGCCAATTGCAGTTCGGCGTCCAGTTGCGGCTCGGCAATCACCCGTTCGGCGTGGCTCTGTTCCAGGCAATGGAGGCGTTGAGCCGGGCTGAAAAACGGCGGCAACGTCAGGCAGGTCAGGCCTTCGAAGAGCGCGGCCAGGTCCCAGAGCATCGCTTCCACGCCATTGTCCAGCGCCAGAGCCAGCACCTTGATGTGTTCATTGCGCAGACGCTGCTGGCGAGTCAGCACTTGGTCGTACAGCGTGGTGTAGTCCACTTTCAGCTGATCGCCCCACAACGCAGTGGCGCCGGGAATACGTTCAGCATGGTCGCGCAGGGTCTGCTTGAAACGTTCGATTTCAGGCGACATTGCTGGATGCCTCGTTGGGCGTTGGCAACCCCAGGCGATCGAACACTCCACCGTTTTGCAGATGGATGAAGCCTGAGCGGATGTTGCCAACGTGCACCCAGGGTTTGCTGTCGTAATAGCTGCCCCAATGGTGGCGTTCATCACCCAGCCGCTCGGGATCGGCAGTGCAGAGCGTCACGGGGTTCAAGCCCAGGCGATGAAAGCTGTTGACCAGGCCGACGTTGCCGGTAAAGGCCACCCATTCCAGGTCACCCATGGCCAGCAGGTAAGTCATGGCGATGATGCTCATGCGTGCGCTGCCGGTGTCGCTGGCGGCCAGGTTGCCGGCTTCGACGATGCTTGCGCGGTCCACGGGGCCGTCGGCAATAGCGCTGATCAACGGGTCGATTGATTCGTCCAGATAACACTCCAGAAACAACGGGCCGAGATTCGCCAAGCGAATCCCGGCCACCGCACAGAGTTCGCCCTGCGCGTTGCTCATGCCGAACAGCTCGGGCATGAAATGGCGGATGTCAGCACCGTGGGCCTTGCGGAAACGTTGCTGGATAAAATTTTCGAAGAGAGGGCGCCGGGGCTCGTCCGGCAGGGCTCTGTCCAAACTCATCTGGTCGGTTTCGGGTTTGCCGAAACGCAGGGGAAGCGCAATGTTCCAGTCAAAATCGGGCATTGGAAGACGCCTCCACGGGTCAGTTCGGGAGGAGTATCAACGGCATTACTTAAGAGAGTCTGAAGGTGGCAAAAATGGGGGAGGGGAGTTGTCTTCAGAGAGTAGGAGCCGGGACTTCCTTTACGGTTTTCACGCCGCCAGTTTCTCCATAGCGACCAGTGGTCGTTGTCACAGTCAAAAGCAGTCAGTGGCCGGAGCACTATCAACTGAGTAGCTATGCTTGGTCTATTGCCAGTCTCTGGAAGCAACATCGTGAAAGGAGGTGTTGAGATGCAACTCATCACGTTGAAAATCGACAAGCCGGACGTAACGAACTTCATTTTGGGTCAGACGCACTTCATCAAGTCCGTCGAGGATATCCACGAAGCGTTGGTCAATGCCGTGCCAGGTATCCAGTTTGGTGTGGCCTTTTGTGAAGCCTCTGGCAAATGCCTGGTGCGATGGTCTGGCACCGATACCTCGATGATTGAACTTGCACAGAAAAATGCGAAAGCCATCGCCGCAGGCCATAGCTTTATCATTTTCCTGGGCGACGGTTTCTATCCGCTGAACGTGTTAAACACCCTCAAAATGGTCCCGGAGGTCTGCCGTATTTTTTGTGCAACCGCCAATCCAACTGAAGTGATTCTCGCTGAGACGGAACAAGGGCGAGCCATCCTGGGCGTAGTGGATGGCTTCTGCGCCAATGAGATTGAAGGCGACGACGACATCCTGTGGCGCAAGAACTTCTTGCGGCAGATTGGCTACAAACTGTGAATTGCAGAGCGCCGGTTAATTACTAAAAAAGAGACTAAAAAAGAGACGGATTTATTTAAGAAAGGCAGGGATTTATTTTTCGGTATTTAAATCTGCTTCCTTTTTTTACTTTTTTCTATGATTTCCCAATCATCCAAATGCTCGTTTTTATCGACAAGATCTACATCGTCGGTTGGTGAGGGATCTATGATTTCCCAATCATCTAATTGCTCGCTTTCGATATAATCTAATGCCTTCGGCGCTTCTCCTGTCAGGTAAATTTGTACCGGGATGGGGGTGTTTCCAGTGCCGTAGTTGCTGTCGAATCTATACCGCCCCTGATGTGTATTAAGATTGTAGGTTTTTCCGAACTGACCATCAATGACTACCACTCCATTGTTTGAGTTGATTAAGTTCACTGCGTGGCCGAATCCCTTGTTTTTAACAGGGATGGATATGATGTATCGGTTGTTGACTTGGGTATTGTCAAGAAGTTGCCGGGAGAGTGCTTCGTCGGGCATAGGCAGGAAAGCCGAATAGGTTTCAGGGGAGATGTTGCATGGAAGGTAGCCTTGTTTGGTACTCTCGGCAACCCAGAAATCATTGATCACTCCCTTCACTACCGCTTCTAAATTGCGCTCCACAGCCTTGCTGCAAATAATACAATTCTGGTTAAGTGCGCCAGTGGAGAAGCACGAAAATAGATTGTTAAGCATGCCTGATATCTGGTGAGGGTTCGTGTGCTTGGCGATGTAGTCATATACCTGAAAATGACTTGTCTCTGCTGCTGATCGTAACTCCCCAGTGCGATGAATCTCATGACCTAATCCATCATCAAAATGAGGATGGTCTGATAGGTTGTTTAGCAATTGGATGCACGCATCATTCAGTGTTCCGAATGAACCCGTAGCGCAATTATCGAAGCTTTCGAAATCTTGTGGGCTGGATACTGATTTGATAAGCGGCATTGAAATAACCCTATTTTTATTTGGACGATATCATCGTCACGAGGTGTTTCTATTGCATATTTCGCTCATGGTGAACGGTATTTACAAAAAAGGGAAAAAGGGGGCGGATTTATTTTCTGATTTATTTTCTGGGAAAAAAGTAGAAAATAAATCTGTCCCCTTTTTTGGGCTACAAACTGTGAATTGCAGAGCGCCGGTTAATAGCGAATCCATTCACTGATCCGCAGATCCGGTAACGGCGAAAATGTTGCAGGGCACTTGATACAGAACATGCTCTGTCGTACTACCCACCCATTTGCCCAGTCCCTTGCGATGCGCATTTCCCATGACAATCACATCGGCTCGGTGATGCGCTGCAAAGTCGGCCAGCGCTTTGCCAGGCGGCCCCTCAACGAAGTGTTGTCGCTCAGTGGGCACGCCGTAGTGGGCAGCCAATGCGATAAATGACTTCTTCAGTGACTTGCGTACATCGCTGCTGAAGCCCGGCATTGTCACTGCACCGGCGCCTGCGTCGGATATATGTGTCTGCGATAGATCGTAGGCATGCAGCAGATGCAGCTCCGCGCTGCATTGCATCGACAATCCGTTCGCGGCCTGGATGATGCGGTCGTTGATGCCAGTGATCTGAGTTTCGGGGCGCGACGGATCGACTGCCGCCACGACCACCCGCGGAAGTGGACACCGGACTTCGCTGACCAGATGCACGGGCACCGGGCATTCGCGCAACAGGTGCCAATCCAGAGGCGTAATGAACACGCGTTTGAGCGCTGACTCGTGTTGCACGTCCTTGATCACCAGGTCCGGCTGCATTTCTGCCACATGCCGAAGTATTTCTTGCAGCGCGGTTCGCGTAACAAGCACTTCGGTACTCACCACGACCCCGCGTCCGCGGATGAGATCGGCCTCATCCTTCAACCATGTTTCGTTCTCTTGCTGACAGACCTCACGAAACCGCGCACCGGCGCTCTTCAAGCCCAAGAGGTGGGAGTCTTCGATAAACACCGTGATGTGCAGCGCTGCACCCGTGGCTTCGGCGATGGCTGCCGCTCGCTCCAACGCCGGAGTGTGACGCATGGCGGGACCGGCTATCAGTAAAAGTCGTTGATATTGGCTCATGTAACACCTCCAAACGTTCCGGGATATCGAGCGCCCCCAGCACCTTTGCCTGTCACACCACCGACGATTGACTATCGCCTCAACTATCTGGACCAACACTATCAATATACGCCTGGATTCCAACATCGGCGCGCATATGGCAATTGGGGTGCGTCAGCGGCAACAGTGAGGGTCTGCCGTGACGCTTTTTTTGACTAATTCACCTTCCCGGTTACCCGCATCAGGTAGGCATCACCCGTGCGCTGGCCCTGGCTACGCTCGCGGCGTCATCGCAGACTATTCTTGATCTGGGGAACCAACGAAACGGAGAAGCCAGAATGAGCACCTTGCAACTTCACCCCGCACTGGACAATGGTATCCAACCCGCCGCCGCGAATTTCACAGGTGGCACCCTGCAATGCCTGTGTGCGACCGACAAGGTCGAGGTCAGGATCGACGCACAAACGCTGCATAACCACGCGTGCGGCTGCAGCAAATGCTGGAAACCACAAAACGCGACATTCGCCGTCATCGCCGTGGTGCCCCGAGACAAGGTCAGCGTCATTGCCCACGGCGAAAAACTCGCGATTGTCGACGAATCCGCCACCATCCGGCGCCACGCCTGCCAGCAGTGTCACGCCCATCTCTTTGGGCGCATCGAGAACAAGGACCATGCGTTTTATGGTCTGGACTTCGTCCACACCGAGCTTTCGCCACAGAGCGGATGGGCTGCGCCGGGATTCGCGGCGTTCGTGTCATCCATCATCGAAACCGGCACACCGCCAGCGCAAATGAAGGCTATCCGCGAGCGCTTGCGCTCGCTCGGCCTGGAACCCTATGACTGCCTGTCCCCGGACCTGATGGACGCACTGGCGACTCATGTCGCCAAACAGAAAGGCCTGCTCCCTACCGCCTGATTGATCGGTCGCCGCGGTTTCTTTTCCGGACCGCGGCTCCGATTCACCGGTAGAATCTTCTTCAAGCGCAATCGGCCAATTCAGGCCCTTCAGGAAAATGTCGGATTTGCCAAAAACCTCGTTAGAGTGTTCATCAATGCCTGTTCATAAGGGCCCGCCACTCGATTCGCATCGTCGCGCCAAGCAATTGCAGCGAACGAATCGGGCAAAAAAAACCGTACATCAATCGTTGTTTGAAGCATGAATCGTCCGCTGTTTGTTTCTCTAGATGGGCCCAAGGGAACCGGCAAAACCACACTGTTGGAGGCCATTACGAAAGTATTGAGGGCAGACAACAAAAAGGTGATCCGACTTTGCGAGAAAAAAAGCGATCCCTATAGGGGCGAAACAATGGCCCTCGTTAACAAGCTCGCCAGAAATCCCACCCGGGATCTGGAGTTGGGGGTTTGTGAGCGCCTTGCTGATAGCCGTACCTGGATATCCCGGCACGTGCTGGCGAAACAGCCACCAGACAGCATCATCCTGATAGATCGCTGGTACCCGTCTGATGCCGCGTTTCGCCGGATAGTCCCGTTTGCAGAAATTCTGCAGTTGAACATTGATCGAAACGTGCGAGTGCCAGACCTGCATGTCGGGATTGTCACCGACCCTGATATTTCATGGGCGAGGGCAGCGGCACGACGACGTGGGCTGAGCAGTACGGTGATCCATAAGCTGGAAGAACATGTCGCTTGTACCAAGGCGTTCGAGCGAGCGACTGCCGATCACGGCTGGGTTTTATGCCGTAATGAAGGAACGATCGAAGACGCAACGATGCAGGTGGTTTCTGAGATCTATAGAGTCCTTGATGTCCAGTAGGCGAAGTTTGCACCTTGAATTTTGCGCCACCTCCGTGAGGCGGGGAGGCTGGCCAGATGATTCTCGGATTTATTGTCCAACGGAAATATAAATCCGTCCCTTTTTCTCCCAAAGAGGAGTCCGCCATGACCGTAGTCGATCGCCTCAGGTATTTGCGCGTCGTTCTAGTTTTGGCTGGCCTCGCGTGCCTTGCTCTCTACCCACTTATGTTGTTCTGGCCGTCCGGCTGGGCCTGGCACGTCGGTCACTCGGACTACCCGATGATGATCGTTGGCATCTACGCCACACTTGGCGTGTTCTTGATCCTGGCCGCACGTGATCCATCAGCCAATCTGAGCCTAATCTGGTTCACCGTGTGGTCTAGCGCCATACACGGAGGAATAATGGCCGTCCAGGCGGTCACCCAGCCGGGGCAAATGGGGCACTTGGCAGGTGACGTGCCGGCGCTCTTCATCGTGGCGGTTGCCTTGGCCATCTTGACGCCCCGCTCGCAATTGGCCGCTCGGCCCCGGACACACAATGGGGCCTGAGAGCAGGTTTGACTGTCAGGATCGGGGCGAGAATGCTTTGGCTGCCTGCGGCTTGGATAGTAGAGGTGATAACCGGTCACCGCAGGACTCCAATCGTCTAATACACGTAGCAGGCGGCCTTCCAAAATATCCTGTTCAACGATGTCTTCGGGAAGATGAGCAAGTCCGACGCCAGCAAGCGCGAAGTCTTAGCCATGAACACTCAACAGTCAGGGTTTTACTGCGTGACCATCGTCGATGTGGGGGCGCCCGTTGGTTTTTTTTTCCGGCACTGTAAAACTCACTGTCGTACTGGTGAGGATTTTGTGAGTCGGGTCGGCCACTTCAAGAAGAACCTTATGAGTGCCGGGCGTCAGTCCGACCAGGATAATCGGATCTTCACTGGTGTGCGCCCATGTCCCTTTCCAGTCGTCGACGGTCACGTGAAGGTGACCGAGACGCGGTGATACCTCAACAGCCGCTTTGCCAAAAACCGGCATGATCCTGGTGTGCTCTGTTTGATACTGGATAATGACAACACCGCGGGCGAGCGGCTCGGCAAGCGGCGGATAGGCAATGAGTTTGGGTGCCGTCTCGGATTCCAATGGGAGTAGTGCCGGTGGGGGATGTGTGTCTGCTTCCCCTTGACCGCACGCAGCTGTGCAAAAGAAGAAACCCAAAGCAAGGGACGGCAGTTTTCCGAGGGCGACGGGCATGGCATTTTTCTCCCGCGTGATTTGATTAAAGACTAGATCATTCCCGGTCAGTGAGCAGTGACCGAAGCACCATCCGTTGTACGTCCCTGATGAGTACCTCCGTGCGGAAATCATGAATGAGCGGCCCCAGCACCACGCCATCAAGCATGGCCCGCACGGCGGCCACCGTGATGTTCAGGTCATCGACCTGGAACCGTTTGCCAGCAATACCCAGCGCAATAATGTCTTTCAAAAGCTGCGCCTGCCTGGCGCGCAATCCCTCGATTTTCTCCCTTCGAACGGGCTCCAGGCAGTAGCTCTCGCGCGTGGACAGTATGTGCCACTGGCGCCGTGGCAACGCGAACCGCAAGTAAGCGCCGAGGTAGTGCCCTAATGCAGACCTTGGATCGAAGCGGGCGAGGGGCGTTTTGCTGACGCAGTGGAGCAGGTGATATTCATGTTCCTCAATGAACTCGAACAGAAGGCATTGTTTGCTTTCGATGTAGTGATAAAGCGAACCCGCTTGCAACCCTGCGTGCTCGGCAAGCTGACGCAAGCTCACGGCCTGATACCCCTCATTGACGAACATGCGCAGAGCAACACTGCGGATAGCCTCCAGCCTGGACGCCGATGCGTTACTGACATGAGTGGTTGCAATCTTGGTCATCATGATTACCGTTGCCCGGCCCCGAACAGGGCGGCCGGGGCTGTCGTAGGGAAGCCCTTGATGGGTTCGAATTCAAAACAAGGGAAGCGTGTAGGACATCACTAGTCGCGTCTGATCCTGGGCGCCGTCACTCGGTACATCACTTCGAAGCATCGCGTTTTTCAGGCCCAATCCCAGCCCCTTGAGGTGGCCGCTTTGAATGACGTAGTCAACAATGATGTCGCGCTCCCACTCTTGAGCATCCTGTGCACCAGACTGGATGATATGGGTGCCACGGTAGTAGCCAACGGACGCTGTCAGGCCGGGGAATCCAGAAGCAACGAAGTTATAGGAGTACATGCCGAACACGGTATCTTCGCCCGCCCGCAGGAAGCTCGAGACGAATCTGTCCGTAGGCAGATAAGTACTGGAGCCGGCGGCGCCTTCGCCAGTGCTGGCCTGGTTCAATTGGGTGAAGTTGCTGCCCGAAGACACACTCTGATAGCCACCGGTGAGCGAATGGCCGCCCACGTTGTAAGTAAAAATCGCCGCCCAAGTGTCATTGTCTATTCGGCCCGGGGTATCGCCAAAGCCGCTGAGCGTATAGCCGGAAGCGCGTCCCTGGGCACTATCGTTTTTACCCTCCGCCCGGGTTCCGAAGTAGCGCAAATCGGTTTTGAATGTTTGCCCTTCGGCAATGGGGAACGTGTGTATCAAGCCAAGAAAGTCTTGATCGTAATAATTTTCGAGTTTGGCATGGTAATACTGTAGTAGAAGCGGCTTGCTCAATTGATAGTCTGCTCCGGCGAAGGAGAAATTGTTGCTTTCACGCCGCCCTCCAGCAACGGCCAGCCCCGAACGGTTGGTCGAAGCTCGCCCGGTGGCTTCGTTGATGCGCCCGCCAACCAGAGTCAAGTTGTCCAGGGGTTTGGAGGTCAACATTGCACCTTCGAACAATTGCGGGAGCAGTCGGCCGTCGTTCGCTACCAGGATCGGCAGTTTGGGGAGCAGCGTTCCGACCTTGAGTTCGGTGTTTGATAATTTGGCCTTGGCGGTGACACCCAGCCGGCTGAACTCATGAACAGCCTTCCCATCGCTGTCATCGGGAAACATGGAACTGCCCCGATGATTGCCTGCCCCTCCGTCCAGGCGTACGCCCAGGGTACCGAGTGCATCAAGCCCGAAGCCTAATGTGCCATCGGTGTAGCCTGACTTGAGATCCAGCATGAAGCCATTGCCCCACTCGCGTATTTTGCTTTGGCCTTGAGGACCTGGCTGATTTCTATAGTCGTTATTGAAGTAGAAATTGCGCACGTTCAGGTTTCCCTGGCTGTCCGCCAGGAAGTCAGCGAAAGCAGTGCCCGGGCCGGCCAACAAGCAGCCAATGGCGCACAGCATTAAAGGATTTACAGGGGAAGTTTTTGTCATTGTTATGTGCTCCTGTTGTTTTTTTAATTGTTGTTTTGTAGGCGCGCAGGTTTTTTCGAGGCGAGTTCAGCCTGGCCCTGACAGTTTCATCAGGGCGTACTGGGCCTCAGCGCATGTGCTTTAAAATTGACTCGGAGGTGCTGTCGGCGATTTAAACTGTCTGGGCGACAGGTGTCGGGCGCAGGCGGTAAACGAGCAAGCCGAGCCCACCACCGACGACCAGTATCGAAGCCATGATGTACATCGCCGCATGGGTATTGCCGGTTACTTGAGTCAACCAACCCACGACAATCGTGCTGAAGAAACCGGCAATATTGCCCAGTGAGTTGATCAACGCCACGCCCGTCGCGGCGGCTGCGCCACCAACCACTGCACTGGGCATGCCCCAGAAAACCGGCAGGCTGCTGACCATCGCGGCCGTGCCGATGGTCAGGCCAATCATGCCAAGCAACAGGTTGTCGCCGAAATAGGTGCCGAAGGCTATGCCCAGTGCGCCGATGCTGGCGCAAATTGCCAAATGCCAGCGGTACTCCCCACGCCGGTCGGAACTACGCCCTACCAGCACCATAGTGATTGCAGCGGCCGCATAGGGGATGGCACTGAGCACACCGATCACCGCCGGTTGCTGCACGCCGCTGTTACGGATAATGGTCGGAAGCCAGAAGCTGATCACGTACTGGCCCAGCACCAGGCAGAAATACACGGCGCCGAGCAGCCAGATCTGCGGATTGACCAAGCCGTCGCGCAGGCGATGGCTCTGTTTCTGCGAAGCCTCACGATCGATGGCCGCCTGCATGCCCTGGCGTTCTTCAGGCGTGAGCCAATGCGCATCAGCGATTCTGTCGCGCAGCAGGAAGAATACTGCCGCCCCAAGGGCTACTGCAGGCAGCCCTTCGATGACAAACAGCCACTGCCAGCCAGCGTAACCCGCGACGCCGTTGAGGTTTTGCAGGATAAAGCCCGAGATAAGCGCGCCGAGCATGCTCGAGACGGGCAGGGCGGTAATGAACATCGCCGTCATCACCCCGCGTCGATGGCTGGGGAACCAGGTGGTGAGATAGAAGATGATGCCGGGAAAGAATCCCGCCTCGGCAATACCAATCAGCAAACGCAGTGCGTAGAAGGCCAGGGGCGTCTCAATGAACATCATCGCCGCCGACAAAAGCCCCCAGGTCACCATGATGCGAGCGATCCAGCGGCGAGCGCCAAAGCGGTGCAGGGCGATGTTGCTGGGGATTTCGAACATCAGGTAACCGACGAAGAAAATGCCCGCACCCAAGCCATAAACGGCATCACTGAATTTCAGATCGTCGAGCATCTGCAACTTGGCGAAACCGACGTTGACCCGGTCCAGATAAGCGACCAGATAACAGACGATCAACAGCGGGATAATCCGCCAGGCCGTCTTGCGGTAGGCTGATTTCAATGCGTGGTCGGGCATCACGCCCGCCGGGAGTGGAGGTTGGTTCATGTCTAGCCTCTTTATTGTTGTTGTCGAAGCGAAGATGAAACTCTTGTTCAGGTAGCAGGCAGTAAGCGTGTCGAAGGCCATTCGCCTGACCGGCACATGTCGTGTACCACCTGGCTTATCAGTTGCGCGATCAAGGTCCGCAGGTTGCTGGCGGGTCGCGTTCCGCAGGTGCAGATACCCAGCGTCCGGAATACGCCAGGCGCAGCGAAGGGGTGGGCAACCAAGCGCCCTTCAGCCACTTCCCGCACCGCCAGATTGAGCGGCATGATGGTCGGTCCAATGCCAGCCTCGACGGCACTTTTGAGGATGTAGACCGAGTTGACTTCCATGGCTATTGCGGCGGGCGCTCGCTGTTGCTGTTCCAAGGCCCGATCGACGATGGCCCGGGTGCTGTGACTGTGGGCCTTGCTGGGAAAGACCAGCGGCCGCGTGACGGCCTGGGCCAGGGTCACCTCGCCGGGTGGCGGCGCCTCAGGGTCGTTGGCGCGATGGATCAGATAGAGGTCCTCTTCAATCAGTGGCGTAAAGCTCACTTCCGCAGGCAATCCCGTTGGCGTGAACAGCGCGATGTCGACACTGCCACGGATCAACTGGTCGACCAGATTGCCGGTCAACTCTTCATTCAATTGCAGTTCCACCTGGGGGTAGATCCGGCCCACTGCCTGCAGCAGCGGCAGGGCAATGATCGGTGAAACGCTCTGCGGCAGCGCCACGACGATGGAACCCGTCAATACGCCATGCCCCGGCAGGACCGCCGCCTTGGCATCGCGCAATTGCTTGAGAATGCCCAAGGCATACTCGTAGAACACCTGGCCTGCCTCGTTGATGGCGATGCCGCTATTGCTGCGATGGAACAGCGTCACACCCAATTCGTCTTCCAGCGCGCACATCTGCTTGCTCAACGCCGATTGCGCGATGAGCACCTTGCGGGCTGCTCCTGAAAGGCTGCCCGCATCGGCAACGGCCAGGAAGTATTTGAGCTGGCGGATTTCCATAAGCGTACCTCTTGCAAGTCTCGGGTTTACGCCGCCGGTGTACCGCGGGCAAAAATCTTCCCGGGGTTCATCAATTGTTGTGGGTCCAGCGCTGCCTTGATGGCCGCCATGGTGTCTACCGCGTTCTGGCCAAATTCCGACAGCATGAATGATTGCTTGGTCAGGCCGACGCCGTGTTCTCCGGTGCACGAACCGTTCATGGCGATGGCGCGTTCGGCCAGACGGTGAGCGACGAGGGTTGCTCGTTCCAATTGTGCCGGGTCGGCCGGGTCGATCAGGATCACCGCATGAAAGTTTCCATCGCCAACGTGGCCGAATATGGGGGCCAGCAAGTCGTGTTCCTGCAGATCGATGGCCGTCGCCTCAATGCATTCGGCCAGTCGCGAGATAGGGACAACCGCATCGGTCGTGACCGAGCGACAACCTGGGCGCAGCGCCAGTGCGGCGAAGTAGGCATCATGCCGTGCCTGCCAAAGTCGGCTGCGGTCTTCAGGGTGCAGCGCCCATTCAAAGTCCTGTCCACCCTGTTCGTCGGCGAGCATGCGTAGCGTTTCCACCTGTTCCTTGACGCTGGACTCGGAGCCATGCAGTTCGAAGAACAGGGAAGGGGCCTCTTGCAGCGTGGTCTTGCTGTAGGCATTGAGCGCGCGAACCGTCAATGCGTCGATCAGTTCAATGCGCGCCATCGGTATGCCCAACTGGATGGCCTGGATAACCGTGCGCACCGCGTGATCGACACTGGGAAAATTGCACACGGCCGCCGAAATGGCCTCCGGGATCGGGTGCAGTTTTACCGTCAGTTCGGCAACGGTGGCCAAGGTGCCGCCGGAGCCCACCAATAGGTGAGTCAGGTCATAGCCTGCCGACGACTTGCGTGCCCGGCCGCCGGTCTGCAGCACACGGCCATCGGCAAGTACGGCCGTCATGGCCAGGACGTTTTCGCGCATCGTTCCGTAGCGCACCGCGTTGGTACCCGAAGCTCGGGTGGCCGCCATGCCGCCCAATGAAGCATCTGCACCCGGGTCGATCGGGAAGAACAAGCCGGTCCCGTGCAAGGCGGCATTCAACTGTTTGCGGGTCACCCCTGGTTGTACCGTGACATCCATGTCGTCGACGCGCACTTCGATGATCTGGTTCATGCCCGACACATCTATGCAGATGCCGCCGTGTACCGCATGTAACCACCCCTCCAGAGAGCTGCCGCTACCGTAGGGGATGATCGGCACTCGATGGGTGTGGCAGGCCTTCTGCACGCTGACGATCTCTGCAAGGCTGTTCACAAAGGCCACCGCTTGCGGCGGCATGGGATCAAGGGCGGAAATGTCACTGCCGTGGTGCTCACGAACACTCGCTGAAGAACTGAACCTGGCACCGAGCAGGGCAGTCAGTTCTTCGAGCAGCGCTGATGGCAGCGATTTGAATTCAAACGTATTGATCGCAGGGCCTTGCATGCAGGGATCTCCTGTTGTTTTTGTTCATGCCGAGCGTCGTTGGAGTACGAGGCATCCGGCACGGGGAGTGGAGTTGGCTATATCTTAGCCGCATGGACGGGCTTGCGGTTATGCAGAATAGAGATGGCCCTATCCCTGGGGCAGATGGTGGCCCCAACGGTTCTTGGGGTAGTCCGCTGCCGGCGCGGGCGCTTTTTTCCGGCATAAGGAAAACCGATACCTGCTTAATGACTTCACAGACGACGCTGGGCAAGCGTTTGCTTTAAGTTCGACGCTACCGACTTGACGGTAGTAGCGGCGATTGACTCGCTATAGCCGCCATACTAATAAATCAAAGGAATTGAACATGGCCATGCGTTTCGATGACAGCGGGTTCTCCCGCCGCTCGCTGCTCAAAAAAAGCTCCGTCGTGCTGACAGCCAGCGCCGCGCTCAGCATGCCGATCCTCAGTCAGGCCGCCTCAAACAGTGGTCAGCAAAGCGCAGACAAACCCGGCAGCGATCAATCACCAGGTCCGGTTATGGATTCCCAACAACTCACTCTGTTGTCTCAGCCCAAGATCGATTGCCACCATCATGTGATCGACCCGGTCCAATTCCCCTATCCCGCGGACGCTACCTACCAGCCGGCAGGACCTGAGGTCGGTCCTGCGGCGTATTACCAGCAGGTCATGCAGGCCTATGGCATTCGCCATTCAGTGATCGTGCAGCCGACCTCCGCTTATGGCTACGACAACAGTTGTCTACTAGACACGCTGGCGCGCAACAAGGGGCGCCATAAAGGTGTCGTCGTCGTGCCGAGCGACATCTCCAGCGAGACGCTCGCGCAGTACAAGGCGCAGGGTGTAATCGGTGTGGCACTCAACGCTGCGCTGCTGGGCCCCGAGCGTTTTCTGAAGGTTGATACCCTGATGGGGCGCTTGGCCGAGCTGGACCTGTTTGCCCAGATCCAGGTGAAGGACGATCAGTTGCTCGCGCTGTTGCCCTTGCTTGAGCGTACCCGACCGCGTGTGCTGATCGACCACTCCGGCCGGCCCGATGCCAGTGCCGGCTTGCAACAACCGGCCTTCCAGGCACTGCTGTCTCTTGCCGGCAACGGACGTACCTTCGTCAAACTCTCCGGGCTGTCGCAATACTCCAGGCAGAGTTACCCCTATGCCGATGCCCAACCCTACCAACTGGCATTGCTGCAGGCATTCACTGCCGAAAACTGTATGTGGGGCACCGACTGGCCGTTCTTGCGCGCGCGTCAAAACATGGAGTTGGGCACCGTTCTGACAAACTTCGGCGAGATGTTCCCGAATGCCAGCGACCGCCAGCAGATACTTTGGGAGACCCCCAAACGCCTGTTCGGCTTTACTGCCTGACCAATACGTCACGATTGACTCGGATGGGTAGGCAGTGCCCAGGGCCGGATGAGGGCTTAGTTGACCATCACCTCGTCCAGTGCCTGCTCGAGGGTGCTGACCGTGCGCTCGATATTTTGCAGTTTTTCGAGTCCGAACAGACCGATGCGGAAGGTCTGGAAGTCGGCCGGCTCGTCGCATTGCAACGGAACTCCGGCGGCGATCTGTAGGCCGTGGTTGGCAAATTTCTTGCCGCTCTTGATGTCGGCATCATCGGTGTAGCTCACCACTACGCCCGGGGCCTGAAAGCCGGCTGCGGCCACGCTTTTGATGCCTTTGCCGGTCAACATTGCGCGCACCCGATCACCCAGAGCCTGTTGTTCGTCGCGGACCTTGTCGAAACCGTAGGCTTGCGTCTCTTTCATCACTTCGTTAAACCGCGCGAGGGAATCGCTGGGCATGGTCGCATGGTAGGCATGTCCGCCCTGTTCGTAGGCCTGCATGATCTGAAGCCACTTTTTCAGGTCGCAGGCGAAGCTGCTGCTTTGCGTCTGCTCGATGCGCTCGAGGGCCAAAGAACTGAACATCACCAGGGCGCAGCAAGGGGAGGCGCTCCAGCCTTTCTGCGGTGCGCTGATCAACAGGTCGACTGCGCATTTGTGCATGTCAACCCAAAGCGTGCCTGAGGCGATGCAGTCCAGCACGAACAGGCCACCCACCGCATGCACGGCGTCGCCGACGGCCCGCAGGTAATCGTCGGGCAGGATAATCCCTGATGAGGTTTCAACGTGGGGGGCGAAGACAATCTGCGGCTTCTGCGCCGCAATGGCTGCCAGCACTTCGTCCAGAGGGGGAGGGGCGTAGGCAGCCTGGCGACCCGTGTCGACCGGTCGGGCTTTCAGCACCGTGGTGTCCGCCGGGATGTTGCCCATCTCAAGGATCTGGCTCCAGCGATAACTGAACCAGCCGTTGCGTATCACCAGGCATTGCTGGTCGGTGGCAAACTGTCGCGCCACCGCTTCCATGCCGAATGTGCCGCTGCCCGGCACCACCGCAACAGCCTGGGCGTTGTAGACCTGTTTCAGGGTCCTGGAAATGTTCTTCATCACGGCTTGAAATGACTGCGACATGTGGTTGAGCGAGCGGTCGGTGTAGACCACTGAGTACTCGACCAGCCCCTCGGGATCGATACTGGGATATAGCTTTGACATGGGTGACTCCTTTGGCAGAGATGTCAGTGGTATCGACCCTGCCCTAAGCCTTGGCAAATGACAAGATTGCTCGGGATTGAATTGCGACTTCTGTCGAAAGATTGAATCCACAGCCAATAGCGGGCATTCAGTCCAGGCTATTGGCCAATGATCGGGACAGTTCGTCCCCGTCTCTCAATTGACTTTATTCAATTGTGGCAACTGCCACTTGCCCGAAAGCACGTCCTCTGAAGGCTGGTAAAGGCGCAACATCACGTAGAAACCGCCTTCGGGTGCCGGAAGCCAGTTAGCGGCATTCTCTCCCTGCGGTTTTTTGTGGGTGTGAGTTGTAACTGGTAAATCCAGGCTGATCAGGTACAGTTTTGTACCTGATCGCCGGCTATACCCTGTAACTCTCGGCAATCGTGGATACATAAGGAAAAGTACCGAACATGACCGCCCGAGCCTTGCGTATCTGGTATCTGGTCCACAAATGACTATGGTGGCTTGCCATTGAAGGTCATCTGGGCACTGCTCGACCTGATTTCCATCGTCGTATTGGGTAGTGGTCTGTATCTCTGGTGGGGCCGACGCAAGGTGCCGTTGGAAAAGCGCCTTACAGAGCTGAAAGCCAGTGGCCTGGCAACGGAGGGCAGGGCATGAGGCGCGGTCTCTGGATGATATTTCGTTGGCCGCTGCTGTTGGCTCTGCTGAGCTTTTTCGGTTTGCTTTCGGCATTGATCGGCGATGAATTCTATGACGTGCTGTCGTGGCTCAGCCTGGGTGTGCTTTTGCTGCTGGTCGGGGTGGTCTGGATACGCATGCGTCGTGTAAAACGACCGCGTTCGTGATCGTAATCGGCGTTCTGCTCGCAGAGTGGGGGGGCGAAACAGTCGTTACGATTTTCTTTCCCCACTGATACCGGTGCCTCTCTGTTTCAGGCTCGATCATTACAACTATTGGCTGGACGCATACGTGGCTTGACCGTCCGCTTTTGGCCCAGAG
>NZ_AKJS01000100.1 GCF_000282215.1 Pseudomonas sp. GM21
CAACCCGCCGCAGCGGCAGACGGCGAAGCGCGCGAGGGTGGCAAGGTGGTCAACGAAGCCATCGCCCAGATCGAACGCCTGGCCAGCGAAGTGGTGCGCTCCACCGAAGCCATGAGTGTGCTGCAACAGGAAAGCGACAAGATCGGCAGCGTCATGGACGTGATCAAAGCCGTCGCCGAACAGACTAATCTGCTGGCGCTCAACGCCGCGATTGAAGCCGCCCGAGCCGGTGAAGCCGGTCGTGGGTTCGCCGTGGTGGCTGATGAAGTTCGGGGCCTGGCCCAGCGCACGCAGAAATCCACCGAAGAGATCGAAGGCCTGGTGGCCGCTCTGCAGAGCGGCACGCAACAAGTGTCGGCGGTCATGAACAACAGCCGCACCCTCACCGACAGCAGCGTTGCGCTGACCCGCAAGGCCGGTGTGTCACTGGAAAACATCACCCGCACCGTGTCCAACATCCAGTCGATGAACCAGCAAATCGCCGCCGCTGCCGAACAGCAAAGCGCCGTGGCCGAAGAGATCAGCCGTAGCATCATCAATGTACGTGACGTGTCGGAACAGACTGCCGCTGCCAGCGACGAAACCGCCGCGTCGAGCGTTGAACTGGCGCGGTTGGGGAATCAGTTGCAGATGATGGTCAGCCATTTCCGCGTTTGACATTCACTTTTGATCGTTCCCACGCTCCGCGTGGGAATGCCGCAACGGACGCTCTGCGTCCGCTCCTAAATGTGACGCAGAGCGTCACGGGCTGCATGCCCACGCAGAGCGTGGGCACGATCAATCAACCCATTACCCTGTGGGAGCGAGCCTGCTCGCGAATGCGTCAGGTGAGTCACCGCGTCCCGCGCTGACGCAACGCCGACGGCATGAAATACGCGTCTTCCGGCACCGCTTGGGCGAAGTCCACGGTGGCCGGTTCTTCGTTATCCAGGTTCTGCACGTAGTAACGACGCGCCTGCAAGTCATGGAAAACGTCCAGCGCACTCCAGGTGGTGGGCAGGTCGTAGAAGTTTTTCAGGTAGGCCATCGACACCCGCCACAACTCCCCTCGCCCGTCATATTGATCCACCAGTGCGGCACCCCAACTGTCCTCGTCCAGAAACAGCACGCGCTTGGAATAGATATGCCGCGAGCCCGGCTTGAGCGTGCCTTCGACTACCCAGACCCGGTGCAGCTCATAGCGGGTGTATTGCGGGTTGAGGTGACCCGGTGTGAGCAACTGCGCGTACTTCACCTCAGGGCTGCCGACCTTGTAATTGTTGTAGGGAATGTAGACTTCCTGCTTGCCCTTGAGCTTCCAGTCGTAACGATCCGGCGAGCCGTTGAACAAGTCGGTATCGTCCGCCGTGCGCAGGCCGTCGGATGAGGCGATCGGCGTGTCATATGCAAGGTTCGGCGCGCGGCGCACACGGCGTTGGCCGGCATCGTAGATCCAGGCCTGACGCGGGTCCTTGAGCTGGTCCAGGGTCTCGTGAACCAACGCCGCACCGCCGGCCAGCCGAGCAGGGCTCTTCACGAACGCCAGGTAGTAAAACAGGGTGTTTTTCAGGTCGGCAAACTGCCCGCCCGGGCGGTAATAGGTGAAGAGCCCTTCCTGTTGCGAGGTCACGAGCGCGAAGCTGCCATTGCGCTGCACCGGCGCTTCGGAAGCACGTCGAACTACATAGGTGCCGCGATAACGGGTGATGTGGTTCCACAGCGCCTCGATGCCATCCTTGGGCACGGGGAACGGCACGCCGCCATAGGCATCGGCAAAACCGGTCCCGCCGTCGAGCAGCTTGGCCGACGTCGCATTCTTGAAGGTGTTGTCATACAGCCACTGCGGCGCCGAGCCCGACCGGCGAGAAGGATAGACCGGCATCTGGAAGGTGTCAGGGTAGCTGTTGAACAGGGCGATCTGACCCGGGCTGAGGTGGGCCTTGTACTGTTCCAGGTTGGCCTTGGTGATGGTGAACTGCGGCTTGTCCGCCGTATACGGGTCCGGGTGATGCTGACCCGGCTTGTAGCCTGCCGGTGCCTGGGTGATACCACCGGCCCAGGCCGGGATGGTTCCGGCGGCGTTGCCGGCACGCTCGGCGCCCAGCGGTGTCAGCGTGGTTTTCAATTGCTCGGCTTGCTGGGGCGTGATGGCGGCCAGCGTGCTGCCGGCGGCCAGGCTCAGGAACAGCGCCAGCGTGGTTTGGGTCAGGCGTGAAGTGTGAAACATGATCGTTCTCCGAAAAAATTCAGCAGGCCTGCAAAACACAGCAGATACCCTGTGGGAGCGAGCCTGCTCGCGAAAGCGGTGTGTCAGGCGACATCTTTATTGGCTGTGCGGCCGTCTTCGCGAGCAGGCTCGCTCCCACAGGGGGGTTGTGTGTAGCAATCAAAGGAAGTACTTGAGGTTGAAGCCGACGTTGTCGCGATCACGCAGGCCGTTGTCCTGCCCACCACCGTAGAATTCGGTGTATTGCAGCTCGGCCTCCAGCTTGTTCTGGTAGTTGGCCTTGATCCCCAGGGTGTAGGCCTTGCGGCCCTCGATGGTGTTGCCCGCCTGATAACTGTTGCCCTTGAAATCGTCCTTGTAGACGACGTAGGGCGAGACGTTGACCCCGGCATACACGTCGTTCCAGGTGCCATTGACCATTGCGGTGTAGCTGTAGGAATCGCGGTTGACCTGGTCGCTGCGGCGGCCACCGGACACATAGGAAAAGTTGCCGGTGCCCGCGTAGTAACGGTTACTGCCGTCATACGCGGTGTACTGCAAGTTACTGCCGCGCAGGTGCTCGGATGCCAGCTCGAACACGCCGAACATCGAGTCGAAAGACAGGCTCGGACCAAAGTTGTAAATGGTGCCCAGGGAAGTGTTGAACGCTTCCACCCGCTCAGCGTTGTTGATCTGGCCATCGAGCGTGACTTGCTGCCCGCCAATGTTGATGCTCTGGCCACCTGCCAATGCGGCAGCGCCGTTGGCCAGGTCGCCGATCAGGTCGTTGGTGGCGGCGACCCCGATGGGCAGGTTCGGCCGATAGGCCACTTCACCAAACACCGACGCCTGGCCCAGGGTGGTGTTGAAACTGAAGCCGTACATGCGGATGTCTTCCGCGTAGCGACGATGAGCCTGAATATTGCCCATCACATCCACGGTCGCCAGGCCGTTGGCCAGTTGCCCCGCCTGACTGCCGGCGACTCCGGTCAACAGGTTGGTCAGGGCATTCATGTCGATGCCCTGGTAACCCCCCAGATCGGCGGAGACAGTCGGTTCCTTGGCGTGGTAGTTGACCAGGTATAACCCGAACTCGGTGCTGTTGAGTTCTTCTGCGACGTAGCGAAAGGCAAAACCGAACTGACCGTCATTGCGCGCGTTGTAATCCTTGCCGACGGTCGCCACCTTGACGATATTGCCGAAGGTCGGGGTCACCCCGTTGGCATAAAGGCCGGTGCTGCTCAGGGCCTGGTTGAGCGAGGGGTTGTTGCCCAGCGCGCTGTACAGGTCGATCACGTTACCGAAGCCAGGCACCGGGGTGTCCAGCGCGGTATTGGTAAAGTTGTTGTAGCCGGTGTTGCCGCCGTCGGCGAACAGGTCCGTCTGCGAGTAGAACGTACCGACCGGGTCGATGCGGGTTTCCTTCCAGTTCGTCTGGTAGAAGCTTTCCATGGTCAGGGTGTCGGTCAGGCCGATGTTGAAGCTGAGCGCTTCCACCGGCACCAGCACTTCCTTGACTTCGGCCCCGGGCAAACGGTACTTGGCCGCGTCCACCGGGTTGGTGGTGTTGATCCCGCCCCGGTAGAAAACCCCCTCGCCCCAGTTGAACACCTGGCGCCCGAGACGCGCCGTGACCGGCATCTGTACCACGTCCCAGTTGCCATAGACGTAGGCGTCGAGCATCTCCACCCGGCTACCGGCGATATCGCGGGTCTGGTCAGTGAAGTGGTCATCCTGCGGGTAACTCTGGCTCGGTTGCGACGGGTTGTTGTTGCGGTAGTAGTCGTTGCGTTTGTCCATCAATTGGGTGTCATAGAACGCGGTGCCGCGCATGAACATTCCGTAGTTCTGATAGTTGGCCTCAAGCTCCGAGGTGATCTTGTACACCTCGGAAACCAGCCCGGTGTCGAAGTTGCGATTGCCGTCGTTGGTATTGATGTCGTCGTTGTTCTTGTCCCGGCCCTGGACTCGCCACAAGCGGCCATAGGACAAGGTACTGTCGAAAGAACCGGTGACCTGATTGTCCAGCACGCTGAACTCCTTTGCCTGCACGCCGTCGATCGCGCACAGTTGCAGCAGCCCTGCCAGGCCGACGCCGGGGAGCGCCGCGCCAGACAGGCGAAATCGAGTGTTCATGATCTATTCCTCTTCCCTGGTTTTATTGTTTTTATGATGTCTGTGTCAGCGGGCCATGTTGCCGCGATGGCTATGGCGCCAATCCCGTACTGACATAAATCCGGCTGTGCGCGCCGAAATGCCCCAGCAGTCTGAACAGCTGTCGGTTAAGTGCCGGATGGTCGAAGTCTTCGCGCTGCACCTGGTTACCGGCGCTGAAATCGCTGGTGGCCGGTGCCGTGTCCAGCCACTGCCCGATGGCTTCATCGAACGCGGCGGATGCGTCGGCGGACTCGGCACTCACCACCTCGCGCAGGTAGTCCACTGAGTACGGCGGGTAGCGAACGTCTTGTACAAGATCGGCGTAAGCCTTGAGCATCGGGTGTGGCTGGCCTTCGCGCAGCAGGCGACGAAGCCAGGTC
This sequence comes from Pseudomonas sp. GM21, assembly GCF_000282215.1. GTDB lineage: Bacteria > Pseudomonadota > Gammaproteobacteria > Pseudomonadales > Pseudomonadaceae > Aquipseudomonas. The sequence continues at coordinate 4,723 of NZ_AKJS01000100.1, forward strand.
GACTGATATTTCTCCACTTCCATGTGCCGGGTGGCGACCCGTTCGATGGCCGCCTGCTTATCGGCGTCGAAGCCGGCCAACGCCTTGCTTTCCAGTAGCAGCAGGCTCGCCAGTTCGACACCGGGCAGTGGCTTGGCGTGATAAGGCTGGGTCAGATCCTGAACGTGGTGAAGGCCCCAACCGAGAAAACGATAACCCCAGTAAGGATGGCCAGTGGCAAACGCCAATCTAGCCAAACCCCTGTACTGGTAGGCACGCCAGTCCGGCCAGCTGCGCTGAAGAAATCCGGCGGCGGCATACACCACCGCACTTTCATGGAAGAACCCCATATGGAACGGCGCCTGGGAGCTGTACTGAAACTGTGCATCGCCAAAAGACTGCGGGCCGAAACCGTACAACGCGCCGACCAAGCCTGGGTTGTCGCTGAACAGGTTGATGTCGTGGCCGTAATCCGGCTCATCGGCAGCGCTGGCCAACACGGCCAGGGGCGCTACTTTTTCGCCGTCCGCCACGCGGATGAAACGCTGGCGATTCCACGGTGAGAGCGTCTGCTCGACCATGACCTGCTCGGCTTTAAGGTGTTCACGCTCGGCCAAATCCTTGCCGGGCAACGGCTGGATAACCATCGCCAGATGAATCTGTGGATTGATGCGCATCGCGGTGAGGAAGTCGTGCCGCAAGTTGTCCCCAGGCACGGTTGGCAGCCGCAGGTTATCGGGGCGCGGCGGGTACTGGGCGAAGTGCTCGCGGGCGAACTGTTCCTGTTCTTCCAGCAACGCGCTCACGGCTTCGTATTGTTGCGCGAGAAACTGCTCCAGCGGCTCGACTTCAACCTGAGGAGCATTGTGCAAGGCCGACAGATCCTGCAACGCCAGGTAGCTGCCCACCGTATGGTTGGACCAGCCCCACGCCATCGGAGTCGTTCCACAAAGCAGCAGGAGGAATGTCAGCTTCATTGTTTTTGGTTCTTATTGGACGTGCTGTGGGGTTGAGCCTAACAACCGACCCTGCCCCTGACACTGTCCAATCTCACCAGAAAAGCTCTCCGATAGCGCCACACCCAAGGTGCAAAAAAACCGCGGGACATTGTGGGAGCGAGCCTGCTCGCGAATGCGGTGGGTCAGTAAAATCAATGGTGACTGACACTCCGCTTTCGCGAGCAGGCTCGCTCCCACAGAGGGCTGCGGTGTATTCCTAAGCGGGGTAACCGGTGATTTTGCGGATGCTTTGGTACAACGGCTTGAGCTGCCGGTACATGCGCAGGTAGACCTCTTTGTACAGTCGCTCATAGATCTGCTGCGCCTCGGGTTGCGGCATGAACACCGCACCTACCCGTGTCATGGCCGCCATCGCGGTGGGAAAATCCGCGTGCAGACCCAGCCCCACCGCGCAGCAAATGGCCGCGCCCAGACCGGACGCTTCGTAGACATGCGGGCGCTCGGCCGGCAGGCCAAAAATGTTCGCCGTGAGCTGCATCGCCGCATCGCTCTGGGAGCCGCCACCGGCGACACGCAAACGCTTGACGGAGACCTTCGAACGTTTCTCGATGTTCTCCATGCCCTGGCGCAAGGCATACGCCAGGCCTTCGAGGATTGCCCGGTAGATATGCGCGCGGGTATGCACATCGCCGAAGCCGATCATTGCGCCCTTGGCTTCCACACCCGGTTCGCGGATGCCGGGCGTCCAGTAGGGTTGCAGCATCAGCCCCATGGACCCCGGTGGCACGGCGTCGACCAGTGCATCGAAGAGTTGTTCGGGTTCAATGCCCTGCGCTTTGGCCTGCTGCATTTCCCGCAGGCCGAACTCGTTCTTGAACCAGCTGACCATCCAGTAGCCGCGATAAATCATCACCTCGCAGTTGTAATGATCCGGCAGCGCAGACGGGTAAGGTGGAATCAACGGGACGATTTCCAGGTAGCGCGACCGGGTACTGGTGATCGTTGCCGTGGTGCCGTAGGACAGGCACACCGTGTCAGCGTCGACGACACCGGAACCCACGACTTCGCACGCCTTGTCGGCACCCGCGGCGATCAGGGGCAGTCCTTCGGGAATGCCGGTGTGGCGGCTGGCCTCGGCGCTGATGTAGCCCAGGGTTTCACCGGGCTTATGCAGGCTCGGCAATTGCTCGGGACGCACCGCCAGCGCCTGCCATTTCCAGTCGCTGGGCGCGGCCCATTTCAGACGTTTGAAATCGAACGGCAGGTAGCCGACGCAACAGCCCACGGAATCGACAAAGCGCCCGCACAGGCGATGAGTGAGAAACCCCGAGAGCAGCAAAAACTTGTCGGTCGCCGCCCATACTTCGGGTTGGTGGCGGGCGATCCAGTTGGCCTCGGCCTGGGCGCGAAAATAATCCACGGTGGCTTGCGCGCCGACCAGTTTGAACAGCCAGCCCCACGGCCCCTTGATCCCGCCTTCGACTTCAGTCTGTCGTTGATCGAGCCAGAGGATTGCCGGGCGCAGCGGCTTGCCCTGGGCATCGACATTGATCAAGGTGCCGCGCTGAGTGGTCAGGGATACGCCGGCAATCTGCGAACGATCGATACCGGTTTGCTGCCACACCTGCTGGCAGGCTTCGCCCAGTTTCGCCCAGTAATACTCCGGGTCCTGCTCGGCCCAGCCGGGTCGTGTCGAGTAATAGGCCTGCAACTCGACCTTGCCTTTGCCCAGCAGATTGCCCTGCAGGTCGAAGAGCAGCGCACGCACGCTCTGGGTACCATTGTCGATGGCCAACAGGTAACGCTTGTTCGGGTGGTTATCCATGGAGCTCTCTTCAATGGGCATGGGTCGCGCACATTCCTGAATTCTTATAATCCGTAGCCCGTAGCAGCTGTCGAGCGGAGCGAGGCTGCGTCCGAGAACAACGTTCTCGTCATCTCTACCCCGGAGGTTTTTCTGAATCTGCGGGGTGGTGGTTTTGCGATGGCTTCGCCGCCGAACGCTGCCTCGCTGCGCTCGACAGCTGCTACAGGGTTATGGGTGCTCAACGCGACTGCCGGGCAGACCGTGATGGCGTTGACATAACGCCTGATAGCGCTGCAACTCCTGCTGCCAGCGCTCATCATCCCAGCGGAGTCGCGGTTGGCAGAGTCGGCGGATGGCCGCAAAGTAATCCTCGGCGCCACGTGGCAGCAACAGGCCCAGACGGGTGCGACGCAGCAGCAGGTCATCCAGGTGCAGGACCATTTCCGAATCACAGGCAAAGGCCAGTTCCGCCCACAAGGTGTCCGTGGCGCCAACGCTGTCATGGCCCAGTTCCTTGATCAGTTTCGCCAGCCTCGGCAGGTCCCGGCCATGCCGCCCGGCCAGGCGTCGCCACTGGCTGCCACAGAGCCCGGGGATTTCCAGCGGCGGCACGGCGGCAAACACCGGCGCGGCGTCATCATCAAAGGGGCGGTGGAGCATGGTCGCGCAGGCCTTGAGCACTTCGATGGCCTGCGGGCGAAAGGTGGTCAGCTTGCCGCCGGCCAGCGTCACGCAACCGGGCTCCTGCCACAGCACATGCTCACGGGTTTCATTCGACGGTTTGAGTTCACCCGCCGCGCTGCCCACCACCGGGCGCACGCCCGACCAGGTCGACAGCACGTCGGCAGCGACCACTTCAGCGCCGGGGAATTGCTGATTACAGGCCGCCAACAGATAGTCGAGTTCCTCAGCGCTGATGCTCGCGCTCTCATCCAGATCCTCGCGATGATCGAGGTCCGTGGTGCCAATCACCGTGGCACCCTCCCACGGGAAAACGAACACCGGTCGACGGTCGCGCTCGTGGAGGAAGGTGAAGGCCTGCGCCACTGGCAGGCGCCAGCCCGGCAACAACAGATGACTGCCACGCAACGGGCGCAACTGGCGAGGGGCATCGGGCAGGCGCAAGCGCTCGGCCCACGCGCCGGTGGCCACGGCCAGCACACCACAACGCAATGTCAGTAATCCGCCCCCCTCGCAGTCTTCGACCTGAACCCCGCAAACGCGCCCCTCTTCACGCAGCAATTGCTGCACGCACACGCCGTTGAGCACCACGGCGCCGTCGGCCCGAGCCTCACCCAATACGCGCATCACCAGACGCGCATCATCGGTCAGTGCATCGACAAAACAGGTGCCACCCAGCAGGTCATGTTCCTTTACCCCCGGCGCCAGATAACGCAGTTGTTGCGCGTCATGGAAGCGATGGCTGCGCCGTCCGGCCAACGCGTCATAAATGGACAACAAACCACCCAGCACTCGCGGTCCGGGAAAGCCACCACGGTAATGCGGCATCATGAAACTCATCGGCTCCACCAATCCCGGCGCTTCGTCGAGCAGGCGCTGGCGTTCGCGGACCGAATCGCGGGTCAGGCGCCACTGGCCCTTGGCGATATAACGCAAGCCGCCATGGACCATTTTCGAAGATCGGCTGGAGGTGCCCCAGGCGAAATCTCGCTGCTCAAGCAGCAGACAGCGCCAGCCACGGCGCGCAGCTTCGCGCAGGATACCGGCGCCGCTGATGCCGCCGCCGATGACGATCAGGTCCCAGGTTTCATCCGCCAATGTCGGCAGCACGCGCTGTCGCCACGCGGCGTTCCAGTCCAGGCTCATGGCCGTCACTCCTGCAACAGCGTGCCAGGGTTCAGCCGCCCGGCCGGATCAAAATGCCGGCTCAGCGCCTGCAAGGTATCCATCGCCAGCCCGCCTTTCTCACGCAGCAGGTATGGCGCGTGGTCCTTGCCCACGCCATGCTGGTGACTGATGGTGCCGTGGTTGTCGACGATGATCTGGCTGGCCGCCTGCTTGAGCGCCTGCCAGCGGGCCAGGGTGGCGGGGTAATCCACTGCCGGGCGAAACACATAGGTGGTGTAGATGCTCGATCCTTCGCCGTAGACATGGGACAGGTGGGTGAAGACATGCACCCGTTCGCCTTCAGCCGCCAAGGCATCGCGCAGGCTGTTTTCGATGAGCGTGAGCAGGTTATCGACGTTGCTCCAGTCGGTGGCCGTTTCCAGGGTGTCCACCACATAACCGGCGTTCCACAGATTTTCCCGCAGGTAGGGAAAACGGAAGCGATTCTGCGCCCACTTCTTGCCGAGCAAGGTGCCGGTAAACACCCCGCCGAACGACTTGAGGTGCTGCCGCGCCTGACGCAGGGACAGCGCATTTTGCCGGCGATTGCCGGTCACGCCGAACGTCAGCAGGCATTTGCCCTCACCGGCACCGCGCAGGGCCAGGTACTTTTCCAGCCAGGCGATCTGCTGCGGATGACCGGCCAGCGCCAGCTGGGTTTCGGTTTCCACCGCGTTGGACAGGCGCAGCATCGACAGCGGCACGCGCGCCTGGGCCAACTGGCGGATGGCTTGCAGCGCTTGCGGCCAATCGGGCAGAAACACCCCGTAGAAACGTTCATCGGCCGGCAGTGCGCTGACCCGCACCTTGACCTCGGAAATGATCCCGAAACGCCCCTCACAACCCAACACCACTTCGCGCAGATCGGGACCGGCCGCCGAGGCCGGGAAAGTGGGAATTTCCAACGGCCCGACAAAGGTTTCTAGGGTCCCGCCGGCGAACAGTTGCTCGATTCGCCCATAGCGCAACGATTGCTGGCCACTGGAGCGACTGGCGACCCAACCACCGAGGGTCGACAGCTCCCACGACTGTGGGAAATGCCCCAGGGTGTAACCCCGGGCGCGCAGCTGACTTTCCACTTGTGGCCCTGTCGCACCGGGGTCGAAAGTGGCCAACAAACTTTGTTCGTCGAGGTCCAGCAGGCGATTCATGCGCGCCAGGGAAACCGTCACCACGGGCCGCGCGGTACTCGGTGGATTGATGTGCCCGGCCACCGAAGTGCCGCCGCCATAAGGAATCAGGCACAGGTCCTGCTCATGGGCGAGCGCCAACAACTGGCGGATCTGTTCGGCAGTTTCGGGGAACGCCACGGCGTCGGGATAATTCCCCAGCGCCCCTTCTCGCAGCGCCAGCCAGTCCGGCAGGCTCTGACCCCGGGCATGCAGCAACCGATCATGGGCATCCACGCTGTACAACGGGTGTTGCTGCAACCGCGAGGCCGGCACCCGGGCCAATGCTGTCTCAAGCGTCGCATCGGGCAGCGCTCGACCGTCGCCCACCCGCCGGGCGAGAAAACTCGCGCCCTGGGCCGGCAGCTCGACCACCGTGGTTGCATCTCCCCAGCCGTTCCAGCGTCGCATGCGTGTGTCCTTTTGCGGTTCTGATCAGTGATATTTCAGGCCCCCATACTAGTCAGCCGCCGGAAAGTGTCACGGTCGCATCCGGCCAGTTCGAGTAGCCAATTGAGTCAAACGTCGCGCAGGCGTCAGCCATTTACTTTAGCCGTGGTTTCAAATTACCTTTCAGCGCATTCATCCGCGCACGCGGGCCTGATCAAAGGAAGACGATCATGCAATCCCTGGGCTTCACTTCCGTTCCGCCGTTGCTCAAATACCTGCGCCATGCCGAACAACTGGGCGTGGCCATCGAGCCTGCGTTGGCGGCTGCCGGGTTGCAGGCGCAGCAGTTGAGTGACAACAGCCTGCGGTTGCCGGGTGAAGCCCATGAACGGCTGCTCGATTATTTCTGCGAACACTCGGGCGATCCGTTGTTCGGGCTCAACGCCGCGCGTTTTGTGTTACCCAACTCCTGGAGCGTGCTGGGTTACATCACCATGAACTGCGCGACACTGGGCGATGCCATGAGCCGCATCATGCCGTTCGAGAAACTGGTGGGCGACATGGGCGTCAGCCGCGCCGAGGTGCAGGACAGCCACGTGCACCTGATCTGGACCTGCCGCTATCAACGCCCGCGTATCCGCCGGCACCTGGTGGAAAACGTGCTCGGCTCCTGGCTGCAATACGCGCGCTGGATCGCTGACACACAGATGTCGCCGGCTGCCGTCTGGCTGGAACATCCACGCCCAGCCGAGACTGCGCTGACGCAGTACGAGCAATTCTTCGACTGTCCGGTGCTGTTCGACCAGCCTTATTCGGCACTGATTGTCCCATTGCCATATTTGCAGTTGCCGTTGCGCCAGGCCGATGCGCAATTGCTGCGCACCCTGGAAGAACATGCCATGGGATTGATGGCGACACTGGAAGACGCGTCGCTGGAACAGCGAGTCAAAAGCATCCTGCGTCAATTGCTTAAGGAAGGTCTGCCGCGCAAAGAGCAAGTGGCCGAACATCTCGCTGTGTCAGTGCGCACGCTGCAACGCCAGCTGCATCAGGCCGGTACGTCGTACCAGCAAATCCTCGATGACCTGCGTCAGGAGCTGGCCGAGCATTACCTGCTCAACAGCACGCTGCCGATTCAGGACATCGCCCAGTACTTGGGTTTCACCGAACCCCGCTCGTTTCACCGTACGTTCAAAAGCCGGCGCGGGATGCCCCCGGGCGAGTTTCGCCAAACCCACCGGGTGCCGGACGAAGGCTGAAAGCTCAGAGGCTGATCGCGTTGGTGAACACCAACCGATTGCCGAACGGGTCGGCAATGGTCATGTCCTGACTGCCCCACGGCATGGCCTGAATCTGTGGATGCGAAAACGTGTATTCCTTGGCGATCAGCTGCTGCTGAAACGCCTCCAGTTCATCCGTCTCGATGCGCAGTGCCGAACCCGGCGTGCTGTCGCCATGGTGTTCGGACAGGTGCAGCACGCACTCGCCACGGGAGACTTGCAGGTACAGCGGGAAATTCGCTTCAAAGCGATGTTGCCAGTCGACCTTGAAACCCAGGAAGTCGACGTAGAATTCCAACGCCTTGCCTTCATCGAAAATCCGCAGGATCGGGGTGATTTTACCGAAGCTCATGCAGTTACTCCCTGACTGAAAAGACCCCCATTGTAGCTGGGTCGAATAACAGCGATTCGGCTTGGCGGCGGCTTTCTTTAATTGCAATGTGCCACTAGTGTGACGGACCACTAATAAGGCTTACTGAAACCCGTCACGCAGATCCCCTTCCCGCGCCAAAAACCGCCCTTTCCGTTTACCGTTCGCTTTCCCATCGCGGTAACTCAACACACCGTTGACCCACACCCCGTCAATCCCTTCCGCCGCCCGTTGCGGGTCGTTGAAATCCGCCACGTCACGAATGGTCAGCGGATTGAACAACACCAGATCCGCCCAATGCCCTTCGCGGATTTCGCCACGTTCCTTCAAGCCAAACCGCGCCGCCGACAGCCCAGTCATCTTGTGTACGGCGGTGTGCAGCGGAAACAGTCCGACATCGCGACTGAAATGACCAAGCACGCGAGGGAATGCGCCCCACAAGCGCGGATGCGGAAACGGGTCTTCCGGCAATCCGTCAGAGCCGACCATGGACAGCGGATGCGCGAGGATGCTTCGTACATCTGATTCGTCCATTGCGTAGTACACCGCGCCAGCCGGTTGCAATTGGCGGGCGGCGTCGAGCAACGACATGCCCCACTCGGCGGCAATGTCCATCAGGTCGCTGCCACCCATCTGCGGGTGCGGCGTGGACCAGGTAATGGTGATGCGGTGAGCATCGGTGACTTGCTTGAGGTCCAGCGTCGATGAACTCGCCGCGTAGGGATAACAATCGCAGCCCACCGGGTGGGTTTTCGCCGCGTTTTCAAGAGAGGCTAGCAGTTGCGGACTGCGTCCCCAGTTACCGGCACCCGCGCATTTCAGGTGGGAAATAATGACCGGGGATTTCGCATGACGACCGATCTGAAACGCCTCGTCCATCGCCTCCAGCACCGGTTCAAATTCACTGCGCAAATGGGTGGTGTACACCGCGCCGAACGCCGTCAGTTCTTCAGTCAGTTGCATCACTTCGTCTGTGGTCGCGGAGAACGCGCTGGCATACGCCAGGCCTGTGGACAAACCCAACGCGCCAGCCTCAAGGCTTTCTCGCAGTTGCTCGCGCATCGCACTGATTTCTTCCGGCGTGGCGGTGCGAAACAGGTTATCGAGATGATTGCTGCGCAACGCGGTGTGGCCGACCAGTGCGGCGACGTTCAGCGTGGTGTTTGCCGCTTCGACCGCCGCGCGGTAGTCGCTGAACCTGGGATAGACAAACGCCGCAGCAGTGCCGAGAAGGTTCATCGGGTCCGGTGGATTGCCCTTCAGACTCACCGGCGAAGCACTGATCCCGCAATTGCCGACGATCACTGTGGTCACGCCCTGGCTGAGTTTGGGCAGCATCTCTGGGTGGCGGATCACCACGGTGTCGTCATGGGTGTGGACGTCGATGAAACCCGGCGCCAGCACGCGACCGACAGCGTCGATTTCTTCAGTGGCGGTGGCGTCGTGCAAGTCGCCGATGCGCTCGATGCGACCGTTCAGAATCGCCACGTCGGCGGAGTAGCCGGGGCGGTTGCTGCCGTCGATGATCAGGGCGTTGCGAATCAGCGTGTCGTACATCATGTCAGTCTCCCAGCGGCAGGGGATCGTCCGCCGCGGTCATCGTACACCTGCTGCGTTAAACCTCAGTCATGACTCACGCGCGCACGTTTGAGCAGTTTCTTGCAGCGTTCCGACAAGTGCAGCACGCGCAGATGCTTGCCGGCCTTGGTGTAGCGTTCGCGCAGTGCATTCAGCGCGGCAATGGCCGAGTAATCGACGAAGCTCAGATGACGGCAATCCAGCGTGACCTGAGCGGGATCATTGGCCGGGTCGAATTGATTGAGGAAGGGTGTCGTCGAGGCAAAGAACAGCGTGCCGTGCACCCGGTACAGTTTGCTGCCGTCGGTTTCCAGATGACTGTCGGCGTAAAGCTGCCGGGCCTGCTGCCAGGCAAAGTTGAGTGCCGCGATGATAATCCCGCACAGCACCGCAGTCGCCAGATCGGTGAACACGGTAATCACCGTCACGGCAATGATCACCAACACGTCGTTCAACGGCACTTTGTTCACGACCCGCAACGAGGCCCAGGCGAACGTTTGCTGTGATACCACAAACATCACTCCGACCAGCGCCGCCAGCGGGATGCGTTCGATCAACGGCGATAAAAACAGAATGAACAGCAGAATCATCACCCCCGCCATCACCCCGGACAGCCGCCCGCGCCCGCCGGAACTGAGGTTGATCACCGTCTGACCGATCATCGCGCAACCGCCCATGCCGCCGAACACGCCAGAGACCATGTTGGCCGCACCGAGCGCCACGCACTCGCGATCGGGGAAGCCACGGCTCTCGGTGATTTCGTCGGTCAGGTTCAGGGTCAGCAAGGTTTCCAGCAGACCGACCAGCGCCATCAAAATCGCGTAGGGTGCGATGATGTGCAGGGTTTCAAGGCTCCAGGGAATATCGGGCAGTGCAAAGGTCGGCAGGCCACCGGCAATGTGCGCCATGTCGCCCAGCGTACGGGTCGGCAAACCCAGCAGATAAACGGCCAGCCCCACGCCCAGAATCGCCACCAGTGCTGGCGGTACGGCACGCGTGAGACGCGGCAGAAGGTAGACAATGGCCATGGTGACGGCCACCAGCCCCGTCATCACGTACAGCGGCGTGTCGCTGAGCCAGGTGTCACCGCTTTTGAAATGTTCCAGTTGCGCCAAGGCAATGATGATCGCCAGGCCGTTGACGAAACCGAGCATCACCGGGTGCGGGACCATGCGCACCAGCTTGCCCAGCTTGAGCAAGCCAAACGCCAACATGATCAACCCACCGAGCAGCACGGTGGCCAGCAAGTACTGCACGCCGTGTTGCACCACCAGCGCGACGATCACCACGGCCATCGAACCGGCAGCGCCAGACACCATGCCCGGCCGCCCACCGAACAGCGCAGTCAGGGTGCAAATGATGAACGCCCCGTAAAGCCCCATCAGTGGATTGAGGTGGGCCACCAGCGCGAAGGCGATGCATTCGGGCAACAGGGCGAAAGAGGTCGTGAGCCCGGCCAGGACATCGGCGCGTAGACGTTTGGGTTTCATGGAGGGGACCGCATGCAGGGAGTGACGAGAAGAAAGTGCGCGGATGGTACGGAATTGCGGATGGCCCGGCCAGTTTATGCGGATTCAGAAATGCCTTCGCGAGCAGGCTCGCTCCCACAGGGGATTTGCGTCGATCACAAATTCCTTGTGGGAGCGAGCCTGCTCGCGAAGGCCGCGACGCGGTCTAAAGCGAACTCAAACCATCTCGTCCCGAATCCACTCAATCACTGACATCCGCTTCGGCACCCAACCCAGCAACTCACGCGCCTTTTTCCCCCGCACCCGGCTATTGGAACCCAAACCATAGTTGGCCATTTCGTACCCCCACTCGGCTTCGGCATCTTTCAACGGCCAGTCTTGCGGCGCGTCCAACTCCAGCGCCTGGGCAATGGCAGTGGTCATGTCGATGAACGACGCTTCGCCGCTTTCGACGAAGTAGAACGTGCCGGGCAGGTTTTTGGTCAGCGCCAACAAGTACAGGGACACCACGTCTTCGATGTGCACGTTGGACCAGATGTTCTGCCCCGGACCGACATGCCGGACCACGCCACTTTTACGCGCCTGTTTGAGCAAGCGTGGCAGTTGCACGCTGTCGCGGTTGACGCCCAGGCTGTGGCCGTAGATCAGGGTGTTGCAGATCACGGCCGAATTCACGCCGTCTTTCGCTGCTGCGAGGATCAGGTTGTCGATGGCCACGCGAGCGGCCTTGTCGACGGTCGGTTCCGGCAGCTTGTCTTCGAAATAGATAACGTCGCTGGTTTTTCCGCCCGAGGCATCGCCGACGATGCTCGAACCGCTGGTGTGCAGGAACACTTTGTTGGAGCCGCGCAAGGCACTGAGCAAGGCTTCCACCGCGCCGCGATGGTCGCTGCTGGCGGCGTTGATCACCGCATCGGCAGCGCGAGCCTGTTCGGCCAGCAGTGCGCTGTCGTCGAGCGTGCCGATCACCGGGGTGATGCCCAACGCGCTCAGTTCATCGGCTTGTTCCTGGCTGCGAACGAGGCCGGTGACCTTGTGGCCCGCCCGGATCAGGCCGGTGGAGATGGAGCCGCCGATGAAACCCGCTGCGCCGGTTACGAATACGTTCATGGAGAAACTCCCTGCGTGAATAAGTGATGCAACGAGTATCGAGGAGTGATCACTGATGAAAAATCCCCTCTGACCCAATTCACTCTTGCGCAGGAATCACGAATCAGCCCTTGAAGTCTGAATTCGCATAAGCCGCCAGCTTGCCCTGCATGAAGTCCAGAAAGCACTGAATTCGCAGGGCCAGTTGCGAGTTACGGTAGTACACCGCGTTGATCGGCTGGCGATAGCCGCTGTTGAAGTCCGCCAGCAGCATCTGCAATCGCCCGGCGCGAATGTCGTCGATGGTCATGTAGTGCGACAGGCAGGCAATGCCCTGGCCTTCCAGCGCCAGATGCCGGATGGTCTCGCCGCTGGAGGCACTGATCGACGCCTCGATCGGCCAGCGATCACCATGCACCGAGCGCAACGGCCATTGGTTAAGGCCTTCGTTATGGGTAAACCCCAGCAACGCGTGCTCACTTAAATCCGCAACCGCCCGTGGCGTACCCTGTTGTTCAAGATAAGCCGGGCTGGCGACGATGTGCAGCGGGCTGCAACCCAAGGAGCGTGCATGCAGGGTCGAGTCGGAAAGCGTGCCAATGCGAATGGCGATGTCGGTGCTTTGCTCCAGCAGATCGATGATCAAATCGTTGCTGTTGAGTTCCAGCTGGATGTCCGGGTAGAGCCTGCGGAATTCGTCAATGTACGGCACGATGGCGTGCAGCATGAACGGTGAAGCGGCGTTGATCCGCAAGCGCCCGGACGGAGTTTGCTGACGTGAGCTGAGGCGCTCTTCGAGTTCGTCCATCTGATCGAGAATCCGCTTGGCGTGCTCGAAGAAGTACTTGCCCTCCTCGGTCAGGTCCATGCGCCGTGTGGTGCGGTTGATCAGCGTGGTATCGAGCTTCGCCTCCAGCCGTGACAGCGTGCGACTGACCGCCGAGGGGGTTTGCCCGACCTGTTCGGCCGCCGCGGAAATCGACCCGCACTCAATCACGCAGACGAAAATCTGCAACTCATCGGATCTGGCTTTCACAGCGGCCCCTCATTCAAAAACTGGCTAGATAGTAGCTGGATGCGGGGCAAATGGAACCTCACGCGGACAGGCCAAACACCTCGGTCAAATGCTGCTCATAGCGCGCCACATCGGCTTCGATGTTCGGGCGCTTCATCACGTCCACGCAGAGGAATGTCGGCAACCCGGTCATGCCAAGGAACTCGTTGGCCTTGTGGAACGGGAAGTACACCGCGTCCACGCCTTTGGCCTCGAAGAAGTCGGTCGGATCGTCGAACGCTTGCTGCGGCGCGTTCCAGGTCAGCGACAACATGTATTGCTTGCCTTGCACCAGTCCGCCGCTGCCGTACTTCTGCGACGCATCGGAACGGGTGCGGCCATCACTGGCGTAGAGGCTGCCATGACCTTCGGTGAAAACTTCGTCGATGTACTTTTTCACGGTCCACGGCGCGCCCATCCACCAGCCCGGCATTTGATAAATGATCACGTCGGCCCACAGAAATTTGGCGACTTCTTCGGCGACGTCATACCCCTCGTCGATGAAGGTGGCTTTCACATCCAGGCCGCCACGGTCCAATACGCTCAACGCGGCTTCATGCAGGGTGGCGTTGTAGCGGCCGTCAGAGTGGGCGAATTTTTTGCCGCCATTGAGCAACAGGACTTTTTTCATGAGAAATCTCGGAAGGTCAGAAATTGGATGGCGGCAGGTTAGCGATTGGCTTCGCGCGGAATAAGCCCCGAATGCGCAAAAACCTTTTGACCAATACGCACGAATCAATAGGTGATTGTTGCCATAGACTTGCGCCGATTCTTAATTTGAGGAGGTTTCTGATGAGTGAATTGCAAGGCTTCATCCTGCACGCCAAGACGCGCCCGGAAAAATCCGACGCCTTCGAAGCGTTTTTCCGCGGCTATGTGAAAGCGAGCCGCGCCGAGCCCGGGTGCATCGAGTACCACATGCTGCGCGACAAACACGACCCGACGCTGTTTATCTTCTACGAGATCTGGCAGTCCCAGGCCCACTTGGACGTGCACTCGAACCTGCCGCATATGAAGCACTTTCTCGAACAGCGTGATGAATACCTGGAACGGGACTTCGAAATCCGCGCCATCGACATGCTCAGCCCGTCGTCCGCTATCCGCTGATCAGCAAGTGGCCGCCGAGCACGCCGAGGCCGATGAGGAACACACGCTTGAACAATGCGGCGCTGATCCGCTGACGCAGCCATTGGCCCAGCCACATGCCGAGCACTGCCGGAATCAGCGCCAGCAACGACGCGCTCAACTCACCTCCACCCAGGGCGTCGCGCCACCAAAGGCCGGCCGCCAGCGCCAGGGTCGAAACGGTGAACGACAAGCCCAGCGCCTGCACGAGTTCGTCCTTGCTCAAGCCGAGCGCTTGCAGATAAGGCACGGCCGGAATCACAAAGACGCCAGTGGCCGAGGTGATGACGCCTGTCAGCACACCGCACAGCGGACCGAGCCAGCCTTCGGTGCGACCGCCGACGCGCAAGGTTGGCAGGAACAAACCACTCAGCGCATAGAGCAACAACGCAGCGCCCAACCCCCGTACCACCCAATGACCTCCGGCCATGCCGATCCAGAGCGTGCCCACGCCGGTGCCGAAGAAGATGGCCAGCAGCATTGGCCATAGACGCTTGATCAACCCGCGTAAATGTCCACCAAATGCCAATTGCCAGACATTGGTGAGCGTTGCCGGGATGATCAACAGCGCGGCAGCCTGCGACGGGGCCATAGCCAGCCCCAGCAGCCCCATGGCGATGGTTGGCAAGCCGAGGCCGATGACCCCTTTGATGATACCGGCCAGCATGAAGGTGACGATGACCAGCAAAGACAAGGCTAGTCCGAGGTTTTGATAGAACGCGGCGAGTGTATTCATGGGGCTATCCTGAGCCCGAATCGCCGGGTTGAAAATCTGCCATATACTGAGGCAGCCTCTTTCAAAGCAAGAGGCTGAGACTTGATCGTTCCCATGCTCTGCGTGGGAATGCAGCCCGTGACGCTCCGCGTCACTTGCCGAAGCGGACGCATAGTGTCCATTGAGGCATTCCCACGCAGAGCGTGGGAACGAGCTTGGGACTAAGCATGCACTTCGACCTGACCGACCTGCGCCTCTACCTGAACATCCTCGACAGCGGCAACATCACCGCCGGTGCCGCGCGCAGCCATCTGTCCCTGGCGGCAGCGAGCGCGCGAATCCGTGCCATGGAGGCTTCGCTCGGCATCGAGTTTTTGCAGCGCGGCCGGCGCGGTGTCACGCCGACCTCGGCGGGCAAAGCCTTGGCGAAACACGCCCGGGCGCTGCTGCAACAAGCCGAACGCATGCAACAGGACCTGGCCGAATACGCCAAGGGCGTCAAAGGTCAGGTGCGGCTGTTGTGCAATACCACGGCGATCACCGAGTACCTGCCGGAGCTGCTCGCCGACTTTCTGCACGAACACCCAAACCTCGACATCGATCTGCAAGAGCTGCCCAGCGCGCGCATCACCCACGCCTTGCGCCAGGGCGCGGCAGACCTCGGCATCGTATCCGACGCCGTGGACACCGATGACTTGCAGACCCGCGCCTTTCGCGACGATCCGCTGGTGCTGATACTGCCGCGAGATCACCCGTTGGCCGACAGTGAATCCTTAAGTTTCAGCGACACCCTGCACCACCATTACATAGGACTGAACGCCAACAGCGCCCTCGCGGTGTACCTCGAAGAACAGGCCCTGCACATCGGCTCACGCCTGCAAATCCGCATCCGCACTGACGGTTTCGAGGGCGTGATGCGCATGGTCGCCCGCGGTGCAGGGATGGCAATCGTGCCCCTGGCCGCCGTCGAGCGCTGGCCGGGGGAACCACCTTTCAAGTGCAGGGATCTGCAAGAACCTTGGGCGCAACGCAAACTGCTGCTCTGCGCCCGGGACTTTGAAGCGCTGCCCGGCTATGCGAAGGCCTTGTTACACGCCTTGACCCTTTAGTCGCGGGATCGAGCGTTTCTGGACACCTCGATGTCGAGTTCAGACAACTGACCGGTGCACGGGCGCTATAGGGTGCGACTTCAGTTCCTGAACCCACTGCCCGGAGTCCACATGACCGCACCGATTACTGTCCTTCGCGATACTCATCCACTGCCGGTGCTTGACGCCTGCAAATGGGAAAAACTCGAAGGCGACCCGCACACCGTCAACCTCAACGCCTACACCAGTGAAGACGGCAGCAAGATCATGGGTACCTGGATCTGCACGCCGGGCAAGTGGTATGTCGAATACGTGAAGTGGGAATACTGCGATTTCCGCGAGGGCTACTGCATCATCACCCCCGAAGGAAAGGAGCCGATCCATTTGCGTGCCGGCGACATTTTCGTCATCGAGCCGGGAATGAAAGGCACGTGGGAAGTGGTTGAAACCGTGCGCAAGTATTTCGTGTTTGCCTGATGCAAAAAACCGGGAGATCACACGATGTGATCTCCCGGTAAATGTCTCCAGATAAATGCAGTCACTGTGGGAGCGAGCCTGCTCGCGAATGCGGTGTGTCATCCAACATCTATGTCGACTGACACACCCTCTTCGCGAGCAGGCTCGCTCCCACAGGTCTTCATTTCAATGCAGGCTTCTCGCAGCCGCTCTTTTACTGCGGTTTGCGATAGCTATTGATGATCGCCGAGAAGTCCTTGCCCCCTTCCCCGCGCAGGCTCATCGCCTGATACAACTGCTGGGCCACCGCGCCGAGCACCACCGGTTGGTGCGCCTGACGAGCCGCTTCCGTGGCCAGCCCCAGATCCTTGAGCATCAATTCGGCACCGAAGCCGCCGGTATAACCGCGCGAGGCCGGCGCCGTTTCGACGATGCCCGGCCATGGGTTGTACATCTCCGAACTCCAGCAACGCCCGGTGGAACTGTTGATGATCCCGGCCAGCACAGTCGTGTCGATTCCCAGAGCATCACCCAGCGCCATGGCTTCGCTGACGCCAACCATGGAAATCCCCAACAGCAGGTTGTTGCAGATCTTGGCGATTTGCCCGGTACCGACTTCACCGCAATGGACGATGTTGCGGCCCATATGCGCCAACACCGGTTGCAGGGTGGCGAACAGTTCCGGGGTGGCGCCGACCATAAACGTCAGCGTGCCGGCGGCTGCACCGCCGGTGCCGCCAGAGACTGGCGCATCGGCCATGGCCACGCCTTGTTTGGCAGCGGCGGCGGCAACATCGCGTGCGGTCTGTGGATCAATGGTGCTGCAATCCACGGCCGGTACACCTTGGCCGATACCGGCGAGAACGCCGTCTTCACCCAGCCACACGCTGCGCACATGTACAGCGGCCGGGAGCATAGTGATCACCAGTTCCGCGCCTTGTGCCGCTTCACGGGCCGAAGCGCTGATGCTGCCGCCCAGTTGCTCAAGCTCTGCCAGCACGGTTTTATTCAGGTCGACCAGACGCAAGGCGTGACCCGCCTTGATCAGGTTGCGCGCCATCGGGGCGCCCATGTTGCCGAGACCGATAAAAGCGATTTTCATGTCCGGCTCCTTAACGCAAGTTGATGGTGGTGTTCACACCGTCGTTGACGCTGTCGTCATCGAACCAGCGACTGGTGACGGTCTTGGTCTGAGTGTAGAACTGCACCACTTGCTTGCCATACGGGCCGAGGTCGCCGAGCTTGGAGCCGCGCGAACCGGTGAAACTGAAGAACGGGACTGGCACAGGAATCGGGATGTTGATGCCAACCTGACCGACGTCGATTTCGTTCTGGAATTTGCGCGCCGCCGCACCGCTCTGGGTGAACAGGCCGGTACCGTTGCCGAACGGGTTGGCGTTGACCAGCGCAATCGCTTCGTCGAGCGTATTCACTTCCAGCACCACCAGCACCGGGCCGAAGATTTCCTGGGTGTAGATCTGCATGTCGGTGGTCACGCCGGAGAACAAGGTCGGGCCGACAAAGTTACCCTTCTCGTAACCTGGAACCGTGATCTCGCGACCGTCCAGCTCCAGTTTGGCGCCTTCCTTGATGCCGCTTTCGATCAGATCGAGAATGCGCGCCTTGGCTTTTTTCGAGATCACCGGGCCGACATCGGTGCCTGGCTCGCTGCCGGCATTCACGGTCAGTTTCTGCGCCAGCGCTTTCAAGTCCGGCAGCCATTGCTTGGCCGCGCCCACCAATACCACCACGGAGGTGGCCATGCAGCGTTGACCCGCTGCGCCAAAACCGGCGCCGACCAGGGCATTCAGCGCTTGTTCGCGATTGGCATCCGGCAGCACCACGGCGTGGTTCTTCGCGCCCATCATCGATTGCACGCGCTTGCCGTGCTTGCCGGCCAGGTCGTAGACGTGAGTACCGACGGCGGTCGAGCCGACGAAGGAAACCGCCCTGATGTCTTTGTGCGTGCAGAGTGCGTCAACCACTTCCTTGCCGCCATGCACGACGTTAAGGACGCCCGCCGGAACGCCGGCCTCGATGGCCAGTTCCACCAGGAGCATGGTCGACATCGGGTCCTGTTCGGACGGTTTGAGCACGAAGGTGTTGCCGCAGGCGATAGCCATGGGGAACATCCACAGCGGAATCATCGCCGGGAAGTTGAACGGGGTGATGCCCGCGCACACGCCGATGGGCTGACGCAGCGTGTAGGTGTCGACACCGCCGGCCACGTTCTCGGCAAACTCGCCCATTTGCAGGCTGCCGATGGAGCAGGCGTGCTCGACCACTTCCAGGCCACGGAAAATGTCGCCTTCAGCGTCGGCGATGGTTTTGCCCTGTTCGGCACTCAGCACCACGGCGATACGCTTGGAGTGTTCACGAATCAGCGCCTGGAGCTTGAGCATGATGCGCATCCGCGCGCCGATCGGCGTCAGCTTCCAGGTCTGGAAGGCACGATGGGCAGCGCTGATCGCGGCGTCGACTTCTTCGGTGGTCGCAAACGGCACCTTGGCCAACACTTGCTGAGTCGCCGGGTTGACGATGTCATGCCACTCGGTGGACTTGGATTCGACCCACTGGCCGTCGATCAACAGCTTGACCTTCTGCGCGGTGGTTTCGTTAGGCGTGAGCGATGCGTTCATGTGGGTCTCCGGATGCTTGTTTTTATCTTGGGAGCCAAGGCGAGAAAGTCGCCTTGTGATGAGACGTGTGTTGCGAATTGGTTATGGGGCTGTTTTTGGAGTATAGATGTGCAAACTTCTAATAAGAACGCACATAAAAGCCGGTCCATCATGCAAAAAAACATCACGTCTTTAGGCTCGCTGAACTGGGATGACCTCAAGTTTTTCCTCGAAGTCGCCCGCACCCGCAAGGCCAGCACTGCGGCCAAGCGCCTGGCAGTGGACTACACCACCGTGTCGCGGCGCATCAGTTCGCTGGAAGCGGCGCTGGGAACCTTATTGTTCGAGAAATCCCGGACCAGCGGTTTTGTCCTGACCGCCGAAGGCCAGCGGTTACTCGGTTATGCCGAGTCGATTGAAAGCACGCTGCATATGGCTTGCGAGCAGGTTTCGGGGTCCGGGGTCGCGTTATCCGGGCATGTGCGCATGGGCTGCACCGAAGGCTTCGGCAGCTTTTTCATCACCCCGCAGCTGAGCCATTTCGTCGACGCCTATCCGGCGATCTCGGTGGACATCCTGCCGCTGCCGCACTTCATCAGCCTGTCCAAGCGCGAGGCGGACATCGTCATCGCCCTGGAGCGCCCGGAGCATGGCCCGTACGTCTGCTGCAAACTCTGCGACTACAAATTACAGCTCTACGCGACCCAGGACTATTTGGACAAACACCCACCCATCCGC
The DNA here is from genome assembly GCF_000282215.1 of Pseudomonas sp. GM21. Lineage (GTDB taxonomy): Bacteria > Pseudomonadota > Gammaproteobacteria > Pseudomonadales > Pseudomonadaceae > Aquipseudomonas. The sequence goes on from NZ_AKJS01000100.1 coordinate 24,455, forward strand.
CGCCCGGCAGACTTGGGCAAGCATTCATTCATCAGTTATGTCGACGATCTGGCATTCAGCTCAGAGCTGTTGTACCTGGCGAATGTGCTGCCCGGCGCCAGCGCCAATTTGCGCAGCACCAGCGTGATCGCGCAATTCGTGGCGGCGCAGCAAGGGCGGTCGCTTGCAATTTTGCCGTGCTTCCTCGCGGCTCAGGACCTACGGCTGCTGCCGGTGTTGCCGCAAGAGATCAACATTACGCGGCAATTCTGGATGTACTGCCGCGAAGACCTGCGCAAGCTCAAGCGGATCACCCTGTTGTGGGATTACATCCGCTCGGTCACTGAACAGAATCAGGGCCTGTTGATGGGGGAAAGCCGGGAGATGTTGTTTGCCGACTAAGAATCTTCACGGAATCAGGTAGCGGAACCGTAACGTAAATAGGTGTCCGGTGTTCTATTACGTTAACTCAAGTCGCTCTAACGCATAGTCCTTACCTGCCAGGGTAAGTTCGAAAATGGTGGCACCGAACGTACCCCGGGTTACTTTTTGCCTCACAAGACGTTTAACTTGTAGTTGCTTTAGACCGTCCTCAACTTCCAACTTGCCGAGCGAGACAAGTTTGCAAATGGAGTCTAGATTTGCAACCTTTCTGAAGTTTGCATGATAGGCCAAAGCTTCCATCAGCAGCGTTTGGTTATCGGTCAACCGTGGAAACTGAGGGTTGTTGGTTTTGTAAATTTTTCGCTCTATCTCATGTAACTCGCTGTAGGGTTCGTCAGCGGTGCGGTAGTAGTAAAACGCTACAGTCACAATGCTGGTTAAAGCCACGGTAATCATCAGCAGTGACCAATTCGGCATTGCCGTTTCTAACAGCAGCCAGTCCCACACACCTAACAACCAGACTTTGGCGTCAGGCAACAGCGTCATCTCGAAGTAAGTGTCCAGTAGCTTCGTGGCAGATACCAAGACGACAAGAAAGCCGCCAGCCAAGTAGGCCATAGCCTTGATAGTGATCGATTGCTTGCCTTCCTCAGCCATGCTGCGCGTCTCCAATGCAGGAAACAGATGTCATCAACAGTGTAGTGGAAAAGGGGCAATCTGGCGTCAAGGGCTTGGTGCAATCCCCTCTTCGAGCTCCAGCATCAACCCGCTCAAGCGCTTGACCTTGCGCCGCACGGCCTCTTCGAAGACGCCGGCACGTGGCTCGATCAAGGTGAACCAGTGCTTGGCCCGGGTGATCCCGGTGTAGATCAGTTCCTTGGTGAGCACCGGGTTCAGGGCGTCCGGCAGAATCAGCGCGGTATGGGCAAATTCCGAGCCCTGGGATTTGTGCACGGTCATGGCATAGACGGTTTCGACATCGTTGAGCCGACTCGGCAGGACAAAACGTACGCCGCCCTGACCATCATTGCGTGGGAACGCCACGCGCAGCACCTGTTTGCCGGCGTCGGGTCCCTCACGTTCCGGCAGTTTGAGGGCGATGCCGATGTCGCCGTTCATCAACCCCAGGCCATAGTCGTTACGGGTCATCAACACGGGGCGCCCTTCGTACCACTGCTGATCGCTGTCGATCAGTCGGGCCTTGAGCAACGCGGCGGTCACTCGCTGATTCAACCCCTCCACGCCCCATGGCCCTTTACGGACGGCACACAGCAACTGGAAAGCGTCGAAGGCTTGCAACACTTCCCGCGCCCATTCGGTCCAGCCTGCATCGTCGAGCGGGCTGTCGAGCGCTGGCCGCAGCCTGCGCAGAATATTCAAATAGTGGCGATAGCCTTGCGGCCCTTTACCATGGCCTTCGAGCAACAAGCGCTCCAGCGCCCGGTCTTGCTCACCCTTGAGCGGCAGGGAAAACACATCGTCGTGGCTTCGAGCGGCCAATAACTTGCGGGCGTGTTCAGGTTGTTGCTGGTTGACCCAGCGCGCCAATTGTCCAATGCCGCTGCCCTCACCGAACCGGCGCGAATGGCGCAGCATGACCACTTGCTGGGCGAGTGGATGAGTGCCCAGGGTGTCGGCCTGCAAACCACTGGCCTCCAGGTTTTCACCACTGACCGCTTCCAGCCACTGGCGAGTCTGCGGGCTGTACCAACCCGCCTCGGCATCCCGGCACAGATCGCCCAAAACAGCGCCGGCCTCCACCGATGCCAGCTGATCCTTATCCCCCAACAACACCAACCGCGCGTGGGCCGGCATCGCGTCCAGCAGGTTGGCCATCATTTCCAGGTCGATCATCGATGCTTCGTCCACCACCAGCACATCCAGCGGCAAGCGATTACCCGCGTGATGGCGGAAGTGTCGTGTGCCGGGACGACTACCCAGCAAACGGTGCACGGTGGTGACATCAGAGGGGATCTGGCCGCGAACCGACTCGGTGACGGCCAGGGTCCGGACCTGTTGGCTGATCGACTCCGTGAGCCGGGCCGCCGCTTTCCCGGTGGGTGCGGCAAGCCGGATGCGCAGGGGTTTGCCGGCTTCCACGGCGGGCGCCTGGAGCAAGGCCAGCAAACGCACCACGGTGGTGGTCTTGCCGGTACCCGGGCCGCCGGTCACGATGCTGAACGCACTGCGAGTCGCCAGGGCACAGGCGAGTTTCTGCCAGTCGATCACTTCACCGGTTTTGGCGGAACCGAACAAGCCGGTCAAGCGTTGGGGTAAATCATCCGGCGTCGTTTCGTGTTCAGCCAAGCGCAGGCGCAAGGCATCGTCGATGCGTCTTTCGTAAGCCCAGTAGCGGCGCAGGTACAGGCGCTTGCCGGATAAAACCAGAGGCCGAGATTGCGCGGATTCACGACCGTCTGCGGCCAGCGCCACCAGATTGCTGGAGGCCAATACCTTGCACCAATGGGCACCGTCCAACGCTTCCAGCAATTGCGAAGGCAATACCATCGCGCCACTGTGCAGATCACCTTCAGGGGGCAGCGACAGGGCGAAATCCGGTTCTTTCAGCGTCTCGAACAGATCCAGACACACATGACCGTGGCCCAGTTGGTGACTGGTCAGCGCAGCAGCGAGCAACACCAACGGATCATCGTCGGGGGCGAGTTCGTGGAGGAAGGCGACAAAGGCCTTGTCCAGCGCTCGCAACCAGCCGCGTTCAACCCAGCGCGTCAGTAACAGCAGCAGGTCATCGGCACGACTCAACGGCGCCAGTTCCGCCAGGCTTTCGGCCGCCAAGGGTGTGGGCAGCAAATCGGCGAAGGTGCGACTCATAGCAGTACTCCCTTTTCCCACGCGGGTTCGGCCTTGGGTTCTGGCTTGCCCTGGAACATACGGTCCAGTCGCTCGATCAGTTCTTTGGGTGGACGGGCGAAATACGCACCTTGGGTGGCGGCACGCGAACCCCGCAGGAACAGGTAGACCGCACCGCCGACATGCCGGTCGTAATCGTAGTCGACAAGCCGCGCCTTGAGTTGCCGGTGCAAGGCGAGCAGGTACAACACATATTGCAGGTCATAGCGGTTGTCGAGAATCGACTGCTCCATGGCCGGTTCGGTGTAGGCCGCGTCATCAACACCCAGCCAGTTGGATTTGTAGTCGGCAACGTAGTAGCGACCTTCGTGCTCGAAGGTGAGGTCGATAAAGCCCTTGAACATGCCGTTGAGCAAGACCGGTTCGGCCGCCACTCGGGCAACGCCGTTGTGGGTGTGTTGGCACACCAGTTCATCCAGTTTGAGCACGTCGACTTTATGGCTGGCAAACCAGAACTCCATCTCGACGCGGTACTGGGTCAGTTGCTCGAAAATCACCGGTGCCGACCCACTGCCGAGGTGCAGTGGCGACTTGAGTAAATGTTGCAGCCAATCGCTCAGCGTGGTGATCCAGCCTTCCCAGCCACGGCGGTTGCAGCGTCGGGCAATCGCGTCTTCTACCGCTTGTGGGGTGGCGGCAAAACCTTCGTCGCCGGCCCATTCCAGCAAACCATGGAGAAAGGTGCCGGGGTTGGGGCCTCGGGGGAATCGATGGATATCACCGCCACCGGCCGCCACTTCTCGTGGAGCGTGCGGATCAAGGCGTTCATCGTCGAAGAGCTTTTGCGCTTGCGGGCTTTCCGGCGCTTCGTCACTGCCCACACTCAAACGGTCGCCAATGCGCAGGGCGCTGTAGGAGGCGATCCACCAGTTTTCACTGGCCTTGCGTTTGGGGACGCGCAGCGCGAGCAAGGTCGCCTGATTTTGCGGCGGCCGGTAGTGCTCGGCGGTGGCTGACGGCATTTCAGCGTAGGTCAGCGTGGGGCAGTCCTGCTGCAAGTCTTCCAGCCAGCGCTTCAAGCCTACCGTTTCGGCCAATGGCAATCCGCCCCCCAACAAGTAACCCAACGCCGACAGGTGCAACACCGAACTGCTGTTATTGCCGCGTTTGAGATCCGTCACGCCGAGCCAGCACGCATGTTGCGCGCGAGTCAGGGCGACATACAGCAAGCGCAGATCCTCGGCCAGACGCTCATCATCGGCCAGGGCAATCAACTCGGCAGTCGGCTTGAGGGTCACCTGAGCCTTGCCGTTTTCGTCGTGGTAATGCAGCGGCAGACGACTGCCATCCACCGGTTTCGCCGAACAAATGAAAGGCAGGAACACCAAGGGATACTCAAGGCCCTTGGACTTGTGAATGGTCACAACCTTGACCAGTTGTTCGTCGCTTTCCAGGCGCAGGATCTGCTCTTCGCCGGCCTGACCGGACAACGCCAGATGCTCGGACAAATGACGAATCAGCGCCTGCTCGCCGTCGAGCTCGGCCGCTGCCTGCTGCAGCAATTCGGACAGGTGCAGCAGATTGGTCAGTATTCGCTCACCGTCGCTGCGCGCAATCAATGCCTGCGGGAGCTGGAAGTCATGCAGCAAACGTCGCAGCATCGGCAGCACACCTTGCTTGCGCCAGAGTTCGCGATAGCCACGGAATTGCATGACCCGAGCTTCCCAGGCCAGCTCGTCCTGATTCAAACGCTCCAGTTCAGCCAGCGACAGATTCAGCGTGATGCAGGCCAACGCGGCTCGCAGAGGCCGCTCGACATCGGGCTCGGCACAGGCCTTGAGCCAGGTCAGCACATCGTGAGCTTCTTGTGCGGCGAACACCGAGTCCTTGTCCGACAGATAAACGCTACGCACACCTCGGGCCGAGAGTTCGCCTCGCACCGCTTGAGCTTCTTTGCCATCGCGAACAAGGATTGCGAAATCCGCCGGGAGCAGACCTCTGAAGTCCTTGCCAGCCTCGACAAACCCCGCCCGCCCTTGCTGTCCGCCGTTGAGCAGTGCCGTGATTTCACTGGCGCAGGCAGCAGCCAGTTGTTGTCGGTACACAGCACCGGACAGGGGTTGCTCTGCGGACAAATGCCAGATATTCAGGGACGGGACCACTTCCCCCTCTACGCGCAAAACCTCTTTACGGCCCTGGGACTCGACGGGTAGAAACGGCACGGGGTTTTCGCCATTTTTTTCCCGAAACAGGAAGGCTCCGCGCCCCAGCTCACGAGACTCGGCGCGTTCGAAAACATGATTCACCGCACTGACCATGCCGTGGCTGGAGCGGAAATTTGTGCCCAGCGTGTGCAGTCGACCGGTAGTGGCCTCACGGGCGCGCAGGTAGGTGTAAATGTCGGCGCCACGAAAAGCATAGATCGCCTGCTTCGGGTCACCAATGAGGAACAAGCCGCATTCCGGATTGTTGTCCTCGATGCGATAGATGCTTTCGAAGATCCGGTATTGCACCGGGTCGGTGTCCTGGAACTCGTCGATCAACGCGACCGGGAACTGCTCACGAATCAAGGTCGCCAAGCGCTCACCACCCTCGGATTGCAAGGCGGCATCCAGGCGCAGCAGCATGTCATCGAAGCCCATCTCCGCGCGGCGGCGTTTTTCTTCCTCGAAGCGTGTTCCAACCCAATGGGCGGCATGTTGCAGAACGGCAGCATCGGGGGTCGGCAGTCCGTCGAGGCTGGCCTTGAGACCGGGCATTGCCTCCAATCCTGGATGACGGGGTGCTTCGCCCTTCCAGGCTTCGGCCATGCCATCGGGCGTCAGACGAATGAAGCCGGTGCCGATGTCCAGTTGCTCAAGCGCTTCATCTTCAGCCCACGCTTTGATTTTTTCGAACCAGGGCTCGAAGTAGCGCGCCTGCATTTTTCGACCGTCGACACTCTTGCTCGTTACGCCTTGATGACAGATGAGCAGCAGCTCGTCCGCCCATTGGCGCCAAGGCATCTTGAGTTCGAGCAGCGCGCTACGTCGCTCCTGCAAACATTCGTTGATCAGCTCTGCCGGTTCTTTTCCTTCAACACTGTCGCGTTCGCTGGCGAACAAACCGCGCACGCGCGGCAGCAATGCCGCCGGACCGCCCCAATTGTTGCGCACCCAATTCAGCGCATCGCCTTGCATCGGGTAACAAAACAATCGCCAGTAATCGCGCAGGACTTCGCCCAACAAATCGCTGTGATCGGTTTCCAGGGTCTGGGTAAACAAGCTGCCGCTATCAAAGGCATGTTCGCGCAGCATGCGTTGACACCAACTGTGGATGGTCGAGACGGCTGCCTCATCCATCCATTGCGCGGCGATGTCCAGACGATTTGCGCAGCCTGACCACTGTTCGGGGAGGTACTGATCACGCAGTTCGGCAATCAGGCCATCCGGCGCCGTCGTCTCCTCACGGAAGAACCGCGCGGCTTCGGCCAGGCGTGTACGTATACGTTCACGTAACTCTTTGGTGGCCGCATCGGTGAAGGTCACAACGAGGATTTGCGGCGGCAACAGTTCACGCCCGTAACCACTCGCGTCATTTCCGTGACCCAGTACAAGGCGCAGATAAAGCGCGGAAATGGTGAAGGTCTTGCCGGTCCCGGCGCTGGCTTCGATCAGTTGGCTGCCGCGCAGGGGGAATGCCAGCGCCAGAGGCGTTTTTGTGGTCATCAACGAGCCTCCTCGCTGGTCAGTGAACGCCAGGGGGCTTCAAGCATCGGTTTGTACAACGCGTTGCACCAGTCGGGGAATGTTTCGTCAGCGAGCAGTGCATCGTAATCAGCAAACTGCCGGGTGAGTGCAGGGCTTTCGCGGCGCTCTCCATCAGTAGTCTGACCATCGCCTTCATAGGCTTTCCGGGCAGCGGCTTCGGCTTTCAGCGGATCGGTCTGGCCAAGCCAGGCGAAGGCGGTTTTTACTGCAATCGGCAGTGGCTGACGCATGCCGGCGCGCCAGGCTTGCAGGAGATGCCCCAGGATTTCAAGTGCGGCGCCCTTCTCCAGCGGCTCCAGCAGCAGGCTGTCGTCGCTGGCCACCAGCCCGGTGGTTATCGGTATGCCGCTGGCGCAGGCAACCAGGTGATTGACCCAAGGACGCGTCAAGCGATGCCATTTGCGGGTTTTAATTGAGCCAATGCTATTGGGGATGGTCGTAACCGACAGCAAACCTCCGTCTGCACGCTGGTGCAGACCACTGAGCCAACCTTCCAGACGCAGTCCTTCCAATTCAAGATTCACCGGCAGAGCGCTGGTAAGCGGTGTCGGCCATAACGCCAGGAGTTGTTGATAACGCCGCACCAGATCCGGCAGCGGTTCGATCAACTCACGCTGAAGGCATTCGCCGAAACCGGCCATGGGCAACAGCCCACTGTTTTGCAAGCGTGTGGCCTGGTCTTCAAGTGCCTGATCGGCGTGTTCAATGCGTCCCAGAGCCGCTGCAAGCAGACTGTCGCTGAGGGTATAGCGTTGCAGCGCATCGAGGACAAATGGTTCTTCATCGGCTAACGGCACTTCAGCCGCTTCGAAAAATACCTTGAGCCGCTGGCTGAAAAAATGTCGCACGGGATTGCGCACGAAATCCTGCAATTGACCGAGGCTCAGCGGCTCCTCCTGCACGTAAGCCTCAAGTACTTCACCGTCAGCCACCTGATCAGTGACGCGATGAAGTACCTGCCACTCATTGGCATAGCTGAACAGCGCGTCACCTTCATGAAAGTAGCGAGCGCTGAAGGGCTGCAATGGGTGTTCCTGAGTCATGGCCTCTAGCAGGTCCTTGCCCTCATCGCGCAGTCGCCAGCCGCTGGCGAGATGGTCCCGCAATTGGCCGATCAGCACGGAGGCCGGGCGTTCGCTGTTATCCCGAATGCTTCGGCCAACCCAGCTGATATAGAGTTGATCCCGGGCCGACAACAGTGCTTCCAAAAGAAGATAACGGTCATCTTCGCGGCGAGATCGATCACCGGGACGGTAGTCACTGCCCATGAGATCGAAATCCAGCGGTGGTTGCGCACGCGGATAGTCGCCGTCGTTCATGCCCAGCAGACAGACCCGTTTGAACGGAATCGCCCGCATCGGCATCAAGGTGCAGAAGTTGACTGCACCGGCCAGAAAACGCTGGGACAGCCGGCCCTGATCCAGTCCGGCCAGCCAGGCTTCCCGTACCACGGTTAACGTCAAATCGTCCTGCAAACCGACGGACTCACAGGTGTCGAGCCAGGTTTCGCGTAACTCTTCCAGCTGGGCCAGCAAGTAGTCGTCGTGCTCGTTGCTGGCCTGGAAGAATAGTTGCACCAGTGCTTGCAGACGCACACCCCACTGTTTGGGCGGTGCAGGTTGAGTCAGTTCCTGGTGGGCAATCTCCAGCGCATCCAGAAGGGCCACCAAAGGTCCGATGAGCGCGGCATCCAGACCGCCGATTTCGTCGTAAGGCTCGATGCCTTCGCACGCGTTGGCGCTGCCCACGGCATAACCCAGCAGCATCCGGCGCAGGCCGAATCGCCAAGTGTTTTGCTCCAGCGCTTCAGGCAATCCCAGACCCGCACGCTGTTCGGCATTCATTCCCCAGCGAATGCCCGCACCTTCGATCCAGCGATGCAGCGTCGGCAGGTCTCGCTCCTCAACGCCAAAACGGGCACGTAATGCAGGAACGTCCAGCAAGTCGAGAATCTCACTGACGGGAAAACGGCTATCGGGGAGTTTGAGCAGGTGTTCGACAGCAATCAGCAGGGGATCGCGACCACGCTGGCCTTGATCCGCCAGCGTGAACGGAATGAAACGTGGATCGTGGCGCTCAAGCTGACCGAATACCGCGCGAATATGCGGTGCATAACTGTCGATGTCCGGGACCATCACGATGATGTCGCGGGGCCTGAGGTCCGGATCAGCACTGAAGCGCGCGAGCAACTGATCATGGAGGATCTCAACTTCACGCTGGGCACTATGGGCGATGTGAAAACGGATCGACTCGTCCTGCTCCAGATCGACGGCTGGCCAGCAGTCTCGCGTCTCGCTCAGTGGACGCAACTCGAGAATGTCGTCCTGCAATTGATTGAGCAGATTCTTTGGCTGGGTATCGCTGAACAGGTCAATGCGTCCGTCACGAAATGCGGAGCTATAGCTGTTGGGATCGTCATAGCTGTCGAGAAGATTGATGTAGTCCCGCCCCTGTTTACCCCAGGCAGCCAGTAGCGGATGAGCATGCTGGTGGAGCGTTTGCGGGTCGAGCACAACAGGCATTCCGCTTTTGCGAGCCTGGCGCTTGTATTGATGCCGAAGCAGGTCTTTATCGGCGACGATGTCGGCCCAATGGTAACGACAGGGGTTATGCACACACAGCAGAACCTGGCTGAATCGGGCCAGTCCGGCAAGTGCTTCGAGGGCTTGAGCGGGCAGTGAAGAAATCCCGAAAACGATCACCCGTGAAGGCAATCCGCTGGGGGCGACGTCGAGGCTGTTGATGCGTTCGATAAACCGCTGATGAACACCGGCACGGCTTTGCGCCATGCCTTCCTCACCCACATCCAGCAACAGCGCTCGCCATAATTCCGCCTGCCAGCAGTTCGCCGGGGCCAGGGGCTTGGCTTCGCCTCTGCCGTTGCGGAGTTGGTGACGACCTTCTGCCCAGTCTTCGAGCCAGTCGGCCCGGTAGACCTGGTATTGGTCGAACAGATCCGCCAGTCGCTCAGCCAATTGATAGCGCTTACGCAAATCAGTGTCATGGGTCAGGAAGCGTTGCAGCGGCTCGAAGTGTGGCTGGTTGATCAGTTGCGGAAGTAGGCGCATCAAACGCCAAGTCAGCGGAGCTTTATCGAGCAATGATTTGACCGGGATTTCATCCCGTCCAAGGACCATGCGATAAAGCTGCCACATGAAGCTACCAGGTAACTGCACGTCAATAGCTGCAGCAATACCGCAGCCGCCCATGTCATCTTCTTCCGGATCTTCGGCCAGTGCCAACTTAAGCCACTGCGCGATGCCATTGCTCTGCACCAGAGCAATTTCATTTTCCAGGGGAGCCAGTGGATAACGCCGCATTACGCTAATCACCAGGCTGCGCAGTTCATTCAAACTGTTGCTTTGAACCACCATAAAAGCAGCATTGAGCGACGTGGCGTCCGGCATAAAGGCTTCCTTGGAAAAATACAGATGCTAGGGCCGAACCTTAGCATTGTCGGGGGACGGTGACAGCCAAGAGCTGCCCAGTAATGCGGTATGAACTTTCCTGCGGACAAAACA